>DATMOS010000199.1:0-5267 GCA_035568155.1 Verrucomicrobiia bacterium | reverse complement strand
CCGGGCATGAATACCGGGACGATTACTTTGGGCGGGCCGATGGTCACGGCGGGCGGAATTGTTTTTACGGCGGCGGCGATGGACGGATTTCTGCGAGCATTCGATTCGGAGAGCGGCAAGGAAATCTGGAAGTATCAGCTTCCGGCTGGCGGGCAGGCTACGCCCATGACGTATAGCATCGGCGGAAAACAGTATTTGGTGATTGCGGCGGGCGGTCACGGGAAGATGGGAACCAAGCAGGGCGATTACGTCATCGCGTTCACTCTTTCAAAAACGTAAATGACGGCCACTTCCCTGCAAGCTCCGGCGCCCGGGTTGAAAAAGGAATCTTTCTTAGCGAATGGCATGCTGCTCGTTGTCGCCATTGCGCTGGGAAAATTCATACTTCATTGCTATTTCAACAACCGATATGGCTATTTCCGGGATGAGTTCAACTACATGGATTGTGGCGATCACCTGGCCTGGGGCTATGTGGACCAGCCGCCGCTCATTCCTTTCCTGATTCACGTCTGCCGCGCCATCCTGGGAGACTCGCTGCGCAGCATTCGCTTCATTCCGGCGATGGCTTCTTCCCTTCTGGTGGTGCAAACGGCCGTCCTGGCTCGCGAATTCGGTGGACGACGCTTTGCGCTGTTGCTGAGCGCCATCGCTGTTCTTATTGCACCACAATACCTCTCGAACGGAAGCCTGCTTGGTACAAACTGCCTCGAACCTAATCTGTGGATGGGCTGCGCTTACTTCGCCATTCTGGCCATCAAGCGGAACGATCCTCGCTATTGGCTGTGGTTCGGTGTTGTAGCCGGAATTGGTTTGCAGGAAAAATATTCGATCGCTCTGTTTGGCTTCGGGATGGTCATCGGGCTTTTGCTGACCGCGCAACGCCGCGTCTTTCTCAGTCCGTGGATGTGGCTCGGCGGCTTTGCAGCCTTCCTGATTTTCCTGCCTAACCTGCTCTGGAACATTCACAATCATTGGCCGTTCGTCGAGTTGATGCACAACATTCGCGCCGATGGCCGTGACGTGGTCCTTCCTTTGCCGCAATATTTCTTCCAGCAGATGCTACTGGTTCATCCCCTAACGGCTCCAATCTGGATCACTGGGCTGATCGCGTTCTTCGCTTCCCGGAGATTAAAACCATTCCGAGCCCTCGGGTGGTGCTACGTGGTTTGCTTCGCGGTTTTCTTTGTTCTCCACGGGAAGAATTATTATCTCGCTCCGGTTTATCCTATGCTGCTGGCTGCGGGAGCGGTTCTCATCGAATCCGCGATCGAAGATAGGAAGGCTGAAGGCGTAGAGACTATGAGTCTCAAGACGAGCCACAATCGCCTCGGCTGGCTGAAGCTTGCCATCGTCGTCGTCCTGCTCGCCAGCGGCGCGCATCTTGCTCCCGTGGTCGTGCCGATTCTTTCACCGGACGCGTTCATTGGCTACATGAAATATCTGCCAATGAAACTGCCGGTGATGGAGCACAGCCACGAGCGGGCGGTTCTGCCGCAGTGGTATGCCGATCAGTTTGGGTGGGAAGAGATCGTTGCCGAGACGGCGCAGGCCTGGAACCGCATCCCGGCGGATGAGCGGTCGAATTGCGGCATCTTCGCGCAGGACTATGGCCAGGCGGGCGCAGTTGACTTTCTCGGACGGCGGTATGGATTGCCGCCGGCGCTCAGCGGGCACCAGACTTATTGGCTGTGGGGACCGCGAGGTTATTCAGGAAATTGTTTGGTCGTGTTGGGCGATAGGCGGGAACGTCTCGAAGAGTTGTTCGAGCACGTGGAATACGTTGGAACATCCGCCGAGAATCCGTATGCGTTAGAGCAAGAGATCGCGGTCTATATTTGCAAAGGGGCCAAGTTCGGTTCGCTGGAAAAAGTCTGGCCACAGCTGAAGAAGTGGCGATAATCAGAATTTCTGGCCACGTGCCGAGCGTCGCGAGAGTGTTTACCAGAGGTGTTTTCATGAAATCGACGCGGAACTGAGCGACCTGCAGAATATCAAGGACAAGTTCACGGCGTCGCCGCGCAGGAATATGGGCGGAAATTCCCAGGCGATTCCCGGCGCTCAATGAGCTATGCGTTGCACTGGAGCACCCGGCCCGGATAAACTTCGCGCATGATGAAACGCTCAATCACGTTTTTTGTTTCACTCGCCGCAATTCTGTTCAGCGCTCCCGTGGGCCTTGCGCAGCAGCCTAAAGCGCTGTTTTACATGACGAGGGAGCCGAAGTCGGTACGGTCGTTTCTGGCGCACGCGGACAAGGTCGATCTGCTTGTTCCTGCGTGGTACAGCGTGGATGCGGATGGACTTCTCTCCGGCGGGCCGAATCCACTAGCGCTGGAAACTGCCAAGCAGCATCACGTTCCGGTGATGCCGATTGTGGCGAACGGCGATTTTGCGCAGGAGGATTTTCACAAATTGCTGAAGAATGCTACCGCGACGGAGAGCATGATCGGTGCGCTCATTCGCGCTTGCAAAGAAAATGGATACACGGGGTTTCAGTTTGATTTTGAAAATGTGCATTGGACGGACAGGGATGCGCTGTCCCAACTGGTGCAAGAAGCGGCCATTGCGTTCCACCGCGAAGACTTGCAGCTTACGATTGCAACGGTACCGAACGCTCCGGGCAAACCTGGGGAGGGCGGATTTTCGGCGTGGATTTATGAAAACTGGCGGGGAGCGTATGACTTGAAAGCGCTGGCAAAAAGTGTCGATCTCATTTGCTTGATGACGTATGACCAGCACACGCGCTGGACGGCGCCCGGGCCGGTGGCGGGATGGGCATGGACGACCGGCAATTTGGACTACGCGCTGAAATTCGTGCCGGCGCAAAAACTGTCGCTGGGGATTCCGCTTTACGGGTATCACTGGTTCGCGGGCACGCCCGTCAAATCGGAGGACAAATCCGGGGACAAGCCGAATCCTTCGGCGGAGTACATCGGTACGGACGATGCGCTGGATTTGGCGAAGGCCTACGGCGGTCATATTGAATGGGACTCCACGGATCGCGCCGCGTGGTTTTATTTTTATCGCGCGGACATGCGCGAGTGGATTTTTTTTACGGACGCGCACACTTTCCGGGAGCGGTATGCGCTTGTGAAAGAGCGCGGCCTTCAGGGATTTTGTTCCTGGGTGCTGGGCACGGAAGATCCTGCCATCTGGGAACAGCTGCCTGCACATAAGTAATCCTCAAATCCGCCCTACGCTGATTCTTAATCATAACTATCTCCATGTGACGTATGAGAGCAGCCGCGGGTTCTGGGTGTAGAATTGGGGTTAGAGGGCTGTGTTCCTCTTGGGGTGCTGTCCTAAGCTGTCTCTCACCGCATGGTGAGACTGTCCGCCGGTAAGTTGCCCCATTCTACAAACTTGGGTGGCCCCAGCTCCGCCCCAAAGACGTCGATCAAAGACGACAAGGGGGAAACGTGAAACTCCATAATTCCATCGTCCTTCGCAGCAGTTTGGTCACACTGTTCCTGGTTCTAGCGGCGTACGACTCGTTTGGCGCAAATCCCGGCAAGTTGGTCGTAAGCAACAATTCCGCAATCTGTCCAGCCGCGAAGTTCACGTCAATCCAGGATGCGATTAACGCCGCTTCGCCGGGTGACGAGATTGTGATTTGCAATGGAGTCTATGCCGAGCAACTCTCGATCACCAAGTCTTTGGATATTGATGCGGATAGTGGCGCGTTCCTTGTGCCTGCTTCGATTCAGCAGAACGCGACGAGTCTGGCCACGGGCGATGCGATTGCCGCGGCTGTTCTTGTGAGCGGCGCGACAAATGTTTCGATTTCGGGGCTGACGGTAGATGGGATTAACAATGGAATTACGGAATGCGCGCCACGATTGATCGGAGTTTACTTTCAGAACGCGTCGGGGAACTTGCGGCACGCTGCGGTTCGCAACTTTAATCTGGGGACTGCGCTAAATGCGTGCCAAAGCGGGACAGGCGTTTTTGTGGAGAGCGGCGGAGGGCAGACTTCGGACGTGGAGATCGCGCATTGTTCGATTCATGATTTTCAGAAGAACGGAATCACCGCGAACGAAACGGGGACGACAGCGAAGATACACGATAACGTGGTGACTGGAGTAGGACCGACAAATGGGGCAGCGCAGAATGGCATTCAAATCGGGTTTTCCGCGGCGGGCGAAATTCGCGAAAACACGGTGACGAACAATGTATGGTCGCCTTGCACGGTTGTCGCGAGTTGCCTAACGGTGGCGACGAATATTTTGGTGACAGGGTCAGATAATGTGCGCGTCTCGGGCAACACCGTGGGGATCAGCCAGGTCGGGATCTTCGTGGACGGAAATAACGCGGAGGTTCGCAACAACCGCGCGTTTGCTGCAAGCGTCTTCGAGGACATTCGACTACAGGGCAACGGGAACCACGCAAACGACAACAGCGTCTTCAATGGAGGGGACGCCGACATTTATTTGCAGGGAAACAACAACTTTGTGGACCGCAATTCGATTTCGGACGCGCCCGTTGGAATACTTGAGGCCTCAGGATCAACGGGCAATCACTTCGTTGGGAATGCGTTTTTTAATGTGGCATTACAAATTCAGGACCCAGCGGCGAACAATCTGAGCAAACGGGTTGTACCGGAACGGTAGTTCCAGCAAGCACTCGTTCCAACAGCAAACAAGGCGGGGCACGGTTAGGCAGAGGGACCAGTGTATCCTAGCGGCTCTTCACGCCTTGACCGGCCTTGTACAATTTAGTGGAGCTCAATCTGAGAAATGGCTAAAGACAAATCACACTCGCGCGGATTGATGTTGATCGCGGTCTTCAAATTATTGAAGGGCTTCGCGCTGCTCGCCGTCGCTATCGGCGCGCTAAGATTGCTGCACCAGGACGTGGCGGCCATCGTGGATCATTGGATCAACGCGTTTAAGGTGGATCCCCACAATCGATACATTCTTTGGCTGCTTGCGAAATTGCCGTTGGTCAGCGATCGGAAGCTGGCGGAATTGAGCGTGGGCACATTTATTTATTCGGCCATTTTTCTGACTGAAGGGACGGGGCTGGCGCTCCACAAACGATGGGCAGAATATTTTACGATCATCACGACGGCGTCGTTTCTTCCGCTGGAAGTGTACGAAATTATCCATCATGCGACGGTCGCGAAGGGCGTTGCGCTGGTTATCAATATTGTGGTGGTTGTGTATCTGGTGAGAGAGCTTCGGCGATATCCGAAGGTGTGACCGACAGGCGCGACGAGGCGGATTTATCCCGAGATTGCGGTCACAGAGCGCGCCCCGCGGCGGCGC
>DATMOS010000198.1:0-5390 GCA_035568155.1 Verrucomicrobiia bacterium | reverse complement strand
CAGCGTCTTCTGCATCACCAGCGGCGCACTACCTGCAATTACGAGATTATCTTGCGCGGTTCGCAGCCCTTGTGCAGGCTCTTCCTTATACTCGCCGCCCATCCACGCCGGATCCTTGCGAATCGCATCCATCAACATCTTCCGCCACACGCGATTGCGCCCCGCTATCTGCACCGGCAGGCACGCCATAGGCATCAACGCATCCGCGAAGTCCGGGTACGTTTCGGCCCACACAAACGAATGCATGCAGCCCATCGATGTACCAAAAATTAACCGCAGGTGCTGTATCTTGAGCCCTTCCGTAAGAAGCACATGCTGAGCAGCCACCATGTCGTCGTAGTCATACGAAGGAAAGTGCGCGTGCATTCCATCGCTCGGCTTCGAAGATTTCCCGTGTCCAATTCCGTCCGGCAAAATAATAAAGTAGCGGTCGATGTCCAAAAGTTGCCCCGGACCGTACAATTCTCCAGCAAATTGCGGCGCCAAAAATTGCTGCCCCGAACCTCCGGTTCCATGCAGGATCAGCACCGCATTCGTCGCGCGTCCCTGCGCATCCCGCGTCAGCTTCCCCAGCGTCCGGTAGTGCAAGCGCAGCTCTGGTAGTTGTTCCCCCGACTTGAACTTGAAGTCGCGCGCCACATAATCGCCCTCGGTCACCGGATATTTTGAGGGCGTTTCTGCCGCTGCCTGCCCAAACACCGCTACAGCCGCAAATAATGGCCCACCCACCAATGAAGCCAACCGCCTCAAGTAATTCATTTTGTCCCCGCCCCGCGGCCCGCGAATTTATCACACTCTTCTGAAGCCTCGCGCGCCCGCGCCGTAAGTGAAGCCCCAAAACGAAATAATTTCTATTTTATTTCGGCGCAAAAAATAGATAATCTGCCGAATACGGCACGCGCACTTCCTGCCCCGCATGCACAGCATCACATCCCGACGCCGGCGCCTTGCCGCCCTTGGTATTAATTCGCTGAATAGAAGTAACTCGCGCCAACACGCCGTCACCTGCGTGGCTCACCACCTTCACCAACAGCCACGGAATCGACTCCGCATCTGGCGACGCAACATTTGCCGCCGCTTTTCCCACCACTCGGCTCCCGTCGCTTGCTTCCCAAGACGGCCCCGCGAAGTGTTTTCCAAACGCTTTCCCATCCTTGTCAAAAAGTTGTGCCTCCGGAGCCTTCAGCGTCCACCCAGCTTGCGCCCCGTCGACCTTGCACGAATAAATCTGATCCCCCTTGGCGTGCGCTCGCACCACCAATTGCTCGTCGGCAGCCGTTTGCAGCGCCGCCGGCACTTGCTGCCCCCATGCCGCACGCCCCAACAAAATTACTCCCAGTGCTCCCCCCGCCAAATTTCTCAAATTATTTATCATCACAATTCCTCCCGCTCATTTGTTTCAACTTCATCACAAATCAAAGAAACACGCAGGTTACCCCACCCTCGATTTTTGGGGTTTACCCGCCGTGGCGGGTGGGTCTTGCCCTCTCCCCAGAAATTGTCAGCATAACAGCACGTCTCCAACTGGCCTCCGCGGACTCTCCGATAAAATTAGTTCCCCCAGTTGCCGCCAGTTTTCTGAGTTACTCTCTATTGCATCAATCGCCCAACTGAAGGCCGCCGATGGAGACCGCCCCCAAAGCCAAAACTGTGACCGCCCCGACAATCGCATCATCATCATTACGCAAGCCATACCTCTCGTTGTTTATCGCCACCGCATGCGGCCTCGGCTACATTCCCGTCGCTCCTGGCACTTTCGGCTCTCTAGCTGGCGTGGCTCTCGCACTGTCCGTTTACCAAGTGCTAGCCGCCATGGGTCTGGATATTTTCCAGATCATCGTCGTTAGCGGGATACAGCTCGATTTCCTCTTCATCGTTCAGTGTGTGATCGCTGTCGTCGTCGCCGCGTTAGGTGTCTGGACCGCCAGCCGTGCCAGCCGCTACTGGCAACAAAAAGATCCTCAACGCGTGGTCATCGACGAGGTATCCGGCCAACACCTTGCACTCCTGCTCGGCTCAGCCTTACCGGTATGGTGGAGAACAACAACTTCCTGGGCCCCGCCGGCGTTCGGCTTCATCACCTACCAGTCGCCGCTTGGCTGGAAATATTTGCTGCTCGGTTTCATCCTCTTTCGCCTGTTCGATATCTGGAAGCCATTTCCCGCGCGCCAAGCCGAATCCCTTCCCAGCGGCTTGGGCATTATGGCCGACGATTGGATCGCCGGGATTTACGCAGCCCTAGGCATCTGGCTCGCCCGGGCCTTCGGCTTCTGACCTCGGTCTTGAATTTTCTTCGACTTGTCAGCATTTCGGAAAAACTGCGACCCGAAACAAAAACTCAAACATGCGTTCGAACCAGTTCAATACCTGACTCATGGATTTTTCCTGGAATTATCTCTCCGTTACGCTATCGCGGCCGGCTCATTCGCCCGCGTAGTCAAGTTCTCTTTCTCCGGAATGGCAAGCAGACGATGAGCAGTAGTGCCGTCAGATACGCGAATAAAGTTAGGGTCAAGGTAGGCGCAACCATGGTGTTCAAGGAAAATACCCCAATAGACACCCCCAGACAAAATAGGTGAATTTGAGTGAATTTGATCCAAATTCTTCAAGGAAACAATCCCTTCTATTTGGGCTGTTTCACTACAATTCGATTGGGAACCAATTTCTTCGCTCCGTCAAAAAGAGCCGCATGCTGGTCTTCCGTAATATGGAAATGAGTTCCTTGACCTCGGACATGATAAGTTTTCCCGCGGTCGCAGACAAGATGGAAGTCTGGATGGAAGTCTGGATGGAAGTCTGGATCACGCCCAGAAGTTACTATGTGTTTGAATTCTTTAGTTTGACCGGGCCGCTTCATGGCGGAGTTTCCACATTCGCAAGTAAATTGAACGGTCGTACTCTCATAATTTATCGGAGCTATCCGAAGGTCAATTATCATTTGTCCCACGTGATGCGTGCCATTGGGTCTCCTTCTGAGTGCGGCATAAGGTACTACAATTAGGGTTTGTCGATGAGAAATTTCTGGATGCAGGGTGCCCCACCCTCGATTTTCAGGGTTTCCCCGCCGTGGCGGGTGGGTCTTGAATTTTTTTTTGTTCGGGAAACTTCCGCTTTGAACCACTTCGGCACTTGACGCCTGGAATTAATGTCGCTGTTACGATTCCGCCACCGTCTTCTTCGCCCGCGTGGTCGTTATCACCACCACGCTGATCAACACAAACAGCGTCCCCAGAATCGTGCGCAGACTCAGCGCTTCGCCTCCAAGAAAATAACCAACCAGCACGGCCACAATCGGATTCACATAAGCATACGTCCCCACTTTGGTCGGCGATTCGTGATGAATCAGCCACACGTAAGCAGTAAATCCCACAATCGATCCCGCCACAATCAGGTACAGCAGCGCGAACCACACCTCGCGTGACACGCTCCACGGATGAAAATTGCGGAATTCCCCCAGTGCCGCCGCCGTGACCGCCAGCAATACTCCCCCGGCAAGCATCTGCGCTCCCGAGCTCATGACTTTCGACTTCGGCAACGTCAGTTTGCGCGTAAGCGCTGACGCTACCGACCAACTCATCGATGCAAAGATCAGCGCCGCCGCCCCTCTCTTATCAATCGGTGCACCGCCAAGGTTCAGCGAGCGGCTCATCAGCACCACCACTCCGCCGATCCCGATCAAAAGCGCCACCACCAATCGCACTGTGAGCGTCTGCGTCCGCAGGAAAATAATTTCCGATAGCGCCATGAACGCCGGAATCAACGCCAGCATTACTGCGGCAATACCCGAAGGCACCCGCTGCTCCGCCCAGAAAAGCAGCCCGTAATCCAAAACGAAGATCACCAGCCCAAGTAAAGTCGCCGACCTCCACTCCCGTCCGCTCGGTGAACGTTCCCCTCGCGCAATCATCCAACCATAAAGAACAATCCCCGCTACAAAAAATCGCATCGCTGCCAGAATCAGTGGCGGAACCTCTCGCACCCCCACGCGAATCGCCAGAAATGTCGATCCCCACACAAAATAAATAATCCCGAACGCCAGCAACGTCTTCCACGTCGCTCGATGCCCCTCATTTTCCATACCAAATCATATAGCTCGAACCCCATAGGCCAGGCCGTTTTCACAAGCCAGATTCTTTCTAATTTGGCGCCATTTTGGCTCCACGCAATCATTCAACCGGAAGTTAGCGAACAACAGGGAAGGGAACTTGCCCTTCCGCGCCCGTCGCCGCACATGTTTTGCACAGGATTTTATATGCGAAACTAATTTCGCCTTGCGCCATTGCCTCTGGCTGTTAAGCTTCCTGCAATGCAATCAGCCGTCCAGGCAGTTTTTGACGTTGACGAACTTCGCGCCCAGCTGCGCAAGATGGACGACGTAAGTCTGTGTGAGTTCGGTCAAGCCGCACGCAACCTGACCACCGCCAGGGCCAACTTGGGTAAGCCGCCCCTCCGTATCTACGCCCTTCAGCTACAAGAGGCCACCGCCGAGTGGCGCCGCCGCCACCCCAAAAATTGGCAGTCAGAATCCGTTAAAGAACAACACTCCTAGCCCGCTGCTTCTCCGCAACCTGAAATTCCGAATCCATCGAAAGTTTTTCGGCGGCTCTGCTCGCGTGGTGGCCATTTCAAAATCACAATAATCTTATAATCTTGTTCGCCGTCGAAATAAACGCGAAGAGTGCCCCACCTTCGATTTTCAGGGTGGGTCTTGCACTTTCCGAGCCACCCATTCGCGACGCGCCAGCCTACCGAGCCATCAAGTCGCCCTTTTAATATGCCTTGACACGTATATGCTCATTGGAGTATATGTGGGGAATGGAATCCGTCTTCGAAATCATTGCGGAGCCCAACCGCCGCGCGATATTGAGCCTACTGGTCTCTTCACAACAGTCGGTGGGAGCAATCGAGCGTCAGCTTCGTATGCCGCAGCCGACTGTATCAAAGCACCTGCGAGTGCTGCGCGAGGCCGGTTTCGTGGAATCCACGGTGGACGCACAGCGCCGTCTTTACCGGCTGAATCCTGAACCGCTTCAGCAAGTCGATGCCTGGCTGGCTCCTTTCCGCCGGTTCTGGTCCGCTCACCTCGATGCTCTCGAACGCCATCTCGACCGCATCGAACAGTCAACACCTACAAAGAGGAAGACAAAGAGAAAAACGACGCGGCGCAAACCGCGAACCTGACTAAGGAGAAACCAAATGAAAATCAAAATGACTAGCGTGTACGTGGACGATCAGGAAAAAGCCCTGCGCTTCTATACCGAGGTACTAGGCTTTGCCAAGAAGTCCGATTTCAGTAACGGCCCATTTCGCTGGCTGACCGTGGCCTCGCCCGAGGAGCCATCCGGCACTGAGCTGCAGTTGGCGCTCAACAACAATCCCGCGGCCAAAGC
>DATMOS010000197.1:0-5142 GCA_035568155.1 Verrucomicrobiia bacterium | reverse complement strand
CAATTTTTGCGTTACATTGCAAACCGCCAATATCCACAGGCGAGAGTAACTCCCCGCACTATTACGCTGATAAAAGGTGACTTCCGTCATCTTTATACATTCCTTATGATTTCCTTATAAATTCCATGTACGTTAAATCGTGAGGTTTTTTAGCAGGCGGCGCACCCCGATCTCCTAATGTCTTCCATTCCAAAAGATCCGCCTGCGTTAAGTTCGATTCGTCCCGCTACAAAGGTCCTCGTCGCCACAACGGCGATGCTTGCCTTCATTTCCTATTGGAGAGCGGCGGCGATCGTACTGAACGACCTTGCTTCGTCCGCCTACTACGCCGGCGGCGAGGCGGAAGCCTTCATCGGCAAGACTGCTCCTTGGTTCATCCTCGCGACGATGCTGCTTTCCTACGCGGTTTCCCAGATTTACGTCGAGAGCTGCAGCATGTTTGTGCGCGGCGGCGTTTATCGCGTTGTGAAGGAGGCGATGGGCGGCGCGCTGGCGAAATTCTCAGTGTCGGCGCTGATGTTCGACTACGTTTTGACGGGGCCGATCAGCGGTGTGTCGGCGGGGCAATATCTGGCTGGGCTGCTAAACGAACTGCTCCCGTACGTGCATCTGAAGGGCAGCCTGAATCCCGATGCGGTGGCGGCGACCTTCGCAATTGCCGTAACGGTTTATTTCTGGTGGCAGAACATCAAAGGGCTGCACGAATCGAGCGAAAAGGCGCTGTGGATCATGCAGCTGACGACCGTGATGGTGATCGCCTTGATCGCCTGGTGCAGCTACACGGTTCTGACGCGCGGGGCGCATCTTCCTCCCGCTCCGATTCCCCGCAACATCATCCTCGACAAACACTCGCTGGGCTGGCTTTACGGGGTGAACATCCCGCACCTCATTACCGTTGTGGCGGTGTTCGTGGGGCTCGGGCATTCCGTGCTGGCCATGAGCGGCGAGGAATCGCTGGCACAGGTCTACCGCGAAATCGAGCATCCCAAGCTTCCAAATCTCAAAAAAGCAGGATTGGTAATCTTTATCTACAGCTTGGTGTTCACCTCGTTGGTTTCGTTTTTCGCGGTAATGATTATTCCGGACAGCATTCGCCAGAACTATCTGGAAAATCTCATCGGCGGACTGGCGATGAACCTGGAGGGCCCTTTCCTGCTGCGGCTTGTCTTCCATGGCTTCGTTGTGGTTGTGGGCACGTTGATTCTGGCAGGCGCTGTAAATACCGCGATCGTAGGATCGAACGGCGTGCTCAATCGTGTTTCCGAAGACGGCGTGCTAGCGGACTGGTTCCGTCAGCCGCACCGGCGATTTGGCACTTCCTATCGAATCATCAACATTATCGCGGGTTTGCAGATCATCACCATCATCATCAGCCGTGGCGATGTAACCTTTCTCGCAAACCTCTACGCATTCGGAGTGATTTGGAGCTTTGCCATGAAGGGCCTCGCTGTCCTCATCTTGCGTTACACCCATCCTGGCGATCGCGAATACCGCGTCCCGCTGAACTTCACGATTTTCGGCGTGGAAATTCCGCTCGGACTCGGTCTGATTACCCTGACCCTGCTCGGAATTGCGGTGGTAAACCTCTTCACCAAGAAGGACGCGACCATCGCCGGCGTTACCTTCTCCGTCGTGCTGTTCGTCGTTTTCACGATCTCGGAAAGATTTACGCATCACAGCCGCGGCAACACTAAACACGTTGAGATGGACCAGTTCCACCTCGAGATGGAAGGCGAGCTGACTCCGGAAGCTGTTGGTGCGCGGCCGGGCAACATTCTCGTGCCCGTCAGCAACGTTCACGCCCTCTATCACCTGGGCAATGTGCTTGATCGCGTCAAGCCTGGACGCCGCGATGTCGTCGTGCTTCATGTGCGGTTGCTGCGCCGCTCGGCCTCCGGCGAATTTGAACTCGAAGCCGAACAACTCTTTGGCAGCATCGAGCAGCAGCTTTTTTCGCAGGCACTCGCTCTTGCGGAGAAACGCGGCAAATCCATTCGCCTCGCCGTGGTCGCCTCGAACAATCTCTGGGATGGTATCCTGCGCGCAGCAACGTCACTGCAGTCCAGCACGATCGTTCTGGGGCATTCCACGAAAGAAACCACAGAGGAGCAGGCCCGTCTGATCGGCGACGCCTGGGAAAAGCTCGGCGACCAGCGCCCGCAATTCAACCTGGAAATTCATATGCCCAACGGGGACAAGGTTTATAAAGTCCTCGGACCCCACGCGCCAAACCTGACGGCCAACGAGGTCAATCTTCTTCATCGGCTGTGGCTACGTTTCAGCGATGCCGTCGCCCCGGCGGAAATGCATCATCACGACGTCGTTCATTTCGCGCTGGAAGAGCTGAAAAAAGAGATGGAGGAAGGACACGAAGACATCGTGGTCAATCGATTGCGCGCCCATCTCGAAGCCAACCAGAAGAAAAAAACTCCGAAGGCCTGAAGAAATCCGTTTTCAGTTGTAGGCCCTTGCTTGAATATGCGGCGGTTCTTATTTCTGCCGGCAATATTCCTTGCTAGAGACTTCGGGCTGATTCCTGATTACGGTCTATTCTTTCAACTCAGCTGCGACGTGCAATGACCGCAGCGTTTTGCCGCGAGGGGAATAGCCATAGCGCACTGCGGGCAATCTTTGGTGGTGGGTGCAGGGGCGGGTGCCGGTTTTGCAGCGAAACGATTAATCTGCTTGACCACGAGAAATACACAAAATGCGACGATCAGGAAATTGACAACTGTGTTCAGGAAAATCCCATAGTTCAATGTGGCCGCGTGCGCTGCTTTTGCTGTGGTCAGCGTGTCGTAACTCTTGCCGTCCAAGCTGATGAAAAGGCCCGAGAAATCGACTTTGCCAAGCAATTGCCCCAGCGGCGGCATCAGCAGGTCCTCCACAAGCGACGAGACGATCTTTCCAAAAGCCGCCCCGATGATCACGCCGACCGCCAAATCCATCACATTGCCCCGCATCGCAAATTCTTTGAATTCTTTGAGCACCGGACTTCTCCTTTATTCTTTCGATGAGTGTCCATGATGGCCCGGGCGGATTCCCGGGCTCGGGAAGAACCGTCTATGGCGCGGATTATAGCTGAACCAAACGGCGCAGCGAGAGAACAATGAGAGTAATCAGTTTGCGTGATCCACGGACTAGCGTGGCCGGAGCGCCAGCGCGCAACCAATGAGGCCGCGCAGCGCGAGCAATCCACCCGCGGCCGCCAGCATTGGCGCGACCCACAAGAAGGGCACGCGCGAAATCGCCAGCATCAGAATTCCTAGAAGCGAAAGAGAAAGACCGCGCGTCCAATTTTCCCAGCGCAGCCACCATTGTCCGGGTTTGTATAACGCTCGAAGCCCCCACAGAATCAGTGCCACGCTGAGAATGAGCCAACTCACGCCGTGTCGGTCGACCGCAATGTGCCGCACCAAAGCGAGCCACGCAATTAAGCCGCCAAGCATGATGAAGATTAATTCGATCATCAACCGCAGGAGCCGCTCCGGCGTGAGCATGGGCTTGCTCGGTGTTTACTTGACGCGCTCGATACGGACTTTTTGAAGCGCGACGGGTGTTTTCGGGCGGTCATTCGAATCGCGCGGCACGTTGGAAATCTTGTCGGCTATATCCTGGCCTTCCACCACTTCACCAAAAATTGTGTGCCGGTTGTCTAGCCAGGGCGTCGCCGCAACGGTAATGAAAAACTGGCTGCCATTGGTTCCCGGCCCAGAATTGGCCATCGAGAGCTTTCCGGATTTCGAATGCTTGAGCGAAGGATGAAACTCATCGGCGAACTTGTAGCCCGGCCCGCCCATTCCCGATCCCTGCGGGCAGCCGCCCTGAATCATGAATTGCGGAATCACCCGGTGGAAAATCAAACCGTCATAGAATGGCTTCTTCTCCTTCTGCCCGGTTTTCTCGTTGGTGAATTCCTTCGTGCCCTCAGCGAGCCCCACAAAATTCGCGACAGTCTTTGGCGCTTCTGCTTCCAGCAGGCGCACTACAATATTGCCCTGCGAGGTCTCGAAAATGGCGTAGGTTCCAGCCGGTCTGCTCATGCGGTCTCCTTTTGCACCGCCTCATCCTACACGACGGTGAGCGCACCGCGCCACCTGGCGCCACCTGGCGACTCACAGCCGCGGAGAATATCGTGGGCTCTCTCCCATTTCAAAGACCTCGGGCTACCAACCTCTCTGTTTGCGTAGCTCCGCGATATGCGCGGTGTGGTGTCTGCCATGCCATTCGTAGACAAAGAGCAACCAGTCCACTGTTCGCTCGCCATGGTCCGGATGGATGAGCACCCTCGCGAAGTGCTCAGGCTTCAACGAACGCCACAGCTTGTCCCATCGCGTGTGCACCGAGTCGAGCAGCCTTTGCGAAACCTCAATGGGCGTCGATTTCGAATCCGCCAGCTCGGCCCAGGCTGCTTCGTCGTAAGGCTTGATCGTCGGTTTTTCTTCAGTCAGCGCAAGCTTCAATCGCACGTAAGCATTGAGGTGGCTGTCCGGAACATGGTGCACCACCTGGCGTACCGTCCACCCACCTTCGCGATAAGGGGTGTCGAGCTGTGCGTCGTTCAGCCCTTTCACCGCCGCACGCAACTTGGCGGGCGTTGCCGCAATCTCCTCAATCGCCTGTTGACGCCGTGCCGGAGTCACTTGCGCCGGCATTTCAAATTTTCCAATGGGGAAGCGCGGATCCATCGTCACTTTCTCCTTATCTAACCTGAACTTTCATTGGACTATAGCGAGCGCAATTCGTCCAGGTCAACGCCGCTCGCGCCAAAACGGTCTCCAATTTGGAGGCCCTGTATTCCGAATCGCGACGGCGGGAATGCTACAATACGGCTCCATTGTATCCGGCGGGTGCAGCGCTGAATCTAATGAATGGAGAAAGATCAAATGTATAGTGTCCTCATCATCGGCAGCGGGTGCGCCGGTCTTACTGCCGCGATTTACGCCGCGCGCGCGAATCTCAAACCGCTGGTTTTGGATGGGCACGAGCCCGGCGGCCAGCTCTCCCTCACCACCCATGTCGAGAACTTCCCCGGCTTCCCCGACGGCATCATGGGGCCGGAGCTCATCGAAAACATGCGCAAACAGGCACAGAAATTCGGAGCGGAGTTCAAGGCAGGGGCAGTAACCGAAGTGGACGTCA
>DATMOS010000196.1:0-7928 GCA_035568155.1 Verrucomicrobiia bacterium | reverse complement strand
GCCGCGGCGCAACATTTGCGCGATCTGTACAAACTATTTGGCGATTGGTATTTAGCCATGGCGGCATACAACTGTGGGCCAGGCAATGTACAGAAGGCCATTGAGCGCACCGGCTACGCGGATTTCTGGGAGTTGTACCGCCGCAACGTGTTGCCGCGCGAAACGAAAAATTACGTGCCCATTATTCTGGCACTCACGCTGATCGCCAAGGACGCCCCGCATTACGGCATTCAGGCTGAGCCGGAATCACCGGTGCCCACCGACATGGTCAAGCCGGGCCGGGCCATTGATTTGCGTCTGGTGGCGGAAACGATCGATGTGGACGTCGAGACGCTGCGCACTTTGAATCCTTCGCTGTTGCGCCTGGCCACCCCCGATGATCCAGCCTTTGAACTGCATTTGCCGCTGGGCAGCGCGCCAAGATTCTCCGCGGAAATTGCGGATATCCCACCGGACAAGTGGGTCAGCTGGAGGCGCCACCGCGTCGCTGCCGGCGAAACCCTGACGGCCATCGCTAAAAAATATCGTGTTACCCCCAAGGCCATCGCCGATGCCAACAATCTGGAATCCACGACAGCGCTGAATGCCGGAGAAAAATTAATTATTCCCGCGATTCAGCCGGCAGCGGAAAACAAACGCCGCATGGTCAGCTACCGGGTGCGCAAGGGTGACACTTTCCTGGGGATTGCCGATCGCTTCAGCGTGGAAAGCGAAGATTTGCTCAAGTGGAATCGCCTCAAGTCCAAGAGGGTGAGCCGGGGAATGGTTCTGCGTATTTACACCCTGGACAGCACGACGGAAAGAACTGCGGCGCACGCGCGCGTAAAATCCAGGAAAAAACTTGCTCGCCCGGCAGCAGTAGCGCAGGCTCGTTCGGCTTCCGCGACCCGAAATTAAATTCCTCGTTCAACGGATCAGAGTACGGTACTCATTTCGCAGTTTCGCGCCGCTGGGGCTGCGCCTTTATCCGCTGCTCCCAGGCTTCCTGTTCGTTTGGTTCCCAGTGTGCGACGATGACGGAATAGCCATCCGGGTCTCGCAGTTGCATCTCGCCGCTGGGCATGTAGCCCGGGTAGCTGATAGGCGGCGCGGCGACGCCGCTCCTCTGCAATTCAGCGTGTAGGGCCAGCAAATCGGAAGAATACATATACAACATAACGCCTTGAACTGCGGGATCCACGGGGTGTGCTGCCCGCAAGAACATCAGCGCACCACCTTCACAGTGCGCGCGGGCCCAACCCAGAGGCTTCCCACCGTCGGTATCTACGGTCACAAAACCAAGCAGTTCATAAAAAGCGAGTGACCTATCGATGTCCATGGCGTGCAGCATGGGAGTGGAATAGGTGGTTTTAGCGTTCATTAATTCCTCTATAGCAGGCCGCCGGGATTCGGCTCGCCGCCATGTTGCCACAAGGGTAGATCGGCACGCATCCGGATTTTTTGTGTCAATTTTATTTCTGAAACGCAGAGTGCTTGACAACGCATCCCGAGTACGATAACAACGGCTGACGGACAAATTGTCCTTCCAGCACGAGGCCAAGCAGGGGGCCGCGGACCAGGACTGGACAGGCCCAATTCCGTATTCGCTCTCTGGAGGATGCGATGGATTTCGATAAAGACAATTTCGAAGAAGACAATGAACTGGCGCCTCTGGAAGAGGAAGAAGCCGGGGACGTGGAGGAAGTCGCCGGAGTCGAAATAGACGAGATTGTCGCGGAGGATGACACAGAAGACGAGTCCGAAGTGCCCAAGCGCGCGCCCAGCGGGCCAAAACGTGGCTCGGCCGGTTCATCCGGTTCCTCTGCAGGATCGGGCAGATACGGCGGCGGTGCTTCCACCGGGAAAAGCGCGGGCGGTAAGAAGGGACCGGCCAAGAAAGCTTCGGTGGGCAAGAGCAAGAGCTCTTCCAAGAAATCGGCGAAGAAAAAATCGGGCAGCGCGCGAGGGAAGGCTGCGAAAAAACCGGCCAAGAAAGCTGCGCGCGGCAAGAAAAAGAAACGCTAGCTTCGTCGGTCTTCCGCGGCATTGTTCCAGGAAGGAGGCCCGCTATGTCCGGGCCTTCCTTTTTTGGGTTAGTAACGCGGCGCGTTCTTCCTTTATTTGTCCCCAGCGCGGACCACATCGACAATATCGCCTCATCGATTTGGGAAATATTCCTCTTGCAGGCAACGCCTAATCGGCTAGGCAGGCCCGTGCATCTTGCCTAGTCGATTAACTACCGTTAGCATTAACCTCCATGCCCAGAGCGCTCGAGCAGATACGGCGGATGCGCGGTGGCGCGCAATCGCACTTGATGCGCTGCGCGGATGGGCACTATCACGTGGTCAAGTTCCAAAATAACCCCCAGCACCGGCGAATTTTGGTTAACGAATGCTAGGCACAAGGTTGGCTTCGCGGTTGGGCTTGCCGACCGCGCCGGTGGCCATTATAGACGTCTCCGAGGAACTCATTCGCCTTACGCCGGATCTGGTCATGGAACATCCGCGGCATAGATTTCCTTGCCATGCCGGACCGCAATTTGGTTCCCGGTATCCGGGCGACCCCCGGAGATTGACGTTGCATGATTTTCTTCCCGACCAGCAATTGCAGCAGGTGGAAAATCTGCACGACTTCGCGGGCATGCTGATATTTGACAAGTGGACCTGCAACACCAATGGCCGCCAGACACTGTTCCTGGCGGATTTGAGCCCTACGGGTGGCATGGGTGCTGACGTTGAGGCCGTCGCTCCCAGCGGTGCTTTCGGCGGCTACCGCACTTTGATGATCGACCAGGGATTCTGTTTCAATGCCGGGGAATGAGATTTCCTGACGCTCCCCTGCGCGGTTTGTACGCGCGCAACCGGGTCTATGAAAGCATCACTGGGATGCAGTCCTTTGGGTCCTGGCTGGAGCGCCTGGAACAACGCATTACCGAGCGGGTACTGGACGACATCAGCCGCGATATTCCCTCGGAGTGGCATGAAGACGATTACGACTCTCTGCTGCGTTTGCTGGAACAAATTTTTCGCCGGCGTACCCGGGTGCCGGAGCTGCTGCTGGAGCGCGCCAGGAAATCCCTGAAAATTGCGCACCACCCGGCATCGCTGCCAAATTATCTTGCGGTCCATGACTCGCTCCGATCTGCATGCCAGACGCTCACTACGAGGCTGGCCAAATGCATTCGGTAGCCAATGAGAGCTACTGAAAATGCGGCTACTTCTTAAAGGACCCGACCTTCTACAGTGCCTAAATGGGCATTAGATCTTTAAGAGGAATCAAAACAGCACCACGGTGATGGTTATTTCCAATGGAGATCAAACATGAGGTTCCAGGCTATCAGCAATAAGAAGTTTAATTAATTAACTACCACGATCGCCTAAAGAAATCACGGTGCATGACTTTAATCCTCATGTCGATGAAAAGTGGCACTCAACGGAAGATCTGGGAATCGCCTCTCCCACTCTCTCCGCACGTCCTCGAGCTGAACCGTATGTTTTAAACGTTGCGAATCGCTCAAATTTGTTATCTGTGAACACATGTATTTCGCCGCCATTCCTAACCGCAGTAACTCGGAATTAGATATCGGGCAGGGTATAAACGAGGGCTGCAGGGGCCTGCGAATTTGAAGCAGTCGGAAACTCATCTTCAGGACTCGCTCGTACTGATTCGGTCCTCATGGTATCACGTCCTGTTATTTAACTTGGTAATATATTTATATATAACATAAGTATATATATGAATATATAATTATATAGAAGCGCCCCAGGCTGGCGCGGTCCAAAATGGCCCATGCGAGCCATATTGGGACTCGTCTCGTATAGTGGCTGCTCCGCTATGCGATCCACCTCACGTCAAAAAGCCGCTTTAAACCGGCAGTGGCGCCCCACTTTGGCCCGATTTCAGCGAGATTTTAAATCTTGATAACCATTTAGTAGCTATCTGCATATCGTCATCATTAATAGGCCAATGGCGTGCAATGATTAGAACGCGCCCGGAAAGCCTGTGGGTCCATGGCGATAGCAGCGGTAGCGGCTGTTCCCGAAATAACCTCAAGGATGAGTCTGCTGGTCGCGCATGACGAACAAATCATCAGGGAATTGTGCGCGGAAGTGGCAGCTCAAAGTGGCATGAAGGTCGCGACTGTTGCAACTGCCCAAGAAGCGATGGATATATTAGAAAATTTAAACATAGACATCCTCATCACAGACCTAAAGCTCGGCGACTCCAGCGGTCCTGACCTCATCGACCAGGTTCACAGTATCCACAGCGAAGTCGCCGTAATTGCTTTGAGCGGATACGAGAGCATTGATTCCGCCATTAGCGAGAACCGGCTGCGAGCGGTTGACTATCTCTCCAAGCCCTTTCGAATCGCCGAACTTCTCTCGACGATAGAACGGGCCGCCCTCCGCGTCGATCTCCAGAATGAAAACAAGGTCTTGCGCGAACAAGTGCGAACTCAATCAGGTTTTGGCGGCCTCATTGGTCTTTCGCCCTCGATGCAATCTGTTTACAAGCTTACCCACAAAGTAAGCCAACATGATTGTCCAGTTCTGATTCTCGGCGAAACCGGCACCGGAAAAGAGATGATAGCCCGCAGCATCCATTTCTTCGGGCCACGCAAGAAGGCTGTGTTCGCGCCGGTGGATTGTTCGTCTCTAGTCTCCACCCTGATCGAAACGGAACTGTTCGGCTACGCAAAGGGCGCATTTACCGACGCTGCGCAATCGAAGCGTGGTTTACTCGAATCGGCCAATGGCGGAACGGTGTTTCTAGATGAGATAGGCGACATGCCCATAACCCTCCAGTCCAAGCTCCTCAGAGCGTTGCAGGAGCGCGAAGTTAGGCCGGTGGGCTCCACGGAGAGAAGGCCGATTAATGTGCGTATCATCGCCGCGACTAACCGCAATTTGGAAAACGAGGTTCGTACCGGCACATTCCGCCAGGACCTCTATTTTCGGTTGAACGTCGTGCAAGTGAAGTTGCCGCCGTTGCGTGAGCGCAAAAGCGATATTCCCTTGTTAGTGACCTCTTTCATGGAGAAGTTCGCTGGGACACGTGGGTCCCCACCGACAATTTCCGAAGAAGCCATGGCCGCGATGATCGCTTACGATTGGCCGGGAAATGTTCGGGAGCTAGAGAATTGTATTGAACGGGCGATCACCCTTGGCTCTGGCTCCATAGTAAAAATCAGTGACTTGCCAAGCACTTTGGTCAAGTTTAGAAGCAACGCGATGCCATCTCTACATGAAATACTGCCGCTCGTGGAATTGGAACGTCGCGCAATTCTACACACTCTGAGCCAAATCAAAGATAAAGTCCTTACCGCGCGAATGCTGGGAATAGGAAAAACCACTTTATACCGCAAGTTGAAGAAATATAAACGTTTGGATATTTCCCTGATAGCCAGCAACAACGCTGATGTGCGCCGCTGATAACCGAAAAACTTACAACTTGACGGTCACGGCCACTGGGGGAACGGTGCACCACTCCGTTCAACTACGCTCACGGTGCGGTAATCAGCAGACGAAGAACCGCCAACCATAACTCCGTGCTAAAAGAGATGTGCTGGTGAGAGTAGCTCCCGGCTTTACAGCAACGGTTCTGCCCAGTTCTCGAGCGCCTCTTTAACCTTATGCAAAAACTGGTGGGCGATGGCACCATCTACCACGCGATGATCGTAGGACAATGTGACGTAGCACATGGAGCGGATCGCGATCGAGTCATTAATTACCACCGGCCGCTTTTCAATCGCGCCCAACCCGAGAATCCCTACATTAGGCTGGCTGATTACCGGCAAGCCGAATAAGCCGCCGAATACGCCGGGATTGGTAATCGAGAAAGTGCTTTCCTGCACTTCTTCCGGCTTGAGTTTCTTGGAACGGGCGCGCTCCGCCAGATCATTCATGGTGCGCTGGATTCCCAGGATATTTTTTTCGTCGGCGTGCTTCACCACCGGTACGAGCAAGCCCCAGTCGAGGGCCACGGCGATGCCGATATTGATTTCCTTGTGCATCACGATGTTGGTGCCGTCGAGTGAAGAGTTCAGCGTGGGATAAGCGCGCAGGCCCGCCACCGCGGCCTTCACGAAAAAGGGCATGAAGGTCAGCTTGGTGCCGTTGCGCTTCTCGAACTCGTCTTTCGATTTGGCGCGCAGAGTGGCCACTTTGGTCATGTCGATTTCGTCCACGGAGTACACGTGAGCCGACACTCGTTTGGAAGCCACCATGTGCTCGCCAATGCGCTGGCGCATCACGCTCATGGGTTGCACTTCGTAATCGCCGAAATAAATTTTTTCGCGAGGCACCGCCGATTCGAATGTGGCGTGCACCTGGCCGCCGTGTTGACCAGCGGCTTGCGTACCGCCTTGCGAAGAAAGCTGTGGTGGAGCTTGCCGGGGCGGTGGCGGCGGCATCTGAGGAGCCTGTCGCGTTGGCGCGGGGGCGGAGGAGTTGAATGCTTCCTCGAGCTCTTCTTCGACCTCGCCGCTCTGGTCTGCCCGATACTCCGTCGCGCCGCGTTGCTGTCCGCCGCCGGCTATGAGCGCTTCGATGTCTTGCTTGCTGATGCGCCCACCCGCGCCGGTTCCGGTAACGCCGTTCAAGTCGATGCCATGTTCCTTGGCCATGCGCCGAACCAGCGGCGAACTGTGAATGCGGCCGCCGCCATCTCTCGCGCCGGTCGTGGGAGCTGCTCCGGTGGCGGACGCGCCGGTTGCGTCTGCAGATGCCGCCGCCGCTGCGGGCTGAGGTCGTATCTGTGGCTGTGCCGCTGGCACACCTTTGCCATTCGCCGGGGCCTGCGGTGGTGCGGCGGTGCGGGAAGGAGTCGCCTGCGCCGCCTTGGCTGGCGGTGCTTCGCTTTTCGGACTAGCGGTAGGTTGTGCAGGCTTCGCCGCGCTCGCATCGCCCGCGGCATCAATGACTCCCACAACTGTCTGGATGGGTACGGTCTTGCCTTCTGCAACCTTGATCTCTTTCAGCACACCAGCCGACGGGGACGGAATTTCCGCGTCCACCTTGTCGGTGGAGATTTCAAACAAGGGCTCATCGCGCTCCACCTTATCGCCGGGCTTCTTGAGCCACTTGGTAATGGTGCCTTCAAATATGCTTTCGCCCATCTGCGGCATTACGATGTCTACGGCCATGTCGATCTCCTCTGGAAACCAGTTGCATCCTGGACGCGCGCTACTGCGCCCATCAATTCTTTTCTCACCGAGTCTTTTCTTGCGCGTTAATATCGCGCCAGCTCTTTCGCAACATCGAAAACTTTCTTGGCATTCGGAAGAAAATATTCTTCCAATGGCGGCGAATACGGTACCGGAGTATCAAGCGCGGTCACTCGCAGCAGCGGCCCGTCCAGATCGCCGAAAGCCTTTTCACAAAGTATGGCCGCAATTTCACCGGCGATCCCGCCGGTTTTGGTGTCTTCGTGAACCACCAGGCAGCGGTTGGTTTTCTTCACCGATTGCAGGATGGTTTCTTCATCCAGCGGCAAAAGCGTGCGTAAGTCAATCACCTCAGCTTCGATGCCTTCTTTGGCTAAAGCGTCCGCAGCTTCCAGGGAAGTATGCATCATGGCCGCGTAGGAAATAATGGTCAGATGCTTGCCCTGGCGTCGCACAATGGCTTTGCCAATGGGCACGGTGTAATCCCCGGCTGGCAGTTCTTCCTTGATGCGGCGATACAAATATTTGTGCTCAAAAAACAGCACCGGATTATTGTCGCGTATAGCGGCTTTCAAAAGGCCTTTGGCGTCGTAGGGTGTCGACGGGTAGATAACCTTCAGCCCCGGTGTATGCACGAAATACATTTCCGGATTCGCGGAATGGAATGGCCCGCCGTGAACTCCGCCGCCCGATGGCCCACGAACCACAATGGGCGCAGGCGCGTTCCAAAGATAATGCCCCTTGGCTACGAAATTCGTCAGCTGGTTGAAGCAGCAAGCTATGA
>DATMOS010000195.1:0-5304 GCA_035568155.1 Verrucomicrobiia bacterium | reverse complement strand
CGTTGCCGGCAGCGGCGAATGCTTTGGAAGAGCTTTCGGAAGAGACGAATGTGCCGGTGGTGGCGTTGAGTTCCCTTTCGCCTCGGGAGCTGGCGCAAAATACGGGATTGCCGCAGCGTGAAGCGGAATTGGTGCGGCAGCGGGATTTCGACGAGCTGTTCTTTTTTGCGGGAGCGTCTGAAAAAGATATTCAGCGCTTTGTTGAGGCTGGCCGGAAAAAAAAATATGAGTTACGCCACCACGGGGTGATGTGGTCGCTGGCGATTGGCGCTAGTCTCAAGCGCTGCATCCAGAGCTTGAGCAAACTTTATGACAGAGCGCTGCGTCATCATCCGACGATTATGGGAATTGCCAAGGCGGAGGAAAGTAAGGAACTGTTCGCCGCTTGCGATCGAAGCATCCTGTTAACGGATGGGAAGGATGAAGAAGCATCCGGCGCTTTTCCCGACGCAGATCACGGAGCACGATCAAAACGCTACTCGCTACATGATCCGGAAGTATGGCACTTAATACTGGAGCAAGTAGCTCCGGAAGTCAGTAAACCCTGGAAGTAAACTGTCTGTCTGTGGGCAGCGATTTGCGCACATCCATCTGACTGATATCGGGAGTGCGAACGCCAGCAAATGTAAAAGGCGTGTTTCAAGGAAGATATGTCGCTTTTGGCGGAGTTTGTCGAATATTTGAAGACTTTCTGGTCACTCTGTGGTTGAATAGTGCTACCCAGCATTTACTCCAGTGAGGATTTTATTATGAAACTTTTCTTAGCACTGCTCGTGTTGGCAATTACCCCTGTCCTGACGACAGCGCGCCCTGCGGAGCCACAAACGACGAATCGCGCTTCATCGCACGACCGGCATCATCACCGGCATTCGAGGGGCCGGCAGCACCACCACCGCCAAGTTTCGCATCATCACAACAACCATCAAGCGCAATAATAATTGTCCGTAAATCCGCCAGTCGTGTCTGGTATATCGTCTTCTAATTTCTACGTCCTGTAATTTTTTGAGCCACGCCGAAATGCAAAAAGGGGAGCCGATGGCTCCCCTTTTTGTTTTGCTGTGTCGTCTCAAAAAGTTCGCCGTAAAGCGTAGCTGTTTCGGGCGACGCGCACCGCAAAAGCGGTGTGATCAGCTTTTGTTTCGCTCGAAGTCCGGTGGAGTCATGTTCCCCTCCGGAGCATTTAGAGCTCACGGTGAGTTTGTACTCCTGAAGAAAAATCAGTGCAAGCGAAGAGAGGGCAAAACTCACAGCTTTGTATCAGGATTTAATTCGTTTTGCGATTTTATTTAATAAATAAATTCTCACGGAGCTGGTCGCGACCTACGAAGGATTTGGTGGTGCGGAATTGACTGAAGAGGTCTTGAATTTCGCGGTTCTGATACACCTTGTAAAACGGCGTGAGGCTCCTGGCCGGAACGACCTGCAGGGTGTTTGAATCGGCCACGCGATAACGCTGAAATGATTCGGCTTTTTTGCTATGAAACATAGCCAGAACGATGCCGGCAGGCCGCAGCAACTCCGTGATACAGGCGACGGTTTGCTTGGTCATGGCGGGGTCCAGGTAATCCAAGGCATCCCAAAGCAGCACAGCATCGAAGGAAGCCGGCTTATATTGCAGATTGGACTTCAGGAAACGGGATGCGCGGCCTTCGGAAGTAGTGTCGAGCGTTTCACGCAGGGCCGAATTCTCGCGCAACGCGGCCTCGTCTTCATCGAGGAAGTTTTTCCACCCGCGCAAAATGTCTTCGGTAGAGACGCGGAAGTTGCGCTCGATAAAGAAATTCAGGGTGGTCTGCCAGGCGGCCCCCAGATCGAGCAGAGTCCCGCGGCCGAGGCCGTCGAGATTCCAGAGAAATTCCTTGAGACCATTGGATACGCGCGTGGCAGCTTGTTCGGGGGCGCGGGACGAGCCGGGAGACCCTGCACTTGCGGTCGGAGCAGCGGCAGAGAGCGGTTGTGAGCCGGCAGTCGAAGGCTCACTGGGTCGCGAGTTCCGAGGTGCGTTACTTTGCGGGCCGATGCCGAATTTATTCAGCAGGGTCATGACTTAATCCGCGGATGAACTCGAAGTGGCCGGCAAAGCTTCCGCGGATTTGCTGCTGCCGGTAGAACCAGAGCTCTTTGCTTCCGTCTTGGGAGCCAGCCTGCCTGCTTCGACCTTGCCCCGGAGCAGCGCGCCTTCTTCAATAGCCAGGCGCTCGGTCTGAACCTCGCCAGTCACATGGCAGGTACTCATGAGCTGGACCTTGTCCCGGCCGGTTACTTTGCCCTCGATGCGCCCGTGTACGATGACTTCTCGCGCGTTAACATCCGCTTTGACGGTGCCGTTTGGCCCGATGGTCAAACTGCCGTTGGTCAGGTTGAGCTTGCCGTCGACCACACCGTCCATATAAAGGTCTTCGCTGCCCGTGACTTCGCCTTTGATGCGGATTCCCTGCCCTATGCTGGCATTTCCGCGCGGAGCTGAAGGCGTCGGGCGCGAAGGCAGTGGAGCGGCCTGAGGTGCAAAAGCCGGGGTAGCGGGAGCGCCAAATCCTGGTTGGTTTACTTGCGTGCTAGGAGTGCCAGGCCTCTCAGGAATTCCTTGAGGCTTGCGTTCTTCGTTTTTCCACATGGGGACAACACCTCACCGTCGAATTTGGGGTTCGAAGTCGCTTCGCAGGGCCGGGCAGGGCCGCGACTCAGAAGAGTGTAGATAGTATACGACTGGGGTGGAGTAAACAACAATGACAGGCAAATTAGATTGTTTCTACTGGAGCACTAGGGGTGGATTGGTGCTGGCGACAAATAGGCGAGGGAGGAATGCGCCGTATGGACAGAATCTCTGCGCAATTCCCAGGTCGCGACTACCATGGCGAGCAGTTCCCGCATGAACGATTTCAATGACTTGCGGTTTTCCCACCAATGTTCGGGGTCAAATCCTCCATCGCGTGCACTGGCCACGCGGACGGCGACAGATTCGGGAAAGACGCGTTCAAAGATGTAGCGGGCGCGGCGGGTATGGTAGTTGGAGGTCACCACGATTACGTTGTGCCAGTTCTTCTCGACGACAAGGGCTCGCAGGGCTTGGGCCTCTTCTCGGGTGTCGTCAGCATCCTGCGGAAACCGGATGATGCGGTCTTTGGGGACACCGCGTTCGATGAGGTCGTGTTCCATTAATTCGGCGACACCCGCGGTGGGACGCAGACGGCGTCCGCTAGCGACCACGACCGGCGCCAATTTTTGGCGATACAACTCTGAGGCGCGAGTGGCCCGGTCGGCAAAGAAATTATCATCGCTGAGCAACAGGAGCGCGTCCGACTGTTGGAGAGGGTCTTCGACGACCCAGGATTCGCCAGCGAGCCGGAGGAGAGGGCGGCGGGCGGCGTAAAGAACAAAACAAAAAACGAGCAGAAAAAGAAGGCTGATCAGACTGCTCAGGATGCCGCCACGCTGCGAGTTGTGAGCGGGATGTCTGAAACGACGGATCATGAATTGGGGTCCAGCAAACGCAAACGCTCGGCGGCCTGCTCCGGGAATACCCCGTTGAAATAGACTTCTTTGATGCTATAAGACTTGCTGCGCTTTTCGACGATCGGCAGTATCTCGATGTGCCAGTGAAAATCTTCCGACAGCGTTTTCCAGTAGCCGGCCAATTCGCCTTTTTTGCTTCGCGTGTTTGGAGCGGTGTGAACGACCATGTGAAATGCCGGGGAGAGCTTTTCCAGGCGGCGCAACACCCGCCCTAATAGAGCGGCAAAATTCTTGCGATTCGAGCCGGTGTGCGGCTGCTCGAACAGATGGTTGTGTTTGCGGTGGAGCAGCCAAATCTCATACGGTACGCGCGAAGCGTACGGGCAAAGCGCGTAGTATTCGCCTTGCACATCAACGATGCGGGTGCCTTTCTTTTCTTCCTGACGCACCATGTCGCAGAAAATGCAGCGTTCGCGCTCCTTGTACCATTCATGTGCGGCGTTCAGTTCGTACTTGATACGACGCGGAACAAAAATGGTGGCGGTCACCTGAGAGTGCGCGTGGGACCACTCTTCACCGGCTTCCAGGCCTTGATTTTTGAAGACGCTGATGTACTTGAAGCGCACGTCCTTTTTTAAATCGGCGATGCGGGAAGCCCAAACGGTCAGCACGCGATCAATTTCGTCATCGCTGAATTGCGAGAATCGGCGGTCGTGCTGCGGGGTCTCGACGACAACTTCATGCGCGCCAGTAGGGCCCATCTTGTCGTAGATGCCGTCGGCAAGCCGGCCCAACTGGCCTTCGATGCGGTACAACGGATCGGGATGAGGAAGCACCCGCACTTGCGCGACACCTTCAGCGGGCGAAAGCAAAATGGCTTTGCCTTCGGATTCAGGCCGATCGAACGGACATTTTTGGGGCAAGTCCTCGAGCGATTCTTTCTGGCCCTGGACTACCCAGCTTTGGGTTATGGGATCTCGTCGAATTTCCATTTTTTAGGTTGGTCTGCTTCGCGTTTCTGCGCTTTCGCAAAAAATTTTAAAAGGCAGGCAAAAGTATATCGTTCTTTGAAGCGCTGCCGAACGAACGATTTCTGATTTATTCCTTGGGATAAATAACGTGAGCGTGACGCGAGCGGTAGTGTGTTTCGCCGGCTCGCAATTGTCAAGGCGACGCGGGCGTCCATGTTATTCTCGACAAACGTGAACACTGATATTGAATTTATGCGGGAAGCACTGGCGGAGGCGCGCGAATCGGGCGCTAGCGGTGAAGTGCCTATCGGCGCGGTGCTGGTGCACGAAGGAAGAATACTGGCGCGCGCCGGGAATCGCACCATTCGCGATTGTGATCCCACTGCGCATGCGGAAATTGTTGCGTTACGAGAGGCGGCAAAAATAATTGGCAACTACCGCCTCGCAGATACCACGCTGTACGCAACGATTGAGCCATGCAGCATGTGCGCGGGAGCGATGATTCAAGCACGTGTGCCTCGATTGGTATATGGAGCCGCGGAGCCGCGTGGCGGGGCGGTGCAGTCCCGCTTTGAAGTTCTTTCACATCCGGAGTTGAATCATCGGGTGCAGGTTACAGCTGGAGTTCTGGGTTCGGAATGCAGTGAGGTACTGCAATCTTTTTTCGCCGTACGGCGCCAGCAAGCACGTCAGTAATGGTCCTGACGCCAGGTAAACCTTCACAATTTGTAGAACGAATTGCTGTGAGTGGAAGGGCTCTGCTACGATGAATCGTCATCGCCGCGGAGAGGTGTCTGAGCGGTTGAAAGAGCTCGCCTCGAAAGCGAGTGTAGGAGAAATCCTACCGTGGGTTCGAATCCCACCCTCTCCGCCATTTTTT
>DATMOS010000194.1:0-2384 GCA_035568155.1 Verrucomicrobiia bacterium | reverse complement strand
TGCTGGTGATGCCAGCTATCGTAATCGGCGTGCAAACTCAAATCTTGGACTCCTCGGAAGTTGTTGCCGCCGCAATGCGAGGTACCGGCAAAGCTTCTTGGCGCATTTTTCGATACCAAGATTGTTTACCCACCCATTGCCAGCCCGCGTAAAACCAACGTGGCGGCAATACAACGCCGGAATCATGCTTAACGCGCGAAATACAGTTTGCGATCTCGAGGCGTCACCATGAAGCATTTTAAATAACTTATTCTCCGCGCGGACCGTTTGCCACGGTGCGCCGCGATCGAGCATCAGCCGAAATTGGTCAGCTTCCGCCTATCGTCGCCATCCAAGAAGGCGATGATCTCGCCCCGGCATTCGGGGATGCCAATGTTGAATGCCGATGCCTGGCCACCATTTTCCTTGCGGATATACCGGAGCCTCCGCTCGAATCGCTGCACAATTTGCGCAGTGCGGTCGGTTGAACCGTCGTCCACCACAATAATTTCTCTATCCGCGACGGGAAAGTCTTGCTCCAGAACACTGTGGATGGCCTTTTCAATGAAACGTTCGTGATTGTAAGTATCAATCAAAACGCTGATGGCCGGAACGTTTTTGGGTACAGCGCTGATGGGCGGCTTCGCCAAGGAATTTACCTTACCAGTGTCAATTTCAGCGCGGCCAACGGCCCACGCCGGTCGCTTCAACTCAAACAAGTGTACACACTTCCTCCAGGCGAAACGATATCGCCCATGCGCGAGTGTGCGCCCCCGCTGGCGAGAAGTGACAAGACCTCCGGCGGTCACGCGAGCTGCAGTGCTTCACCTTTCGAGTACTTATTTTTTTTTCTTCGAGCGTTGCCATCCCAATCGTTTTCGCCACGGCGCAGTGCGCTGCACCAAAGTTCGCCATAGCCACTGTTGAACGCGGTATTTCTGGGGGCGGTAATAAATGGGCCGGATTGAGCGGTCTTCGCGAAGCTCATGTGTGGCATTCAATAACGTGAAGGCATGCGGCACGCCGCCGTAGATATCGAGGTTGCGCTGCGCTTCCTCGCCGCCGTAAGCGCCGCGCTGTCCTCCAGCGATGTGACCGTACTCATGATTTTGATGGATGGCGCGAGCCACCTTCGTGATGTCAACCACCGGAGTGCCGTGAAGTAGCGCGTCTTTAATCAGCCATTGATCAAACCACGCGCGGCCAAGAGCCAGGGCAGGCACGTCAGAATATACGTCGCGAGTAAATACGAAAGCATCGATTGCAGTGTGATGGCCCGGGACACCCGAAGGCAGAAGTTCGAGCCGCAGAGGCTGATCCGTTTTGAAATCAAGACTTTTTCGAAGATCAATTTCCCACCGATGAGTGATGGCCAGAAATTGTGACATTTTCTGCTGAATAGCGGCGATGGAGTGCTGAAATTCTTGCAGCAGAATAATGTCGCAGTTTACGTAGCCGAGCACGCGTGAACTACTTACGGCTTTAGCGCGTTGCATGAGGTCGTTAAGCAACGGAGTGCCAAATTCGTTTCTGTGAATGTCCCGGAGATGGCCGATTTGCAATTCAGCGGCGATCTCCGCAGTACCTTTTTCTTCGCCGCAAAGAAAAATTTCCGGACGCGGATTAAGTTTGCTCCAACTGGTGATGGCGTTACGTTGAATTATCCCTATATGCCCGTCGAAGGGCTTCGGCATAGCGAGCAGGGTAAGCAGCGGACTGCTCATTGCCGGCGAATGACGGCCTGCCAATCATCGCCCAGCAGCCATCGAGTGGGATTATCTTCGAAGAGATAAATACTTAGGGGCTCTATTACGCAGGACCTCTGAGGCGCCGGAAACCCTCGCGGATAACCCACTTATTCTCCTGATCTGCGACCACCGGAGGCCAATCGGGTCCGGCCACCTGGTACAGACTTTTCAACGCCAGACGTTGCCAGATTCCGCGCACCTTGGGAATGTCTTTCACCGAACTGGAAACGCGCCGAAACGCTTTGACCGCTCCGGCCCACCTGATGAATTTTAACTCCCTCTCGATGATTTTGTCGCACCTTTCGTTATAACGCTCCATGTCCATCGTGCTGATCGCATCGGGATGGAAGCGGTACCCGCCAATGAGAGCGTCTACGGAGTAAAGACGGGCGTGACGGAAGAATCGCACTCAAAGGTCGAAATCGCCGAAATCGCGATACGCGGCGTTCAATTCACCGCCAGCTTTGTCCCACAAACTTCTGCGCCAGAAAGTCGATTCTTGCTGAATGTATTTGTTGGCGCCGGCCAGGAACCGGTAGCGCGACCAGCTGGGCAGATTGCGAATATCTACGGTCATGCCGTTCGGGTTGAAGCGCGTGGGCCTTCCGGTCAGCCACTCCACCGCGTGCAACGACGCGAAAACGCTGCCAACCACAA
>DATMOS010000193.1:0-6971 GCA_035568155.1 Verrucomicrobiia bacterium | reverse complement strand
TACCTTGGCTATAGTGCCCAACGGCCCGAGTTTTTCCGCAGCAATCCAGGGGTATTTCGCTCGCGGCCTGCCCCACTCGTTTCGGGGTGGAAAGTAAATACAGGAGGATAAGCAGACTAGATGGCAGCCAAGCCAATGAGTAAGAGCAAGATCGTGTCACACATGGCCGAGAAACTCGCCACGCCGAAAAAAACCGCAGCACTCTTTTTTGAAGAGCTCTTTAAGCTCGCGGTGAAGGAAGCCAAGGGCGGCGCGGGCAAGTTCGTTATTCCCAACATCGGCCGCGTCGTAAAAGCGCACCGCAAGGCGCGCATGGGCCGCAACCCTCAGACGGGCGAAGCCATCAAGATCAAGGCCAAGACCGTAGTTCGCTTGCGCCCGGCGAAGGCGTTCAAGGATGCCGTACTGAAGTAGATTCCCTGTTTCGCAGGGAAGAGGCCCGGACACAGCGCAAACGAATCGGCTGGCGCCGTACCCAATTTTTGCGCATCGCCGCTTCGGACCGCGCTAGGTGCCTGGGCGGGTGTCCCGGTTGAGTTTGCCCCCGATGGCCTGAACGATCAGGCGGTCGGGGGCTTTTTCTTGCCTTGATTTCCAGAATTGCCGACAGCTCGTTGCGCAACAAAACGCGGCCGCTGGTTTTTGGCCGCGAATTCTCAACGGCGGTCGCGGAAATCCAATCGCGCGGGTGGCAGTCGCTGTGACTGCGTTACAGAATCTTCATGCGGGGCTACAGCGTTTTCACGTAGGCGATGACGTCTTTGATTTGTTGTTCGTCCAGAACATCTTTGAATGGAGGCATCAGCGAATCGCCGTTTTCGATCCACGTTTTCAGCGATTCCTCGGTGAACTTGTTGTTGTTCACCGTAAAGGTGCCGCGCTTGGAAATTCCTTTGAGTCCGGGGCCGATTTTTTTCGCGTCGCTATCCGCAAAATGGCAGATGCCGCATTTCTGGTCGAACACTTCCTTGCCTTTGGTCGCCGACCCTGATGATTTGCTTGGCGTGGTCTTTTTTGGAGCGGGCTTGGCCGGCGGATCTTGCGCCAAAACCGCTACTGTCATTCCAAATAACGCGATCCCAAGAAGCAGATAATTTCGTTTCACGTCTCCCCCTCGTCTTCGTCTTTGAGTGCGAACGTTACCGAGTGCAATCGTCTCTGCGCGCAAACCCTTTTGCGTGCAAAGTGCGCAACCATCTTCTCTTTTTATGGCCGCAATTTCCACTGCCGCGACCCGGCACAAAGGACAGGTTCACCCGGCACACCGATGGGACTCCGGTACTTTTGACGCGCTCAAAACCGTGTGTTAACAATTTACACCATGAGCCAGGAAACCCTGACGCGAGCCTGGGAAATCCTTCAAGACGCGTATCAAGCGCAAATGGAAGGCGACTACGACCGGGCCGTGGAGCTCTATCAATCCTCGCTCGAACTGCACCCCACCGCCGAGGCCTATACATTTCTCGGCTGGACATATCATTTCCAGGGCCGCATCGAAGACGCCATCTCCGAGTGCAAGCGCGCGATCGAAGTCGACCCGGAGTTCGGCAATCCGTACAACGACATCGGAGCCTACTTGATCGAACTGGAGCGCTTCGATGAAGCAATTCCGTGGCTCGAACGCGCCATTGAAGCGCGCCGCTATGAGCCGCGGCATTTTCCTCATTACAATTTGGGCCGCGCGTATCTCGGCAAGGAAATGTACGCGCGCGCGATGAAATGCTTTCAAGAAGCGCTCGAAGTTGAGCCGCGCTATTCGCTGGCGCGGCAGGCGCTCGCTTCGCTACGCCGCATGGTCAATTGAAGGAAGTTGACAATCGACAGTTGAAAGCTGAAAGCCAGATAAAACCCCAAGAAATAAGAACGCACTGTGCCGCTTCATGATGAAGGTTCCTGCGGGGCGGGTTTGAGGGCGCGGTCGTAAATCCACAAGAGAAGAGCAGTGGCGAAGCCGACGGCGCTGATGGCCCACCAGGCGCGCTCGGGATGGTGCGCGACTTCGCCGAAATGGTGCATCATCGTCCCGCCGAACCAGCCTCCGACCAGCGAACCGATTCCGATGGGAAGGAATGCGAAGCCCATGTACGTGCCTTGCTGGCCGGGTGGCGCGAGACGCGAAATGTATGCGTAGTAAGGCGGCTGCTGAATGATTTCGCCGACAGCTAAAACGAAAATCGATGCAACGGCGCCGGCGACTGTCGGCCAGAACGCCAAGACCAGCCAGGACATCGAAGATATTACGGTTCCTAGAATGACAGCGCGGAACGGGGGGATCTTGCGGGCGAAATAATTGACGATGAAGGTCAGGCAGACAACGACGGCGGCGTCGGTGATGAGGATGAGCTCGACGCGCGCTTTGGGGTTCACGTAGGTGTGGATGTAGCCGGGCAGGCTGGTGTATTGCTGCCAGAAAACGATCCAGTAGCCGGTGAAGATGAGAAGGAAAATGAGAAAGCGCGGCGGCCAGATGACCGCGCGAAAGTTTCGGACGACTTGGAGCAGACTCGGGGCGGGTTCGTCGCCCGGTTTGCGTGGATCGCGGAAGAAGAAAAGGATGAGAAAGAACATAGCGAAAACGCTGAGCGCGGAGATGCGAAACACTCTTTCGAGACCAAAGTGCGTGTGCGCCCAGTCCGCGACGAAGGGACCGGCGGTGCCGCCGATGTTCACCATGGTGTAGTAGATGGAGTAGCCGAGGGTGCGCACATTTGGCTTGGAAGCGCGAGCGGTGGTGCCGACGACGCATGGTTTTACTAGAGCAATGCCGAGCGCTGGAAGAATTAGAATGCAGCCGACAAACACGCTGAGCGGAACCGCTCCGCGAACGGGTGCGAGCCAGGATGCGCCGATCGAACCAATCAGGAAGTACGCGGCCGCCAAAATGAGGTAGGCCATCGAGAGAGCGCGGCGAAAGCCAAGCTTGTCCGCGACGGCGCCGCCAAAAATCGCGAGGAACCAAACCATTCCGCCAAAGATGCCGGTGAGCGTGCCGGTCTGCTCGGTTGAGAAGTTCAGTTTTTCCTGGAGATAGACGGCGAGCGAGGAGAACGCGCCGTAGTAAGAAAGCCGCTCGAAAATTTCGCTGACATTGGCGACCCAGAAGGGCCGCTCGAAACCGTCGCGAATTTCCTGGAGCCGTAGGCTGACGCTCATCGAACCTCCCGAGTGAAATGGGCCCCCTGAATGGCGCGCACATTATACGGGTAAAAGAAAGTGGGTGGTGGGTAGTGAGTGGAGGGTAGCGAGTGCGAAAGCGCGAAACAGAATAATGGAAAGGGGAAATTCCATGGGCGAGAGGGGTACACCCTGCGCGTGACGGAAAGTGTTCGGGAAGAGAGTCGGGTGGTTAGTAGCCCCATCTGGTGGTATCGGCGCCTGGGCCAGTGTAGCAGCGGGGTTGGTCGACGCCGTAGTCGAAGGTGGCGTCGAAGTGGGAGTTGGCGGTGGCCTCGAGGGAACGCCGCCTCGTGGGGCCTCTCTAAAACACAAAAAATCATAGAAATATTCTAAATTCAGAAATTGAGATAAAACTTCCCAACTCTCGTGTAAATAAACTGTAAGTTTTCTATAACTTATGATCAGTGCTGTGGCATCTATATTGCAGTGTTCCGTGCAGCAGCAGGTCGTAGGTCGTAGGTAGTTGGTAGTTCCTCGCGTGGTTCTGTGGTGGTCTTGGCCGGTTCGGGCCAAGGCTTTTTCAGGGAGCAAGTGGTTGCGAGTGTGATTGGGCGTGTTGGCGTCTCTTGGAGGCAGAGGGAGTCGTGTGTTCAGGTGGAGGGAAAGCGAAGAGGAGTCAAATTGACTAAGGAAGGCGAAAGACATGACAAGGAAGTTTCTGAACACAACGTGTCTGTCCATTGTGTTGTTGTTTTGTTCTGCTGCAATGTTGTCCGCACAAACCATCGTGACGGGAGGACTGAGCGGAACGGTGAATGATCCGAGCGGGGCGAGCGTACCCGCCGCAGCGCTTACACTCACCAGCAACACGACCGCGGATACATATTCAACGGTAACTACGGCTGCAGGAGGATACGTGTTCTCGCTGTTGAAGCCCGGGGACTACACTCTGGTGGTGAAAAAAGACGGGTTCAAAACGTCATCACATAAAGTGAAAGTACTTCTGGGGCAGAACGCTACAGTGAACATCGCGATGGAGTTGGGCGACACGACGACTACCGTTGAGGTGACGGGCGGGGATCTCCTGCTGCAAACGGAAAACGCGAATATCGCGACGACGTTTGATACACACACGGTCCAGAACATTCCCAACCCCGGCAACGACATCACTTACATAGCCCAGACTGCGCCGGGCGTTTCCATGAACACATCGAGCGGCCCCGGCTTTGGCAATTTCAGCGCTTTCGGCCTGCCAGGCACGTCCAACCTTTTCACCGTCAACGGCAATGACTACAACGACCCATTTCTCAACCTGAACAACTCCGGCGCCAGCAACTTGCTGCTCGGCAGCAACGACGTGCAAGAAGTCGCGGTGGTCAGCAACGGGTACACCGGCCAATACGGCCGCATGGCGGGAGCGCAAATCGATTACAGCTCGCGCTCTGGCACCAACGCATTTCACGGCAGCGCAAATTACTACTACACGGGAAGCGATCTGAACGCGGAAGACACTTTCCTCAAGGCCAGCGGACAGCCAAAACCGTTCCAGAACAATAACCAATGGGCTGCGGATTTTGGTGGACCGATCAAGAAGGATAAGGCTTACTTCTTCGTGGATACCGAAGGATTGCGATACATCTTCGCGACCGCGACGCAGTCTTTCTTGCCCACGCCGGCTTTTCAGAACTTCGTTCTCTCTCAAGTCCCAACGGCAGCAACGAGCTTCTATCAGAAGGCGTTTGCGCTGTACAACGGTGCCAAGGGTGCGGCCAATGCAGTACCAACCGCCAATACCTGTCCTGGCATCGGAGGCGCAAGCGTGAATGCCTTGCCGGGCGGCTCGACGGATTGCTTGGGAGCCGTTACTTTGTCGGGCAGCAGCGGGAACCAGGAATGGTTGCTGATCGGGCGAGTGGATTATTCGTTCAGCGACAATGACAAGGTTTTTGCCCGGGCGAAATTTGATCGCGGGACCCAGCCAACTTTCGCAGACCCCATCAATCCGGCGTTCGACGCCATCAGCCACCAGCCGCAGGACGAGGGGCAGTTGAATTGGACGCATATTTTCAGCCCTACCGTGGCGAATAACTTTATTTTTTCGGACCTGTGGTATTCGGCGATTTTCCAGTCGACCAACGTGACCGCCGCAAACAAAGTGTTCCCGGAAATTCTCTGCTCTTCGAACACCAGCATGTCTTGTCTCGGCGCTGCCGGCGGAGAATTTCCGAACGGTTTTTTCTTCCCTCAGGGACGCAACGTCGAACAGTGGCAGTTGGTCGATGACCTTTCCATCGAACGGGGCCCGCACACCTTCAAAATGGGCGTTAACTTCCGGCGCGACGACGTCAGCGACCTTCGGGCTTCGGAGCTGACCAATCCTGCGGCCGTTTCCACGTCTCTGGCGGGTTTTGCCACTGACACGGTTGACACCAGCACAACGCTAAACTTTGCCCAGTCCTCCCCTCAGCCTCTGGCGATCTACAGCTTTGGCCTATACTTCCAGGATGAGGTCCGCGTCAGCCGGAAATTGAAGTTGACCCTGGCACTCCGGGCGGACCGCAATTCCGGCGGCGTATGCCAATCCAATTGCGTTTCCATACCGACTCTGCCTTTCCAGCAACTCTCGCATGACGCCGCGATCCCGTTCAATCAAATGGTTACGGCGGGCCAAAGCAGCATCCTTCGCGACGTGGAGAAAGTGGTGTTTCAACCACGCGCGGGGTTTGCGTGGAGCCCTCTCGGTGAAAAGACAGTCATTCGCGGAGGCATAGGGCTCTTCAGCGACCTATACCCGGGAACGATTCTCGACAACTTCACAACCAATTTTCCGGAGGTCACTAGCTTCTCTATCCCTGGCGGTGCAGTGAATCCCGCGCAGGCGGGGAGCGGTGTGAATCTCGTGCAAACATGCAACAGCGCGTTCCAAACAGCCTTCCATGGCGGCCAGACTCTGGCGCAGTACCAGGCAGCAGCTCCGGCCTGTGCTGCGGCGCTGCCTCCGCTCTTCGACGTCACTGCCAAGACGCTCAACCCACAGTTCGTGGAATGGAACTTTGAGGTTCAACATACGCTCGCGAATCACACTCTGGTTTCTGTAAATTATGTTGGCAACCACGGGTATAACATTCTGCTTACCAATCCTTACCTCAATGCGTTCTGCACCACGGCCATTTGTGGAAGCGGGTTTACCGAGCTACCGGTAGGCGCAGCGCCGGATGCGCGCATTTCGGCTGTCCAGCAACTGACCAATAACGGCTACTCGAACTACAACGGCGTCACTGCTTCGGTGCAGCAGAATCTGTGGCATGGCTTGACCGCGCGCTTCAATTACACGTATAGCCATGCAACGGACAACGTCTCCAATGGCGGCGTTCTGCAATACAGCCTCTTTAACAGCATTATTGCGCAGATCAATCCTACCAACCCCAATGCCAGCTATGCCTCCGCGGACTATGATGTGCGCCACCAACTCTCGGCCAACTACGTCTGGGATCTCCCCATCAAGTTCTCCAATCATTTGATGAATACCTTGGTGGGCGGATGGCAGATTGCCGGCACGTTCTTCTACCGGTCTGGCTTTCCCTTCAGCATTGAGGATGGACAACAGAGCGTGGCATTCGTGCCCAACAATCTCACGGCGAACGGCGCAAACCTCGCGAACATTCTGTTCGCACCGGCTGCCGGGGTGCCAACCAGCTTTGGTGCGTCGTGCGCGACCACGCGTTGTTTCAGCGCGAGTTCGTTTGCGACTCCGACTGATTTCAACGCCTTCGCCCGCAATGCGTTCCGCGGACCTGGCTATTTCAACACCGACATGAACCTGAAGAAGACCTTCGCGTTGAATGAGCGGTACA
>DATMOS010000192.1:0-6452 GCA_035568155.1 Verrucomicrobiia bacterium | reverse complement strand
TATCAATCCCAGTACAACGTATTGTCCAGCACTCCTCGGCCCGCGCGTACGGTCCCAATACCATAAGAATAAAGCCACCGTAAACGCCGAATGCGCGTGCGACCAAGCTGGATTGAAATACATGTATACCGGCAGGGAACTAGCCAGCCAGATACCCATCGTCGCCAGAAAGGCCCAACGATCCCGCACATATTTTTTCGCCAGCAAAAACGACAGTAGCAATCCCAAGACGCCATAGAAAGCTGTGCCAAAAGCCATAGCCACTACGTACGGCTGCGAAAATCCGTCCGCAGAAACATGACCGCCGAAAGCGTGCGTTATTAAAACTGCGAGGTGGGCGAGAATCAGGAAAGGGGACCAAAGAATGGCAGGGCCCACGGTGAAATGATTGTCCACATAGCCGGTGGGCGTGTACTCTTCGGGCCTTAGGCGCTCATTCTCATCAACTCTAGAGGCCGAGAAAAATCTGTTTGCGTGACGCCAGTCCTCTTCAAATCGCAAGTTATGCTGGATCAAAATGGCGCGGGCGTAAGCGTAATAGCCGACCCCATCGCCGTGAACGGTAGGATTGACAATGGGCAGAGTCAGTATGAAACAAAAGAACAGTATTTTTTTATATGGTAATCCGCGCCTCGCGGAGGCTGTGGTATTCCCGGGTCGACTCGGGATAGAAGCGCCCATGCTATTCGTTCAAGCCTGTTGCGGATCCCTGTGAAATTGCTGACGTCTCGCCACCTAAACGCGCCTGCGACTCTGCGCTTGAGTTCTTCTTGATTACTGCGATCAGCGATAGCGGTGGCCAGGGCAGTATATTGTCGACTGCACGAAATACTGGAGTCATCACGTTTAGAACTTTGATTTGTGACAAACCAAACGTCCGCCGGCGCAACACCTGGCCATTCAGCCACCATGCGATAACCCCGACACGATTAAATTCCAGCATTTTGTCTAATTCAAAACCAGCGCTCGTAACTAATTGTTTCAAACTCTCACGCGTGTATCTTCTTTGGTGTCCCAGAACTTCATCCAGTGTTCCGTACAAGCCTGGCCCGCAAGGAACCAAAATGATGGCCCGCCCTCCGGCATCCAACACTGATCGAATGTTCAACAATGCGCCCCGATCATCCACCAGATGTTCCACTACGTTCAGGCAAATTACCGTATCAAATGTTTCTTTGGGGTAAGACTCCGCCTTCTCAGCATCCGTAAAGCCCACTCGCATATACGGCCGACTGCGTCCCACGTTCTCGAGATACATCAAATACAACGGATTAATATCAGTTGCCCAATAGGAAAGTCTAGGAATTAACTGCGCCGTCAGATTGCCGGTGCCGGCTCCAATCTCCAATACTCTTTGACCTACGTATGGGCGTATGACATCGGCCATCCACTTTGTAAATCGTGGCGCGCGGTTCAACCGCCCCAAAATTTGGCTTCCGTAAACGTCCTCAACATAAATTTGATCCGATAAAGAAAACCGAAATATCGCGCTGACTGCCCGGACTCCGTCACGCCAGCTTATTTTCTTTCCTTCTTGATAAGTCCGCCCCGCGTAGCGAATGGGTACCTCAAAAATTCGGGCCCCGCGCTTCGCCAGCTTAATCGTAATCTCCGGCTCGATTTCAAAACCTTTGCCGGTCAGCGGTATGCTCTTCAGCAAGACGGTCCGCACCATCTTGTAGCAGGTTTCCATATCGCTAAGATTCAGGTCCGAAACCAGGTTGCAGAGCAGCGTTAGAAATCGGTTCCCGAGTTCATGACGGAAAAAGAGCACCCGCCTATACTCACTGGCTAGAAATCGCGAACCGAATACCGCATCGGCCTGTTCCGCGAGAAATACTTCCACCATTTTCTTCAGGTCACCCGGATGGTATTCGAGGTCCGCATCGTGAATTACGCACAGTTCTTCCGTCGCCGCGGATAGCGCGGTGCGGATGGCCGCCGCTTTTCCGTTATTTTTTTCGTGCTGTATGAACAGCCACTGCAGTTTGTCCTGCGGCGTGGAAGCCAATAATTCCTGGAATTGCGAAATTGCCTCCGAGGTCCCGTCGGAAGAGCCATCGTCAACAACGATGATCTGAACGCGATCGAGGAATGGCGAATCAGCCAGACACATCAATCGCTCCAGACTGGCCGCGACCAGGTGCTCCTCGTTATAGACCGGCACTAAAACCGATAGTGTAGTGGATGATTTCATGCCAGCTTATTGGTTGGTTTCCCGCGGAGAACAGTCTACGACAGGTGTTGCTCGCCCTACCGGACCATTTGTCTTTGCGCGACCTGGACTTCCGGAGTACGTTCTGACTTGGGCTGGAAGGAATGGGTCACGCGATCGATGATCTCAGTCAATGGTGTTTTCGGCCTGAAGCCCGTCAAAGCAAACAGTTTTTCGACGGAGGGTACGCGCCGCATCATATCTTCGAATCCCGGTTCATATGCCTTATCGTAGGGCACGTATTCGATCGATGATGTGCTCTTAGTGCGCTCTTTCACCTTCAAAGCGAGGTTTTCGATCGTGATCTCTTCGGTGTTGCCAACGTTGGTGACTTCTCCCACGGACTTGTCGGTATCCATTAACCGTATCAGCGCTTCCACCGTGTCACGCACATCGCAGAAGCAGCGCGATTGTTGCCCAGTTCCAAAAATGCTGATCGGCGTGTTACCCAACGCGGATTTCACAAAATTTGGCAGCACCATTCCGTAGCGTCCCGTCTGCCGCGGGCCTACAGTATTAAAAAGCCGTACCACAATCACAGGAAGCTTTTTTTCCTTCCAATACGACAACGCGAGAAACTCGTCCAACGCCTTGGAAGCTGCGTAGCTCCAACGCCCTTTTGTCGTCGGCCCCATTACCAGGTCAGCATCCTCATGAAACGGAACGTTGATATTCTTGCCATACACTTCAGAAGTGGACGCGGTCAGCACCAGTTTCCGTTTGCGGCATGCCGCTTCCAGAATCATCTGCGTACCGTTCACGTTTGTTTCGATGGTGCGCACCGGGCTTTCCACAATTAATTTCACGCCCACTGCCGCTGCCAAGTGCACCACGACGTCCGCATCATCTACCAATTCCGCCACCAGATGGCGGTTTTCGATGCCGTCCAAGTGGTATTCCATGAGAGGAGATGACTTCAGATGGCGGATGTTTTCCATGCTTCCCGTCGAAAGATTGTCCAGCACCACGACGTGGTCGCCGCGATCAATCAACCGCTCCGCAAGGTGTGAACCAATAAAGCCGGCTCCGCCGGTGATTAAATAACGCAAAAGGCCTCCTTAAAGCGCCTGGGAATCATCATCTTGATCGCGGGACACCCGTTCGGTGACCCGTTCTGAATCTTGATCATCGTGCTGGGAATTCATTGCTTCTTGCGGACCATAACCATACGAATAGGGGTAATACCGGTAAGAATAGTAATAATCCGGAGCGCTGGCATCTACGGCGTTCAGCACTACACCCAGAATGTTGCATTTTACGCTGACCAGCAAATCGCGAGTCCTCGTAAACGCTTCCTTCGGAGTCTCCCCGCTTCGCACCACTAACAACACACCGTCTGTCTGCACTGATAGAATTACCGCGTCGGTGGCGGCCATCACCGGCGGCGAGTCGATCACGATAAATTTAAATCTCTTGCGCAGTTCCGCGATGGCTTCTGCCACCTTATGAGACGACAGCAGGTCCGCGGGATTAGGCGGCAGCGGCCCAGTCGGAATCGCTGCTAGATTTGGAATAGTTGGGTGCGGCACGATCACCAGATCCAGGCTCGACGCTCCGGCTAAGTAAGAGCTCAGCCCGGCGTAGTTGCCACCGCTCATGTTCAATAGCCGCCCCACTCCCGGTTTGCGGAGATCCGCATCCACGACAATGGTTTTGTCTCCCAGTTGCGCCAACGTAACAGCCAAATTCGCGGCTGCGGTTGTCTTGCCTTCTCGAGGCAACGCACTGGTAACCAGTATTACTTGCGGCGGGTGATCGGCGCGAGAAAGCAGTAGCGACGTTCGCAACGCGCGAAATGCTTCCGACATTTGCGACTTCGGCAGGTGTTGCGCGACTAGTTCCATGCGCTTCCCATGCCCATTCGAAGAAAATCCCGGCAATAATTTCTGTCGCCCGCCGGCGCCATTTCCGTCCGTGGCTTCGAATTGGGGCACCACCGCCAGGGAAGGCAGCCGCGCCAGCGTTTCGATATCATCCGGCGTCTTCACGGTGTTATCCATGTATTCCCGCATGAGCGCAAGTCCAATACCTCCGACCAACCCCACAACAAACGCTAGCGCCACGTTGCGAGCTTTTGCCGGTCGCGACGGTGCCGACGGAATCATCGCCGGATCTACGATTCGAATGTTGGACGATTTCAATCCCGCGGATACGCCTGCCTCTCGCAACTTAGTCAGCAAACCGTCATAGAGAACTTTATTAGCTTCCGCCTCACGCTTCAGAATGTTGTACTCCACCATCTTGCCGGCCATTTCATTGACGTCGCGCTTTTGTATATCCAGTTCCTTGCCCAACATTGTTTCGCGCGCGACAGCCTGGCGATACTCGCTGTCCAGAGTATCGATGATATTTTGTTTCTCTTTCTGAATGTCGGCTTTAATGTCTTTAATTTGCGATTCTAAATGGCGCACCTTGGGAAAGTTAGGGCCGAACTGTTCTTGGGCTTCTCGATACTGGGTGGTAGCGTCGGTTAATCGTCTCTGAAGTTCGCCTAAGGCGGCGTCTGACTGGATTTGCGGCACGGCATCGATATTTCCAGACTTCGCAAACTCCAAGATCGCTTGTCTCTTTACGCGTTCGGTTTGCGCTGCGGTCAATTCCCGGTTAGCATCCGCAAACCGCTGGCTAGTAATGTTCTGCTTATCGTCCAACGTCCAGATCTGATTCTGCCGTTCGTACGCGATGCGTGCAGCTTCCGAGTTTTGGACTCGAATTTTCAGGTCATCGAGCTGCTCCCGTAGCCACTTCGTGGCGCGGGTTGTGGAATCATACTGGCTTTGAATATTTCGCTGTACGTACGTTTCGATGTGCGTGTTTACGACACGTGCCGCCAGTTGTGGATCCGTCGACTCAAAATTCACATCCATCATTCGGCTACCTGGCACCCGCCTTACACTCAAACTACCGAGAAACCCACCCAGCTCCGGCGGCCGTCTTTGATTCGCCAGGGTTCCGGTGGCCACAGCCTCGGATGGCCCGTTGGGAGAGAGCGCCGACAAGCCACTATTGCGAATGGTTTCCAGTGCTAGCGTTTCACTAGTTAAAATCTTCGCTTGAGTCTCGATATAATTATCGGTATCGATCGCCAAATCATAGGAATCCATGCCCTGAAACGGCAGGATGTTTGAGTTTTCGCGATCTATCTCTACCCGCGCGGTGGCCACATAGACGGGCTGCATCCTGAAAGTGGCAATCGCCACAATGGTCACCACAGACAGCATGAAAGAGAGGATCAGCCACTGATGCTTCCGCAGTATCAGTAAATAGTCGTATAAGTGCGGCTCTCGAGGTGAAAGTTCCCATGTGGGCACCGACGTCGGCATCAATTCGACGGCTCCATTAGAGCCGTTCTCAGGCTCGCCGTTTTTGTGATAATCGATCATCTTTAGTATGAGACTCGGTATAACGCGAGACCGGTTCCGACCCCGATGGCCAATTCCCCAGCTCTGTATAACGCTTTCTTGGCGGTGCTGTCCGGCACATATAAAATGTCGCTAGCTTCCAGGCGTACATCTTCCGCCTTGCGCTGAACAACCTTCTTCAAATCCACCATTTGCTCGTGCTGTTGTCCTTGCCGGTCTCTGCGAATGATAACCGCATGGTCCGATTTCGCCGTGCGATTCAGTCCACCGGCTAGCGCCAACATTTTCAGCGTCGTCATTTGGGCGCGATCATTAGCCAGAACGAATCCCCCCGGCCTGCCCACGGCGCCCAGCACATAAACAATTCCCGCGTGCGGAACGGTCACGATATCGCCGGCCTGGAGAATGATGTTGTTTACAGGGTCGCCGCTTTCCATCAATTGATTCAAGTTCACCGTGATGGTATTGGATAACGCCGGCGGCATGGTTGGCATCGGCGCGTCCTTTGCACCGGCTACAGCAGAAGGAAAATTAGCATTAGGCGCGGGAGTTACCGGTGCGACGCCGGTGACGGCTTGTGAGGGTCCTATCGCTGAACTGCCAGAAGCGGGCGAATCATTGTTTGGCAACGACGACTGCGGCGGAATCACATCTTTCGATGAGGATGGAATTACATCCTCACTACTAATCGCTGGCGGCTGAGAAGTGTCCACCGACTCGGAAGTCGGCCGCGTCACAATCGCGGTGTCGCCGGCGTCGTTTGCGACGCCTCCAGCCTCCGCCAACACTTCTAACAAAGTGACCGGGCGATCCGCTTGATACACCATCGGATGGGGCACCGCGCCCACCACAGTGATGGGCTTGCTCTTCCTATC
>DATMOS010000191.1:0-24122 GCA_035568155.1 Verrucomicrobiia bacterium | reverse complement strand
GTGTGTTGCGGCGATTTCGTGGTTCGCTGACGCCAACCTGGATTCCGGTGTATGCCTGGTTTCAGTTGTAGCGATGAAGGAGTCTCATGAAGCGGTCCTGGACAGCCTTGGCTGTCGCATTGATATCGATCCTGGTAGTCGCCGGCTGCAATGATTACGGCAATACATTTCAAAATAATACCGGGGCACAGGTAACGTTTTTGTCGCCCTCGACCATTAGTGCGGGAAGCCCGGATTTCACACTGACGATCAATGGCAGTGGCTTTGTGCCCCAAACTTACGTTACCTGGAATGGGAAAAAACTCACTACCAACGTCGCGCTGGATGCCACTAAGACGGTGGTACTTGGTATCTCTGCCGTAGTGCCTGCGGCGCTGGTCGCCAAGCCCGGAACGGCTACGGTAATCACACAAAATCCATTTTCGGGAGCGGGCAACAACGGGCTGTCAAATCCGGTTGCGTTCATTATTAACCCGCCGCCCAATCCCGTTCCCACACTGACGGCGATCGCGCCAGCAACGATCGCGGCGTGCGGAACTTCGTGCACGAATTTAACTTTGGATCTGCAAGGAACAAACTTCATTACCTCATCGGACCCCACGCAGGTGTCGCAGGTTCGTTGGACCGCGGGACCGACGCAGACAACTCTGGTGACCACCAGTGTTACAGCCACAGACGTCAAGGCGACGGTGCCGGGCTCGCTTATTTCCGCGGCGGGAACGGCGATGGTGACGGTTTTCAATCCGCCAGTGCCGCAAACAACTCCACCGGGCGGCACGCCGAATCCGTCGAATGGCGGCGGTGGGACGAGCGGGGCGCAAACATTCACGATTACCGCCGCGGGTGGGGCGTTGGCGCATGCGGCCTCGCAAACGGTGGTGGAAGAGACTCCTTCGGTGAGCGCGGATGGGCGGTACGTGGCTTACGGTGCGTCCGACGGTCAGCACACGCAGATTTTTGTGCGGGATACATGTGAAGGAGTTGCCAGCGGATGCAAGGCTCAGACTACTTTAGTCTCGACGGCGTCCGATGGTAGCGCTGCAAATGACGACAGCAGCTCGCCCTCGATTTCGGCGAATGGAAGATATGTGGCGTTCAGTTCCGTGGCGAGCAATCTCGTCGAAAATGCGCCCGCGGGACATCAGATTTATTTGCGCGACACGTGTACGGGGGCGGAAGGTAGTTGCACGGCCTCGACGCAGATTGTTTCGATAGATGCGAATGGGGCGCTGACGGGCACGGAGAGTTTCCTACCATCGATCAGCGCTTCGGGGAGGTTTGTGGCGTTCCTTGCGGTCACGCCAAGTCATGCGCCACAGCAGGCCGGCGTTGCGCCTGGCACAAAAAACAGCGGATATCGGCAGGTGTTCGTGCGCGACACGTGCTTGGGAGTGTCCGGTTGTACGCCCAGCACTTCGCGCATCTCGATGCAGCCTGGCGACGGGACGACTAGCGCGGCGAAACTGGCTGGACCAGCGATGGGTGCGAACGGGAAGAGCGTCGGACTTGCAGGACAAGCGGCGACGCTTTTTACGCGTTCGGTGGCCATTGACGATCGTGTCTTTCTCGCGATTACACAATCCGACAAGTAGACTAGCGACGTTGGGTCCAGAAAAAACGCTGTACTAGTTGAATCGGACTTTGATGTCCGAGCGCTTTTCTAGATGGACGGAGTCCACGAAGCGGACCTGGCGGTCATCCAGGGTTAGGATCATCGACTGGGTGCGGATGCCTTCGCCAAAGAAGCGCACGCCACGGAGCAGGTTGCCATCGGTCACGCCGGTGCAAGCAAAAATCATTTTCTTTCCTGGCGCTAAATCTTCGGTGTGGTAAATGCGCTTGGGGTCTTTCACGCCCATTTTCGCCAGTCGCTCTTCGTGTTCCGGCTTGCTGACCACCAGGCGGGCCACAATTTCACCGTTCAAGCAGCGTAGAGCCGCGGCAGTCAGCACGCCTTCTGGCGCGCCGCCTATACCCATGACAGCGTGAACGCCGGTTCCAATTACCGCCGCGGAAATGCCGGCGGAAAGATCGCCATCGCCGATCAAGCGAATGCGAGCTCCGGCAGCGCGAATGTCAGCGATTAATTTTTCATGACGTGGGCGGTCGAGCACGATCACTACCAGGTCTTCCACATCGCGATCCAGCCGCCTGGCGATGGCTTTCAAGTTGGTGGCTATTGGTGCGTCGAGATCCACGACGCCTTTGCACGAGGGTCCAACGACAATTTTTTCCATGTAAAGATCGGGGGCGTGCAACAAGCCGCCGCCTTCGCTGGCGGCCAGGACGACAATGGCGTTGGGAGCTCCAGTGGCGCACAGGTTGGTGCCTTCGAGCGGATCGACGGCTATGTCGACTTGCGGGAAGAGCGCTTTGGGCGCATGAGTGGCCAAGCCGACTTTCTCGCCGATGTACAACATGGGCGCTTCGTCGCGCTCGCCTTCGCCGATGACGATGGTGCCGTCCATCTGCACGGAGTCCATGGCTTTGCGCATGGCTTCCACAGTTATTTCATCGGCTTTGTGGCCGTCGCCAAAACCCATGGTGCGCGCGGCGGCGATGGCGGCAGTTTCGACAACGCGAAGAAATTCGAGACTTAGCTGCGCTTCCATGGATGACTCTCCGAATGGTGCAGTGCTACGTGAACGGGGCTAATGATAGGGCAAGCGCGGACTACAGTCGACTGTTGCTATATCGTGGGGTTGCCATAACACAACTGTTACGAGGCACGACACAACTTTGCGACTCTCGCTTTCGCGGAAGAGCTAACTAAATGCGGAGATGCCGGTGATGCGCTCGCCGATCACCAACTTGTGGATGTCGTTGGTGCCTTCATAGGTGGATACACTTTCGAGGTTGTTCATGTGGCGCATGATGGGGTAGTCGTCGACGATGCCGTTGGCGCCGAGAATGTCGCGTGCCTTGCGAGCGGTTTCGAGCGCGATGGCGACGTTGTTCATTTTCAGCATGGAGATGTGCGAGGGATCCACCGTGCCATTGTCTTTGAGCCGGCCAACGTGCAGGGCGAGGAGTTGCCCCTTTACGATCTCAGTAATCATCCAGGCGAGTTTTTCCTGCACTAGCTGATGACTGGCGATCGGCTTGTTCGCAAATTGCTTGCGAGTTTTTGCGTATTGCAGCGCGGTGTCATAGCAGGCCATGGCGGCACCCAGTGCGCCCCAGCCGATGCCGTAGCGGGCCTGGTTCAGACAGCCCAACGGGCCTTTCAAGCCGGAAACTTTTGGAAGGAGATTTTCTTCCGGAATTTCGCAATCGGTGAAGGACAGTCCGGAGGTGACGGAAGCTCGCAGCGACCATTTTCCGTGTACATCCCAGGTTTTGAATCCGGGGCGGCCCTTCTCTACCAAGAATCCGCGAATTTTTTTGTCCTCGCACTTGGCCCAGACGACGGCGACATCCGCGATGGAACCGCTGGTGATCCACATTTTTTCGCCGTTTAAGATGTAACTGTGGCCTTTTTTAACCGCGTGGGTCAGCATGCCGCCGGGATTTGAACCGAATTGCGGCTCTGTCAATCCAAAACAACCGATGGCTTTGCCCTGTTGCAGTAAGGGCAGCCATTTGTCTTTCTGCGCATCGGAGCCGTAGGTATAGATGGGATACATCACGAGCGCGCTTTGCACGGAGACGAAACTGCGTAGACCAGAGTCGCCGCGCTCCAATTCCTGAGTGACTAATCCATACGCGACGTTGGACATGCCTGCGCAACCGTAGCCTTCCAGGCTAGCGCCAAAAAATCCGAGTTCACCCAATTGCGGCACGAGATGCTTAGGGAAAGTGCCTTCGCGGCTGTGTTTTTCGATAATAGGGATTATTTCGTTATCGACGAACTGTCGCGCGGTTTGACGCACGAGTTTTTCTTCATCGTTCAGTTGCGAATCAAAATCGATAAAATCCACTCCGGCGAATCCGGCCATACGGCTCTCCTAAGTGCGCGCCACTCTTGCTGCGGTATTGCGGTTTGCGGTTAATCTAACCACGGTCATTCAGAAAAACGGTACAGGTTGGTTCCGCGGAGTCTATGGATTGGTGCAAGCGGGAAGTATTCCCGTCAGGCGCACCGTTCAAGTGTAACAAGCGGTTTCCAAGGACAGCAACCGAGTCAATTGTAAGCTGGGGTGACGCACGAGTCGTGGTTGGAGGTTTTCAACGCGAGGTGATGTCGGCCGGAGGAGGCAGGTTCCGATGCTTAAGCCACTCCATGCTGACGCTGTGGTTCTTTTTGTCGGCAGGAATCTGGTCCAGGCTGGGCATGAAGATTTGCAGGCCAGCCTGAGGGGTCATCCTGGTGTAGCCGTTCACTAGTTGATCTTGATAGTTGGCCAGGTCCAGATCAAACCACGCGTTATTGGAAAGATCGACCATCATTAAGTCGACCTGCCGCATGGTGAGCTTTCCAAAATCGATGGTGCCACCGTGGAGTTGCAAATAATTCCGCCACTGCTCGACGCGTGTTACGTCTTCCTGGGCGTTACCGTAGATCTGCTGGAAGTCAGGATTGATGATGCGCACGCTGGTGAGCTGCCCGCGGATGTGCGGCGGTGGGACGGCTTTGCCGGTGTCCAGGAAAATGTCATTACCTTTGACCTCCACGCCGGGAATATCGCCCGGGTGGAATAAGCTGGAAACGGTGACATCCATTCCACCGAGCAACTTTTTGAAGGGAATTTTCAAAAGGTTAATTTTCGTGACGTGTATCTGAATACGATTGTCGGGAGCCACGCCGATCGTGGAAATGACTTCAATGGGCAGCGGAATTACTTTGTGAAGCGTTCCGTTGAGCTTGAGTTGGTCGCCGTCGCCGGAAAGCTTGATATTTGTGAGCGGCGAATTGGAAATGCCTTCATTGAGAAAATTTGCCAGGTCGCCGACGTTGGTGTGAACGACGCCGGTTTTTACGTCGATGAAAAACGACTCGGGGTCGTCGAAAGAAGGGTTAACAGTGCGGGAGGTGCGCGCCATCTGGCCACGGAGCCAACGGACATAAATGCGAAAGCCGGTCGGCCCTTTGCGCAGCATAAGATTGTGAGCGTAAACGTTGGTGGGTGCTGAATTCGACGCGCCGCCCGCCTCCGGGGTGTCGCCGGAGATGACTACGGCGTTCGAAGATTCAGTGATGGCCGGGGGCGCCGCGACACGCTTGGTTGGCCACAGCCGCCAAACGAACAACGATACGACCACTACGAGAGACATAACTAATGCCAGACGTCTGCGCATACGTTCAGCTAAACCGAAACCAGGGTGACCGTCAATACCACGCACTATTCATAAAATCGAGCGAGATGATTTAATTGGAATTGCACACCATCTGGCAACAACGAACAGTAAGTGCGAAATAAGAAAGGGACTAGGTTTGTCGACGAGGCGATCAAGAATTCCTACCGCACGTCGGACGCAGCCGGAGATTTTGATTTTTGACGTGGACGGCGTGTTAGTGGATGTGCGCGGAACTTACTGGCGCTCGGCGCTGGAAACTGTCCGTCATCTGAGCGGCAAACGCGTGACCTACGCGGATTTGCATCGCTGGAAAGCCAAGCCCGGTTACAACGACGACTGGCGCATGACCGCTGATTGGGTCACTTCGCTTGGGACGCCGACGACCTACGAACAAGCGCAAGCGGCGTTCAACGGATTTTACTGGGGTACCGCGGAGAGACCTGGGAACGTCCTCAATGAGAAATTGCTGATCACGCCACGGCAGATCGCTACGTGGGCGAAGCGCTACGAGCTGAATCTTTTTACCGGGCGCAACCGGCGTGAGTTTTCGTTCACATTTGATCGCTGGGCCGCAGCACAGCACTTTCGGACGGTGATCACCATGGACGACGTAACACGCATCAAGCCGCATCCGGAGGGCTTGCTTAAAATCCTGGCTGGCCGCGATCCGGCGACGGCGCTGTATCTTGGCGACAATATCGATGACGCACTGGCGGCGCGAGACGCGGGCGTGCCTTTCATGGCCATCATTGCGGAGGGCGAACACGGTTATCGCGCGCGTGCCGCGGCGTTTCGCAAGTTGGGTGCGCTCGCGCTGCTGCCGCGCGCCACGGCGCTGAACAAGTGGCTGGTGGTTCGCCGCTATATATACTTTCGTTAGAAGTTCGAGCGGTGCAAATAATCAAATTGGTGTCGGAGATGAGGCTTTTTATACCGAGCGAGCTTTTTTCCACTCTAAAACGGGTAGCTCCACGTTGAGGGTACGATGCAGGTAGGCTTCGGCAATAACGGCGGCTCGGTCTTTGCCTTCTTCAATGTCGCGGACAAATTCGGAAGGAGCGATCCAGCTTTTGGTATTGACGTTATAAACGGAAAACTGCACACCCTGAGCGTTATGCTCAGCGAACAAATGGATATGTTCGCTCCCGACTTTGACTTCGGCCCAGACGCCCTCAGCCAGCATCTATAGACTGTGGCATGCGGGAGAGAAGAAAGCGCCAAAGTAATGAAAATGAAGAATCGAAGGAGTAACGGGCTAACACAAACGTTACGAGATACTGTTCGGGAACGATACCGCATTGACGCATGCTAGTGCGGATGATATAAATTATTATTCTAGTCGGCACCACATAGCCCACCGTGAACCCCTTCCCGGGTCGGGGAACGGCGTGGCTGCCAACCTGGGGTTCAGGCGACACAATTCGATGCACGTCAATTCTCACCAATCATGAGAGAACTGTTCTTTCAAGTTGTGCCTATAGTCTTGATACTGCTGGTGTTTTATGCAGTTCTGAGAGTCCTATTTTTCAAGCCTTTGTTGAAGGTTATCGCAGAGCGAGAAGCTCGGACAATTGGCGCGCAAAAGGCCGCCGAGGAGGCGCACAAAGCCGCCAGCGAGAAAGTCAAACAATATCAGGACGCGCTGAAGCAAGCTCGCACGGAGATTTATGTAGAGCAGGAAGCTGCGCGCAAGAAGGTTCTCGATCAGCGCGCCGCGCAGCTGAAAGAAGCCCGCGCGAAAACCTCTGACATGGTTAAGGCACAGAGGGAACGAATCGTGGCGGAAGTTGTTGCCGCGCGGCGCGAAATTGAATCCAGCATTACCCAGTTCGCAGCGCTAGTGGCGCGGCGTGTGTTGCAGTCGACTCGGCCCCCGGGCGCTACACCAAGAGAATCCCGATGAACCCAAAGCTAAAACTATACGGCAGAATTGTGGCCTCAACGTTGTTCTCGGTGCTTTTCCTTGCGCTCAGTGCGCATGCCGAGGAGGCGGGGTCAGCGTCGCAACAATCCGCGGAAAATCTTTTTAAGTGGATTAACTTCGCGCTGGTTGCCGGGGTGATCGTCTGGCTGTGCGTCAAGAAAGGCCCCGGATTTTTCGGCCGGCGAGCAGATGTCATCAGTTCGGACATTCAGAAGAGCACCGAAGCGAAAAAGAAAGCTGACCAGCAGCTTCTCGATGCGGAAACCAAGCTGCAGAATTTGGAAAAAGAGGTTGCCGATTTGCGCGCTACCGCGCAACGCGAATCCGCGGCGGAAGCGGATCGCATACGTGGCCTCGCGGTAACGGACCAGCAAAAAATCGCGGAAGCCGGAAAAGCGGAAGTGGTTGCAGCGGAACGTGCCGCCCGGTTGGAGCTGAAGGCTCTGGCTGCGAACCTGGCTGTGAGCGGGGCGGAATCGCTGCTGGTGAAGCAACTGACCCCTGCGGCTCAAGAGGCGCTCATCAATAATTTTGTGAAGACACTGGATGGGCGGCCCAATTGAAGTCAGCGAGCATGCAGTACGCCAAGGCGTTCGCGGACGTCGCCATCGCCCAGGGCGCGCCGCAAACCGCGGTGAAGCAGCTGGCAGATTTTGGCGAAGCTTTCGCGGAGTCCGGGGAGTTGCGAATTTTCCTGGGCAGTCCAGCGGTAGACCTGCAAGCCAAACACCGGGTGATCGATAAAATCGCCGCGCGGCAGGGTGCCGGTAGAATCGTTCGTAATTTTGTTTTTGTAATTCTCGACCATCACCGCGCGCACTTGCTGCCAGAGATTATTGCCGCCGTGCAGGAAGTGGTGCGCCAGCGCCAGGGGGTTGCCGAGGCCGAAATTTCTTCCGCGGTGGAGTTGTCGAGCGCGCAAAAAATGGAGCTGGCCAAGACGCTTAGCCGCTTGACCGGTAAACGGATTGAGCCGAAGTATTCTCTCGACCCGGCACTTCTTGGCGGGGCCATAGCGCGCGTTGGCGATACTATCTATGACGGTTCTTTACGGAGCCGATTGGCGGAAATGCGCACGCGACTTGCGGAAGAATAATTTCGAGGTGCAGTTACAGGGCAGAGCTTTTGGGGATGGTTGGTAGCACGCAGTTGGCTTCGCACTAAATTAGCATCGGGAACCTAAAGCGAAGACTTGAATCGTAGCGATTCAACAGAAATCAGGAGCAAGAATGGCCAAAATTAACGCCGATGAAATCAGCAAGATTCTGCGCGAGCAGATAGAAAATTACGAGCAGACCGTTTCTGTCGATGAAGTTGGGTCGGTGATCAGCGTGGGCGACGGAATCGCGCGCGTGCATGGCCTGGAAAAGGTAATGGCCGGCGAGATGCTCGCTTTCCCGAAAAACATTTTCGGCATTGCGCTGAACCTTGAAGAAGAGGAAGTCGGCGTGGTGCTGCTGGGCGAATCGAGCGAATTGCAGGAAGGCGATGTCGTCAAGCGTACGAATACGATTATGTCGGTGCCGGTTGGCGAAGCGATGATTGGCCGGGTGGTCAATCCGATTGGGGAACCGCTGGATGGTAAGGGGCCGATCGAATCAAAACAGCGCAACCCGCTAGAGCGCATCGCGCCGGGTGTTTTGGACCGGCAGCCGGTGCGTGAGCCGCTGCAAACCGGTATCAAAGCCATCGACGCGATGATTCCTATCGGCCGAGGCCAGCGCGAATTGATTATCGGCGATAGGCAGACCGGAAAGACCGCGGTGATTCTGGACACCATCATCAACCAAAAAGGCGGCGACGTAATTTGTATTTACTGCGGGATTGGGCAGAAGCGCTCGACAATCGCGCAGGTGGTGAAGACGCTTACGGACGCGGGCGCCATGGACTACACCATCGTGGTGGCCTCCACCGCGTCGGAGCCTGCTTCGCTGCAGTACATTGCGCCGTATGCGGCTTGCGCCATGGGCGAATTTTTCCGCGATACGAAGCGGCACGCGGTGACTTTTTACGATGATCTTTCGAAACACGCGCAAGCTTACCGCGAGATTTCTTTGCTGTTGCGCCGCCCGCCGGGCCGCGAAGCTTTCCCGGGCGATGTGTTTTATCTGCATTCCCGTTTGCTGGAACGGGCCGCCAAGCTTAACGACAAATTGGGCGCAGGCTCGCTGACTTCGCTGCCGGTAATTGAAACGCAAGCTGGAGACGTTTCAGCGTACATTCCGACCAACGTCATTTCCATTACCGACGGGCAGATTTATCTGGAAGCGGATCTTTTCAACGCGGGCATCCGCCCGGCAATTAACGTGGGAATTTCCGTCAGCCGTGTAGGCGGCAACGCGCAGATCAAAGCGATGCGCCAGGTGGCTGGCTCGCTTCGCTTGGACATGGCGCAATATCGCGACCTGGCGGCGTTTGCGCAATTCGGCGCGGACCAGCTCGATAAAGCCACGCAGGCGCAACTTGGCCGCGGGCAGCGCCTGACAGAAATTTTGAAACAGGATCAATACGCTCCTTTTACAGTTGAAAAACAGGTGCTGAGTTTATTTGTGGCCACCAGCGGAGCGCTCGACAGTATTCCGGTTCCTTCGGTGCGGCGCTTCGAACGCGAATTCCTGGCGTTTGTGGAGACCAACTATGACGGCATTCTGAAGTCCATCGCGGAAAAGAAAGCGCTGGACGACAACATCAAGAGCGAGATCAAGAAGGCTGTCGAGGCGTTCAAGGAACGTTTTGCCACGGACGTGGAAGAAGCGAGTGAATCGGCAGCGAAGGCAACGGCGGTTCCGGCGAAGAATCAGGACAGCAGTGGAGCGGTGGAGACGCCCAAGAGCGAAGACCCATCCGCGAAGAAAGAAGAGACACCGGTAGCAAAGTAATTTGAAAGCTGTAGCGAATAAATCTTAAGACATGGCCACATTACTCGATTTCAGGCGCCGCATCCGCTCGGTGAAAAACACGCAGCAGATTACCCGCGCGATGAAGTTTGTCGCGGCGGCACGATTGCGTCGCGCTCAGGAAGCTGCGCTGTCGGCTCGTCCTTACGCGGTGGAGCTTGCGCGGGTGTTGCGTTCCACCATGGCGCGCATCGAATCGCCGGAGCATCCGTTGCTGGCGAAACGGCCGGAAAACAATATTTTAGTGATCGTGCTTACCGGCGAACGCGGCTTGGCCGGTGCTTTCAACAGCAACGTGCTGCGCAAGGCACACGAATTTTTCCGTAGTCATCAGGGCAAGAAAATTACGACGATTCCGGTCGGAAAAAAGGGCCGCGATTCGCTGCGTAGGGCGGGATTCACCTTTGCCGCGGAATATGTAAACGTTCTGGCACGCGTGGACTTTAGAACCGCCCGGGAAATCGCCAACCTAGTCGCGGATCTGTACGTCAAGGAAGAGATCGATTCTGTTTATATTATTTTTAGTGAATTCAAGAGCGTGATGACTCCCACTCTGGCGGTGGAAAAACTGCTGCCGGTGGAGGCTATTCGCGAAGATGACACCGACAAGGGCGGTGAGCGCGAGCAGGAAAACAAAAAGCCGGGCGCAGCCAGCGAAACTCCCATCGACTACATTTATGAACAGCCCGAAGAGCAAATTCTGGCCAAGCTGCTGCCGCGCTATGTTGAAACGCAAATTCTTCGCGCGATGCTGGAATCTTCCGCAGCGGAACATGCCGCGCGCATGACCGCCATGGAAGCAGCCACCAACAACGCGAATGATGTGATCGAAGCGCTTACGCTGCACATGAATAAAGTGCGCCAAGCGGCTATTACCAAGGAAATTATTGAAATTGTCAGCGGCGCCTCGTACGGCGCTTAGGAGAAAGCATGGCGGAAAAACGTGGACACATCGGACGCGTGGTGCAAGTGATCGGTCCGGTACTCGACATTCAATTTGAAGCGGGGCACCTGCCGGCGATTTACAACGCCGTGCGCATCACCAGCGAAGGCTTCAATATTCCAGAACCGCTGGACGTCACCGCGGAAGTGCAGCAGCATCTGGGCGAAGGTCGCGTGCGCGCGGTAGCCATGGAAGCTGTCGAAGGCATGGTTCGCGGCATGCCCGCGGAGGATTTGGGGCAGGGAATCACTGTGCCAGTTGGCCGCGCCACACTTGGCCGGGTGATGAATGTACTGGGCAAGCCGGTGGACCAGCTTGGTCCCATCAATAGCCCGACGCATTATCCAATTCATCGCGCCGCGCCTCCTTTGGAAGATCAATCCACCGGGCTGGAGATGTTTGAGACGGGCATTAAAGTTGTCGATCTGATGGAGCCGTATGTAAAGGGCGGAAAGATTGGATTGTTCGGCGGCGCCGGCGTGGGCAAAACCGTTTTGATTCTGGAGCTCATACACAACGTGGCCATGCAGCATGGCGGACTTTCGGTGTTCGCGGGAGTGGGAGAACGCACCCGCGAGGGTAACGACCTTTGGCTGGAAATGTCGGAGTCAGGCGTCATCGTTCCGGGCAACACGGAAAAATCGCGTGCGGCATTGATTTACGGACAGATGACCGAACCACCTGGGTCGCGTCTGCGTGTCGGACTAACGGGATTGACGGTGGCGGAATATTTCCGCGACGAGGAACATCTCGACGTGCTGCTGTTCATCGATAATATTTTCCGCTTCGTGCAAGCGGGCGCGGAAGTCTCCGCACTTCTTGGACGCATGCCATCCGCGGTGGGATATCAGCCGAACCTGAACACTGAAATCGGTGAACTGCAGGAGCGCATTACTTCCACTAAGAATGGATCCATCACGTCGGTGCAGGCGATTTACGTGCCTGCCGACGACTACACCGATCCCGCTCCAGCGGCCACTTTCGCGCACCTGGATGCCACTACGAACCTCAGCCGCCAGATCGTGGAGCGCGGGATTTATCCGGCAGTTGATCCGCTGGCCAGCTTTTCGCGCATTCTTGATCCACGCATCGTGGGAGCCGAACATTACTCGGTGGCGCGCGGTGTGAAATCCATTTTGCAACGCTACAAGGACTTGCAGGACATCATCGCCATTCTTGGTATTGAAGAACTTTCCGACGACGATAAGCGCACCGTGGCTCGCGCGCGCAAAATCGAAAAATTCCTTTCACAACCCATGTTCGTAGCTGCGCAGTTTACCGGCCTCGAAGGGAAATACGTGAAGATCGAAGACACGGTGCGGAGCTTCAAGGAAATCGTGGAAGGCCAATACGACGATGTTCCGGAGCAGGCTTTTTACATGGTGGGCACGATTGAAGAAGCCTTGAAGAAGGCTGAAACCATGAAGAGTAACGCTTAGAGCGGATCATAGAAGAACAAGATGCAACTTCCCGAAGCCATCGAGTTGATCGTCGTCACGCCGCAGCGGCAATTGCTGCGTGAAAAAGTTGCCAGCGTGCAACTTCCCGGCGCCAGCGGTGAATTAGGCATTCTGCCTGGTCACGCGCCGTTGATCACGGAACTCGGCAACGGTGAGCTGGGTTACAAGGCGTCCGGAGGCGGCGAGCCGGTTGTTCTTGCGGTGCTCAGTGGGTTTGCGGAAGTTTTGCCGGATCGCGTGACAGTGTTGGCGGAAACGGCGGAGCGTCCGGAAGAAATCGATGTGGCGCGCGCCAAAGAAGCTCTTGCACGGGCGGAAGCGCGCCTCAAGTCTACCGACCCGGATGTCGATTGGGATCGCGCCACGGTGGCGTTGCAGCGCGCGCTGGTGCGCATCAAGGTGGGCGAGCTTCGTCGGCATGTGCACAGTCACAGCAGCCAATAGTCGTTTGCGTTAAACTGTTAAAGAAGTTGATTGGGCTAACCCGCAGGGTCTTCCCACCAGTCAAAGGACAATCGTTTTCATGGAAACCATCACGATGTACACCACTGAGTGGTGCCCGGATTGCCGCCGAGCGAAATCGTTTATGAAGGAACGCGGAGTGGTGTTTCAGGAAGTGGATATCGAGCAAGATCCTACGGCCGAAGACATCGTGATGAAAGCCAACAACGGCAAAAGAAAAGTCCCCACGCTGAGGGTAGGCGATCACTATTTTGCGTGTAGCCCGTTCAACCCGGTGGCGCTGGCGTCAGAACTAAACATCCCGCTGAATAAATCCTAAGCTTCTGTCAGGTTTCCCGGGTCGCAATCAATTTACGGCGATTCCACGAGTCCAGACGCCTGAGATTTGCATGGCTTCATCCAACAACAGGACGTCAGCGTCGGCGCCTACGCGTAGCGCGCCCTTTTTGAACTCCACACCGAGCAAGGCGGCTGGGTTTAGCGTGAGCATGTGGGTGGTGTCTTCAAAGGATTTGCCCAGGGCCATCACGTTCCTCAGCGCCCTGTCCAGAGTTAGTGTGCTGCCGGCCAATCTTCCTTCGGAGTTGCGGCATACGCCGCCGGTTACCGTCACTTCAAATTGTCCCAGCATGTATTTTCCGTCTGGCATTCCCGTGGCGGAAACTCCATCGCTGACCAGAATTACGCAGTCCGCGCTCTTGGCCTGCAAGAGCAGACGCATAGCCGCTTCTTCCACATGTACGCCGTCGGCGATCAATTCCGCGGTAACGTTCGGCGTAGTAAGGACGGCGCCGATTACGCCACTGTCGCGGTGCGAAAATGGACGCATGGCGTTGTAAACGTGGACTGCATGACGCGCGCCGTGGGCGATGGCGGCGCGAGCCTGCTCGTAGGTGGCGTCGGTATGCCCGATGGCGACGACCATTCCAGCTTTTATGGCCGCGTCAATGCATGGCATGGCCCCAAGTAATTCGGGCGCGAGGGTGAGAATCCGGGCGTTCCCGCCAGCGGCGGCGACAAATCTGGAGAGCAATTCCGCCGAAGGAAGTGTAAGCCACTCGGCGGGATGCACCCCGCGCCTAATCTCGCTCAAAAATGGTCCTTCAAAATGTATGCCCAGCACCTCCGCACGCGTTTCGTGGGGTTCATGTTGGGTGGCGATATATTTAGCGATGCCCTCGGAGCTGCGGCAAATGTCGTCCGCGCTGGCAGTTACGGTGGTGGCCACAAAAGAAGTGGTGCCGTGGCGAGCGACAGTTTTGGCGACCGTGCTCAACGCTTCCGGCGTGCCTTCCATCACATCGCGTCCACCTGCGCCATGGATGTGCACGTCGACGAATCCGGGAATGGCGGATTTATCGGCGGCGTCGATTTCAGTGGCATCGTCCGGAACGCTCATGCCTTCGCGCGGGCCGATCAGTTCGATGACACCGTCGCGCAGTAGTATTCCAGCATCGGGGATTTCGCCTGTGGGTGTCAGCGCGCGTTTGGCGTGGATGAGAGTCGTGGTCATGGCAGCAGTACATCGTAGCGGAAACGTTGCGTTGCACAAAACGCGTGGAACGCCAATCTTCGTTGACCGGTTAGCGCCTCGCTCGGAGAGGGCGGTCGAGGTTTACTTCTTAAAGAGCGCCGGACAAACAAAAAGGAGGACTCGATTGAGTCCCCCTCTTCGCGATCAGAATCCGACTCTCAGGCGGCGCTGATCTCTGCTGCAATGCGGCTAGAACCGCTTAGCTGCTTGCCGGTGTTGCACTGGCTGCGGTGGTAGCTCCTGCGGACTTAGGAAGACTCAAGTAGCCAGTGGCTCCGGACTTGGTCACTTTGTTGATTACTAGTTCGAGTGCCGCGCGGCTTCCGCCGGTGTAGAAGAAGATCGGTTCGTTCACAGAACGGTCTTTCTTCTCGAAACTCTTGTCATCGGCCAGCACGTCTACGGTATAGCGGTTCTTTTTTACGTTGGTAGATTTCAGCTGGACTTGAATACCGCCGACTTTTTGCGGTCCGCTCTTGCGCGTCAAAGCAAATTCGAAATAGTCGCGCTGGCCCATGCGGCGGAGTTGATCGATTTCATCATGATTACGAGCGATGAGCGTGCCCATTTCGCTGCGGGCCATTTGGATGCTGTTTTTGGTCGCGTCCAGATCGCCTTTCACGCCAGTCACGTCGCCATTCAGCTTATTGAAATCGTCAGCGCTCGCTTTGGTTGCCAGTTCTGAATTCACGGAGCTTTCCAAACCGCTAAGCTTCTTCTCGTATGCCACGGTCGCGGATTTGGTCTGCTTGCGCGCGGCGATCAATTCGCCTTGCGTTAGCTTCAACTTGTTGGTGACGACTTTCAGGTCGCTCTGAAGCTGCTGATTTTGCTCTTCGGCTTTGGTTAAACGCTGGCCCAAGGTGTCGTTGGTCTGTTTCAGAGACGCCTGGGTTGACTGCTCAAAATTGTTAGCATGGCTGATAGCGCTCCAACCCACTCCAAGCCCAATCAACGACAAAATCGCTACGATTGCCACGGCCAGCGCCACCCAGCGCGGGGCTGCAGCTGATTGCACCACCACCGGTTCTTGATACTCGTTCATGGACGTCTCCTCTTGGGCGGCACCCACCCGGGCTCGCCACATACATGGAACACTGCATATCTGCGGCCAATTTCCCTGAATGGCATAAGGCTCGGTCAACACCAGCGGCTACAGGGACATAGGAGGAAATAACGAAGGCAGGAAGGCGGACCTGATGGTACTAGGACCAGTAAAGCTTACACAGTGTGTTACACACGGGTAAAAATTGCTGGGAGAGTGTCATTTATGGAAGATCAACGAAGGGAGAAAGCAGTGTGACATCGTCGTGGGGAAATCCACAAGTCGAGCTGTAACGTTCTATGGGGCAAGGAGTTACTGCTAGGCGGCCCTACTGGCGGTAGCGGGCTCTCCGGTTATGCCGGACCCGAAGTAGCGGTCCAACGTGTGGGTAGCGGCCTCCAAGACGACCCGGCAGTCAGGGCATCTGTTGAGATGCTCGGAGATCTCGTCCTCTACGTTGGGCGATAACCGGTGTTCTAAATACCAGCAAATCAAATGGATAGTATCTCGACAGCTCATGATTCCTGTCTTCCTGGACGCTGAAATCTACTCTGCACCGTGACCTTTAGATAGTGCACTCCGCGCACCACATTTGTTCAAAAAACCACAACCATGCAAGACTGTGAATTTTATGTGCTTAGCGAAAGTGTGCAAAGAAATAGACAATTTTCTGTTGCATTATTTACCCACCAGAAGATCGCAATTAACTCTGCAAGATGAAGTTCACCAAGCCTCAGGAGCGGCTGGGCACGATGGTCAATTCGCGCAGCGCCGCGATGCGATCCGCCAACGGTGGGTGTGTGCTGAACAATGAGGACAAAGCGCCGCCGCCGAACCACGGTTTTACGATGCACAGGGCTGCCGTCGATGGGGAAACGCTTGTTGTGGGAATCCGCTGGTTGTAGGCGCCTAACTTTTGCAGCGCGCTGATAAGTCCGTAGGGCTGGCCGACCATGCGTGCGCCGGTCTCATCGGCCGAATATTCCCTGGTGCGGGACAGAAAAAGTTGCAGCATCATGGCGGCAATGGGCGCGAGGAAAATCATAAGAAGCGCGCCAAGACCCCCGCCACGGTCGCGGTCATCATCGCCTCCTCCAACTCCGCCAAAAATCATGGCGAAGCGTCCCATGGAGGCCAGATAAGTAATAGCGCCGGCAATGGTAGCGGCAATGGAGCTGGTCAGGATGTCGTAGTTGCGCACGTGGGAAAGCTCGTGGGCGATAACGCCTTCGAGTTCGTCGTCGCTCATCAAGTCGAGCAAGCCTCCTGTGACCGCCACGGAAGCGTGATGAGGATTTCGGCCGGTGGCGAAGGCGTTGGGTGCGGGTTCAGGAATTACGTAAAGCTTGGGCACCGGCAAGCTAGCTTTCGCCGCGAGTCTTTCCATTACGGCATATAGCCGCGGCACCTGTTCTCGTGTAACCGGTTTAGCCCCGCTGGAGGCCAGCGCAATCTTGTCGGAGAAAAAATAAGAGATCCCGTTCATAACCACGGCGATAGCCAGCGCGATTTTCAATCCGTTCTGCCCGCCAATCGCACCGCCGACAACCACTAGCATGACGCTTAGCAGGATCAGCAGCACGCCTGTTCGTAAGATTTTCATAAAGGTTCCATCCAGTAATACGCACGAACAACAAAAAATATTTCGAGCGAAGATAGCGGAGCCTTTTGGGCAAGCGAAAACGCTCCGCTCCTAATTTAGATTCGTGCCGCAGCCGCGGGTTGTTTTTCCTTGACGACGGCGAATTGTATCTTCTCTCCCGAAGAATCGCGATCCACGCGGATACGTTGGCCCGGCAAAATTTTGCCCTCGAGGATCTGCAAGGCGAGCGGATCCTGAATCATGCGCTGAATGGTCCGGCGCAAGGGGCGTGCGCCATAGGCTGGATCGTAACCCTCGCGGAGAATCAGTTCTTCCGCTGCGGGAGTCAGTTCCAACGTGATTTGACGTTCGGCGAGCAATTTTTCCACGCCCTTCAACAGCATGCCCACGATCTTGCCGAGTTGCTCTTTGCCCAGCGGATTGAAGATGATGATTTCGTCGATGCGATTGATGAACTCCGGCCGGAACGCCGCACGCAAAGCTTCCATGGCTTCTTTGCGAGCGGCGTCGGGATCATTTCCTGCCAGCTCATAAATCGCGGCGGAGCCCACGTTGCTGGTCATGACCAACACGGTGTTGCGGAAGTCCACGGTGCGGCCCTTGCCGTCGGTCAAGCGTCCATCTTCCAGAATTTGCAGGAGAACGTTGAAGACGTCGGGATGAGCCTTCTCGATTTCATCGAACAGAATGACGGAGTAAGGATGGCGGCGGACTTGTTCGGTCAGTTGTCCACCTTCTTCATATCCCACATATCCTGGCGGCGCACCGATGAGTCTAGAGACGCTGTGCTTCTCCATGTATTCGCTCATGTCGATGCGAATCATCAGCTTTTCGTCATCAAACAAGAATTCCGCGACGGCGCGAGCAAGTTCGGTTTTTCCCACGCCAGTAGGACCCATAAAAATAAAAGACCCGATGGGCCGCCGGGGGTCAGACAATCCCGCGCGGTTTCGCCGCACGGCGTTGGAGACGTGAGCCAGTGCATCGTTCTGACCCACCACTCGCTGGCGCAATCTCTCTTCCATGTGCACCAGCTTTTGCACTTCGCTTTCCAGCAGGCGGCCAGCGGGAATTCCGGTCCATTTGCTTACCAGTTTGGCGATGTCTTCTTCGTCTACTTCTTCTTTCAACATCGGCGCGTTTTTTTGCATAGCACCGAATTGCGCCTCAGCCTGTTTTAGTTCGCGTTCGGCCGCAGCCATGCGTCCGTAGCGGATTTCCGCCACCTTAGCCAATTCCCCGCTGCGCTCGTATTTTTGTTCTTCGGCTTTGAGCTGTTCGATTTGCTCTTTCAAGGCGCGGATTTTCTGGATGGCTTGTTTTTCGGATTGCCAACGGGCCTTGCGGGCACTTGAATCTTCCTTGAGCTTCGCCAATTCTTTTTCAATTTGCGCGCGCCGCTCTTTCGAATGCTTGTCGCTTTCTTTCAGTAATGCCTGGCGCTCGATTTCGAGTTGCATGATGCGCCGCTCGATTTCATCGATCTCCACGGGCAGGGAATCGATCTGCATACGCAAGCTGGCGGCGGCCTCGTCGATCAAGTCGATAGCTTTATCGGGCAAGAAGCGATCGGAAATGTAGCGGTTTGAAAGGGTCGCCGCGGCAATGATGGCCGCGTCCTTGATGCGCACACCGTGATGGACCTCGTAGCGGTCTTTGAGTCCGCGCAGGATGGAAATGGTGTCCTCCACGGTGGGTTCCTCAACCATCACCGGCTGGAATCGCCGCTCCAGCGCAGGATCTTTTTCGATGTATTTTTTGTATTCGTTAAGGGTGGTGGCGCCGATGGCGCGCAGTTCGCCACGTGCGAGTGCCGGCTTCAGCATGTTCGATGCGTCCATGGCGCCTTCGGCCGCGCCCGCGCCAACTAATGTGTGCAGTTCGTCGATGAACAGGATGATTTGTCCTTCGGCTTGGCTGATTTCTTTTAATACCGCTTTCAAGCGATCTTCGAATTCGCCGCGATATTTTGCGCCCGCGATTAATGCGGCAAGATCGAGCGCTACCAGCCGCTTGGTTTTCAACACGTCCGGCACGTCGCCGGACACGATGCGTTGCGCCAAGCCTTCCACGATAGCGGTTTTTCCTACACCGGGCTCGCCGATAAGCACCGGATTATTTTTGGTCCTACGCGCAAGAATTTGCATTACGCGGCGAATTTCTTCATCGCGTCCGATTACCGGATCGAGTTTCGAACGGCGAGCCAGCTCGGTAAGATCGCGCGCGTATTTCTCGAGCGATTCATAGGTGGCCTCGGGATTTTGCGAAACCACTCGTTGTGAGCCTCGCACGCTGGTGAGCGCCTGCAGGATCGCTTCGTGCGACGCGCCTTGGCGCTTCAGCAATTGTCCCGCAGGATCGCGATCTTCGCTGGCGATAGCCAGGAATAAATGCTCGGTCGAGACGTACTCGTCCTTGAACTTCTCCGCTTCTTTAAAAGCGCGCTCCAACACACGGTTTACCGCGGCACCCATGTGTTGTTGTCCGAAGCCTTGCACTTTCGGCAGGCGCGAGATTTCGCGCTCGATTTCCTGGGACAATGCTTCCGGGCGTAAGCCTAATTTTGTAACCAGGGGTGGCACCACGCCGCCGTCTTGTCCAACTAGGGCGGCCAGCAAATGTATCGGCTCAATCTGCTGGTTTTCATGGCTGGCGGCGATTTCCTGGGCGCTTTGCACCGCTTCCTGGGCCTTTACAGTCATTTTTTCAAATCGCAACATTTGTTCCTCACTTCTTCAAAAATAATCCAGACACATCTTGGATGAACCAACCGGTTATTGGTGAGTATTAAATCGACAGAAAGCGAAAAGGGCTGGCCAACTTCGCCAGCCCCTCGTTTCTGGACCCAATCAAGGCTGGTTGAGCGTTATTACCTTGCTCCTGCAGCGGCTGCAACCGCCGGAGTACCGACGTTGACCTTGATTTGCTTCGGCTTGGCTTCCTCGCGTTTCGGAATGACGAGTGTCAAGACCCCGTTCTGATAATCGGCCTTGATCGCTTCCGAATTGACGGTGTTGGCCAGCGAGAAGCTGCGCGCGAAAGATCCGTAGGCGCGTTCGACTCGCAGATAATTCTTCTCGTTCACCTGCTTCTCAAATTTCCGCTCGCCGCGAATGGTCAATATATTGTTTTCTACGCGGATATCGAGTTCCTTGGGATCAACGTCCGGCAGATCCGCCTTCACAACCAGTTCATGTTCGGTTTCTAGAATGTCGACTGCGGGCGCCCAAGTCGTGAGGTTAGAGTCCTCTTGGCGATTGAAGCCCTCGCCGAACACGCGGTTGAGTTGCTCGTGGAGCGTGGCAGCGCTGCGGAAAGGTTCCCAACGGTTCAAAGTATTCATGAGTTTGCCTCCAAGTCTGTTATAATGTGACTGCATACACATGATACAATCTTAGTGTTACACTGTCAAGTACATATTTACGGAGTTCCTATCCTAGTAAAAGTCTTATTGTCAGTAGCATACAAAGGACATTGGCGCGTAATAAGATCTCTATTTTCTGGGTGATTACCGAACAAGCTGATGGGTCACGATCCTGCTAAACTCAGTGCAACATGCATCTATCTGAATTCGATTACGTCCTACCCTCCCAGCAAATCGCGCAGCATCCGCTAGAAAATCGTGACGCCTCGCGAATGCTGGTTTTGGATCGCGGCTTAGCTGTGGATGAAGATCGCTTCTTCGTTGATCTCCCCGGCCTTCTGCGTGGAGATGAAGTACTCGTGGTGAATAACACGCGAGTTATTCCCGCGCGCTTGCGGGGCCGACGAGTGAAACCGTTGGCAGACGGCTTAGCGCAGTCTTCGCCAGCCGACGGTGGGATCGAAATCTTGTTATCGCGCCAGTTGGATGACGCCACCTGGGAGGCGTTAGTTCGACCGGGCAAAAAACTTCATGTCGGTCAACGAGTGCAATTCGGCGGGGGCGCGCTTGAAGCGGAAGTAGTCGCACATGGCAATCAGGGGCAGCGTACGTTGCGTTTCTCATCCGCCAGGGATACTGCAGCGATTGACGAGATCATCCGCCTGGGTCACATGCCACTTCCGCCATACATCGATCGCGCCGACGAACCTTCTGACCGGGAACGATACCAGACAATTTTCGCCAGCCAACCTGGCGCGATCGCGGCGCCCACCGCAGGGCTGCATTTCACCGCGGAAGTGCTCGAAAAGATTCGAAAGCGTGGAATTGAAATCTGCGAGCTCACACTGCACGTCGGCTTGGGAACTTTTCAGCCCATTCGGACGGAAACATTGGAAGGGCATGTGATGCACGGCGAAGCTTATGAAATTTCGGCGAAAACGGCGGAGCAGGTCGGTAGGGCCAAAAGCGCAGGGAGACCCATTCTAGCAGTGGGTACGACCACCGTGCGCGCTTTGGAAGCTGCGGCGCTGCGCGCGATCGAGATAGAGTCTGATCAACTGCTTGCAGCTGGCAAAGCGGAAGCACGACTTTTCATCACGCCGGGATTTCGCTTTCGGGTAGTTGATGCGCTGCTCACCAACTTTCATCTACCGCGATCGACGCTGTTGGCTCTGGTTTGCGCGCTTGCTGGACGGGACCGAATTCTAGCTGCGTATCGCCACGCCGTGGAGGCGGGCTATCGGTTTTATAGCTACGGCGACTGCATGTTGATTCGCTGAAGTTCGGAGAAAAAAACAGTCAAAAATACGACCTGGAATACAAGGGCGGGCAATTCAAATCAAAGGCTAATGCAGAAATATAGTGTGAAAGGCGGGAGGAGTGAAAGGGAAGTAAACATCGAGTCGACTTCCCTTTCGTCTGGATGGAGAATCGTCATTGGCCTTCTTCGTTACTCGCTGAGGATGAAGACGCGCTTTTGGCCGGAAAAACGGACTTCTTTCACTTGTCCGTTCTCGCCAAGCAGCACCGCGTCGTAGCTCGACTTGGCGTCGCGATCTTCCCAGCGGCCTTCGGATTCCGCCACGGCGGTCTTGTTCTTGATTATCGTGGCTTTGTTACCGTCGATCAGTAAGCGGTATTCGCCGGCTTGCAAGTCGGCCTTACCGACTTTCGCATTTTGAGAAATGTTGATGGTCTTCGCTAACGGTTTGGAAAAAGCGGGCACTGTGGAGGCCACCAATGCGGCCACCAATGCGGCGCTGCGTACCAATGATTGGACTTTCATGCGTGTCATGCTCCCTTTCGAGAATCGAGTCAGCCGAACGGCTTGTTGCTGTTGGCAAGACAGTTGACACGCAAAGTAAGGGCGAGTAGTCTCGCCGCCAGACACCTCTTCTTCCTGGACTAACGGCCGGAAAGACTGCGTGTCATTGCCCCGCGGCTGCCACCGCGGGGTTTTTCATATCTAGCCTGGAGCAGCTCCCGTAACCAGCTGCACTGGTATAGACGAATGCATAGCAGCGAATGTTTCGCACATTACAGAAGAAACATCAGAAATGTTGTGTACTTATGGGCCAATTTGGGTTTTTCGAAAATGGGAATTGCGCAATTGCTTTGCCGCACTGGGTAAACATTTTGTAAAACATGTCATTTTTAGAACTGCACCAGATTGCAACGACCTAAATGGGGTCTAGCTTTGCGAGCGGTAATCGATGCAGTCGCGATTTGTAAAATCAACATGCGAAAAAGTTCACAATTTGAGCCGCGGTTTCGTGCATCGTTAAGCCTCTTCATCTATACTCAGGTGCACTTTTTTTGGGGCCATTAATGCGCATTCTGGTTCTCAGCGATCTTCACGCGAACATGACTGCGTTTGAAGCCGTCCTTCAAGCCGCCAAGGACCGTTGGGATCGGTCCGTTTGCCTGGGTGATGTGGTCGGTTATGGGCCGGACCCTAATGAGGTAACTGCCCGGCTACGGGAGTTAGGCACGGAAACGATTCGGGGAAACCATGACAAAGCGATCTCCGGACTGATGTTAGCTGATGACTTCAATCCCATCGCGAAAGCTGCCGTGGACTGGAGTAATAGCGAACTAGATCCGGGTCATCTGGCTTGGCTGACAAATCTTCCCCGGGGGCCGCTGACCACCGACGGCATCGTTCTCGTCCATGGAGCGTTTCAAGATGAGGATGAATATGTGTTCACTCCTGCTCAAGCGCTCGAAGGGTTGCTGGATTCGACCGCGGAAGTGACGTTTTTCGGCCACACTCATCACCAGGGCGGATTTTCGTATCTAAATTCCAAGCTTGAGGTTTTACAGATTCATCCGCGGATGAATGAATCATTTGCGCCTTTGCGACTGGAGCCGCCGCGCAGGTATTTGTTGAATCCGGGTTCAGTCGGGCAGCCGCGCGACGCTGATCCGCGGGCCGCTTTTGCTATCGCCGATCTGGAACATCAAACGGTGGAGTTCTGGCGCGTGGAGTACGATATAGCGGCTGTGCAGCAGCGGATGCGCAAAGCGAAACTTCCCGAGGCGCTGGTGCAGCGGCTGATGGTGGGTCGTTAAAGCTGGTGGTAGGCCTGCAGCGCCTGAATTCTCGAGTCATGTCAACTTCATTTCCAAATCCGCCATCTCAGGATGACCAAGGCGCCGGGAAAACGCGCCGGCTGGTTGTTCTAGTGGTCTCCATAGTGTTTCTGCTGATAGCATTTTTCCTGTGGCGCGCATCGAGCGAGAGGGTTCAGCCCGGAGTTGCTGGATCGCAAAATGCAGTGGGGCCGGACGAGCGCGCTTATACGTCCAACGTAGGTGTAGATCACATTGAGATGAGCCGCGCGGAAAATTTTCTGCACCAGGAAGTCACAACTATTTCCGGAGAAATCAGCAATGGCGGGAATCGTTTGCTGGCCGGCGTGGAGTTGACGATCGAATTTTATGACGACCTCAATCAGATCGCGCAACGCGAGACGCGCAGCTTATTTGGTCCGCCGGGCCCGCCGATTCCGCCCGGCGATCATCGCGAATTTGAAGTATCCTTCGAACACATTTCCTCGGCATGGAACATGCGGCAGCCGGTTATCAAAGTAACTACAGTACGATTCGTTTCTTCAAAATAGTACCTATTACATTACGTACTTCCTTTATA
>DATMOS010000190.1:0-6796 GCA_035568155.1 Verrucomicrobiia bacterium | reverse complement strand
TGGAGAAGCATACGAGTATCTACGCAACAAAATTTTCAACGCCAACGATTTTTTTCTGAATTCCGCCGGGCAACAGAGACCACCGTGGGTGCAGAATCAGTTCGGAGCAAACGCCGGGGGTCCGCTGAACATTCCCCATCTTGGCGGGCGCAATAAAACTTTCTGGTTCCTCAGCGCCGAAGGGTTTCGTCTGCGAACAGGAGCGCCTTTCACCACAACCGTTCCGGATGCGAGCGAACGAGCGGGCAATTTTTCACAAATATGCAAGACTGGTTTTACGGTGGGGATTTGCAACGACCGCGGCACCGACGCAAGCGGCAAGCTGGTAGTGATCGATCAGATTTACGATCCTTGTGCAGGAATCGTGAACGCACAGGGAGTTTGCCCGGGCAGTAACGCCGCTCCCACTCCGTTCCTGAACAATATCATCCTGGCGAACCGCATCAATTTAACGTCACAAAAACTACTCAATCTGTGGCCCACCGCAACAAATCCAACCGCGACGACCAACAACTTCACCGTTGCAGCACCAACTGGGGGCGACCATAACCAGGTGGTCTCCCGCGTGGATCACAACATCACCAATAAGCAGAGACTTTTTTTGCGCTTTAATTATTGGCACGTTACAGACCTGCCTATCGATCCTCTGGGGACGGGCCTGTGCGCAGATCGCTGTGCCGAGGATTATCACAGCTACGCCATAGCGTCCGGGTATACGTACGGTGTTACACCAACAACCGTCTTTGGATTTAATGCCAGCGTTTCGCGGTTCACTTATAATCGCAGCCCGAAAAATGCCGGATTTGACCTGACAACCATTGGCTGGCCGGCAAGTTACAACAGCGTTGTGCCCTCCGAAATGCGGACTCCACCAACTCCATGTGTGGCTAATTTTGCTGACAACATCATGTGCACCCAGGGCCAGAGTTACATTCAGGACCGCGACACGCAATATTATCTATCGCCCAGCCTGTCCATGTTGCGTGGGCATCACCAAATCCACATTGGGTTCCAGTTCGAAGTGGGGCGTGATGACTACGCGCAGTCGAATATCGCCAGCGGCGCTTTTGATTTTTGCGTGGCTGGCCAAGCATGCTTCACTTCCCTGCCCGGTGTCGCGGGCACCGGGCTTTCCTTCGCGGATTTTCTGCTCGGCTACGCTGATAATTTCAACAATTTTGAAAATCATTTTTTTGCGCAAGCGGTGGTGCCAGCGTTTACGGCCGGCCAGCAGATATACCAGGCCTTCTATTTTGAAGATTCCTGGCACGCCACCAGAAAGCTTACTTTGAATCTTGGATTACGTTATGACCTTCAAGGTCCTTGGTCGGAGCGATCCAACCGCTTGTCATATTTCGATCCGACCGCGAACAGCTATCTCAATCAGTTTCTTCCCAAGGGCACGCCATCAATTAAAGGGGACGTATTCCTGGTAAATCCCACCAACCGAAATAATGTTCCGCTTGAGCATACCGACTTCGCTCCGCGCCTCGGCCTGGCGTACAACATCACCCCAAACACAGTGATCCGCAGTGGTTACGGGATCTTCTGGATTCCCAACTACGTTTCGTTCAGCCTAAACCCACTGAACGACATGGTGAACGCCGCGGCAACAACCTATACCGGGACGCTGGATGGAACACATCCGGTAAACACGATCGCGCTGCCATTTCCCGCAGGAATTTCCGCGCCGCCCGGCAGGAGCCTGGGCGTTCAGGGCACTCAACAATTTCTCACCCAAGTCGTGCAGTCAATTACCGAGGTGGAGCCCAGAAATCACCCGGAAGGTTACGTGCAGCAATGGAACTTGGATGTGCAGCGGGATTTGCCGGCAGGGTTCTTCGTGTCCGCGGCGTATGTTGGATCAAAGGGAACTCATCTGGCGCAGTATTCGCAGCAAATCAATCAGATTTCGGATGCCTTACTTGCGCAGGCAGCTTCGCAAGTCGATCCTTCGCTTCCGAATCCCCGACAAAATGTGACGCTGGTACAATCGACGCCGAATCCCTTTTTCATCGATGGCCAAGCGCTGGCGCTCACTGGGCCAACCACTACCGTTGGACAACTGCTGCGCCCATACCCGCAATACGCGAGCGTGCAGCTTGCCGGCCAGGGGTCTTACGACAGCATCTATCACTCGTTCCAATTGACGTTGCAACGGCGCTTCGCCGACGCGGGTTCGTTGTCAGTCGCTTACACCAACGCGAAACTCATCAGCGATACCGATACCCTGACGGCGTGGTTGGAGCCGGGCGTAGGAGCGATTCAAGACAATAATAATTTGCGCGGTGAGCGCTCATTGTCCTCGCAAGATGTTCCTCAACGCCTGGTGATCAGTTATGTTCTCGATCTTCCCTTCGGTAAAAGCAGGAAGTATCTCTCCGGAGCCGAAGGTATGCTGGATAAAATCGTGGGAGGCTGGGGCGTTGACGGCGTCACAATTTTTCAGCGAGGTTTTCCGCTGGTATTTACCAACGGGCAAGTCAACGGCACGACTCTTTTTGGCGGCGGCTCTCGTCCGAACTTTATTTCCGGATGTGATGCCGCGCCGAGCGTTCACAATTCGCCTTTGGTGCAATGGTTTAATACCACGTGTTTCGCCGCGCCAGCCGATTTTCAATTTGGTAATGAAGCGCGCGTAGATCCTCGACTGCGGTCTCAAGGAATCGATAATTTTGATTTTGCGGTATTCAAGAGAACGAGATTCGCGAGCAGCGAGCGGCTAGGCGTCGAATTCCGCACGGAATTTTTTAACCTGTTTAACAGAACTCAATTCGCGCCGCCGAACACGGTCTGCTGCAGCGCTAATAATCAGAACTTTGGAGTGGTGACCTCGGCTGCCCCGGGTACGAATCCGAGACTGGTCCAGTTTGGACTGAAACTATTCTTCTAGCGCCTCCCGGGCGATTAATTGAGCCGCGCATAGGATACATACGGTTAGGGAAGGAATTCTGTACCAACGATAGATGCAGAAATAAAGGTGCTTCTCTCTATCAAAAAATGTTTTCAACGGCAGCTCGGTTGGTGTATGGTTTTCACAACATCGGAGCTTTGCCGGGGAAGTTTGTCGATGCAACGGGTGTTTCGCTGAGGGTGTCCGGGAACATACCGTCCAGTTGAGAACGCACGCATGAGTGCTTGGCCGCCGCGACGCGCGCTTACGTTTCCCACCGTATCTGAACCTAGCCAGACGCTACCGGCTCGTCCAGCGGGCGAGCCCGAACATCGCTTTCCTAGCGACGACGACTTGATGTCCCGCTTACAATCGAACGATGCCAGCGCTTTGGAAGTCCTTTTTCATCGGTACGCCCGGCTGGTATTCAGAATAGCTAGAGGGGTGATACGGGATAGCGGCGAGGCTGAAGATGTTGTGCAGGAAGCATTTTTCCATCTATACAAGAAATCCATGCTTTTTGACCGCTCAAAGGGTGGGGCCAAGAACTGGATCGTGCAAATCGCGCTCCATCGCGCGCTGGACCGAAAAGCGCACTTGAGCCGCAGAGGATTCTATCTTGGTACAAATATCAATTCTCTGGACGATACGTTGTTGGGACGGACGGACCTGGATCGGGAAATCGGTGCCAAAATCAACCGTGCGCAGCTTCAGAGAGCTTTCCAGGAGCTGCCGGATATGCAACGGGTAACACTTGAGTTGTTTTACTTTGAAGGGCTCGATTTGCGAGAAATTAGCGAGAAGTTTAGCCAACCATTAGGAAATACGCGGCATAATTTCTACCGCGGCCTGGAACGGCTCCGTAAGAGCGCGTTTGTGCAGAATCTTCGGGAAACAAAACGATGCTAAAGATTCATTCCGGGTGTGACGAGCACGATAAATATAAAAAGCTCGGCGCATTGGCCGCTGCGGGTAACCTGGCCCCTCTGGAATCCGCCGAACTGCACGCGCACCTCCGCCGTTGTGAACAATGCGATGATGTTTTTCGCCAGTATCAGGCCCTTACAACTCGGGGAATCGCCATTCTTGCGGATGAATTTGCGGAAGGACTGGGCCAGACAAGCTGGGATAAGGACGCCGCATTCGAGCAATTGTTAGAGCGCATTGAACGTGCTCAACACACTCCCCCGCAAAAGAACCGCCGTACATACGAGACAGTTCCTGCCAGCAAGTTACTGCGCGTCCCGGTTCGTCCGATCGCTACGATGTTGCTTGCGGCAGGGCTCATTTTGGCGGCGGTTTTGGGATCTTACCATTTGGGGATTCGTACCCATTCGCAAAGCGTCAGCAATGTAACCGCGGTACCTTTACCCATTGACGACCGCTTACAGAAAATTTACGAGGAAAAACAACAAGCAGACGAAGCGCTGGCGCAGCAAACGAAAAGAGTCGTTCAGCTTCAGACTGACGGAGTGCAAAAAGAACAAGAACTCGGAAAATTGCGTTCAACGCTTCGTGCTTTCGAGGACCGAGCGAACAAGCTCCAGGCAGCGAGCAGCCAGTCCGAGGCTCAGTTACTGGCGTTGTCGCAGGAACGAGATTCACTTACCACCCAGCTGCAAACCCTCAACCAGTCGTACGGGATGGACAGGACCGAGCTGGCCAACCTGCGCCTGGAGCGCGACAAGACTGTCACTCACACCGCCTCCCTAGAGGCAAAAATTGCCGAACTGACCGCAGCTAACCAAGATCAAGAGCGCCGGCTCAAAGATACGAATCAGTATCTGAGTTCCGATCGCGATATTCGCGAATTGATGGGCGCGAGAAGGTTGTATATCGCGGATGTATTTGATGTCGATGGCAGCAGCCGCACGCAAAAGCCTTTTGGCCGGGTCTTTTACACACAAGGCAAGTCTCTTATTTTTTACGCCTTCGATCTTGATCGCGAGCCGGGCGTGGTCAATGCCAGCACCTTTCAAGTGTGGGGCCAGCGGGAAGCTCCTCAAGGTCAACAGGAATCGCCTACGAACCTGGGCATTCTGTATATGGACAATGAGTCGAAGCGCCGCTGGGTGATGCGATTTGATGACCCCAAGAAGTTATCGGAGATTGACGCAGTGTTTGTCACCGTTGAGCCGCGCGGCGGCAGTCACAAGCCGACAAACAAGCCTTTCTTGTATGCGCTGCTGCGCAACGAAGCCAACCACCCATAGTTTTATCAGTCGTAATCCTCGAACTAGAGGTGTCTCTATCGGAAACTCCTCGCGTGGATGTTTTTGTAAATTTTTCAGCAATCCTCGATATTTCTTAATCAAGTAAAAATACCACTGGTACACATTCGTTACTGCCTTCGTACTAGTCATCAGATTCGCACATTTGTCGAGGTAGTCGTACGCAGAGTAGGAGTCCGTTTGAGTAACGGACGCCGCTGTGCGGTTGTGTCTCCAGGGTCAGCACCGACAGGTCGTGAATCGTGAACGAGGAGCGTGGGGGATGAAGAACTTGCGTCTAGTTATCGCAATGGTATTGCAGTTGGCATTGTGTCTCGCCATGGCCGGGATTTTTGGCGTGCGGCTAGCGGCCCAGACAAGTTACGGCACGGTTGCCGGCACGGTTACAGATGCGTCCGGAGCGGCCGTCGGCGATGCGGAAGTGACCATAACGAACGTCGCGTCAGGTGAGAAGCGCGTGCAGCCTACCAGCAGTGATGGCTATTACAATTTCGTGAATCTCGTCCCGGGCACCTACCGGGTCGAAGTAGAGAAATCAGGATTCAAACGTGCAGCTCATTCCGACGTTATCGTCGACGTTGAACAGACCGTACGCATCGACCTGACTCTGCAGGTTGGCGAAGCATCTCAGACCATAGAGGTCACTGGTGAAACTCCGCTGCTCCAGTCAGAAACGTCCTCCCTCGGACAGGTCGTAGAAGGCCGCAAGGTCGCAGAACTACCTCTGAACGGCCGCAACGTTTTTAATTTAATCACTCTGGCACCCTCTGTCGTTCCCCAGGGAAGCGCTGGCGGCACTCCGGTAGGAGTCAATCCTTTTGGTTGGGGAAACTATCAGGTCAACGGCTCGTTCGGGAACGAAAGCGCGGAGTATCTCGATGGGCAACCTTTGAATATCGGCTACATCAATCTACCAGTCATCATTCCAACCCAGGATTCCGTCCAGGAGTTCAAAGTACAGACCAGCAACACCGGAGCGGACTGGGGCAAATTCTCCGGCGGCGTGTTGAACTTCAGCACGAAGTCAGGGACCAACGGTTTACACGGCGAAGCCTATGAGTACCTGCGGAACAAGGTCCTGGACGCCAACGATCCATTCAACAAGGCCCACGAGTTGGCTAACGGGCTAGCCAATGAGCCTGGAAGCTTCACGCAGAATCAGTTTGGCGCAAATGCTGGCGGACCTCTTTGGATACCGCATCTTTATGACGGACGAGATAAAACGTTTTGGTTTTTCAGTTGGGAAGCGTTCCGCCTGCGGCAAGGCGCCTCTCCAGTTTTGACCACCGTGCCGACAACTCCCGAATTGGCCGGAAATTTTTCTGCTCCTGGAATCGCGCCGATCATGGATCCCTGCGGCGGAACGGTGACGAGCGGGGCTTGCCCTAATTTCACTGGCTCGCCGACGCCATTTCCCGGAAATGTGATTCCAACTTCTCGACTCAACCCCACATCACTCGCGCTCGAAAATCTTTGGCCGGCAGCCAATTCACCTTGCACGGCAGATAACCTGATTGGATGCAAGAACAACTATGCGAAATCTTATGCCACCGGCGGAAACCAGAATCAGGTGGTAGGCCGGATGGATCAAACTCTGGGCACCAACCAGCGCATTTTCTTCCGTTACACCTATTGGAATGTGCTGGATTTGCCGCAGGACCCGCTTGGCACT
>DATMOS010000189.1:0-25523 GCA_035568155.1 Verrucomicrobiia bacterium | reverse complement strand
ACCGGTCCAGCGTGAAACCACTTCTTCGATGTCTTCGCGGGTAACGATGCCGGTGGAGGCGTCGTCGAGTTTGTAGCGCTCGCGAAGGCCGCGCAAATTTTCTTTTTCCTTGCGCTCCTCTTCGGAGTAAAAACGGGCCTTCTCAAATTCGTGATTGGCGATGGCGGTTTCCATGCGGTGAGTGATGAACTTGACGCGCTTCTGCACTTCACCGACTTCTTCCGGAACGGAGGCCTGGCGCAGCTTGACGCGCGCGCCAGCTTCGTCGATCAAATCGATGGCCTTGTCTGGAAGGAAGCGATCCGGAATATAACGGTTCGAAAGATAGACGGAATATTTCAACGCCTCGTCGGTGTAACTGACGGCGTGAAACTTTTCGTAACGCTCGCGGACGCCGGTGATAACCTGCACGGCTTCTTCTTCATTGGGAGCGGGAACTTTAACGGATTGGAAGCGGCGCTCGAGAGAGCGATCCTTTTCGACGGACTTGCGATACTCGCCGGGGGTGGTGGCGCCGATGCACTGAATTTCGCCGCGAGAAAGCGCGGGCTTAAGAATGTTCGCAGCATCCAGCGAGCCTTCCGCCGAACCAGCGCCAACGAGAGTATGCAGCTCGTCGATAAAGACGATGGAGTTCTGACTCTCCATCAATTCCTTCATGATGGTCTTGAGGCGCTCTTCAAATTGGCCGCGATACTTGGTGCCCGCGACGATTAGAGAAAGATCGAGAGACAGAATGCGCTTGTCGGCGAGAAAGGGCGGGACGTCGCCATCCGAGATGCGCTGGGCGAGGCCTTCAACGATAGCGGTTTTGCCAACCCCAGGCTCACCGATGAGCACAGGATTATTTTTTGTGCGGCGGCACAAAATCTGGATCACACGCTCGACTTCGCCGTCGCGACCGACCAGCGGATCGAGAGAACCTTCGGAAGCAGCCTGGGTAAGATCGCGGCTGAACTCCGCGAGTAAAGAGGTTTCCTTGGGACGCGCAGCAGTGGTCTTCTCACCGGAAGTGCGGGCGAGCTCCTCACGCAGGGTGGAGAGGCGTAGACCGCGCTCCATCAAAATCTCCGCGCCAAAACATTTTTCTTCGCGCAAGATGCCGAGCAGCAAATGTTCGGTGCCGACGTGTTTTACGCCGAGACGTTCGGCTTCCTCACCAGCCATATTGAGAATGCGTTTGCATTCCGCGCTGAGAGGAACCTCCACGGAAGTGGAGATGCGCTCACGAATAGTGATGCGCGCTTCGATCTCTTTGCGGATGGACTCGATGGATCCCTGTTGCCGCAAGAAGCGATTGGCCAGGGCTTTATCCTCGCGCATCAAACCGAGCAAGAGGTGCTCAGTCTCAATGTAAGGACTGCCGTACTGACTGGCCTCATACCTTGCAAAGAAAATAACGCGACGTGCTTTTTCGGTATAACGTTCGAACACGTTAGCTCGCTTCTCCCCCGGGGGTCTCACTCGCAGTAGCCGTAGCCTTGCGGGTGGTAAGAACGCCATGCTCCAGCGTTAGAATCCGATCACATCGCGCGGCGAGAGCCAGATTGTGGGTCGCGATAAGCGACGTCAACCCCAGCGTGCGGTGCAACCGAACCAACAACTCGAACACGGCCCAAGCATTCTGCTCGTCTAAGTTCCCCGTCGGTTCATCAGCCAGCAACACCGCCGGCCCAGTGACAAGCGCCCGGGCAATCGACACGCGTTGCTGTTCCCCGCCGGAGAGTTCCCCTGCACGGTGGCCAGCTCGAGATTCCAAGCCAACCTCCGCAAGCCACTTCCGCGCCATCCCCTGCGCCGAAGTGAAATTTTCGCCGCGCAACAACAGCGGCATGGCCACGTTCTCTTCGGCCGTAAAATCAAGCAGCAACTGGTGCCGTTGCCAGAGAAATCCAACGGCCCGATTGCGAAATTCCGCGAGCAACGAGTCTTGATTCGATTCAACAGCTTTCGTCGCGAAGTATACTGTACCGCTTGTCGGCATGTCTAGCGCGGCCAGCAAGTGCAGAAGAGTACTTTTACCCGCGCCGGATGGGGCCACAATGGCAATCATCTCGCCTTTATGCAAAGTGATGTTGGCGTCCATCAAAACCGCCAAAACTTTGGACCCTTGACTGTAACTTTTCTTCAGATTGCGACCTTCCAGCACAACAGGAGCAAGCGGCGCATCCGCGAGTTGCGGCGTGGCAGCTTGCGCGATGCTGAAACCCGAGTTGGAATCTGCTGTGGTCATTTAGGCTCTGCCAAATTTTGCGTGGATTACTTGCTTTTCGCTAAGTTCACCACGCCCCATAGGTACTTAGATGCGGCGATGCCGCCACTTGTAGCTAATAGTCTTGGTCGCGAAAAGCTTGCCAAGATTGTCTGTACAACTGGACAAAAGGGTTCCTTTTTTGCCCTAGCAGGAAATGGCTGGCGAAAGTGAGTTCTCAAGTACCATTTCGGTACCTTGCTAACATCCTTTGTTTCAACTGATTGAAGAGGGCTTTTTTGGAGCTCACCGGTTTGAGGGTTGCACCGGTGCGGGCCCGTCTTGCCTTGCACTACACTAGGAGCAAATTGCTCACCAATCGAACCCGCTATCATTCGTAACGGAGTATCTCCACGGGCAAGAGACTGGCGGCGGACCAAGCTGGCAAGATAGTGGCACCAAAGGAGATAGCCATAGCTATTAGGGTGATCCACACGCCGTCCGATAAACCTGGATGAAAAGGAACGTAGGGCACGGCATAGACCTGGGGATCAAGCGGGATTAAGTGGTAAAAACCGGCGATAAAAGCGAACAGATAGCCCACACATAGGCCTACAAGTGTGCCGACGGCACCGATGGTGATTCCTTGCCAAAGAAAAATTTTTCGAATCTGGGTGCGGCGGGTTCCCAAGGACATTAGAACGGCGATGTCACGGGCCTTATCGGTCACGGTCATGGAAAGTACGACCAGGATGTTCAGGCCGGCGACGAAAGTGATCAGCCCAATGAAAATCGCGGTAACCAATTTTTCCATTCGCAGCGCGCGGAATAAGGCGCGGTTCTCTTCCATCCAGGTGGAAGTGGCAAAACCGGGGCCGGCAATTTGCTGAACTTGCTGCGCGATGGCTGAGGCGTTCTCCGGATTATTCAAGCGAAATTCCAGAACATTGACAGCATCGCCGCCACCGGAAAGATTTTGTGCGTCAGCGAGGGTGAGGAAACACCAATTCTGATCGTAATCGTAAAAACCGGAATCGAAAACGCCAGCGATGCGAAATCTTCGGGAACGCGGAAGCAAGCCGAAGGGAGTCAAGCGGCCCTGAGGGCTCATCAAGGTCACGTAGTCGCCAGGCGAAAGTTTCCACTCTTCGGCGAGTTGTTTCCCGATGAGGAGCGCGCCGATGCCGTCTTGGTCTGGGGAGAAATCGAGTTGACCAGCAACAATGCGCTGGAGCGCTTCGTCGGCGCGACGCTCTCGCTCGGGGTCGATGCCTTTGGTGACCACGCCGCGCGATTGACTGGCAAAGGTCATAAGCACGGTTTGATACACCCCCGGAGTGACGGAGCGTACTCCGGGTATCGCGGACAATTTTGTGGCGAGCGATTCGTAATCGCGAATGCCGCCGGAACCTGGACGGGTGAGGGAAATGTGGGCGGTCACACCCAGTAAGCGATCCTGGAGGGTTTCGCGGAAGCCGGTGTTCATCGCCAGAGCGATGACCAAAGTCGCGACGCCCGCAGCTACACCGATGATCGAAAACAAAGTGACCAAACGAAGAACCGCAGGACGGTGTGGTGACCGCAGATAACGCCGGGCTACAAACCATTCAAAGCGCATGGGAGACCCTGCTCGTTACGCTTTCCCGCTGGGATTGGCGGCTGGTGGATCCGATTGAGATTCTGGAAGCTCCGGGCGTAATAAAGGAAATAAAATAACGTCGCGAATAGATTTCGAATCGGTTAGCAGCATGGTCAGACGGTCTATGCCGATACCTTCGCCGGCGGTGGGGGGCATGCCATAACAAAGGGCCTGGATGTAATCAACGTCGAGGCGCTTGGGAGATTCATCGCCGCCTTCGGCAATTTGCGCGAGGAAACGGCGCTCCTGTTCCGCGGGGTCATTTAACTCGGAAAAGCCGTTGGCGATTTCCATTCCGGCAACGTAAATTTCAAAGCGCTCGACCAGCGAAGGGTCGTCGGGTTTCTGCTTTGATAGCGGCGAAATGTCGATAGGAAAATCGTAAAGGATGGTGGGCTGGATCAATTTGTCTTCGGCGATGGTTTCGAATAACAGCCCGGTCCATTCACCGGGAGTTAAATTCCCCTTTGCCGCGGCATACGGAGCGCCAGTGCTTTTGGCCCACGCGTTGTAACGCCGGGCGATGGCGGCGGGACCATCAGCTAACGAAAATTCCGACAGCGCCGGTACGGGATGCAGCTCCCCGGGCCAATATTTGATGATGGCTTCGCGCATGGAAAGGCGCTCGAACTTTGCAAAATCGAGTTCGTACTCCCCGTACTTTATGGATGTAGAACCGGTGATGTTGGCAGCCAGCAGGGCAAAAAGATTTTCGTTGAGGTCCATCAAATCGTGATAGTTGCTGTAGGCCTCGTAAAATTCCAGCATGGTAAATTCGGGATTGTGCTGGGTAGAAATTCCTTCGTTGCGGAAATTGCGATTGATCTCGTACACGCGGTCAAAACCGCCAACGGTTAATCTCTTCAGATAAAGCTCCGGGGCGATGCGCAGGTAAAGGTCCATGTCCAGAGTGTTGTGATGGGTTACGAACGGACGAGCAGTAGCTCCGCCAGGAATGGGATGCATCATGGGAGTTTCTACTTCGATATATCCCCGGGTGTCGAAGAATTTGCGCAACTCCTGAATAATGCGAGCGCGGGTGGCGAAAACCTGACGGGACGCGTCGTTGGCAATCAGATCCAGATAGCGCTGGCGGTAACGCAGCTCGACATCGGTCAAGCCATGCCATTTTTCGGGCAGGGGCAAAAGCGCCTTAGAAAGCAGGGAGAGCTCCTCCACAAATATGGATAGCTCGTTGGTGCGAGTGCGAAACACATGGCCGCGGACCCCAATCGAATCGCCCAGGTCCAACAGGTGAAAAAGCTCGAAGCCTTTTTCTCCTACCGCATCCTTCTTTACATAGATCTGGATGCGGCCGCCGCTGCCTTGCAGATGGGCGAAACCGGCTTTGCCCATTAGGCGAAGGGAAACGATGCGTCCGGCGACGCAAACGTCGCGACGGTTGGCCTCCAGTTCGGTCGCGGATGATTGGGAATATGCGTGAACGAGCTCTGCTGGGGTGTGAGTCCAGCGAAATTCGCGAGGAAATGGATCAAAGCCAAGCTGTTGAATCTGCTCAAGCTTTTTCTGGCGCTGCTCAAACTGATCGCGAGGCTCAAATTGCAAACGGGAAATATCCTTTCGGGTGTTGGAGGGCGAGTATAGCGGCCAATGCCGGAATTGAGCAAGGAACCATGGAGTGGCGTGGCGAGAATTCGGCCGCGCAGCCCATTTCGGCTGACCCGGCGTAAACACGTAAGCGGGTCACAATGCGGACAATGAATCTTAATTAACTAACAAATGAGCCGTTGCGGGTATGAGCCAAATCGCCCGTTGTTTACGCCCTACAATTCATAAGGTAGGGGGAACTAATAAAACGGGCCTCAGCTTGAGTAGTTTGTTATACTCCCCGTCTGTCCCCCAGGAGACCCAACTTGAGAGACCCCGGCAGCCCCCTCTCAGGTCGTCGCGGCACTGTGCAAGACGACTGGCGTGCCCGCCTACCGGAAGAAAAATTAAAAGTTTTTACCGCGTACGTGAGAAGGCTGGACTCCGCTTACGGGATGCTTAGCGTTTCCCTCAACGAAGCGCTAGCATTGCGACGCGAAGGCCGACTGATGATGTGTTGCCAAGCGGTGAATGTAACGCCGAGCCTTTGCGCGCGGCTGACCGAGCCGCTGGCATCTTTGATTCGGGTGCTGAGCGAACATGCCAAACATTACGGCACGGTACCGAATGCCGCTCCACTGGACCCACAAAACTTTCAAACCGTAAAAGGGCAGCGGTCGGCGCGCATGAGCGCGCTACTGAGTAGAGTTTTGCTATCGCAACGCACGCAGTTTCTACATAAATTGGGCACTCTACTGGAAATGGTAGAAAATCTGGGGAAAGAGTATTGCGCAAGCGCGGAAGAGTTAGGTACAGGATTATCCGTTGATCCCTTCCTGCTGTGGAATACCATCGATGCAGCTCATTACGATCTCAATACTTGCCTTAGGGAAACGATTGTATTGTTGAAGTCATTCCTGCGGGCGTTGCCAGATGATCAGCTGGGAAGCTTCCAGAAATCTGTAGTGGGGGCATGGAGAGCTGCCGCGCAGGAAAGTGAAATTATCGCGAATCATGATTTACGGCATAGACCTATAGCCCACAGCGCGGGAAAATAGCCAAACCTGCTCGCCGGCAGCATCCCAATGGGTCGCTTCGGGGAACAAAACCCGTGGAAGCGGGTTTGTACTTTAGGGCAATGCCGGCTACTGCAAGGACAACTCTAGGAGGGATACGGTGCATCCGAACGTGTGGATGCGCTGTTATTGGACCGTTGGCGCGTAATAGACCAAGCGATCCGAGCGCTTCAGCTGTTTCACAATCGCCAAAACAAGCGACAAGTTCGCAGTCGCCTAAGACGATGAGTGAGGCGGACGCTATTCGTCTGGCTCAGGCCGGAGATGCTGCGGCTTTTGAGTTTTTATACCGGCTTCATGGCCGCCGCGTGTACGCACTGTGCCTGCGAATGGTGGGTAATCCGAGCGATGCGGAAGACCTGATGCAGGAAGCGTTTCTGCAGCTTTTCCGCAAGATCGGGACTTTTCGAGGTGAATCGGCGTTTTCGACCTGGCTGCATCGCATGACCGTTAATGTGGTGCTGATGCGCTTGCGGAAGAAAACGCTCCCGGTAGCTTCTCTGGAAGAAACGACGGAGCCAGACGAAGAGACCGGAGGGCCGAGAAAAGATATAGGTGCGCCGGACTTGAAGCTGACGGGCGCGGTAGACCGGGTCAATCTGGAACGTTCGATTGAAAAACTGCCCCCGGGATATCGCACCGTGTTCGTGCTGCACGACGTGCAAGGCTACGAGCATAACGAGATTGCAGACATCATGGGATGCTCGGTAGGCAATTCGAAGTCACAGTTGCATAAGGCTCGAACCCGGTTGCGTGACTTGCTGCAAGAGGAAGTGCGAGAGCAAGCGAGAAATGAACGCCAAATCGCAAAAACGCAGACGGGACAGGCGGGTTGAGCTAGAATAGGGCGCAAGTCGTGTTATGGACTGCGCACGAGAAGCGGGGCGGAAAGCCATCCAGTGTCCTTTCCGCGGGGTGATGTGCAATGCAGTGCAGGGAATTAGAAGTATTCTTTGAAGAAGAGGGTTTGGCGCCACTTTCCGCAGCTGCTCGCCAACATTTGTCTGAATGTCATGCCTGTAAGCATTTTTTTGACGACGTAACAGGCATCGTGGCGTTGGCGCACCAACTTCCCGCCGAGCTTGATCCTCCTGAACACCTTTGGATTTCCATTCGAAATGAGCTGGTACGCGAAGGAACTATTCGCGGATTTTCTGGCGACCGGGTACCGTGGTGGCAATCGTTCGCGGAGCTATTCCGGAATCGTAGCCTGGCTACCGCAGGAGTGGCGATGGTGATGATCGTAGTGGCATTTTTGCTGGGGAGCCAGCCCCGGAACCAAGTGCGGCAGGTACAACCGGGACAAGAAGATCCTGACGCTTCGACGGTTACGGCTTTGAGCCAACAGGAGCATGATCTCGCGAACATGCAGCTGGCCAGCACCGGGGAGAACTCTGCGGTGGATGATTCGCTGCGACAAAATTTGCAACAAGTTAACGAGTTCATTGCTGATTGCGAGCGTCGCGTCAGGGAAGAACCTTCCGATGAACTTGCACGCGAATATTTAACTAACGCGTATCAGCAAAAAGCGCAATTACTGTCCGCGATGATGGATCGCGGGGGGAGCTTGAACTGAAATGAAGCTATCGACGGTATTGAGGCGAAGGGCAATTCTGCCGGTAATCGGCGCGGGGGTGCTGCTGTCGCCCTGGGTGGCGGCCAACGCGGCGCCGCAACGAGTGGAAAAGCACTTCACGGTCAAAGGCCGGCCGGTGGTGGTGATTCGCAACGTTGGCAACGGACGCATTGAAGTGAAGTCCTGGAAAAATTCTGAAGTGGTGGTGACCGGTACGAAGGCCTCCGAGAAGATTGCGGTTGAGACGGAACAAGCCGGCGACCGCATCGACGTGACCTCCAGTATTGTCGATTCCACGGCGAACGCCAGGGAAATGGAAGCGAACTTTCAGTTAACGGTTCCGGAAGAAACGGAACTGCAGCTTAAAACCCAGACAGGATTAATTTACGTTGAACAGGTAACTGGCGACATGACCCTCGACAGCGTGGCGGGGGACGTCCATCTGAAAGAAGTTTCCGGCTACATAATCGTGACCACCACGGGTGGCTCACTGGTATGCACACAATGCGCGGGAAAATTGGAATTCAGCTCCATCAGCGGGAGCGCGCAAGTGTTGCAACCAACCTTGAGTAACGTGAAGTTGCGCACGATGACGGGCAATATTTTGTTTGACGGCGATTTCGTGCACACCGGGCTGTACAGCATGCGCAGCGGCAAGGGTTTAGTGGAAGTGCGCTTTTCTGGTAACGATTCCTTTGATTTGAACGCGCAAACGGCAACCGGCACGGTGGACAATCAAGCCGCGCAATATCTAAAGCCCGATTCGCACGGCGTAAAACATATGGCCACTAAATTTTCCAAGGGCCTTTTCGGCACGGTGGGCATGGGTTTCGCGAAGGTCGAACTTTCTTCCTACAGTGGTACAATCCGCATTCTGAAGCGCGATTAGTTTTTCGCGGCAAACAAACGTGACACAACCTCCGCCTTTGCGCGGGCCGCGCGCCCGCGTACAGATTTTATGCCTTGCAGGCTTTATGGGCTCGGGCAAGACTACCGTGGGCACCCTATTGGCCCGCCAGCTTGCGTGGCGATTCGTGGATCTGGATGCGCGCATCGAGGAAGCCGCGGGATTGACCATTCCGGAAATATTTGAACGGCTGGGCGAGACGGCTTTTCGGCAAATGGAAGCGGATCAGCTCCGGGCCGCACTGGGACGCGCTTCAGAACATAAAGAAGGTATGGTGCTGGCGCTGGGCGGAGGGACGTATGCGCAAGCGGGATGCCCGGAATTTTTGCGCGCCGCCGGTGTGACGGTACTATGGCTGGACACACCAATAGAGACACTGCTGTCGCGCTGCATGATCATGCCGGGGCGGCCGCTGTTTCGCGATGAGTCGAGCTTTCGAAGGTTACATGCGCAACGGCTGCCGTCGTATCAGCAATCAGATTATCGCGTGGACAGTTCCGCGGAGCCGGCAACGGTGGTGGCGGAAATATTGCGGCGCGGAATCGTAGGTGGCGGGGCGGGGGAAGAGCACCTGGTAGTGGAGAAACCGTGATGCTCGGGATGAGATGGATGGAGATGCCGATGAAAAAAGCGTCCACAAAAATGTCTCTGCTGCCGGCGCTTGCGATGGTTTTGGGTTGCACGATATCCGCGCTGCTCTTGGCGAATAGCGGTGCGGCCGCTGGCGGAGCGTCAGTTTTTAGTCCAGACAAAGGAAAATTGGTAATTCAGCTGAACGGCGAAACTATCGGCAGCGAGCAGTTTGAACTTTCGCAGACGGGAAACAACTGGCTCGCAAAAGGGACGACGGAACTGAAAGTGCCGGGGACGACGGGCGCGACCAGCGTGAGCGGAACATTGATGTTGCAACCGGACGGCGCACCCATCAGCTACGAGTGGACTTCGCACGCGGACAAAACTAACGGAGCGCACGTGGTTTTTTCCAACGGCACGGCGAAAATTACTTTACAGATGCAAGGAGCGCGGCCGTTCGAGCAGGATCTTTCCTTCAACGTCCCAGTGATTGCGATTTTGGACAACAATCTGTATGACCAGTACGCACTGCTGGCGAAGTTGTATGACTGGATGAAACGCGGCACGCAAACTTTTCCTGTGCTTATCCCGCAAGATCTGACGCCGGGAACTATTTCGGTGGAAGCTACGGGCTCGCAGACGGTGGACGGAAAAGCTTATGAAGGATTGCGGGTGACGACGACTGATCTTGAAGTTTTGCTACTGCTCGATTCGAATCATCGGCTGATGCGGCTGGAAGCGCCTAGCGCTAAAGTTTCGGTAGTGCGGCAGTAATTGACTGGCGTCCTGCGTGCTTCAAAGACAAAACTTCAGAGATAGGGTTCAAAACCGGAAAAAGCCCCCCTTGAAAAAACCGCAAGGATGGGCCACCCAAATTCCAAATCAACTTCAAAGACTTAACTTCCAAGACCATCGAGACAAAGACTAAAAAAGAAAAAACGGGATAAGCAATTTTTGTTTATCCCGTCTATTTCGTTGAGATGGGTCGCGGTATATCGTTTACATCTTGGCTAGCGAGCGCTGATAAACCGGCGCACCGGGGCGACGCATTGGATAGCCTTGGGGATTGCCGTGCGCGTGAGTGAGTGCGTGTCCATTCGAATGGCCAGTACCGATGTGACCGTTACCATTGCCGTTGCCATTGCCATTCGCCGACGCTTGCTGCTGAGGCAGGCGCGCCGGATTACCGATAGGGCGGAGCGTGGCCGGAATCGCAGCAACATGATCGCTGATAGCCTGCAGCCTCTTCAGAATGGATTGCCATTGCTCCCAATCCAACTGGCGCAAAAAGGGGCGCAATCCCTGGATGAACGGATCTTCCAAGAGCGCTTCGCCGTCGGATTCGGGAATAAAGAAACGATTCAAGCCAACGTTGAGCGCTTCGGAAATTTTCTCCAAAGTGCCGAGGCTAGGAGTCATCTGACCACTCTCAATGCGCGACAGGTAGGAACGCGAGACTTTGGAGCGCGATTGTAGCTGGCTCTGGGTCATCGCGCGCGATTCGCGCAACTGGCGAATGCGCTGGCCGATATTCTCAACCGTTTCCTGGTTAATGAAACGATCGGAGGCCACTTCCGCTACTGCTTCCTCCTCAGGTGCAGCTTGAGGAATCAGGAACTCCAGACGCTGCGGCAGGGCCCGTACACAACGACGGCAGTTACCGGTGCGCGTCCGGTATTGCACGAGGCCACAGGTCTTGCAGCGAATGACTTCCCTGTCCATCTCGAATGAATCCAACGAATTCATAGTTTCTTTATCAATTTGTGAAGACACCGGCACTCCTTGCTGACTGTTTTTTCCGGCGTGCGGATGGGATGAGAACGCTGGAACGTTCTAAGGGGGGAAGACAGTAACTGGCGCGAGAGGGAGTTTCTCCCGAGAGGCGGTTGGTGTCAAGAGTATTTTTAGTTTTTTTTAATTTTTTTTGAGAGGTTACGCTAGAGCTTCGCCCTGTACTAAGGGACAGGTACCAAATAAATTCGGTACTTTTTAACGCGATGGTCTGCAGTCAATGACAGCCGATCGATTTTTGCGAGGCACAAACTTCGGCAGAAAATTGCGGCATTCAGGGGCTAAAGCCCGAAGCCCCTGCCAGCGCATTTACGTTGCGGCTAAAGCCACGACCCACAAATTTCACCTTAAACTCGGCTGCGTGCAAGAATGGAAATACATTTTTCGCGCAAGAAAAATACTGAAGCGAGCGGATAGTTAAATTTTTCTGTACGCTGTTTAGCTTTTGAGAGAGGTGCGAATGCCTACGCGTGAAGATGCCTGGAAATTGCTTTGTGAATATACAAGTTCCGAGAGTCTGCGCAAGCATATGCTCGCGGTGGAAGCGTGCGTTCGAGCGTATGCGCGGAAATTCGGCGCGGACGAAGACCTCTGGGGGATTACCGCGCTGGTGCACGATTTCGATTACGAGCGGTGGCCGAACAATGGCCACGCAGCGGATAAAGAGCACCCGGCGGAAGGCGCAAGGATTCTGCGCGAGCTAGGGTATCCGGAAGAAATGGTGCGCGCGATCCTTTCGCATGCGGATTATACAAACGTGCCGCGCACGTCTCAGTTGGAGCACACACTTTTTGCTTGCGATGAGCTGGCTGGATTTCTGACGGCGTGCTCGTACGTGAGGCCTTCCAAGAGCATTCTGGATCTGGAAGTTGATTCGGTGAAAAGGAGGCTGAAGGATAAGGCCTTCGCAAAGGGCATCAACCGCGAAGACGTGCGCAAAGGCGCGGAAGAATTGGGAGTGCCGCTCGAGGAGCATGTGCAATTTTGTATCGCGGCGTTGCGGGAAAATGCTGACGCTCTGGGGCTACGCGGGAGTTTGTAGATTAGCCGCAGCGCGAAGTGAAGTTTATTTGTTTCAGTTTGTAAAACTAAGCGTTCGCGGGATGCGGTTTTTCGAGGTAGGCCCAGCGCTCGACAATTTTTCTATTTGCTATGCGCCAAATCACAATCCCGCGAAATGCGATTTGTTGATTGGTGGCGGCGTCCGCGCCAGTCCAATGATTGCGGACGACTACGCGATCGTCTTCAGCGATTATGTCTTCAATTTTAACCTGAATATCAGGGAAGCGCTTATAGGCTCCGCCCACGTATTGCTTCGCGCCGGCTGGGCCTGAAGCGGTTCCGGGCGGCACATCCGCGCCGTGATCGATAAATTCGGTGGCAAAATTGACGTCGGCGATGTCCAGATTCTTTTGGTTCACGAACTGCTCAAAGTGGTTGCGAATAAAATCTTTCATTTGCTCCAGGGTCAAACCTGTTTTTGGATTTACTGATTCCCGTCCGGTCGCGCTCATGCTTTGGCCGCCTGTTCACGAAATTGGTCAGCATTCTCTTTGAAGAAGTCGTCCATTTTTGTTGGGGAGCGATGGATGAGCGATTCAAGCGTGCTATCGACTTTGGAAGCTTTGCCGGAGGCGTAGTATTCCTGCAATTCCAGCAAAGCAGTGACCAGGAAGTCCGGCATGCCCATATCCAGAAGGGCTTTGCGCTGTGCGTCGAGAGCGATATCGACGTACTGTACTTTGCGACCGGTGGCCTTGGAGATTTTTTCGGCGACATCGGCGTAGGACAACGCCTCCGGGCCATTTAGTTCATAAATTTTTCCGGCGTGCTGCGACGGGGAGCGAAGGATGCTGGCGGCAGCTGCGGCGATATCATGCAGATCGATGTGGCTGATTTTTGCGCTTCCAGTGGATTGATAAAACGCACCTTGCGCGCGAATCGAAGGCGCGAAATAAGCGATAAGGTTCTGCATAAAACCGTTGGGCCGCAGAATGGTGTAGGCCATCCCTGAGCCTTTTAGGTTGTCTTCCACTTTGCGGTGCCAGCTGGGAAATGACTTGGGGAAGTCGCCGGCTCCGAGCGCGGAGTTTTGGACGACGTGCTTGACGCCGGCTTCGCGGCAAGCATCGATCATGTTGCTTTCCAGTTCGACGAGTTCGCGCACCGGCGAGCAAACAAGATAGACGATGTCGACGCCCTCAAGTGCTCGACGAAGCGATGACTTGTCGGCAAAGTCGGCGATGACCGCGGTGGCGCCTTGGGGGACCTTGACGCTATCTTCTTTCGAGCGAATCATGGCGCGCACACCGCTGCCACTCTTTAGAACTTCGCGCAGAACTGTGCCCCCAGCGTTGCCGGATGCTCCCGTGATCAGAATCATGGTTATCTCTCCTGAGTCAGTGCGCCGCGAATTGCGAAACATCGTTTACGACCGGATGGTATTACAGCGAATTAGACGCCGGGACCGCCCAATTGGCTAGGTATCTAAAACATGTTCCAGGGCGTACGCCCCCAATACAACGTAACTGTCACGCGTTCCAACCACAGAGACTGAGCGTGGGTTCCCTGCAAGGGGTGAATCACGTTAGAATTGAAGAGAATGTTTACGCAAATAGAAGGGTTTGAGGCCAACGTAAGCAAGCATCCACGGCGGAAGACTTACGCCGTGAAGGTCGGTCACGTGCGCGTGGGCGGCGGTGCGCCGGTGGTGGTCCAGTCCATGACCAACACGGACACGGCCGACGTGGAGTCTACATTTCGGCAGACCGTGGAACTGGCCGAGGCGGGTTCGGAGATTGTGCGCTGGACCGTGAATGTGCCGGAAGCGGCGGCGGCAGTGCCACTGATCAAGAAGCGCTTGGTGGAAGCCGGATGCAACGTGCCGATCATCGGCGATTTTCATTACAACGGCCACGTGTTATTGACGAAATATCCGGAATGCGCGGCGACGCTGGACAAATATCGGATTAATCCCGGCAATGTGGGCGCGGGACAACGGCGGGATGAGCAATTTTCCACGATCTGCAAAGTGGCGCGCGACCACGGGAAGCCGGTGCGCATTGGCGTGAATGGCGGTTCGCTGAATCAAGAATTGGTCATGCAGAAGATGCAGGAAAATACCGACCAAAATCTTGGAAAAGAATCGGAACAAATTATTAATGAGTGCATGGTGCTGTCCGCGCTGCAATCGACGGAACTGGCGTTGGAATCGGGATTAAGAAACGATCAAATCATTATTTCGTGTAAGACTTCGCGGCCACGGGACCTCATTACCGTTTACCGCGACTTGAGCGCGAAGACGGAACAGCCGCTGCACCTAGGGTTGACGGAAGCGGGCATGGGCACCAAGGGACTGGTGTGGTCCGCGGCTTCGCTGGGTGTGCTGTTGTACGACGGGATTGGCGATACGATTCGCGTTTCGCTTACGCCACGGCCAGGCGGCGACCGACGCGAAGAAGTGTATGCAGCTTGCGAACTGCTGCAATCGCTGGGGCTGCGATCGTTTTCGCCAAGTGTTACGGCGTGCCCCGGATGCGGGCGGACGACCAGCACGACGTTTCAGGAGTTGGCAGAAAGCGTACAAGACTACATTCGCAACATGATGCCTATCTGGAAGACGCAGTACGACGGCGTGGAGGAATTGACCCTGGCGGTGATGGGCTGCATCGTAAACGGGCCTGGTGAATCGAAAGCGGCAAATATCGGTATCAGCTTGCCGGGAACGGGCGAAGCGCCACGGTGCCCGGTATACATCGATGGAAGAAAAGATGTGACTTTGGAAGGCACTTACGCGGAACTAGCGGTGGCTTTTCAGGCCCTGGTGGATAACTACATTCAGAAAAATTACCCGCGCAAGGCAGTGGAAGCGGCTCCCGCGGGGCGCTGAGGAATCCGGTGAAAATTACCCGCGATGATGTGGTGCGTGTAGCGGAACTTGCCTACCTGGACTTAAGCGAAGACGAGCTAGAAAAGTACCGGCGACAAATCGACGAAATTCTCGATTACATCGGCAAATTAAACGAGTTGGATACTTCGGGCGTGGAGCCTATGGCGCAGGTGTTGGCCGACGACCAAACCGCGGATGCCACTCTGCGCGAAGACCTGGTGGTGCCCTCAGCGGTGGCGGAAGATGTGCTGCGCCAGGCACCCGATCCGGAGCCACCTTATTTCCGCGTGCCCAAAGTGATTGAACGGTAGACTTCACAAGCCGCGAATCTATTTAACTGGATTTAGTAGACTTACCGGGCGAGCCCCATTTCATTGGAATAAAAAATTCGCGAAGGATGAGCTCTAACTTTGACGACAGCGTGGACAATCGATGGAGTTCGAACGGCGCTTACCGAGAAGAAGATTTCCGCGCGCGAACTTACCGCGGAATTTTATAAGCGCATCGAGGCGTGCAATCCGGAATTAAACGCTTTCCTGGCGCTGGCTCCCGAGCGGGCCCGCAAGCAAGCGGACAAAATAGATGCAATGGTCGCGTCCGGCAAACCGCTGCCCGCGTTGGCTGGCGTGCCCATTGCGGTGAAGGATGTGATCAGCACGCGCGGGATCGTCACTACTTGCGGATCGCGGATATTGCAGAATTACGTGCCGCCGTACGATGCCACGGCCATCGAAAGGCTGGATGCCGCGGGAGCGATCATCCTGGGCAAGACCAATTGCGATGAATTCGCGATGGGTAGCTCGAACGAAAATTCCGCGTATGGGGCAGTGAAAAACCCCGCATCCACGGACCGGGTGCCGGGAGGATCGAGTGGCGGCTCAGCGGCGGCGGTTGCGGCGGGACTGGCGGTAGCGGCGCTGGGCACGGACACGGGGGGGTCGATACGACAACCGGGGTCCTTTTGCGGGGTACCCGCAATGATGGGCAGCTACGGGCGGGTGTCGCGCTATGGATTGATAGCGTTCGCATCGTCGCTGGACCACATCGGGCCTTTCGCGACAAATATTAAAGATGTGGCTGCAGTGTTAGGGGTGATCGCGGGGCGAGATCCGCACGACGCAACTTCAACTACGGCGGCAGTGCCGGATTACCAAAACGAGATGACCAAGCCCGTAAAGGGATTGCGCCTGGGTGTTCCGAAGGAATATTTCGGCGAAGGCATGGATGCCCCGGTACGGGAAAAAATTGAAGCGGGCCTGGAGATTTACAAAAAACTCGGATGCGAACTGGTGGAGATTCGCATGCCGCACACCGATTACGCTATCGCTACGTATTACATTATTGCGACTGCCGAGGCGAGCTCCAACCTGGCGCGATATGACGGGGTGCGATTTGGATTACGGGTGGACAGCGATTCCTTGCTGGCGATGTATCGAAAAACTCGTGGGGCTGGATTTGGTGATGAGGTAAAACGGCGGATTGTGCTGGGGACGTATGTACTGTCGGCGGGATATTACGACGCTTACTATTTGAAAGGGCAGAAGGTCAGAGCGTTAATCGCGAAAGATTTCCGGGACGCTTTTGAGAAGGTGGATGCGATTGTGACACCCACCTCGCCGGTGCCGGCGTTTCGGCTAGGGGAACGTTCGCAGGACCCTCTACAGATGTATCTTGCTGATATATATACAGTTACTGGGTCGTTGGCTGGAGTGCCGGGTATTTCGGTGCCATGTGGGAAGGTCTGCGGGAAACTTCCCGTGGGGATACAGATCTTTGGCGCGCCGTTTGACGAAGCGCGAGTGCTGCAACTCGCGTACGCGTTTGAGCAAGCTGGTGGCGCTACTGTTTAGATGCACTCTCCAGGATTCCGGGCAGCAAAATAATTCCTGCGACGAAACGGCAATTTTGAGATGCGCAACGCGGCCGGAAGAATAACCGCTGGCGATCCGGTTCGGCTATCGATATTTACTGCCAAAATAACGACACGGCGTCCCACCACGTGGACAGAATTTTGATTCATCGCGTTAAAAAATCTGTCCTCACTATGAACGCTTCGTTAACACTCAATAAAACACCGTATTTTGACGATTGTTTCGCCACTTCAAAATTTTGGGGCTACCGAAAAGTGTAGCGACTTTGCAAAATGGGGACATTTTTACGCGCCGGTTTTCACGAGTGCAATGCGCCAAGTCGTGGATTTCCTGTAAAAGGAAGCGAAAAACAGGCGAATTCACTGCATATTTAACGAAAGTACCAGCCGGTAGTTTTCCGGCCATGGAACGGAACGACTATTGCTCTGAATTTCGTGCAGCCGATATGATGCTTTCAGCATCTCAGTAATCGGAGCAACTCGACGGAGAGATCGAGGGAGCCATGGTTACCGTAAAATCGAGTCAAAAAATATTCACCGATTCAGAAGTGGCTACGCTAACGGGCATTTGCGTGGATCACCTTCATAATTTCGCCAAGAGCCGTCATCTCGGTTTCATCGCGCGTGCCGCCGAAGCCGCCAGCATGACCGCGGATCAATGGCTGTTCACGCTCTCCGACTTGATGGTGCTGGTAACTTTATTTCCGAAGTGCACACACTAAGGAACGATTAACGGAAAATTGTTGCGGACTGTGGCTCCCGGCTTTGGCCGGGAGCTTTTTTTTTCTGCGGTTTGCGGCCGGTTATGGGGATTAGCCGGAAGTTGTCAGGGGAAAGTTGTGGGGTTATGCTGACCGGGAGACAAACCGTTAGAACTCCGGGCGCATCGCACCCCTATAACTCCATGCACACCGCGAGAACAACCACACTGGCCTTGTACTTTTTTATGGCCGGGACCGCCATGCTGGCAGTTACAGGCAGTTATGGCCAAACGGCGGGCAGTCCGGCAGGCGACTCAGGTAAATCTGGTACGCCGAAAACAGATGCGGCGAAAGCGCGCTTGTCGCACGGCACGAAATTGATGCTGAAGGACGGGAATTTCCAGTTGGTGCGCAGCTACGAACGAAACGGAGAACGAGTACGGTACTTCAGCGTGGAACGTGGCGACTGGGAAGAGATTCCGGCCGCGATGGTGGACTGGGACGCGACGGAAAAAGCGCGAATTGCGGACGAAAAAGCCGAGGCGGCGCTGGTAAAGAAGGTTCAGGCGCAAGAGCAAGCGCGGCAGGTGGTCTCGGTCGTCGACGTGGACGCGAGCCTGACCGTGGGCCAGGGGGTTTTTCTACCCAGCGGCGAAGGCATGTTTGCGGTAGCGGGAAAAACAGTTACGCCACTGGAACAGGTGGGGGCACAAGCAAGGAACGACAAAAAACGCGTGCTGGCGCAGGTGATTTCGCCCATTCCCATCATTCCCGGCAAACGTAACGTTGAAATTCCGGGGGCGGCTTCCAAGATTCGCGTATCGGTCGCCACCGGGCCGCCGGAATTTTATTTGCGGGAAGTAGCGCCCGATCCGGACAATCCAACTACCATTTGGCAGAGCAGCCGCCCGGGCATGGATGGGCCGGAAGTGCAACTGGTGCGGGCCACAGTAAAGGGCGGTAAGAGACAGCTGGAGTCTATCAAGAGCATGTTTGGGCAGAAGATTTCTTCAGAAATGAATACCATTTCCATTCAACGGTGGGAAGTCGCTAAAAATGTTTATCGTTTCACGCTGAGCGAACCGCTGGCCCCCGGTGAATATGCGCTGGCGGAAATATTGCCCGACGGGCTGAACATTTTTGTGTGGGATTTTGGGGTGGACGCAACGCCAGGCCACTAACGAGCAAGACGTAGGCTGACTCTCTTATATTTTACGGGTTGGCCGACTGGCCGCGGGGAACCATCAGTTAGCTCTTTACGTTTACGTTTTCGAAGCGCCTCGTGGCGCAAACTTCCTGCACCAGGGTCAGAACATCTGAAATCCTGAAAGGCTTTTGCAAGATTCGAGACTCGCTCAAGCCTGCCGCGGATGCCTCTGCTTCGACAAAGTCTCCAGTCATGAAAATGGTCGAGGGCTTCTCAGGCCCTACCGCGGCGAGCAATCGATCGACAACCTCTCGACCGCTAACCTTACCATCGCCGCCACGCCCAAGATTCAAATCGCAAAGCACGACGTCGTAGGGCCGCGCGGCCAGCAGGGCGGCGGCAGCCTGGGCATCGGCGGCACAATCCACATGAAGGCCGAAAGCGGACAAGCCTTCTTCGAGAAGCATGCGGATACTTTCCTCGTCATCGATCACCAAGACGGCGCGGCCCTGAATATCTTTGTGATTATTTTCCGGGAGCGTCGGAAGAGGCTTGGCGGAGAGCTCCGGTGATGCGACCGCTGCCGAAGCTATGGCGGGATCCGCGACAATCGGAAGATCGAGAGTGAATATCGAGCCACCGGTGGGGAGCGCCTTGGCGTCCAAGTTGCCACCGTGTTCCCGAATGATCGACATACAAATGCTTAAGCCCAGGCCGGTGCCCCCGCCGGGCCTCTTGGTAGTGTAGAAAGGATCGAAGATTCGCGGCATGGCTTCGGGACGAATGCCGACGCCATCATCCTCTACGGTGACGGAAATGCGGCCGGCGCGCAGGGCCATGCGGATGTGAATGTGCCCGGCATCGCGAACCTCACGGATGGCTTGTTCGGCGTTGGTAACGAGATTCAGCAAAACCTGGATCAACTGGTTGCCGTCACCCATGACCGCAGGCAAGCCGGGTTGCGGCTGAAAATGTACTTCGATCTGATTGCGCCGCAGGGAATGTTCGTGCAGCTGGAGGGTGCGCTCGATGAGCACATTGACGTCCAGCGGTTTTTTTTGCGGCGAAGCCGGGCGGGAAAATTCCAACAAATTCTGGACAATGCGCGCGGCGCGGCGGGCTTGCCGATGGGTCAATTCCAACTGGCGCCGCATAGTTTCGTCGGAGCCGGGGCGCTCGCGAAGCAGCTCGGTAACGCCAAGGATGGCAGTGAGGGGATTGTTTAATTCGTGAGCCACGCCCGCGAGCATCTGACCCATGGCGGCAAGTTTTTCGGCCTGGATCAATTGCTCCTCGAGACGCTTGAGATCGGTAACGTCGCGGCCGGAAATAATGACGCCATCGATCTTGTCCATTTCATCGAAAAGCGGGCTGAAATGAAAGCGCAAGCGGCGCCACTCGCCTTTTTTATTAGGCACACGGGCTTCGACGGAGGCAAAAGTTTCGCGGCCAGCGAGAATTTCGTGATACATGGCGCGCAGCGCGCCGCGATCTTCAGGATGAGTGCGCGCGCCGAGTTCCGTCTCGCGTATTTCTTCGGGCTCAAAACCCAATATTTCAAGGACACGAGGGCTGACGAAGGTATAGCTGGCGGCATTGTCCAGCACGAAGATCAAGTCCGGAAAGCTGTCGATCAGGCGGCGCGCAAATTCCTGCTGCTGGTGGAGGCGGCGCTCCATGACGCGGCTGGCGGTAACATCCATGAGCGCGCCTTGATAACGGATCACCGTGCCGGCGCTGTCACGGACGGCGGCCGCAGTGTTCAGGCAGATCAACGAAGTGCCATCTTTGCGCGTTAACGTGATTTCGCGGCCTTGCAAAATGGGCTGCCGCTCGACCTCGTTTTTCAGGCTCTTGCGCTCATCGCGATCGTGAAAGATGTCCTGGACATGGCAGGCGAGGAGCTCTTCCTTGGAGTCATAACCGAGCATGCGCACCAACGCGGGATTGACGTCGAGGATATCGCCGCTTACATTGATGATGTAGATGCCCTCTTGCAAGGTTTCGAAGAGTTCGGTGAAACGGGCTTCGTTTCTGCGGAGGGCGCTGACATCGCGGGCGAGCACGGTAATGCCGTGAACCTTTTCATCGCGCAACATGGGGTTAGCGGTGCAGTCGAAATAAAAAACGCCCGGCTGGTTTTTGAGACGCACATTCACCACACCGGACCAGGTGCGACGCTCCAGGAATTTCGGCATGGCGCGCTTGACGAGATCGTGGCCCTCACCAGCGCCTTCCTGAACGAATTCAGACAGAGGCCTACCAACGATGTCCTGGTAGGGAGCCGAAACGAGGTCGGCAAAACTGCGATTGACGGCGCGGATTTCGCCGTCCAAAGTCAGCGCGATCAAAACGTCATCAAAGGAATCGATGAGATCGCGATAACCCTGTTGGGAACGACTGATCCTGTCGAACAACTGATCGAACTGCTTTTCCGAGGGGGGTTCGGCGTCACGCTGCTCGATACCCTGAACCAAGCCGCGGAGTTCGGAGATTTCCTGCGAGCGCTTCCAAACGTGTGCGCCGAATAAAACAAGCAATACGACGAGCCCGATGGGAAGCGCTTCGTAACGATGCGTGAGTGAGCGCAGCGTGTCCCATGAGGTGGCCGCGAAAACCGTGGCGAGGACAAGAAGAATCAGGAAAGTGATACGCCACAATTCTTTTTGGCGTTTCTCAAACTGCGCCAGGCGCGACGATACGGTAGCCTTTCCGTTCACTGGCGGCGGGCTGGACACAGCTTGATTTTTGTTTTCGGTGTCAGGCATGACGTGGCGGATGCACCCGCATCATCTGGTTAATGCTAGAACACATCGATTGTAGGCAACCTGTCCCCAGTTCTTCAATGGAAGCGGCGCAGGGACGTTCCTGAACGTACCTAAAAGTACCGCTAAGTCCAGTACATCAAAGAAAAAAGGGCGCACGCGTTAAGCGAGCGCCCTGAATCTCCTGGATGGTGGAAGTGATTTTAGCCTTCGGTTGCAGCGTCGGCTTCGGTGTCCTTTTGGAGGAAGTCGAGCGCGGCGGCTTCTTCGGGTGTAAGTTCGGCAGCTTCCGGAATTTCGTCCATGGGGGCCGGTGGCGGCATTTCCGTCAGCAACTGAATGCTGCGGTAGTGCTCCAGACCGGTTCCGGCGGGAATGAGCCGGCCCATGATGACGTTTTCCTTGAGCCCGCGGAGGTAATCGACCTTGCCGGCCACCGCAGCCTCGGTGAGGACGCGAGTGGTTTCCTGGAAGCTCGCTGCGGAAATAAAGGAGTCGGTCGAGAGCGAAGCCTTGGTGATCCCCAGGAGCAGCGGACGACCGGTTGCGGGACGTCCGCCTTCGGCGATGATGCGATCGTTTTCTTCGCGGAAGCGGAACTTGTCGACCTGCTCTTCGAGCAGGAAAGTAGTGTCTCCCACATCTTCGACCTTGACCCAACGCATCATCTGGCGGGAAATGGTTTCGATGTGTTTGTCGTTGATGTTCACGCCCTGGAGGCGGTAAACCTCTTGAATAGCGTTCACGAGATAGGACTGCGTGAATTTCTCGCCGAGAACCGCAAGCAAGTCATGCAAGTTGAGCGGGCCGTCAATCAAAGCCTCGCCAGCTTTAACGTGATCGCCTTCCTGAACGTTGATGTGAATACCACGCGGGATGGAATATTCCTTGGTGGTTTTGCCGTCTTCGGCTTCGACGAGAACCTTGCGCATACCCTTGACGATGTCGCCATACTTGACGATGCCGTCGATTTCGCTGATGACGGCTGGGTCTTTGGGCTTGCGGGTTTCGAAGAGTTCGACGACGCGCGGGAGACCGCCGGTGATGTCCTTGGTCTTGGTGGTTTCACGCGGAATTTTCGCGAGCACGTCACCAGCTTGCACCTCGTCGCCATCCTTGACCATCAAGTGGGCTCGGGAAGGCATAAGGTACTTCTTGCGAACCTTGCCCGAAGAGTCGCGGACAAGAATGGCGGGCTGGTGCTTTTCGTCGCCCGGAGGCAGCGTCACGACGTCCTGAGAAAGACCGGTGACTTCATCGACTTGTTCTTCGATGGTCAAGCCGGGACGCAGATCGTCGAATTTAATGGAGCCGGCCGTCTCGGTAAGAATCGAGAAGGTGAACGGATCCCACTCCGCGAGAATCTGTCCGTGAACGACTTGTTCGCCGTCGACAACGCGGAGACGCGCGCCGTAGACCACGTGATAGCGTTCTTTTTCGCGACCCTTTTCGTCCACGATGGCGATCAAGCCAGAACGATTCATGGCGATGGAAGTGCCGCCGCGGCCTTCCACATATTTGAGGTCCACAAACTTGACGCTGCCATTGTTGCGAGCTTCAAGAGTGGACCGTTCGGATACGCGGGTAGCGGTTCCGCCGATGTGGAAAGTACGCATGGTGAGCTGCGTGCCGGGTTCTCCGATGGACTGCGCGGCGATAACGCCGACAGCTTCTCCGAGTTCCACCATGCGACCGGTGGCCAGGTTACGCCCGTAACACAGGGCGCAGACCCCGCGACGCGATTCGCAAGTCAGCACGGAACGGATGCGCACTCGCTCGATACCCGCGCCTTGCACGGAGTTGGCGAGTTCTTCGGTGATTTCCTGATTCACTTCGACGATTACGCTGCCCTCGAAGTCCTTGATCTTGTCGAGAGAAACGCGGCCCACGATGCGGTCGCGCAACGGCTCAACTTCGACGCCGGCTTCGATGATGGGCTCAACGAAGATGCCGTCGGTGGTGCCACAATCGCGCTCGTTGATGATTACGTCTTGCGCAACGTCCACAAGGCGGCGAGTGAGGTAGCCGGAATCGGCGGTCTTGAGCGCGGTATCGGCCAGACCCTTACGCGCACCGTGAGTGGAGATGAAGTATTGCAACACGTTCAGGCCTTCGCGGAAGTTTGAAGTGATCGGAGACTCGATAACTTCGCCGGAGGGCTTAGCCATCAAACCGCGCATACCGGAAAGTTGACGAATCTGCTGTTTCGAACCGCGGGCGCCGGAGTCCGCCATAACGTAGACGGGGTTGATGTTGCCTTCCTTGTCCTGATTCTCGAGAGCCTTGAACAACTCGTCGGCAACTTTTTCGGTGACGTCTCCCCAGATGGCGATGACTTTGTTGTAGCGCTCGCCGTTGGTGATCGCGCCGTCGAGGTATTGCTGCTGCACTTTGACGACTTCCTTCTCGGCGTTTTCGACGAGACTGTATTTATTGCTAGGAATGAGCATGTCGTCGATGCCGATGGAGATGCCGGACTTGGTGGCGTAATGGAAGCCCAATTCCTTCAAGTGGTCGAGGAGGATGACGGTGTCTTCCAACCCGAAACGAAGGTAAGCGTAGTACACCAGTTGCTGCACGCCCTTTTTCTTGAGCAAGCCGTTTACGTACGGAAATTTCTCCGGCAAGTGGGAGTTGAAAATTACGCGGCCGACGGTGGTCTGGATGAACTGACGCTCCATCTTGACGGGCACGGTGTGCGGCACGTCTTGATCGTCATACGCAGTGGTGAGGTCGATTACTTCACCGGTATAGCGCAGGCGGACGGGAGTGAGCAATTCCACTTCGCCGGCTTCCAGCGCGAGGATGACTTCATCGGTGGCGCCGAAGACGCGGCCTTCACCCTTGGCTCCGGGCTTGGACTTGGTGAGGTAATAGATGCCCAGAACCATATCTTGCGACGGAACGGCGAGAGGCAAGCCGTGCGCCGGCGAAAGAATGTTGCGCGAACTGAGCATGAGCACGGAAGCTTCCACCTGAGATTCGGGTGAGAGCGGGATGTGCACGGCCATCTGGTCGCCGTCAAAGTCCGCGTTGAACGCGGTGCAGACGAGGGGATGGATGCGGATCGCTTTACCTTCGACGAGCACTGGCTCGAATGCCTGAATGCCGAGGCGGTGAAGCGTAGGAGCGCGGTTGAGCATCACGGGATGTTCGCGAATGACGTCTTCGAGAATGTCCCAGACGACGGGATCCTGCTGCTCGACCATTTCCTTGGCTTGCTTAATGGTGGTGCAGTGACCTTGAGCTTCGAGCTTGTGATAGATGAAAGGCTTGAAAAGCTCGAGCGCCATTTTCTTGGGCAGACCGCACTGGTGAAGCTTCAGCTCGGGGCCGACAACGATCACGGAGCGTCCGGAATAATCGACGCGCTTGCCGAGCAGGTTCTGGCGGAAGCGGCCCTGCTTGCCCTTGAGCGTGTCCGACAGTGATTTCAGCGGGCGGTTGTTGGTGCCGCGCAAGACACGGCCGCGGCGTCCGTTATCGAACAGCGCGTCCACCGCTTCCTGGAGCATGCGCTTTTCGTTGCGAACGATGACATCCGGCGCGTGCAGTTCGATCAGCTTCTTCAACCGGTTGTTGCGGTTGATCACGCGGCGGTACAGGTCGTTGAGATCGGAAGTGGCGAAGCGCCCGCCATCGAGCGGCACCAGGGGGCGCAACTCCGGCGGGATCACGGGGATCACGTCGAGAATCATCCACTCCGGTTTGTTGCCCGACTTGCGGAAGGATTCCACCACGCGCAGGCGCTTGGCGAACTTGAGCTTCTTCTGCTGCGAGGCTTCGGTCTTCATCTTCTCGCGAATGTCTTCGCTGAGGAATTCCACGTCCACCTTTTTGAGCAGTTCCT
>DATMOS010000188.1:0-60833 GCA_035568155.1 Verrucomicrobiia bacterium | reverse complement strand
AAAACGAAAGAGGCGCGCGAGAGTTTTGAGCGCGCGCTGAAACTTCAAGCCAGCTATCCCGGAACCATTCCGAATGCCTGGAATAACCTGGGAATTCTTTCCGCCAGGGAAGGCGATGCCGCCGCGGCTATCGATTTTTTTCGGCGGGCGTTGCAAATCGACCCGGCACATTTGATTGCCCTGGTGAATCTCGGCAACGCCTATCGTCAGCAAAGGGAATGGGACGAAGCGAAAAAGGTGCTGCAACGAGCGCTTGAGGTTGAACCAGATGACCCGGAGGTCAACTACAGTCTGGGCATGGTCTGCGCGCAATTGGATGAATCGGATCGCGCTTATGATTATCTAAAACGCGCTGTCGAGCTGCGCCCGGTGTATCCCGAAGCTTTGAATAATCTGGGTGTGCTTTATCTGCGCACGAGGCGGCCGGAGGAAGCAGTTCACAGTTTTCAAGAATGCATCCGAGTGGCGCCTGAGTATGACCAGTCGTATCTGAATCTCGCGCGTGTGTACGCTTTACAGGACCAGCGGGAAAAAGCTCGCGACGTGCTTCTCGAATTGCTGAAGGAGCATCCCGATCATGCACAAGCGAAAGCAGCATTGAGCCAACTGACTCAGTAAATCAGCGTTAGAATTGGCGTTTCAAGAGACTGCGTTGCCGGCAGATTCGCGTTGACCGGAGCCAGGGCACTACTTCCTGATGACCTCTATTGTGGCCAGAGTTGTTCGGGTATTTGGCGCATTCGTTGCGCTGACGGCGTTGAGCGCCGCTACAACTCATAGCCAGAACACAAGCAGTGAGAAATCCGCAGTCGTTACCGGGATGGTCTGCGATTCCGCGAATCGCCCGCTTGCGAACACGACGGTGTTTCTCGAGAGCGACGATCACGCGCATAAATTCACGGTTCAGTCCGATTCACGTGGACAATACCGATTCGAGGCGGTGCCCTCCGGAAGTTACGAGTTGCGTGTGAGCAAATCTGGTTATGGGGTTGCGAGGAATGGCCCGTTCGTTCTCCATAATGCGGAGAGCAAATCCGTAGAGTTGCGGTTGGCGACGGAATCGGCTGTTGCAACCGGCAAGGATGATTCGGCGGCGGTAAAATTTTCTGACGAAATCCATTTCAGCGTCGCGGGGGTCAGTGACCCCAGTAATCTTGGAGGGCACGGATCAGATTCGGTGCTGCGGACCAAAGAGACACTGGCGAAAGAAACTGCTGCGTTGAAGCGCGAAACACCGATGCCCGTAGGGCCAAACAATAATTCACGCCCCGCTGAAGATGCCGCGAATATGCACATGCGTCTGGCAGAAGCCGCTGAGAGCAAGGGGCGACCCCTTGACGCGGTGCGTGAGTATCAGCAAGCGGCGGAACTGCAGCCCAGCGAAGCTCACCTTTTTGCCTGGGGAGCGGACTTGCTGCTGCATGGCGCGTTTGAACCAGCAATCGAAGTTTTCACCAAGGGTCATCGCCTCTATCCCAGTTCGGTTCGGATGCTGCTTGGTCTGAGTGTCGCTACTTATGATCAAGGGAGAATGGAAGAAGGAAAAAAACTCCTTCTCGAAGCATGCGACCTGGACCCTGCCGATCCAGGGCCCTATTTATTTCTGGGCACGATACTGGAGACAGAGAAAATCACACCGCCCGGCTGGACCGAACGATTCAAGCGCTTCGCCTCCGCGCATGCGGAGGACGCGCTCGCGCATTACTATTATGCTGTGGCGCTTGCTAAGGATGAGCTCGGTCCAGAAAACCTCGTAACGAGCGAGACTGAATTAAAGCGGGCTGTGGCACTCGATCCCAAACTTGGGAATGCATATACGCAGCTTGGAATTTTGTGCGTACGACAGGCTGATTTTCCCAGCGCCATTTCTTTTTTCCAAAAAGCGATTCAGGCCACGCCATTAGCCGACGAAGCCCACTACCGATTGGCGCAAGCCTATGCGCACATGGGAGAAGCAGAAAAAGCCAGCGAGGAAACTGAATTGTTTAAGCAAATTTCAGAACAGAAAAAGAACGAGGCCGAACGCGAGCGTCATAAGATCCAGCAGTTTGTATATACGCTACGGAGTCCAAACCCTTCAGCGCCATCGCCGACCGCTGAACCCCATTAAGCGGCGCGAAATTAAAGACCAAGCCAATTCCAAAACTAAAAACGGCCCACCGATGTGCTGGTGAGCCGTTTGTTTAATTACACGTCTGTGGCAGTTGCGAGCGGGGCTCTAAAAAGTGAGCTTCAGCCCGAACTGAATGAGACGCGGATTGTTTACAGTGGAGTTGACCGCGCCGAAGCCGATGGCGTTGATATCGCTAATCGGCTGACCGAACTGCGCGTGGTTAAACAGGTTGAAAAATTCCGCCCGGAAATTCAGGCCCATATTCTCCCAAGGCAGCCTGAACTGCTTGATCACCGAGAAGTCGGTGTTGACGAAGTCCGGACCGTAGACGGGTACACGGCTGGCGTTGCCAAGTTGACCCTTTGCAGGTTGGGGAAAGCAGGCCGGGTTTATGAACTGTATCTTGGTCTGGTTGGCGGAGGGGTTGCAGCCAGCTACACGGTCCGGACGGTTGAAGTTGTTGCCATTGCCGCCGGTGTTGAAGGAGGCCCCGGAATTGTTCAGGCTGTCGAGGAGGGGGTCGGCAAAGCCGGAAGTAATTTTCTCGATCAGCGTCAGCTGCCAGCCACCCAGAAGTGAGTTGGCTACGTTGCTCCAGCTGTTGCCAAATTTCTTGCCCCTGCCGAAGGGCAAGTCGTAGATCACAGTGCCAGTAAAGTTATGACGCAGGTCGATCTGGGAGGGAGCCCAATCGAGGTTCTGCCAATTCGGCAGCGGGAAATAGGGTGCACTCAACTCCGAGCCCAGACCATCGCTTAGACCGTTATCGTAGGTATGCGAGTAAGTGTAAGCAAAGAGCGCGTAGAGCCCGTACCTGGTGGATTTGGTCTCGGCCTTGATCTGCAAGGAATTGTAAGTAGTCTTGCCGATGTCCCCGAATTCCAGAATGGCGTTGAATCCGGGAGGGGTAAAGGGAGAGATGAAGGGAGCGCCGCCTGGGGCGCAGCCGAGAGTGTATGTGCCTCCGGCGACGCAGCCCGATGGTCCGTTGGTGTCGAGGGCATTGCCAGATATCAGAATGTGATTGCCGTGCGAACCGGCATAGCCTACGGTCAGCACGATGTTGCCAGGTAACTGACGCTCGACGTTGACGTTCCACTGAGCGACTTGCCCAGGCCGGAAGTCCCGTGGCTGGTAATAGAGCGTTCCTGTGAAGGTGGAAAGAGTCGGCGGAGTATTAAAAATTGGGAATCCGCTGGAGATGCTGGACACCTTGCCGCCCGCGCCGCAGGCAGGGGTACCGCCGGATGGAGTAGCCATCGGGCACCCGCCGAACTGGAAGATATCGCCCTCGGCGAAAAAGGGAGGGTTCTGCCAAAGGCCTTGAGCGCCCTGGCTCCAGGCAGAATCGTGGTACATAGCGAAGCCGCCGCGGATTACGGTTTTATCGCTGCCCAGGACCTTATAGGCGGCGCCGATACGCGGTTCGAGATCAGCCCAATACATGTTTATGCCAGCGGAGGCGTTGACTCCGCCTTGATTGGCAACCAGAAGCTGGCCGGTAACGGCGTTCGCGCCAGTGGCGATGGCGGGCGGAATGTAGTCGGCCAAGCGGCCAGCCGATTCTGTAATCGGAGTGGTCAGGGCCCAAGCCAATCCGAGGTTCAAAGTCAGGTCCTTGGTAATTCTCCAGTCGTCCTCGACGAAGGGGCGAACGATTTTCCAGCGGCGACCGGTGACCGGACCGTTAAAGGTCTGATCGTGTTCGGAGATGTTCACGTAGCCCAGGGTAAGGTCGGCTTGGGCATTACCGGAGAAAATGCCAAGAGGAATCCAGAAACCATCCTGGAAGGCTTCGGTGCCGACGTTCATCTGATTGACGCGTACATCAATTCCGACATGGATGTCGTGCTTGCCGCGAATCAGATCGACGGCATCGTTAAAAGAATAAATATCAGTGCCGCCTTGAAACGGGGTGAAACCGCGATCGCCGATAGACCACAAGCCGCCGTTGAACAAGACGGAAACCAAGCCGCAGCTGTACGCCCCCGGTGTGCACTTCGCGCTCCCTGGAGCGCCCGTGCAGCCCAAGTTTGCGCCGGGAATGCCAATGCCCGCGAGGTTGGCGGAATCGCAAGTGCCCGTGCCTTGAGAAGTGATGTAATTGAAGATGCGGTTATAGCCGAAGGTAAATTGATTGACGGTGGTAGTAGAAAAGACGTGAGTTTCCCCGATGGCCACGCTGCGCGCGTGATTGCTGATGCCCTGATTGCTGCCGAAAGCGCTCTGCTCGACTTGCGAGCCAATACCTCCGCCGCCCGGTACATAGGAGACGGCCTGATCATAGCTAAAGCGAGAGAAGATATTGTCGGCGTTGGAGAAAGAGTGATCCAGGCGGATATCGAACTTGGTTTCATTAAGGCTGCGTACCGGCACGTTGACGAAGTTAATTCCCGCCGCAGCATTATTAGCATTCGGCAGGGGATACAGATTCACCAAAGCCGCACCAAGGGGGTTAACCAAAGCGGCTGGTATTTTGGCGCAGGGAACCCCGGCAACCTGGCTGCCGTCGGTATTGACTGCGGTGGGCAGACCAGTTCCAGCGTTGCACTGGAATGGGGTGCCGCCTGTATAGGGGTTGGTGATTGAGGTGGGGGAAACCGGATTCCCAAAGGGGTCGGAGCTGAAATCCGCGAAGGGTTGCGTGGCGCTGGTGTGCATTGCCGCGCCGGGCACCAAGCCAGTAAAGGTGATGCCGTGAAGCTGATCCTTTTGCTCGCCGTCCAGGAAGAAGAAGGTTTTGTTCTTTCGAATCGGTCCTCCGATGGAGCCGCCAAACTGGTTCAAATTGAACTTTTCCGCTGCGGGGGCGAAAAAGCTCTTGGCATCGAGCGCGGTGTTGCGAAAAAACTCGAATAGTGACCCGTGGAAGTCGTTGGTGCCGGATTTCGTGGTGACAAGTACGGTAGGACCGGCGCGGCTGCCATATTGTGCGGAGTAGTTGTAGGTCAAAACCTTGAATTCCTGAATATCATCGATCGAGGAAAAAGTTCCGATACCGCCGGCGGTCAACTCGTTGTTGTCCGCTCCGTCCAGAATCCAATCCGTGCTATTCGGACGGGACCCACCGACGGAAAGCGAGAAGGAGCCCCGCGCCGCAACCTCACTGCTTGCAGCTTGCGTGAAAAAACTACCGGGGTTCGTCTCTGAGGTAGCGCCGGAAGTGAGCGTGGCCAGCTGCACGAAGTCGCGTCCATTTAGAGGTAACTGAGCAACTTCCTGTGAAGTGATGACCTGTCCCAGCGCGGGACTGGAAGTCTCCACAGCGACTTCCGAAGCGACCACTTCCACCGAAGTGCTCTGCGAAGACGGCGACAGAGCAAAATCCAATTCCCGCTGCTCGTCCACCTGGAGTTTTACGTCTTTGGTTTCCGCCGGCTGAAATCCCTGGTATTCCACGCGAAGCGTAAAAACGGAGACTGGCAACAAATTAATGGTGTAGTGGCCGACATCATCCGTGACGGCGTCGCGGGATATGCCGGTCGTTTGCGAAGTGACGGTGACCTTGGCCCCGGAGATTGCTGATCCAGACTTGTCTGTTACGACGCCCTGAAAACTGCCTGTGGCCTGCGCATGGGCCATCTGCGCACAACACACCACGCCCAGAATAAAAGCCAACACAAAATAGAATCGCTTACCCATTCCCCACGCCCCCTCAAAAGACGTTCTCGTCACGGTTAACTACCGGGTGACGATACAGAAGTTGAGACTATTGCTAATCCCCGACGCTGAGAACACGCATTGGCTAACAATAACGGTCGAGCTGGTCCCGAACTTTGTCTCGAGCACCGCTTAGCCAAAAGACACAAGCTGCTCAGCAAAAATATTGAAGCAACGTACTTTCCATCCGCTCCTGTGTCAAGCGGTTGTTTGTGAAAAGCTGTGCAGACTTCGGCTAGTTTTTTGCGTTGCCCAAGCGGTAGCAATTTATTGCGTTCACGCTATGCGTTTTCCCGTTTTGGACCTTCGCAGCAGCGGGCATATATCGGCAGATTGGAGATTTTTCGATGTCTCAGGAGACCCTCTCTGCTTCCGTGCCTCGGGAACGGTCGACATCTCGCGAGAGCCAACAGTGGATCCGAGCTTTTCAAAAGGGGTGTTTAAGATCGGATATTTCTGCCAATCGCGGTAATCGAAATGCCACCACTCGAATGGGTAGACGAGAAATCCTTCGCTTTCCATCACCCGACGTAATAACTCGCGATGCCAGCGTTGTAATGACGTGCCTCCCGGATACCCGGCATAAGAGCGCTCCGACATTTCGTCATAGACCCCTACCATTTCAACCGGCTTGCCGCTCGCGCGCTCGTAAAGACTCAGATCCACAGCGCACCCGCGATTGTGCCGGGAGCCCTGGCTGGGATCGGCGACAAAAATTTTCTTGTCATCGGGAGTGGCGTCCCAGAATATTTTCGTGACGTACCACGGACGGTAGGCATCGTGGATGAGGAGTCCATAGCCCATCTCCATGAGCTTTTTGTGAACACGTAACAGCGCTTCGGCAGCGGGCCGCTGCAGGAAGGCGCGGGCTTGGGAATAAACCGGCGTGTTCAGAAAATTATTGGTGGTGGCATAGCGGATATCGAGCTTGATATTGGGATCGAGCTTGGATAGTTCGATGAGATCGGGCTTGCGAAATTCGCCAGATTCGACGGGAGGATGATCGGCCAGAGCTCGTGTGCGAAGACTGTCGAAGTTTTTGACTGGAGGAATTCGAAAGGTCCCGCCGGTAACTCCGCCAATCGAACGGCGCTTGAATACTACTCCGCTGACCTGCACCTGCGTAGCGTTGCCGGATGAATCGCGCGTAAATATGGCTTTTTCGCCGTCGTATAGGCCGCGCTGCGGGAAATTGAAAACATCGTCGGTGACTTGTGTCAACGCATCAAATTCCGTCCACTCAATCAAAACATTCAGGCGGTTGTCTCTTTCAAAGACATAAAGGATGTCGTGATCCCAACCGTACTCGCCGATCAGGCCGCGCCATTTTGCTGGGAAATCCGAGGGCGTGGGAACGGCCACTTTTGGCAGGGCTTTAGACCCGACGTGCATGCCTTCGGGAGCGGGCGCTACTTTGACCCCGAAGCCCATTACTCCATCGGCAATAAGGTCGTCGCCGGCTGGGTTAACTTTGCGCAGCTCGAGCTGTTCGCCGCCAAGCAGTTTAAGCATGCTGAGATGGCCGTCGAGATAGGTCAGATCGAGGGCATCGTCGCCGGTTCCATAGCGGCCAGCGAGTTTGCGGCCAAGATCCAGGGGAACTGGGTTTGTAGGCGGAGGCATCTCCAGCGGCTTGCCCGCACGATGAGCGAGAATCAGCCGCAGAGATTCTTCGCCAATTCGTTCGGTGACGGCGTTAGCGGCGTCTTTGGTGGCGACGACGACTACACCGACTTTGTCTTCGGGCAAAAAGTCGACGGTGGTTGCAAAACCGTAGGTCGCACCACCGTGGCCGACGAGTCGATGGCCGTCGAGCGAACGCACGATGAAACCTAATCCAAAAACACGGCCGCCGGGATTTGGAAATTGTGGCGACCACATTTGTTCGAGAGTCGCCGGCTTCAGTACTGTTCTATCGTCGGCTTTGCCCTGCGCTAGGAGGACGCTGACAAAACGTCCAAGGTCGTTCACGGTGGAGTACATGCTCCCGGCAGGGGCCATTCCAAGTTGAAAGGTCGGAGCTTCGAAAGTCAGACCGTCATAGGTCCACATTTCGCCTTTGGCAAGATTTGCAACGATCGCCGGCTCGAGTTCGAAGGAACTATGGCGCAGCCCCATAGGATCGAGCACCGAGGATTTCAGATATTCTGCGAAGGGCTTATGGTTTCGCGCTTCCAACAAATAACCAACCACAGCGATGGCGGCGTTGGAGTATTTGGTGTGAGTGTTTGGCGCGAAAACCAGCTCGGTGCCGCTCAAACTGTGCACCGTGGCGGCCAGGGCCGGTTGCGAGGTCTCAAAATAATTTCCAACGGGCGGCTCGCGCAACAAGCCCGAACGATGGGACATCAGTTGGCGGAGAGTGATCGGTGTGCCAAAGGGATTCCTGGGACGAAAATCGAGGAGGTAATCGGTGATAGGCGCATCCAGATTCAACTCGCCTCGTTCAACCAGTTGCATGATGGCGACGTCGGTAAAGAGTTTGGAAACTGAACCGATGCGATAAACGGTGTCCGCGGTTGCGGGCGTTTTGGTTTTGGGATCGGCCATGCCGAAACCCTCGGCCCATACAATCTGCTGGTCATCGATGAGAGCGATCGAGAGTGCGGGCAATTTCTTCTCGGTCATTTGTTGCTGGATGAAAGGACGAAGCTTCTCAACGACGTCGGTGTAATCTTTCCGGACAGCAGTGGCGCTTTGCGCCATCGTGCGATTACAAAACGCTGACTGTGCCAGCGCGACGCACGCGCAAACGACAACACTCCTTGCTACAGCTACCTTTCGTGGCAAATATCTCGCCATGAATTCCTTTTTCTTTTTGGATCCCGCTTGAAAACCGCGGCAAGACGTTAACACATCCGCGAATGGACACTAGGCTACAATGCGCTTTATGCCTGAGCAATTTTCCTTTAGTGACCTGCGCGAGCTGTTTGCCAAAGCAAACGAGGAAAAGTCTGGCGACCAACTGGCAGGGATCGCTGCGGGATCAGAGCGGGAAAGAGTCGCTGCAAAGCGCAAGCTCGCGAATTTGTCGCTCGATGAAATTGTGCGGCAGCCGTTAATAGATCCTGACGATGACGATGTAAGTAAATTGATTCTGGAATCGTTCGATCGGGAAGCTTTCATGCTGATCAAAAGCACCACCGTCGGCGAGTTCCGCGAATTTCTTCTCGATGATGCGACCGGCGAGGCGGAACTCAAGAGGATTCAACGCGCGATAATCCCTGAAATAGCGGCCGCGGTAACCAAAATCATGAGTAACAAGGATTTGGTTCTAGCAGCTGGCAAGATACGCAATATCACGCGTTGCCGAAACACCATGGGTGGACGCGGAGTTCTGGGGATACGTCTTCAGCCGAATCACCCTACCGATAATATCGCCGGGATCCTTTTTTCGGCTTTTGAAGGTTTGCTGTACGGATGCGGAGACGCGGTGATTGGAGTAAATCCTGCATCGGACGCCGTGGAGAGCTGCGGCGCAATCCTGCGTGCGCTCGACCGTCTCGTGACTACCTACAAGATACCGACGCAGACGTGCTGCCTGGCTCATATTTCCACGCAACTTGCCGCGCTCGACCGGGGCGCACCAATAGATCTGTTGTTCCAATCCGTTGGCGGAACCGCAGGCACCAATCGAAGTTTCGGCATTACTCTGGAAATGCTGTCAGAAGGCCGAGATCGCATAATCGAACACCACCAGCAGCGTCGAGATGTTTCCTGGAAGGGCGAAAATGTGATGTATTTCGAGACCGGTCAAGGAAGCGCTTTGTCCGCGGAGGCTCACTGTGGAGTGGACCAGGTCACGTTAGAAGCGCGCGCGTATGGCGTGGCTCGCGCTTTTGACCCTTTTTTGGTGAACAGCGTTGTGGGATTTATCGGGCCTGAATACCTTTTCGATGAGCGCCAGATTATTCGCGCCGGCCTCGAAGATCACTTCATGGGCAAGCTTCTGGGTCTGCCGATGGGCTGCGATGTCTGCTATACGAACCACGCAGAAGCGGACCAAAATTCGGTGGACAATCTACTCTTGCTGCTGGGAGCGGCAGGGTGCAACTATTTCATGGGAGTACCATGTGGCGACGACGTGATGCTCAACTATCAATCCACGAGCTATCACGACGCAATTGGAGTGAGAAGGATTTTCAATATGCGTCCAGCACCAGAATTTTTGACGTGGCTCGAAGAGTCAGGAATTTATCACGGAGGCGAACCCGCGAAGCTCAATGAGTCAGCGCAGCGTCAACTGATGAAAAGGCTGGATTGGTCGGTGGAGGACGTTCACTAAATGGATGGTCGCTTCGACAAGTTGGTTTTGAGTGCTGATTCCAACGACATTGTGCGCGTGATTAAAATGCACACGCCCGCGAGGCTGGTCGCCGGCCGGGCGGGGGCTGCATATCGCACAGAAACGCAGCTTCAATTGCGTGAAGATCACGCAAAAGCACGAGACGCGGTCCGCACTGAATTGGACCTGAAGACGGCATTCAACCGCGAATTTATCGAAGAGTGGAAGTTGTTCGAAGTTAGTACGCGAGCATCCAACAAATTGGAATATCTGGCGCGTCCGGCTCTTGGACGCGAATTCAGCGACGAGTCGCGCACCGAAATTTTAAAGCGCTGTTTACCCGACAACGATATTCAGATCGCGATCGGTGACGGGTTATCGGTGCTTGCGATTCAAAGGCAAGTTCCCCAGTTGCTACCCTTGCTTGTTGAAGGCGCCAGGAAGTCTGGTTGGAGCATTGGACAGACATTTGTTATTCGTCACTGCCGTGTCGGGATTTTGAATGAGATTGGCGAATTACTGAAGCCGCACATCGCTATTCTTTTGATCGGCGAGCGCCCCGGCCTTGCTTCGGCAGAAAGCATGTCGGCATACATGGCATACCAACCGAGCCGTTCGCATTCCGATGCGAATCGAAACCTCGTATCTAACATTCATGACCGTGGATTGAGCGCACGGAGTGCGGCCGGTCGCATCGTTAATTTGTGTGCGCAAATGATGAAGCTGAGAATTAGCGGCTGTACCTTGAAGGAGCAACAGGCGATGCTTCCGAGTGACGCTGATCGCATTACATAACAGGTGTCGCGATCTAATCGTGGCGACTATGCTCGTTTGGTTGGTCCGTCGTGATGTCAGGGAGGTTTTAGTTGTGGAGCCGATTTCCCGATGACAACGTGTGGATCAAGTAGTTCGGCTGTTCTCCATTATCGTATCTTCCAAATCCCCTCGCATAAAAGTGAACCAAAGCTGCCTCCTACTGCTCGTTAAAAGCATCCAAGGTTTTCGCAGCAGATAGCCATTGTTAGGAATGACGAGTGGGAATAGGATGTTGCTCCCGCGACTCAAAAACCTTGAGCAAAGGAGACGGCCTTGAGGACTATTTATAAATCAGGGTGCACGTTCCTGCTGGCCGGAATTCTATGGTCCTATTTGCCGATCGCGCGGGCGCAAACGCCGGCACCGACAGCGACAATTCCGGGCTCGAGCTCGCCAGGTGCAACTTCAACGGGATCACCTGCAGGCAGTTCATTCTCAGGGTCAGTTCCTACAAAGCTTGTTCCTGGTGTAATACCACTCTCTCTGCAGGAAGCTATCGACCGCGGATTGAAGCAGAATCTTGGGCTGCTGCTATCCAATACTGACATTCGCTCCGCTCGTGGACAGCGATGGGAGCAATTAAGTGCCCTCTTACCGCACGCTTCGGTGTCGCCTTATGTGGCCATGTCGAAAATCAATCTGGGCGAACTGGGCCTTACCAGTCTACCCGGCGTCACCAATATCCCGGCAGCCGTAGGGCCTTTCTCTTATTTTGATTCGCGTGCCGCTGTGACGCAGTCGGTGTTCGACTGGAAGTCGATCAACGCCACGCGCGCAGCCACCCAGAGTGTCAAATCCGCGGAATACTCCTACAAGGACGCTCGCGATCTCGTGGTGCTCGCGGTGGGCTTTGTGTATCTGCAAGCTATCGCGGACGAGGCGCGTGTAGAAACATCAGAAGCGCAGGTCAAGACGGCGCAAGCGTTATTCGATCAAGCAAACGATCAAGTGAATTCAGGCACGTCGCCAGCCATCGACGGCTTACGAGCCAAAGTAGAGTTGCAGACTCGACAGCAGCAACTCATTCAAGCCAGGAACGACCTAGCCATCCAGAAACTAACCGTTGCGAGAGTGATTGGCCTGGCCCCTGGACAGCAATTCGAACTAACCGACAAGTCGCCTTACCAGCCGATCGCGAGCGTCACCGTTTCCGAAGCTCTGAAACGTGCTTACGATTCGCGCTCCGATTATAAAAGCGCCATGGCTGAGGTCCGAGCGGCTCAACTCTTTCGAAGAGCTGCCACGGCGGGCTATCTGCCGTCACTTTCATTCGATGCTAATTATGGCGCGGCCGGCTCGCATCCCTCAACAGCCACGCCGGTGTACGACGTGCGCGGGACGCTGACTATTCCGATTTTTCAGGGCGGCTCAGTTCATGGCGATGTTTTGCAAGCCGATGCCAGACTGGAGCAAAGCCGGGACCGTCTGGATAATCTGCGCGCACAAATTGACTCGGATATTCGCACCGCGTTGCTGAACCTGCAGTCGTCCGAAGAACAGGTCAATGTCGCGCGCAGCAATATTGATTTATCGGAAGAGACGTTGGTGCAGTCCCGAGATCGTTTCATCGCGGGTGTCACCGATACCGTAGAAGTGGTGCAATCGCAGGAAGCAGTGGCTGCGGCGCACGAACAGTACATCTCCAGCCTCTATAGCTACAATTACGCAAAAATCTCTCTGGCACGCGCTATCGGTATGGCTGAAGCAGGGGTAAAAGAATATTTCAGAGGAAAATGAATATGACGGAAGAGAATTCACCTCGCTCGGTGCCAGAGACGGAATCCCGATCAACCGTCAATACGCCTTCATCGGGGAGTAGCAAGAGTACATCTCGCCCTTACACGGCTCCAAAGAAGCGCAACAAGACTGTAATTCTGGTTGTGGTGATCTTGGTTGTTTTGGTTGGGGGATTTTTCCTGTGGCGCTACCTGCGCACCTATGAATCGACCGACGATGCGCAAGTGGATGTGCACCTCTATCCTGTGAGCGCGCGGATCTCCGGCTATGTAGTGAAAGTGAACGTCGACGACAACCAGTGGGTGCAGCAGGGTACGGTGCTGGTAGAAATTGACCCTAAAGACTATGAAGTTGCAGTCGCCCAGGCCCAAGCCAATCTGGCCAATGCAGAAGCTACCGCGCAATCCTTGAATATAACGGTACCGATCACCTCCACGAACACCTCCAGTCAACTGCGATCCACCGCATCGGGAATTGAAAACAGCCAAGCGGGCATTCTTGCGGCCGAGCAGCAACTGACTGCCGCGCGCGCGCAAGTAGAGCAGACTGAGGCTAACGATGTGCGGGTGCAACAAGATTTACAACGCTACAAGTTGCTGGTGGACAAACGTGAAATTGCGCAGCAGGTTTACGACACAGCCGTCGCTTCAGCCAGAGCAAGTATCGCTGCGGTGGCTGCAGCTCGCGCGAACGAGTCCGCGGCACAGCAAGCCGTAACGCAAGCGCAAAGCCGTTTGGTGGAGGCGCAGGCCAACCATCAGTCCGCCGAGACTGGCCCGCAGCAAGTATCGTCAACCCGGGCGCGCGCTCGCGCGGCGATCGCGGATGTGGAAGAAAAACGAGCGCTGCTCGAACAGGCACAGCTGAACCTGCAATACACGAAGATTATCGCGCCTGTTAGTGGTCAAGTAAATAAGTCGGTAGTGGTGGGACTGAATGTTCAGTCGGGGCAGCAACTCCTCACCGTGGTACCCCTCGATGACATCTGGATCACCGCGAATTTCAAAGAGACGCAACTCCGGCGCATGAGAGTTGGTGACAAAGCCAAAATTCACGTTGATTCCACGGGACAAAAACTGAACGGTCACGTAGACAGCATCGCAGGCGCGACCGGCCCGACGTTCAGTTTACTTCCGCCCGAAAATGCCACCGGCAATTACGTGAAAATCGTGCAGAGAATTCCAGTGAAAATAATTCTAGAGCAGGGAGAAAATCGCGATCATCTGCTGCGGCCGGGGATGAACGTGGTGCCTGACGTATATCTTCAATGAGTACCGCTGCGCTCACGATGGATCAGGACGTCTGGCGGCCGAGTTACAATCCCTGGCTGATTGCCGTGGTTGTGGCGCTGGCTGCGTTCATGGAGGTGCTGGACACCAGCATCGCCAACGTAGCTTTGCCGTACATGGCCGGGAACCTGGGCGCCAGCAACGATCAAAGCACCTGGGTGCTGACTTCTTATCTGGTTTCGAACGCCATCATTCTTCCTATCAGTGGTTGGATTGCCGGCGCAATCGGACGTAAGCGTTTTTTCATGGCCTGTTTAGGGGTGTTTACGGTGAGTTCCCTGCTATGCGGAATAGCTCCAAGCCTTGGTTCTCTCCTGCTGTTTCGGGTTTTGCAAGGGGCGGGAGGCGGCGGATTGCAGCCCATGGCGCAAGCCATTCTGGCCGACACTTTCCCGCCGCAGCAGCGTGGTTTGGCTTTCGCACTGTACGGCATCACAGCCATCATGGCGCCCACTATCGGGCCAACGCTGGGCGGCTGGATCACCTTCAATTACTCCTGGCGCTGGATTTTTTTTATTAATCTTCCGGTTGGAGTGGCCACCTGGTTTTTGGTGCGTCGGTTTGTTGAAGATCCGCCTTATTTAGCCAAAATTAAGGCTGCGGGAGTCAAGCTGGACTATATCGGAATAGCTCTTCTGACTATGGGCGTCGGCGCACTGCAGATTTTGCTCGATAAAGGCCAGGAAGATGATTGGTTCGGGTCACGGTTCATCACCACGTTGGTCGTCGTCTCGTCGCTTTCGCTGATCAGTCTGGTGATCTGGGAGTGGTTTCAAAAGGCGCCCATCATCGATGTGCGCATGTTCAAGAGCTTCAATTTTGCGAGCGCGAATTTGATGATGTTCATGCTCGGGATCTCACTGTTTAGCTCCCTGGTTCTCATGCCACAGTTTCTTCAAACCCTGGTTGGCTACACTTCGGAACTGGCAGGGCTGGCGCTTTCCGCCGGAGGGCTGGTTTTATTGTTTGAGATGCCGGTGATGGGCAAACTCACGACGAAAATACAGGCGCGTTATTTGATAGCGTGTGGCTGGCTGGCATTGTCGATCGCCATGTATTACTCGACCAAACGCATCGACTTGTTGATCAGCTTCAATGCCGCAGTGTGGTTGCGCATCGCGCAGGTGATTGGTTTGGGGTTTTTGTTTGTGCCAATAACCTTGGCGGCCTATATTGGAATCGCGCCGGAAAAGAACAACTCGGTGGCGGGCATCATTAATTTTATGCGCAATATGGGGAGCAGTGTGGGAACGTCGCTGGTCACCACACTGATTGCCCGGCGCTCGCAATTCCACCAGGAGATTCTTGGCGGCTTCGCCAGGCCGGACAATCCTAATTTTCAAAACACCTTAAACGGCTTGACTCAACATTTGGCGCAGTCTGGATTGGGCATCCATGAAGCACGCGGGCAGGCCTACGTCAGAATCTATCAAGAGGTGCAGAGGCACGCCGCGAGTCTTGCGTACATCGATACCTTCATGGTTCTGGCGGTGGGCGCAGCAATTATGTTCTTTCTCGCTTTTATGTTGAAACGCAACGATCCGGGCGGGGGCGGCGCAGAAATGGCGGCGGGCTGAGCAAAGTGGAATTATAATCGGCATAGCGGCTTCCGGTGGCCGCACGCCTCGAGGGCCAACGTGATTAAGATAATAACGATTGAACGCGAGTACGGCAGCGGCGGGGGCGAAATCGCCCAACTGGTTGCACAGCAATTGGGATGGAAGCTTTGGGACCAACTACTGACCGAGGAGATCGCCAAGCTTGCGAATTGTCCCAAAGCGGTGGTCGAGGTGCGCGAGGAGCGCTCTGATCCGCTGTACTATCGGCTTTTCAAGTCGTTTTTGCGAGGAAGCTACGAGGGCAGTCTCAATGCGCACAAACTCAACGTCGTGGATAGTGAAAGTATCTTGAAAATTACTCGACGTGTTGTTGAGCAGGTCAGCAAAGAGGGAAATTCGGTCCTTGTTGGACGAGGATCGCAGCACTTTCTCAGGGATCGACAGGATACCTTGCGCGTATTTCTTTATGCTCCGAGGGAAGACAAGGTGCGGCGCCTGATAGATCGCGGCAAGAGTCAAGTCGAAGCCGAACAACTCGTCGATACCGTTGATCGTGAGCGAAAAGATTTCATACAAAAATATTTTGGCGTCGAATGGCCGGACCGTGGTGTTTACCACGCCATGATCAATACCACCATCGGTAACCGCGCCGTCGCTAACATGATTCTGGATTCCGTGAAGATCGTCAACGCGAGCCTTGCCGCCTGAGCATTGCGGTTTACCGAATTGGCGAGAGCCCAAGCGCGTGAAGCAATGAATCGAACTCGCGCGACTTCGGCTGGCTCAGTGGGATTCTTTCAAGAGCTTCAAGACACTGCCGGTTGTGTCCGTCTCACTGATGCGCGGGAAAATCTTCTCGACACAGTGCTGGTGTGCGTCGGCGTCCCGATCCGTCACCGCATCCACAACAATGACGACATTGTAGCCGTAATCGTAGGCGCTACGTGCTGTCGATTCCACGCCGAGACTGGTCGCAATGCCTGTCAGGAATACCTGAGTTACGCCACGCTTGCGCAGAGTTTCATCCAATGATGTGCCGATGAAGGCGCCCACGCGTTGCTTGCTGACGATGTAATCATCAGGGCGCTGCTCCAATTCAGGAATAAGCCCGGTCCAATCGGCAGGAAGCGAAGACAAGTTGCGAGGTCCGACGTCGGTGCGGCCCGGAGCTGCGGCCGTCACGTTGACGAGGACGACGGGTAAGCCTCGTTCTCGGAAAGCATGGGCGAGTTTGGCGGAGCGAGCGACGATCTCAGTTGTGGAGTGAACGATCGGAAGGCCCACGATGCCTTTTTGAAGGTCAATCACGATCAGGGCGGCGGTGGTATCAAGTTTAGTCAGAGACATAATTTCCTTTCGATTAGGCACAACGACAAATTGTGAAGTTTTTCGCTTCGGGGGGTTACTCGGTCTGTTTTTTTGCAAATCGCACGCTTAACATGATGCTCATCGCTACGATGCCCGTGAAGAAAACAATAACTGCCGAGGTGTCTCCGTTCGAAAGTTTTCCGGCGCGAAACAGAATGTAACCGACAACCAGATTAAACAGGGCCCAGACAACGTTCACCGTTGGCGACGACAATCCTTTTCCAGGAGGGTGAGCGAGTGGTGTCGGGAAACGGTCACCAGAAATACCATAGACAAAATGGGGCACGACATTGGCGAGAAACAGACCAGCGAAGAAACACGCGATGTAGTCATACCAGCTCACGGTGGTTTTTCCTTTCAATTCGGGATAACACGGTTCTTGGGTTCAAGACGTCGGCACTCAATTGATGTCGGACACCGGAAGTAGACCCATCTCCCGATAGATCGGCCGCATGACTGCCCTGATTTTCGGCAGTTCGAGCGTGAACCATAGCGATCCAAGTAAGCAGGGTGCGCCGGTAAAGATGAGGGTATTAGGCGCACCCATTCGGTGGGCGAGCGCGCCAGCAAGCAGGCTGCCGAACGGCGCCGCGCCGAAGAAAGCCATGGTGTAATAGCTCATCACCCGGGCACGCTTGTCCTCTGGAACCAAAGATTGGACGATCGTATTGCTTACCGCCGCACTCTGCATCAGGCCGAAGCCCACGAACGCCATCAGCACGAGCGATACCCACAACGTACGCGACAGGCCGAACAGCACCAGCGCTGCTCCCAGCGTCGCGGCCGCGATCTGAAGCATGCGGGTGAGCCCGACAACCGACTTGCGGACAGCAAGCGAAAGCGCGGACACCAGGGCACCGATTCCGGAGGCTCCCGTCAGCCAACCAAGTGTTGCTGCGCCGCCGTGGAGTATCTGAACAACGTAAACCGGGAGCAGCACAGCGAAGGGATAGCCCATCAGGCAGAGAAGCGAAAACAGCAGAAGAATGGTGCGGATGGGGCGAAAGGTGCGGACATAGTCCCAGCCTTCACGCACTTGCTCCAGCATGCTCGATGTGCTGCGGCGGACATCCAACAATTTGATACGCATCATCAGCAGCGATGCGATCACGGCAAAATAGCTGGCGCCATCAATCAGGAAGCACCAACCTTCACCGACGGCTCCGATCAGTAATCCGGCAACGGCAGGACCAATCAGGCGTGCACCATTTACCATCGAGGAGTTGATAGCGATGGCGTTACCCAGGTCGTTGCGATCTTCGACCATTTGTATGAGAAACGATTGGCGCGCAGGCATGTCGAACGCGTTGATCAGGCCCTGCAGCACGGTGAGAACGATGATTTCCCAAAGGGTGATGACGTGCGCCAGCGTGAGCGCGGCCATGGCGAGGGACTGGATGGCCGCGGCGGCTTGTGTCCAGATCAATAGCTTGCGGCGATTGAGGCGTTCGACCCAGACGCCCGCAAATGGTCCCAGCGCAAACGAAACAATCTGGCCCGCGAAGGTTACGATGCCTAGCAGCAGCGCGGAGTGGGTCAGGCGATAAACAAGCCAGGTGGTGGCCAGCCGGGTCATCCAGGTACCGATCAAGGAGATGCTCTGCCCGGCGAAGAAGAGCTGGAAATTGCGATGTCTCAGCGCTCGCCAGGCGTGCGATATGGAACGATCGAGGAGCGGAGCCTGCTGCTTATCCGAACTGATTGCGGGCTCGCACACAACTTGCGTTGGCTCCTCGTTGCGGGTCATCACTTTTCCGCCAGACGTTTGATTATTTCGCCCGCTTTGAAGAGCGTGTCCCGTTCCGACTCGTCTAGCTGCGAGATGGTCTGCATTAGCCATGTCTGCTTCGCATCCTTGGCGCTCTTCCGCACCGCCGCGCCTTTGGCGGTCAGGCCAATATTCACTTGGCGGCCGTCGGTCGGATGCGGCTTACGCTCGACCATACCCATTTCCTCTAGCGCCGCGATGGTCGTACCCATCGACTGAGGTTTCATGCCCTCAGCGCGCGCCAGATCGGCGGTCGTGGCCGGCCCATGTCTAGCGAGGCGCCCCATGACGTACGCTTCGGTCAAAGAAAGCTCATTCGAGCCGGACGCGGCGCGCACACGGCGCAGCAATACACCAATGGACTGCATAAAATCGATTACTGCGGTGTCTAGGGTTTTTCGTGGCATGACTTCATGCTAACAAATAACAGTTAAACTTGCAAGAATAACTTGCAAGTTTAACTGATTATACCGGCGGGCCGGCGGATAATCTCCGCGACCGGTAAATTATCGTTTGCCGTTTGTTCCCTTTTTGTCGTAGCGAACTCCATAATTGGAAGTTTTCGCACGAGGCTTTATTGGAAGGCGAGGTTGTGGTTCTGAGCTCACGCAGACATGCGATCTTTTGTCAGTTCGCTTAATATCGTCAGTATGACAATTCACAGAAAACCCGTAAGCATGCCGGCTATTTCATACAGGCCACGGAATTAAATGGCTAGCGAAACAAACACTACACTGATCGAGGCTCGCGCAGTTACTGCGGGAGCAGACAAAACCCTGTTCAATATCTTGCTGGCGATCAGTTTTTGTCATCTTCTCAACGACACAATTCAGTCCGTGCTTCCCGCGATTTACCCAATGCTAAAAGCCTCTTTCCACCTGGACTTCGGACAAGTGGGCTTGATAGCGCTGACGCTGCAACTCACGGCTTCGCTGCTGCAGCCGCTGGTGGGACTGCACAGCGATAAATATCCGCAGCCGTACTCGTTGGCCATAGGAATGGGAATAACTCTCGTTGGATTGCTGGCATTATCCATGGCACCGAGCTACGCAACCGTGCTGGTGGCTGCTGGCACAGTGGGAATCGGCTCCGCCGTGTTTCACCCGGAGTCCTCCCGCGTGGCGCGCATGGCTTCGGGGGGGCAGCACGGCTTAGCACAATCCCTTTTTCAAGTCGGCGGCAACGCCGGGTCGGCGCTGGGTCCACTGCTGGCGGCATTTGTGTTGACCAAAGGGCAGTCGAGCATCGCGTGGTTTTCGTTCCTCGCGATCTCCGGAATTATGATCCTTACATTCATCGGGACGTGGGCGAAGAATCACCGCGCGGCCGCGGATGCGGTCAAAGCAAAGATGAACGCCGTGTACGGCGGCGTTACTGGCTCCGCACACACAGCGCATCATGCGCGCTTGCCCACGGCAAAAATTGGCGTCTCCATGGCTATCTTGATCGCGTTGATGTTTTCAAAGTTTTTTTATCTGGCAAGCATCAGCAGCTACTTTACTTTTTACCTGATGGACAAGTTTCACCTCTCCCTGCAAAATGCCCAGCTTCACCTTTTCATTTTTCTCGGTGCGGTGGCGGCGGGGACCTTCGCCGGCGGCCCAATCGGCGACCGCATCGGCCGCAAGTACGTCATCTGGGCTTCCATCCTCGGGGTGCTGCCGTTCACCTTGTTGCTGCCTTATGTGAATCTGTTATGGACCACCGTCTTGAGCATAGTAATTGGAATGATTCTGGCTTCAGCTTTTTCCGCAATTTTGGTTTATGCGCAGGATCTGGTTCCGGGAAGAGTCGGGATGATTTCAGGGCTGTTTTTCGGCTTCGCCTTCGGCTTGGGAGGCGTCGGAGCCGCATTGTTAGGCAAATTGGCCGACTTGACCTCGCTCACGTTTGTCTACCACGTGTGCGCATTCCTTCCTGCTATCGGCATTTTGACGGCATTCCTGCCCGATCTGGAGCCTGAGGCGGCGTTTCGTCCCAGAGGGGAATGATTCTGTTCAGTGGCATATATGAGCGGGGGGTGTCGTTTAGAAGTTTGCAGACGCAGTACAATACGCTCCGCGAAAAATTTCGAATCAAATACCGCGCCAAAGGCGGAATCGAATGACTGAAGCTATCCATTTGCGGCAACGGCAGCCTCCGCGCCGGCGTGTATTTTTAATTATCTTTGCGGTTATTGCGGTCATCTTTTTCAGTAGCCGGACGGTGTTGTCTTATTACGTCGATGCCCTGTGGTTTGGATCACTCGGTTACTCGGAGGTATTTCGAAAGACCATAAGCCTGCAGTGGTTGGTCTTCGCGGTATTTTTCGCAGCGACATTTCTTATTTTGTACGGATGGTTTCTGGGTTTATGGCGAGCGTACCAGCCCCACTTACTGGGAGGTGGACCGATTTTCGTCGGAGGGCGGCCTTTAAGACTGCCGGTCGAGCGCATGTTGCGCCCCATCGGCTTGGTGGTCACGCTCGGAATCGCGTTCGTAACTGGCACGAACATGATGTTGGGATGGTCCACGTTTGCGCTTTATTGGTATGCGCCACGCGCCAACGGCATCGTGGATCCGATTTTCGGGAGGCCGTTGAACTTCTATCTGTTTACTTTGCCCGCCTGGCAATTCATCACCGGCTGGCTGTTGACGCTTGCCGTGATTGCCTGCGTAATCGCTATTTTCTTCATTTTTATTACCGGCAGTACGCGCATGTTTGGAAGGGGCGAGTTGCCATCGCCCTGGCGCGGGTTCTCCATTGCGTTTGCATTCCTGCAGTTGTGCATCGCGATGCGTGTGTATATCAGCCGATTCGAACGAATTTTCGACGATCACACGATATTTGGCGGCGTGACTTACACGGATGCGCACGTCATGCTTGGGGGCCTGCTGGTCGTCTGTATCGGGCTGATTCTTGGCGCTGCGATTGCCACTACCAATGTCGTATCAGCGCCGCGCATGCGCTGGCTGTTCGCAGCGGTCGTTCCGGCCGCAGTCGCTTATCTCGCGGTGCAGATAATTGCCTGGTACGTCGGCAACTTTATCGTGAAGCCCAATGAACTGGTTCGCGAGCGACCGTTCATCTCCTACAACATTGATCTGACGCGGCAGGCTTATGGATTAGACCGTGTTGCGCAGCACGAGTTTCCCGCGGAGACGACCGTCGAGGCCACTGACCCGGCGAATAATCAGGCTACCTTGCAAAACATCCGTCTTTGGGATTGGCGCGCACTCCAGGACACGCTGCGTCAGATTCAGGAAATCCGCACCTATTACGACTTTCCGGACATTGACATTGATCGTTACGAGATCGATGGCGCCGTGCGCCAGGTGATGCTCGCCGCGCGCGAGCTTAATGTCGAGAAGCTTCCAGAGAGCAGCCGGAACTGGATCAACGAGAAGCTTATCTACACGCATGGCTACGGTATCACCATGAATCCCGTGCACGGTTTCACGCCGGAGGGACTGCCGACACTCATTCTCAGTAACATGCCGATCCAAAGCACGGTGCCCAGTATTAAAGTAACGCGGCCGGAAATTTATTTCGGCGAGCTGACCAACACCGACGTGTACGTGAAGACGCGGCAGCAGGAATTCAACTATCCGCAGGGAGAGACAAACAGTCTGACGTCGTATGATGGGAATGGCGGCATTCTGCTCGGCGGGTTCCTGCGGCGTATCCTCATTGCGTCCGACCGCGGCGACCTCGCGAAGGTTCCGTTCAGCGATGACATCAATGCTCAGAGTCGCCTGCTGATGCGCCGCAACGTGCGGGATCGCGTGACGACGCTCGCCCCATTCCTGACCTATGATTTGGATCCGTACATCGTGATCGGTGAAGACGGGCGCCTGTTCTGGATTATGGACGCGTTCACGACTTCGGATACTTTTCCATACGCCACCCACTACGCGCTTGGCAACAATTTGATCAATTACATGCGCAACAGCGTAAAAGTAGTCATCGACGCTTACGATGGAACCACCACGTTCTACGTGTTTGACACCCAGGATCCCATCCTCTCGGCGTACCGCCAGATTTTTCCGAATCTGTTCAAGGATGTTGCGACCATGCCGCCCACGCTACGCAAACATGTTCGCTATCCGGAGTTGTTAATGAAGCTGCAGGCCGCGGTGTACGGCCTGTATCACATGAGCGACCCTCAAGTGTTTTATAACCGGGAGGATTTGTGGACGGTAGCTTCCGAAGTCGGAATGGACGAGAACGGTCAGCAGAAGACGATGGCCATGGAGCCGAACTTTGTGCTGATGAAACTTCCCGGCGAAACAGGTGTAGAGTTCGTGGAGATTCTGCCTTTCACGCCGGCCAACCGGAATAATCTCATTGGCTGGATTGCTGGCCGCAGCGACGGGGCGCTGTACGGCAATACCATAGTTTACGACTTCCCAAAAACCAGGTTGGTCGATGGCCCGCTGCAGATTGAAGCGCGCATCGATCAAAACGCGCAGTTGTCAGGGCAATTGACGTTGTGGAATCAGCAAGGCTCGCACGTGCGGCGCGGAACTCTGCTTGTGATTCCTTGCGGCCGCGCGTTGTTGTATGCCGAGCCCATTTACCTGCAGGCCGAGCGCAGCCCGATGCCGGAATTGCGTCTTGTCGTACTGGCGTTACAAGACCGGCTCGCGTATGGGCCGACGTTTGAGTCGGCGATGCGCTCCCTTTTTGGGGGAGAGGCTTCGTCACTAAGCGCCGTTGCAACGCCCGCAGAACCAGGTCGAAGTACGGGGGCGCCGGTCACCTCCGTTACGCCTGGGACCGATCGAGACGCGATCATCGCGGAAGCAGCCAAAGACCTCGCTGACTATCAGCGACTAACGGCGGAAGGCAAGCTCGGCGAAGCGGGGCAGAAACTTGAGGAGCTAAAGCGCAAGCTCGATCAGTTGAACACACGTCAAAAATGATTGCAGTACACTTCCGCCTGCTTGCAAATAGCAGGATGGAACGCCGTCTATCGGGTAGACGAATAGTCTGAATTGATGTCCGCGCAGTTGAGTCCTTTCCCGATTCCCAGCATCCATACCCATAAGGTGTTCATCTTGAGTCGGTCGCAGCGACCTTATGAATTCCTACGAATTGTTCAGGGCTTCTTGAGAGGTGTCTGTCTATCTTTGGGCTTGTTGAGCGGATCTTCGGATTACCGAGAGACTCGCTTTGCTGCCGACGGGTCTTCTGTGAATGCCGTGACCCTTGTTATTTTCATAGCCATGGGTTTCCTGAGTTGCTGGTTCTTGCTGTATGCGTTGATGGAGTGGACGCGAGAGCGACAACGTAACGTCGGAACCAGGCGTGGAGTACGCCGGGAGACTAATCACGGACAGCACTGGAATCAGCGCGTCGTGAATTTCAGAAGCAAAGAAAGACTGTAGGAGAGAAAGATGCGTGTGACGAATTGGACGATGAGGTTCGCTCGGTTGTTCTCACTAACAATTCTCTGCATGAGTATCGGTCCTGGGCGTGTCTTCGCAGACGACGGAGCCCCTTCAGGAACCGCGGCACCAGCTAAGATGGATGCGCCCAAACCCGGCCTAACTGAACGAGAGCAATACCTACTCGATCGCGTCGAGCAACTCGAGAGGCGCGTTGAAGAACTGGAGTCGAAAGCCGGCCACCCGGCAGCGCTGGGTACAACAGTCTTGCAACCCCCGACGTCTGGGACGAAGGATGCGGCAAATAGTGCTGCGACCCCGGGGGCTATAGCCCCTGCGCCCGTAACAGCTGAGGCTGTAAACACAATTCCTAGTTCAGGCTTCAGCAATCCGGTTATTGGCCCGCAAGCTGGGCAAGCAACTGAAAAAGGGAAACCAAGCGGAATCAATACGTCTTCTCCGGAGGAACCCTTTGCGTTTGCCGATTTCACATGGTTAAACGGCAACTCCCGCACCAAGGACACACCATACGCGACCAGTTTCTTTTCGCCGGAAATCCGGGCTGATGTTGACTATAACTACAGTTTCAACCATCCCGCTGATGACACCATCGGCGGGTCGAGCGAGGTGTTTCGTTCTAATGAGTTGCATGTTACTCAGCTAGGCTTGGGCGGCGATTTTCATTTCGACAATGTGCGCGCACGAGTCATGACGCAGTTTGGATTATATTCCCAGACTACCCCGCGAAACGATGCCAGCCCCGCACGCGGGCAATGGAATTTGGATAACGCATATCGCTATCTCTCGGAGGCGAATGCTGGATACCACTTCAACGCGCTGCACGGTGTAAACGTCGATGCCGGTATCTTCCTTTCTTATATCGGCCTCTTCAGCTACTACCAATTCGACAATTGGGCTTACCAGCCTTCCTATGTTTCTTCCAACACGCCCTGGTTTTTCACCGGCCTTCGAGTCCAAATCTTCCCTACTGCCCATTTAAAAATTGAACCGTGGCTTATAAATGGCTGGCAGTCTTACGGAAGATTTAATAATCGTCCCGGAGTTGGTGGGCAGATTTTGTGGCGTCCGAACGGATGGCTGGAGATTTTAGGCAATCAATATGCGTTGGGCGAGGAGGCGCTGGGCAATCCTAACCGTGTTCGCTATCACAGCGATGACAGCATTGAGGTCAAGTACTTCGATAAGCCGGGACCGGGACTGGATAAGATGGCGTTCTCACTGACTGGTGATATTGGCTGTGAACACGGTGGCGGTGTCAGCTGTGCGGGCGGATCCAAAAAAGGCCCAAAGCAGAGCTTCCTGGGCTTCATGTTCTACAACCGTTTTTGGTTTGACCGTGATCATTTCGGACTGACGGTCGGTGGTGGGAAAATCAATAACCCCGGGCGCTACCTCGTGTTACTGCCGCCAATCAACGGTGCGACGGCAGCTTCGGGCACGCCCTACTTCACTGAAAATCCCGGCGACCCTTTTAAAGCGTGGGACATCTCGGGGACTTTTGACTGGATGCCGAGTCAGTACATTACATTTCGCTCCGAGTTTGACCACCGCGCGGCGAACGTCCCGTACTTCACCGGGCCGGGAGGTATTACCCCGACTTCCTGCCCAACGGCTCCCATCGTGGAAAACATTTGTGGCTCGCCGGGAGCGATCGTGCCGGGCTTCACCCCAGACCTCAAAAAAATCGAGAACAGAATCAATCTATCCATACTGGTCAAATTCTGAGCCCTTGATGAGCAGCAAGACCTAAAGGAAGGCGAACGAGCTATAGCCAGCGGGACAGCGACAACGGAAGGAAAAAAGCATGATGGACATCATTTTTATTTTGGCGACGGCGCTGTTTTTCGCCTTGGCCATTCTGTACGTCCGGGGATGCGAGCTGCTCGGAAAAGGACGGCCTGATGAACGTAGCTAATGCGATCCTGTTGATTGTTTGCGCGCTTATCTGCGGCTATTTGCTATACGCGTTGTTGAAGGCAGAGGAATTCTAACGCCATAAGCGCTAACGGCTGGTTTCAAATAGGCGTATTTCTGCTCGTGATTTTTCTAATCACTAAACCTCTTGGTGCGTTTCTGGCTCGTGTGTTCAGTGGAGAGAAGACGTTTTTGGACCGGGTATTGCGTCCAGTGGTAGTGGTGGTGGTTGCGGGCGACTTCATTCCCGGTGACGGTGAAGTGATCGAAGGCGTGGCATCGGTCGATGAGTCCGCGATTACTGGAGAATCCGCGCCAGTCATTCGTGAGTCCGGCGGAGACCGCTCGGCACTCACCGGCGGAACGCGCGTGCTCTCCGACGAAATCAAAGTGCGCATCACTTCAAATCCCGGCGAGACTTTTCTCGATCGCATGATCCGGTTGGTAGAAGGGGCTTCACGGCAAAAGACGCCCAATGAGATTGCGCTGAATATTCTCTTAGCAGGCTTAACAATTATTTTTTTGCTAGCGGTAGTCACGCTGCAGCCCTTCGCCATTTATTCCGGCGCCCCATGGGAGCCGCGGCGCTGCTTCGTCGAAATCTGCTGATTTATGGGGTCGGGGGGATCATTGCTCCCTTCATAGGAATCAAGGTTATTGATGTAATGCTGACGTATTTGCGATTTGTCTGAGGCGCGTACATGAAAAAGAATATTCTTACTGCCATATGGTTCACTCTGGTGACGACCGTTATATTCGGCGTGATCTATCCGCTGGTCGCCACCGGCATGGCGCAGCTACTTTTTCGGGATCGCGCCAACGGCCAACTCATCGAGAGAAACGGAAAGCTGGTCGGCTCAAGGATCATTGGACAGGCCTTCACCGGGCCTGGCTATTTTCACCCACGCCCGTCTTCGGCTGGAACTGGATATGACCCCATGGCCAGCGGCGGTTCGAACCTTGCCCCCACCAATAAAAATTTAATCGAGCGAGTGAAAGCTGACGTACAGAAGCTTCACGCAGAAAATCTAGACGCCCCAATCCCGGTCGATCTGGTGACCACCTCAGGCTCTGGCCTCGACCCTGACATTTCTCCTGAAGCGGCAGAGTTTCAGGTTCCGCGTGTGGCTCATTCGCGCAGCATGAAACAAGAAGCCGTCCATACGCTCGTACAGAAGCACACCAGAAGACGGGACTTGGGATTTCTGGGTGAACCTTGCGTGTATGTTCTGGAACTTAATCTTGATTAGACAGCCTACCCAACAGCCAGCGCTAACCCTCACAGTTCAAACATTCGCGCAGGAACGACCGCACCCTTGCGACTTCAATTTAAGGTCACGAAGAGTTTGTCCGCAGAACCTTTATTTTTTAATTCTGAGCTTTGGTTTTTGCCGGACTTTTTATTGCGATGAACGACATCTGTTCCAGGTCTGGATAGTGGCCTTCGGAATCGGGCGAACGGGTTGTCGGAGTTAATTGTTGGACCAGGGTTTCGGCCGGAAGCGGCGCCTTGAAGTATTCAAGATAAACCTTATTGAAATCCTCAGTGTCGGAAAGATTGTCCAGATAGACGGTGGTGTATACGACCTGACTGAAATCCATCGCAGCTTCTTCCAGATTATCAAGTTGGTTTCGCATCGTCTGACGAAGTTGCGCGGCAGTGGACTCGGCATAGACGCCGCCGTGGGGCCCAGGGATGAAGCCACTTTTGGCGGAGCAATACAGAGTTTCGCCAGCAAAAACGCAGGGACTGGCGGTGGGGCTGGGGGGCATATTTTTCGGGCGGATGGAACGCCGAAGACTCAAATCGCGCACCGCGACACCGGTGTATTCGATTTGAGCGTTGCCAGGCAGGGCGGTGACTTCTATGGTGGCGCGCGCGGGGGTATTCCCGAATTCGAATCGCCGAGCATACTCTTCGTTCATCCGCTCCATGGGAATTTTCTGGGTGAGATAAGGATTCACGAAAACCATATTACTGAGTTTCAATCCGGCAGCTTCCACCACCGCTTTGAGGCCCTCCAGCGCCAAATTGACCTGAGCGGCCGGATCGTCTGGCACCGCTCCCGATTGTGGATCCCGCCCCTGCATGGCCGAGACAAATAAACGATCTCGCGTGAGGATGCCGGGAGAATAGGGTTCCGCAGTTTTATAATTGGCAGGGATCACCGCGCGGCGTTCGGACAGCTCGCGCACCGCAACCGCGGTTATCTCTATCGCTGGCTGAGGTAAACGCGCACTTCCCAAGATCGCGCGTGCTGGCGGAGTATGCGGAAAGTATTTTGCAAAAACAGTATTCAAGCTTTGGTAGTTTTTTACGTCTTCGAGGTATACCTGAACGTAAACCACGTGGTCCATAGTTAAGCCAGCAGCCAGAACGATGGCTTTGACATTTTCGAGCGCTTGAGTGGCTTGTGCTTCGAAATCGGCTGGCAAGCTGCCATCTTTGCGGTTAGGGCCCTGCCCGGAAATATAAATGTAGTCTCCGGCGTCGGTTCCAGATGAGCGCACCGAACCTTGGAGTTTGAGATCCGGAACTTGAATCGGCCGCCGTTGGGCGAAAGTTCCACTGACTAGCAATAAGATCATCGCAAAGCAGCTAATCGGGTGGAGAACTCTGCGAATGCAGCATTGTTTCTTGAAGATAGGGTGAATTTTCATGAAACTAAGCTCCCGGCGCAGCTTTGCGAGCGGTATTTAGAAGTTCGCGAATGCGCTGGCCCACGATGAGAACCTCATTGGGTTGAATAGTGGAAGAAACCAATTCCAGCTTCATGCGCTCCGGTCGTTGATCCGACTTTTTTGGATTTCCCTCCCGTACCGCTGGAACGATGCTGGGATTGTCAGCTCCGGCTACTTCAATAACTGGGTCGCCGGCGCGCAGCTGTTGCACGCAATCCTTGACGGTATATCCCCACTTTTGCTCATTCCAGGATATATGAAGTGTCGGATAGCGATTGCCATCGGTGGGAATGGAGATGTCGGTGTCCACACCGGGCACAGTCTTCACCAGTTTTTCTATGCGTTCAACACGACCGTTCCACTCGCGGTTCAGAACATTGAGGTCGGTTTTCAGCCAAGTTTCGACCGCCGTCAGCAAGCCCACAATTTCTTCCTTGCCAACTTTCATGGCGCGGCACACCGATCCTTCCCAAGGGCTGGTATTCTTCATCGCCGCTTCAATCAAGTCTTTTCTACCCAGCAACAAACCGCTGCACTGCGGTCCGCGAAGCCCTTTTCCACCCGAAAAGGTGTACAGGTCCAGGCCCATTTTTGCGTAGAGTTTGATGTTATCGATCGGCGGGATGCCTGCGGCATCGTCCAGCAAAATCGGAATATTATTTTTTTTGGCTATTGCAAGTTCGCTGCGAAGTTGGTCTTCGAGATGGGTGGTGTAAATCATCGCGGTGCTCTGATTGATGGCCTTTTCCAGGTCGTCGGGCGTGTCAGCAAGGACCAGTTTGGCTCCGGTCAACCGGATGGCATTGTCGAAGGCGCTGCGGCCGCCCATCATGATGACTTCGTTTTTCAACCCGGTCGTGTCGGGAAGCTGCCAGACATTTTTTGGATCGCCCCCAGCCATGCACGCGGCGGCGGCAGAAGCCATTGCGCCGGCGGCTCCAGAGGTGACCATGCCGGCTTCCGCACCGGTTAATTCAGCAAACCGGCGACTCGCGCCATGCTGCAGCTCGAACATATTCACGAAATATTCGGAGGCCTGGCGCTCTGCAGCAGTCACTTCGGGAAATTCCAGAGAGCCACTCAGGTAGGTCCAGGTACCTCGACAGTTGATTACCGTTTTTACTCCGAGGCGGGTGTAAACGTTCTGCCTCGGATCTTTGCCCAGTGCGGTCGCGGTCGTAGCGAAAGCATTTTTTGCCGCAATCTGGCCGAGCAGCGGTGCAGCAGCAGCCAAGCGGATGAAACCCCGGCGGCTGAAATCAGGGAGTAGGGACATGCAAGTGCCTCCATAAAGAATGAAAAGCCTGCGCGAACACGGCTCGCGGTGTGGCGGGATCACGAGTAACGTTTTGGAAACTTTAATTTCCGTGTCTGGCATCTTTATCACATCTTGCTTGACTCGTACCCTTTTATTTTGTTTGATTACGATTCGTTTCGATTCGCCAGGTGGCATAAAGCATCTTTGGGGAAGGCAAAATGTGCCCGCGTCCCGCTGCCGCCCGCGGAATCGTGAATTGCGGAATAGTAGGGGCGGCAGTTTGCAAATGAAAAAAAATCTGTTGGTCTGGAGTTGGGCTGCAGTAGCGGCGCTGCAATTCGCGGCAGCGGGCGCCTTCGCAGGGGACGCGCAGGAAAAGAATGCGGTGCCGGGGAATGCGGGTTGCCGTGTGGAGCAAGTTGAGTATCAGGGCTGGAAGGCGCAGCAGGTTTCCAATGCGTGGGTGAAGTTGATTTTTGTGCCACAAAACGGCGGACGCTTGATGCAGGTGATCTTCGATGGGCATCCGTTTTTATTTGTGAACCGGAAATACGCTGGCAAATACCTGCCGCCATCGACTACCGAATGGTTCAATTATGGCGGGGACAAGCTGTGGGTTCTGCCCGAAGGAAATGAGGACGAGCAACACTGGGTCGGTAATTCGGATTTGCTGGACGACGCCCCTTATGACTTTCAGATTCTTTCCCAAGGTCAGCGCTGCGAAATTTCCTTGACCGGCCCAGCCGACCCACAAACTGGATTGCAGTTTATGCGCACCGTCAGTCTCGGCGTGGATTCTCCACTCATTACCTTTCATGCAGCGATGAAAAATACCAGCGGTCATCCGATCGAATGGTCGATGCAGTCGGTTTCGCAATACGATACTGCGGACACGAAAGATCGCACCCATCACAATAAAAATATCTGGGGCTTCACCCCCACAGGTTCATCGAGCAGCTATCTGAATCAATATCATGTCAAATTTGGTCCGGCGGAAAATTCCGCTGCACAGGTACGCCCCAACGGCCTCTTCGCCATACATTACATGCCGCTGGCGGCAGAACTGTGGGTGGACTCTAGAGCAGGCTGGTTGGCGGTGGTCGATGGCGAAAGCGGCTACGCGATGGTCGAACGATTTCGCTACGACGAAACGCGGCCATATCCAGGTAAGGCTTCAGTTATATTTTGGACTAACGGCGCCCAACTGCATCAGCATCCCGACGGCACCACTACGTTTGGTGCTGACGAAGAAGAGCCTCCGGCAATTTACATGGAAGCGGAACTGAACTCGCCGATGGTGCGGCTCGATTCAGGCGAGTCTTATCATTTCGACACCCAGTGGTTTCCCAGTAGGGCCAGCGCCAGTTTTCAAGGCGTTAGCGATGCAGGTGTGATCCTTAAACCTTTAGGTGCGCAGCAAAACACAGCAGGCCAAGAGATCGCGCTCAGTGGAGTGTTTGGCGTTTTTTTCTCCGGACAACTGGTTGCTCACCTCTACGACGCGCGAGGACTCGCGCTAGGCACGCGCGCGCTCGAACAGGTCGACCCCAAAGATTTAATTAAATTGCACGCGGAGATTAAGGGTGCCAGTAAGGCAGCGAGAGTTTCGTTGCATGTGGTGGACCTCAACGGATTGGATCGCGGCACGTTGGGCGAAGTAGCGGTGGATTCCGCAGCGGTAAAGGAATGACCAATTTGGCGAATGAGGGCGAGAAATATTTTCGGCTTGCTTATTCTAATTTGTTTGTGACATGGTACGCGAAACTTGCACGAATTTGGGGGGTGCCAATGTTAAATCGTTTTAATCGCGTTTGTACAATCCTTGTAATCTTCCTGGCATGGTTCAGCGTGGACATTGCCCGGGCGGATGTCACTGGCTCGGTCCTGGGCGTGGTACGCGACAGCAGCGGAGCTGTGGTTAGCGGCGCAAAGATCGTAGTCACGAATGTGCAAACCAATTTGACGCAGGAAACCGTTTCGGGTGCCGACGGCGCCTTCCGCGTTTTGGCCCTCCCGGCTGGGAAGTACACGCTTACGGCCACGGCCGCCGGGTTCGAGACGTTCAGCGAGACGGGTATCGAAGTAAAAGTGAATGACCAGCTGCACTACGATGTAACGCTCAAAATAGGCAGTGTCTCGGAAAAGGTGGAAATCGCCGCCAACGCCGTGCAGGTGCAGACCGAAAGCACGCAACTGGGCGACGTCATTGACTCCAAAAAAATGCTGGCGCTGCCGCTGAACGGCCGCAGCTTCATCGACCTTCTGGGACTGCAGGCTGGCGTCGCGCCGACCAGCGCCGAAACGATCCAACAGGACCGTCCGGTATCTGGCATTTTGAATTCGGGCAACATCTCCGTGAATGGCCAGCGAGAAACGGCCAACGCATATTTGGTGAATGGCGGGGACGTCAGCGAGGGACGCAACCTCGGCGCTGGTTTGGTTCCCAACCTGGACTCCATCGAGGAATTCCGCCTGATCACCAACAGCTTTGACGCTGAATATGGAAAATTCAGCGGCGCGGTCGTCAATGCCATCACCAAGTCGGGCAGCAATGGCTTTCACGGGGACGCCTTCGAGTTCTTGCGCAACGATAAACTGGATGCCACGAATTACTTTGCGCCTTCCAAGTCAGAATTGCGGCGCAATCAATTTGGCTACGCGGCGGGCGGGCCCTTCTGGAAAAACAAACTCTTCTGGTTCTCGGACTATCAAGGCACGAGGCAGGTGCAAGGTGCGGAAACCGGCCTTGTTACGGTACCGACGGCGGACCAGCGTCTAGGCAACTTTGACCCAGCGCTATTGACCGGTACGATCGATGGCCCTTACTGGGCGCAAGTGCTTTCGCAGCGTTTGGGTTACACCGTGGCGCAGGGCGAGGCATACAGCTTCCCCGGCTGCGGCAACACGGATCCAGTAGCAGGGTGTGTTTTTCCTGGTGGCGTGATCCCGCAGGCGGCTTGGTCAGCACCGGCGGTCCATATCCTCCCGTTTATTCCGGCACCGACCCTTCCTGGAGCAACCAACAACTATTCGAATAACAGCCAGAAAACTACCGCCAACGACGATAAAATCGGGGAGCGGGTGGATTTCAATAATCAAAAGACGGGAAATTGGTCGTGGTACTACCACTTTGATAGCTCGAGTGTTCTTAGCGCGCTTCCGCTGCTTCCTGGAACCACCGAGGTACCGGGCTTCCCCTCGAGCACGCCTTCGCGGGCGCAGCAGTTTGTGATGAGCAACGCCAAGACGCTGGGAGCGACGGCAGTGAACGAAGCTCGGATCAGCTTCTTCCGCACTGTCCTCCACAAGGACAATCCGGCCGGAAGTTTTGCCAGTCTTTCCTCCCTTGGTTTCGTGACCGGCGCCGGTACCCTCGGGATTGTCCCGCTGGCCGGATACAAGCAGTATGTGCCTCAGACCGTCTTTAGCCAGCTCGGCTTCACCCTTGGCGTGCCCACGCTAGATACGTTCCAGCCCAATACCACCTATATGGTGAGTGACGTATTTTCCAAGAGCCAGGGCAAACATACGTGGAAGTTCGGAGGGGAGTTCCGCTACCTGCAAGTGAACGAACGTAACTTTGCCAACCCTAATGGGGGCTTCACATTTGACGGCACGGTGACTGGAATTGATTTTGCGGACTTCCTCCTGGGCGCGACCTCCACTACCAACGCGCCTTACACCCAAGCCGCCGAGCAGTTCCTTGATTCACGCACCCGCTATGGTGGCGCCTTCGCCCAGGACACCTGGAAGGTGAAATCGAATCTCACGCTGAATCTGGGGTTGCGCTGGGAAGTGAGCATGCCGTGGTACGACACGCAAGGGAAAATTCAGACCTTCAATCCTGGGGAACAGTCTACTGTGTTTCCGCTTGCCCCCGCAGGGTTGGTTTTTCCGGGCGACCCAGGTATTCCGAAGACACTCGCTCCAACGAAATACAACAACGTGGGCCCACGATTGGGACTGGCTTATTCACCGGGGTTTTCGGACGGAGTCCTGGGCAAGATATTTGGCGGGCCGGGTAAATCCAGCATTCGGATGGCCTACGGTCTGTACTACACGTCGGTTGAAGACCTGAACCTGTTTTACGAGGTGGCGGATGCGCCGTTCGGCCTATATTGGACCTCGCCCCTATCGGTCATGTTTGACCAACCGTTCCTGGTTCGAGCCACGGGGCAGTCCTTGGGACAGCGTTTTCCGTTCACCGCGCCGGTTCCTGGCTCCCCATCGAACAAGACACTGGACTTCTCGGTGTACGAACCCTTCAACTTCTTTCCGGGCTACGACATTCACAACAAGCTGCCTTACGCGGAGCACTTCAATCTCTCCATTCAGCGAGAGCTTACGAGATCGACAGTGCTGACGGTGGCTTACGTGGGGACCGAGGGGCACCGCCTCATTACACAGCGGGAAGCAAACCCCGGCTCCGCCGCTCTGTGCCAGCAACTCACGGCGCAAGGAGCTACAGACACGACCGCAGGAACCCCGGGCTGCGGACCTGGAAATGAGAATGACGTTTTCCAGCTTCCGACGGCTACCGTTCCGTGTGTGCCAGCGGCCGGTCAGCCGTTTAGTCCGACGCCACTCCCGGGCTGCGTTTACAGCACCAGGCAGCAGATCTTAACTCCAAATTTCTGCCCCGGCGGGGCGCAGGTGTGCTTCGGCTCCAACAACACCAATACGCTTACGAGCGCCAATTCGATCTACAACGCCGCGCAAATCACGGTAGAGCGTAAGGCCAACGATTTTACGTTCCTGGCGGCGTATACCTTTGCTAAAGGCCTGGACGATTCTTCGGCTTTCAACGATTTGGTGAATTTCGAAAATCCTAAGTTGAGCCGAGGGCTGTCATCCAGCGACATCAGACACAATTTTGTGGTCAGTTACGTTTGGGCCATTCCGTTCGACCGAGCTTTTCACAATGCGCCTAAGCGCCTCACGCAAGGGTGGCAGATGCAAGGGATCACACGGTTCGCTAGCGGTTTTCCCGTACAATTGAACCAAAGTCAGGGCGATGCTTCGCTCGCGGGCAGTTCGGCCACGGACATGCCAAATGTTGTGGGCCCCGTGGTGGTTGTGGATCCGCGCAAAGCTTATGCCGGTTGTCCGAATTCTGTCGACCCCACCCAGCCCGGAACGGGATGTTACTTCCTTCCGAGTGCGTTTGCCGTTAACAGCGATCCGGGCACTTTTGGTACTGCCGACCGACGCTTCTTCCACGGCCCCGGATTCAACAACACCGATTTTGGGTTCTTGAAGCGGACCCAAATTAAAGAGAACTTTGCTTTTGACCTCCGTATCGAATTTTTCAACATATTCAACCACGCGCAATTTAAAAATCCTGGCGGGGACATCTCCAGCTCGAACTTCGGAATCGTCACCAACGCGCGCGATCCACGCATTGGGCAGGTCAGCGCGAAGTTCTACTGGTGATGAATGTGCGCCAGGTTGGCGATGTGCGAGTCGGGATCTATTAACGGAAGCGCGGTGAGTTGTCTGCGTAAAACCGGAGGAGCTTGCTCGATTCGCCCTTTTTCGCGGCCACATGATAAAACTTCCTGATGGCCGACGTGAGATTTGTACTTAAATCGTTCTGGGCACTTCTATTTCTGCTAGCGCTTGGATGGTCATTTTCAGCACCAGGCTTTGCACAGACTGCTGAGGGTTATCGACGGCAAGCCATTGAACTCTCCCGGCAAAAATCCTGGGACGAAGCGATTGTTTTTTATCGTAAGGCTTTGGAATTAGTGCCTAACGACCCGGATACCCATTACAACCTGGCGCTCACGTTGAAGTGCAAAGGCGACGCAAAGCCCGCACTAGAGGAGTTTGAGACCGCGCTGCGGCTTAAACCGAACTGGTCGGACGCGCGTTACGGGTTGGGAGCAACGTATTACGATCTGCACGATCAGCCCTCCGCGTTAAAGGAACTGCACACCGCCGTAAAACTTAACCCTGCAAATGCGCCGGCGCATCGCTTGCTGGCGCGCATTTATGCAGAGCAGAGCGATTTTTTGCAGGGCGAGGCGGAGTTGAGGAGGGCACTGGCGAGTAAGCCGTCGGCGCAGGCGCACTTCGAGTTGGGACTCGCGGAAGGGCAGCTCGGGAATCTGGACGCTGCTGGTGCGCAATTTCGCACCGCCATCAGCATCAATCCGAGGTATGCCCCGGCCCACTCCATGCTGGGCATAAGCTTGCGCCGTCAAGGCAACCACAATGCCGCGCTCGCGGAGTTTCGAAAAGCTGCCGAGCTGGATCCCCAGGACCCGGAGACACAATACAACCTAGGCATGGAACTGAAATCGGGAGACGATTTGGTTGGGGCTATTGCGGCGTTCCGCGCGGCAGTCGCTTTGAAGCCGGATATGGAGAAAGCTCACTACAGCTTGAGCATCGTCCTTCGGGCCCAGGGTCAGGCAGGTCCTGCACAAAAAGAAATGGAGGATTTGAAAGGATTGCAGGAATTTCGGGCGCACCTGGCCCGCGCAAAATTGCTTATCCTGCAGGGCGTCGAGGCTTTGAAGAAAGAGCGGTTTGCGGAGGCGCTTGAGCAGTTTCAGAGGGCCGTCGAACAGAGCCCAGAGCTGCCGACCGCCCACTACTATGTGGGGGTCGCTCTGGAGCGCGCCGGCGACTTCAGCAATGCGGTGCAAGCTTATGAAAAGGCCATCGAGCTGAAACCGGATTACGCTCGGGCACACTCCAGTCTCGGATTACTGTATTGGCGGCATAACGATCACGACCGGGCTATTCAAGAATTCCAACAGGCAGTCATGTCCGATCCTGATTTGGCGGAGGGACATTACAATCTTGGCTTGGCGCTTTCGGAGTCAGGACGGCTCGACGAAGCCACCAAGGAGCTGAATCAAGCGATTGGTCTCGATCCCAAGTACACCGATGCCCGAATCCAGCTGGGATTAGTACTGAGCCAAGAGAACGATGCGGCTGGTGCCGTCAACGTTTTCCGCGAAGTTCTCCGCCGCGATCCAAATATGGCGGAAGCGCACAACAATCTTGGCTTGGTGCTTTTGCAGGCTGGCGACGTTCACGGCGCGGTCCGGGAATTTCGAGAATCGGTTCGACTCAAGACTAATTATGCGGCAGGCCATTTTAACTTGGCGTTAGCGTTGCATCAGGAGAATAAGGAACAGGATTCACAAGCAGAGTTCGAAAAGGCTTTCGCCATTTCACCGGAACTAAGAAACGCGCCGCACCCGTAGAGCAAGTCTGGGGGTTTTTATTAAAAGGCTTTTTTTGCTTTATCGAGATACGGAACAAAACCGGGCACTGACATCTCCAGCTTATAAACCGATGTGGTGGCGGTGATGTAAAGAGTTGTGAGCTGCGAGCCTCCCCACGCCAGATTGGCCGGCTGTTCGGGCATCACAATGGTTCCGAGATGGTGACCTTGCGAATCCCAGATCCAGATGCCGCCTGGGCCGGTAACATATAGGTCTCCTTGTCGGTCGATCTTGATGCCATCCGGAACTCCGTCGCCTTTCCCGCCGGGTTCCTCGCCAAAAATCTGCCCACCAGAAATGGTGCCGTCGGAGTGGAAGTCGTACACCAGAATGTTGCGCTGGTGGCTATCATCGACGTAAAACTTTTTTCCATCGGGAGAAAAAGCCAGACCATTGGGTTGCGACAGCTCCCCGGTGAGCAGCGTGACTTTTCGTTGCCGATCCAGACGAAAAACGCCTTGAAAAGATAATTCTTGTTTTTGCCCCGCGGGCAGGTCGAGGGTCGGGTCGGTAAAATACAGAGCGTCATCGGGACCCAGCACCACATCATTGGGACTGTTGAATTTTTTCTCTTCGAAGCGATCGGCCAGGACTTCAAATTTACCGTCGGGGCTGACACGGATGATCGCCCGTAACACGCTGGCACAATCAATCAAGCGATGTTGCCGGTCGTAGGTGCTGCCATCCGGATCGCCCAATGCGACCAGTTCGGTTTTCGTACCATCTAACGAAACTTTGAAGATTTTGTTTTGTTCTTCATCACTGACATACAGAAAGCCGGCCGGATCCCACACCGGTCCCTCGGTGAAGCCAAAGCCTTTTGCGACCAGTTCCAGTTTGGCCTGCTTGGGAACCAACTTCCAAAACTCTGGCGAACTAGCTTGCAGTTCGAACGCGCGGGGCGGATTTTGCGCGTTCGAACTGAGCAATAAAGTGGCACAAAGAAACAGTGCGACGGCGGGCAGCAAGTGTGGTTTCAAGGCAGCTCCTGGAGCGGGGTTTTGACAGGCGTTAAAGTCGCGCGCCGCTTCTCTAAAGAAAAATCCCAACAACTAGTCGTGATGGTGTTTTTCTTTTGCCGGGATTTTAGGCCCTTGTTTTTCGGCAATTTGCATCAGGTAACTCACGATGTCGTTGAGTTCCGACGCACTAAGCGTCTTGCCGTAGTTATCAGGCATGAGCGGTTGGGCCGAGGGTTTCATCCCGGCGAGGTTCGCTTTCTGAATCAGATAAAATGCGCCGTTGAAAGACTGCAATTGCAATGAGAAGTTATCTTGGTTGCGCACTACTCCTTGTTGCGATGTGCCATCGAGAAATGTAACGGAAACTTCTGCGCCCTGCTGATCATCAAGGTCTCCACGGCCAGGACTGACGATGGCACGCCGGATGTCCGGCGGCGAAGAACCTGCCGCATAAGTAGAAAGATCAGAAGCCAGGAAACCGCCTTGCCCGCTGACCATGTGGCAATTTGCACATTTTGCGTTAGCAAAGAATAGCGTTTGCCCGTGCTCCGGATTCCCGGGCATCGGCATCGGTGCGCTATTCCCTTGCAGAACCCGCAGGTAACGGACCAGCGCTTCAATCTTTGCATCGCCTAGAAATGCAAAGTTGGGCATGCCGGTTTCTGAGATGCCATTGTGCACGGTGCGCTGCAGCTCTACGTCGGAATGAGCTTGCACTTGTCGGGAAGCAATATTCGGTCCACGTTCGCCGCCGCGTCCGTCTAAACCATGACAGCCTGCACAGGTGGAAGCAAAAAGTTTGGCCGCCTCGGCGGTGCCCCCATTGTCAGCCGGCGCCGACTTCGCACCGGTTGCGCTGCTCTGACCGCGAATGCTACCGGCGACAAAAACCATCGCCGCCACACAAACCAGCACCTCGATTCGTGGCCAGCGCCGAAACCCGCATATTGAATGCCGCTGAGAACTTCGAACCGTTAACCCACCAGCCCACCAATCGAAATTCATTCTTCGCACGACCGTCTTTCTATCCCATGGGAGTTTGCACTGTCAATCCATTGTGGTGGCCCGCCGACGGTGTGGTGGTGGAGCCGCGCGGGGTCGCCCGCGATGTCTTGGTGGTGGCCTAAAAGATGGATTTCAATGAGCACTCCATGTACGCTTACATCGAAAAATTGAAATCCATCGCCGAAGCGGTCAAGAAATTCGGCAGGTTGTAGTCCACTGCCTGATCGATGCCGCTGGTCTACCGCACAATTCGAATCGATCGAGACTTACATTCGGGAGCAACAAACTTTGGCACTTCAACGGTGTTCGCAAAGTGGGAAACGAGTCTGGCATTGAATCATCGCAGGCGAAATATTTTCTACTGGGAAATTTCAATTGGAATCTTGTTGCTGACGCCGACGGCTTCTCGCGGTCAGGAAGCCGACGCCAAGAAACAAAAATCATCTGTGATTGTGGACCTCAATGTCAGCGCAGAGGCCCTTACAGCACAACCGACCGGTAAAGACTGGTTGTCCTACAACGGCGATTATTCCGGCCGGCGATTCAGCAGTCTGGACCAGATCAACTCGAAGAATGTTAGCTCACTGCGCGCGCAGTGGGTATTTCATGCGCCTAATTCGGATTCGCTGGAGGTCACGCCCGTGGTCGTGAACGGCTTGATGTTCGTAACCTCAGCTAACGACGCTTACGCGCTGGATGCCCAAACCGGGCGACAGGTTTGGCATCATGCTTGGCCGATTACCGAAGGGTTGATCGACGATGCGTCACAGCACCACAATCGTGGCGTGGGAGTGTGGGGTAATTCGGTATATATGGAAACCGACAATGCTCATTTGCTTTGTCTCGACGGGCGTTCCGGAAATTTGCGTTGGGACGTGGCCTATACGGATGGCAATCGGAATTACGGAGCCACCAGCGCGCCGCTGGTTGTGAATGGCAAGGTAATTGTAGGCACGTCGGGCGGAGATGACGGCGTGCGCGGATTTATTTCCGCGTACGATGCGGAAACCGGAAAATTGGTGTGGAAATTTTGGACCATCCCTGGACCGGGTGAACGCGGCTCGGAGAGCTGGCCGGGCGACTCCTACCTTCACGGCGGGGGTACCACCTGGATGCCGGGCACTTTCGATAGCGAATCGAATACCTTGTACTGGGGCACCAGCAACCCGGCTCCCGATTTCGATGGTGGCCCACGGCCCGGCGACGATCTCTATACCGACTGCGTTCTGGCCCTCGATGCAGATACCGGGAAATTAAAGTGGTATTTTCAATTCACTCCACATGATCTTTTCGATTACGATGCCACCGAAACTCCGGTGTTGCTCGACGCAACCTGGAAAAATCAACCGCGTAAATTATTAGTGGAAGCAAATCGCAACGGATTTCTGTATGTCCTTGATCGAACCGACGGCAAGTTTCTCTCGGCGGTACCGTTCGTAGAAAAACTGAACTGGGCCAAAGGAATAGACGCTAACGGACGCCCGATTCGAACCGACGTTTCGCCCACCGCCAACGGCACGCGGACGTGCCCAGGATTCAGCGGCGCAACCAATTGGTATTCCCCTTCCTTCAATCCCCAGACCAACCTTTTTTATTTTCTAGCTTCGGAAAATTGTGAGGTTTATCTTTTCAGTGCCGAAAAATTCACCCCGGGTCAGACTTACTATTCGACGGGCGCGCGGCGCAGTCCCGGCGACCGTGGTAAGAAAACTCTTCTAGCCTTTGAACTAGGCGGCGAAAAGCCCGCGTGGAAATATCCGCAGGTCGGCAACGGGCAGTCCAGCGGAGGCACCATGACTACCGCCGGCGGCTTGGTGTTTTTTGGTGACGACAGCGAATCCTTCGAGGCGGTGGATGCGCGGACCGGCGAGCCTTTGTGGCATTTCAATACCGGACAACAAATGCACGCTTCACCGATGAGTTATGCGGTGGACGGAAACCAATACGTTTCCATCGCCGCGGGAAGCAACGTGTTCAGTTTTGCATTGCGATAGAAAAGAGAATTTCGAATCCATTTTTGCTCAAGAGGGGAAGGTTGGCTGGCGAGAGCGCTCCGTTCACCCCACCGCCCGCCAATAATAACGGCCGCGGCTCAACTGAAACGTCGACGAAGAGCTGGGCGTCACCGCGGTAATCAACGGTGAGGGAACCATGACGAGGTGGCATGCTTTCGCTTAGCTACTTTTTGTTTCGCTTTGTTCTCTCCACGGATACAATGACTCGTCGCTACGTTCGAATGGCCACGACCCTCTGGGATGGCGAGCAAAATGATCCTCAAGACATTAGCAATGTGTCTGTTCTCTGCGGCTGTTATTTCCTCGGCGGCAGGCCAGGATATCGTCTACCAGGAAGATCCCGAAGCTGCCAAGCGCATGACGCTCCTGTTGAAGGATTTTGACCCGCATCCCATGGTGCATTTGCCGGTGCACAACCTTCCGCGGGCCCGATTTCCGGTTATCGACATACATAATCACGTGAACGACGCCCAGGGAATCAATGGCGAGAGAGTCGCGCCCGCGGAATTAATTAAAACGATGGACAGCGCCAACATCCAAACCATCGTGATCCTGACGGGCATGTGGGGGGACAAACTCCAGAGTGTGTTGGACACCATGGTGAAGCCATATCCGGGCCGCTTCATGGTGTTCGCACAGATGGATTGGAGCAAGATCGACGACCCCGATTTTAGTGCCAAGATGGTGAGTCAGTTGGATGACGCCGTACAACGCGGCGCACGCGGCTTGAAAGTTCTTAAGGACCTGGGCTTGGGCGTGCGCGACAAGAGCGGCAAACTAGTGCCTATCGACGACGAACGACTGGACCCTATCTGGGAAGAATGCGGCAAACTTGGCATACCGGTAGCGATACATTCCACCGATCCGGAAGCGTTCTTCGCTCCCATCGACAATCACAACGAGCGCTATGAAGAGTTGATGCACAATCCGTCCTGGAGCTTTTACGGCCCTAAGTTTCCCACCAAGGACAAATTGCTGGAGGAACGAAATCATGTCTTCGCCAAACATCCGCACACCACTTTTGTGGCTTTGCACGTGGCCAATTGGCCGGAAAATCTGGACGTCGTTTCCGCGTGGCTAAAACAGTACCCCAATATGTTGGTGGAATTTGGCGCGCGTGAGGCAGAGCTTGGCAGGCAACCCCGCCGCGCCCGGCAATTCTTTATGGATTTTCAGGATCGCATCATGTTCGGAACGGATAGCGAACCGGATCCCAATATGTACGCGAATTATTTCCGATGGCTGGAAACGGGTGATGAATATTTTGACTACTGGGGCTATCCGGGACAAGGCCGTTGGGAGATTTACGGGATGGAGTTGCCCGACGCCATTCTGGAAAAGGTTTACCACAAAAATGCTGAGCGACTTTTCGCACAATTTAAGGGACTGCCGGAGTAAGGCAGTGATGCGCCGCTCGCGCAGGCAAGCCCGGAAGGTCTGCGCCACGCACCTCTGCTTGCTTGCCGGGCTCTTCGCGGCAGGCCTGTTGCTTTTAAATACCGCGGGCTGCCAGAAGGAAAATAAAATAGCCTCCAAGGCCGCTCCGGCGCGCGCGCAGAACTCTGCGATTGTGGTTCGAACTGATCCGGACGGCATTCACGTCCAGACTCCGGCAGCAGAATTTGTCTTGAGTTCCTCAGGCTATTTAAAAAGCAACTTAATGCGGGAAGGCCGTAACGTCACTATGGACGATCCCGGCAATGAGCCTGGCCAACAAATCACCGCGGCAGGCAAACAGGTCAACAACATCGTTTTTGATTTGAACAGCGCGCGAATTGTGGACGCTCAGGGGAAATTGGGGCGACTCGGCAAACGCATTGAAGTTAGCTGGACGAGTGAGGCGAGCGGCCTCTCCGAAACCCTGATGCTGGAGGTTTACGACGACTTTCCGGCATTGGCGCTGCTCTCCGCTTCTTTGCGAAATGATAGCTCCAGAGATATTGCGCTCGAGAACTTCTCGCTGCAGCGTCACCGCTTAAATGCTTCACTCGTCGATGCTAGCGTGGACCCTCACGAAATGTGGTCGTTCTTTGGTTCCAGCTTGAAGTGGGGCAAAGACGACGTCATGCCGATACCGGCAAAATTCGATCAACAAAATCCGTTCGGCGCGCCGGTGGAAACAAAAGATGATCTGGGCCGCGTGGGCGGCGGCATTCCCGTCGTGGCATTTTGGACGCGGATTATGGGCGAAGCGATTGGCCATATCGAAACGCTTCCGTTGGTTCTATCGATTCCGGTGAGCACTACCAGGGATCGACGCGTGGCAGCGGCGGTAAATTTCCCCGCCAACACCACGCTGAAGCCTGGCGAAAGTTATTCGACGCCTCGAACGTTCGTGGCGGTCTATAAGGGCGATTACTACGAGCCACTGAGCATGTGGTCCAACGCCGTGGAGCGCGAAGGTCTGCCGCGGCCTACGAATAATAATGAGAACTATGCGGTGAGCTGGTGCGGCTGGGGCTACGAGTCGGATGTGACCCCCGCACAAATGCTGGCGACCGTCCCGAAGCTACAGGAGCTCGGGATTCATTGGGCAACGCTCGATGATCGATGGTTCAACAATTATGGTGATTGGCAGCCGCGGGCGGACAATTTCCCGGCTGATTCGATCAAACAAATGGTGAGCGATTTTCACGCGAAGAATATTAAGATGCAGCTCTGGTGGCTGCCGTTAGCGGTCGAAGATGGAAAGTTCGGATACGGCGGGCACCGGTACATCGTCTCGGGTGTGGTGAAAGAACATCCCGATTGGCTCATCCTGAATAAAGACGGAAAGCCCGCGCGCATGACGCGCAATCTGGCGACTCTGTGCCCCGCGCTGCCGGAGGTTCAGGCTTACTATAAACAACTGACCGAACGATTCATTCACGATTGGGATTTCGATGGGCACAAGCTGGACAATATCTACTCCACGCCACCTTGCTATAACCCAGCACATCATCACAAATCGCCGATGGACTCTGTGTATGCGATGGGGGAAGTGTACAAGATTATTTTCGAGACGACTCGCGCGCTCAAACCAGACAGCGTGACGCAAAGCTGTCCGTGCGGAACGCCGCCAAGCCTGGCGTGGTTTCGCTACATGGATCAAGCGGTGACGGCTGACCCGGTTGGTTCCGTGCAGGTTCGCCGTCGCATGAAAATGTACAAGGCGCTGCTGGGGCCGCGCGCAGCGGTTTATGGCGATCACGTGGAATTGACACAAATTTCCGGCGTGGGCGACAACGAGCAGGATGTTGGGACCGATTTTGCTTCGACGCTCGGCACCGGGGGCGTGCTGGGAACAAAATTCACGTGGCCGGATTACGGGCCGAAGTTAAAAAATGTATTTCTCAATCCGGGGAAAGAACCTCATTGGAAAAAGTGGATAAGTTTGTACAACGATAAAATGTTGTCTAAAGGAAATTTCCTGGATTTGTATGTTTACGGCTATGACGTGCCAGAAGGTTATGCCATCGAAAAAGATGGAAATATGTTTTACGCGTTTTATAGCGCGGCTCGTTCCGCCAAGTCGCCAACCAAGCAGGAATGGAAAGGTCCCGTAGAGTTACGCGGGCTGCAATCAGCAACCTACAAGATCGTGGACTACGTAAATAATAAGGACTACGGAATCGTTACCGGTCCGACCGCGCGAATTGATGTGGACTTCACGGGCAGCTTGTTGCTTCAGGCCACACCGCAGGGCCATGCGGCTGCAAGCGGTAAATAATTCTCACGTTTCTGAGGGTAGCTACGATTCGGGGATCCGCCAAAGTTCACTGCTTTGCCTGCCCCCAATTTGTCCGCAAAAAAGACTCGCGAAGAGCCGCGTCGCGAAACGCTTCTGTTCCGCCGGCGCGTATCACGGAAAGTGCTCCGGCAACATTTCCGAATTTGAGACAATCTTCTATCTTTGCGCCACGAATAAATTGATGGATAAATCCAGCGTCGAAGCTGTCTCCAGCTCCCACGGCATCCACAAAGGTATCCGTCTTCGGTGCGTCAGAAAAAGTAGCACGGCCCTGTCGAGCGATGACGCCTTGCGCTCCACGTTTAATCACCACCAGCGGGGCCCTCGCAGCCAAAAATTCCGCCGCGCTGTGTACGTCGTGCGCTCGTGAAATTTTGCAAGCTTCCCGTTCATTGGGAAGCAATACGTCCACATATTTTAGAACTGGATAAAGATCCTCGCCCCATTTATCGTCAGGGTCGTCGTTGGTATCTAACGAGGTGGTAAGTCCGGCGGCCTTGGCGTGCCGGAAAAGCTCAGTCATCCGAGGGCGCAAGGCGCGCTGAAGAAAATAAGAGGACAAATGAAAATGCTTCGCCGCGCAGACAGAGTCTAAATCCAAATCCTCATAGCGCATTTCCGACATGGTGCCCGGATAAGTAAGGATGTAGCGTTGTAAACCGGCCGGAAGAATTACGGTAAGGCCGGTTTGCCGTCCAGGAAACCGGCGAACCCTGGAAAGATCCACACCGCTTTCGCCCAAGCGCTCCAGGCAGATTACTCCAAGTGAATCGCTACCGATCGCGGAGCTGAAGCCGACCTGGTTGCCCAGTAACGCAAGATTATGGGCAAAAATCGCAGAAGAACTTCCCAAAGTGACTTTTAAATCGTCCGCCAACTGTTCACGATCGAGTTGCAGATTTGGTGGAAGACCGGACAAGATTATATCGAGGTTTAGTTCTCCCACCACCGAGACATCAAATGTGGCCAAGGACATACCTCGTGATAGTCATCGTTAATCAAGAAGTACAACACGACTTAGATTTTTGGGAGCATCGGGGTTGAGACCTTTCTTCAGTCCGGTGTAACACCCCAGCAGTTGTCCGGGAACAATGGAAGTGGCCAGCGTGGCAATTTGCGGCACGTCCAAACCCATTTCGAATACAAGGTCGCTCGACGCGGTGATCTTTTTGTTGGCGCGATTGCACACGATGACGACTACCCCGCCGATCTCCTTCATTTCGGCAAGCATTTCGCACTCGGCATTTTGTCCGCTCTCACTGATAAAGAAAGTCAGGCATGTCTCGGGACCGACAATCGCTTTTGGACCATGGCGAAATTCCAGTGTGTGATAAGACTGGCTGAACGAGCGCGACATCTCTGTAACCTTCAACGCGGCTTCGTGAGCAATGCCCAGGAAGGGCCCTTGCGCGAGGAATATGTAGTCCACAAAAGTGCGATCATTTGTGAAAGAGTTCACGCGGTCGGAAAAAGACAGCAACGAGGCCTCAAAACTTCCAGCCAGCTTTTCCAGTGTCGCGCAGAAACCTTCGGCGCCTTTTTTGCAACCCGCCAGATATTGCAATACCAAAAGCATGGAGGTGAACGAGCGCGTCATCACGATGCTTTTCTCATGCACCGACGAAAGTTGAATGGTCAGATCGCACGCGGACTCGAGTGGCGAGTTCGGAGAGCACGTTACACCCAGGGTGGCAATGTTATGTTTCCGTCTGAGCAAGGAAGCAGCGCGCACGGCTTCCGAAGTGCTGCCGGAGCGCGAGATTACCACGGCCTGCAATTCCCGATGCGGCTGCAGATTAAGATCCGAAAATAACAAAATCTCGGACGCGGGCAAGGCCCGGGCTCGTTGTCCGCTAAGAATGGTCCAGGAAGCGGCCGCGGCTTCGGCCAGATAAAAGCTCGTGCCGCAACCCACGAACAACCATTCCGTTCGAGAAGAAGTCTGCTCCAAAATCGTTTGTAACATGTGGCTGCCCTTGAAATCGGACAAGGATGCTTTCCAGGCCTGCGGTTGCGTTAAGATCTCCTGCAGCGTCGCCGATTCCTGCGCTTTGTTTCTGGTGGTTTCCATGCCGGTGGTATCCTTGGAAATCATTGCAATAAATGCGCAGGCCCGAGCTAGACCAGCGTCACTTCAATATTTGCTTCACGCAAACTTTTCAGATGCCCCTTACCAATTTTCTTGTCGGTAATCGTTTCGTGCACGGCGGATACCGGCAGGATTAGAGATAAGCTGCGCCGCCCGAACTTGCTTGAATCGCAAACCACAATAGTGCGTCGAGCCGTTTTGGCCATGACGCGATTCACACGTGCTTCCAGTAGATTGGGCGTGGTTAAACCATAGCTCGTGTCGAAGCCATCCACGGCCAGGAAAAGCATGTCGGCGCTAAGCTGTCGCAGAGATTCTTCCGCCAGCGGACCTACCAGCGAGAACGAATTTTTTCGCAGCGTTCCCCCGGTGAGGATGACTTCAACAGAGGTGCCCGCCAATTCTTCGGCAATGTTTGTGCCGTTGGTGATTACCGTAAGACTGCGAAATTGCTTACAAGCCCGAGCAATGGCGGTAGTGGTGGTTCCTGAATCCAGGATAATGACCTGACCCTCCTGAATCATGCGCACGGCTGCTGATGCGATTCGTAATTTATCGTGACGACGAAGGCGCTCTTTCTCCTGCAGCGTACGATCCTGCAGTGTACCGGTGCGAAGCGGAAGCGCGCCTCCATGAGTGCGTTCCAGTTGCCCCTGATGGTGCAAAAACTCCAGGTCCTTGCGAATGGTAATGAGCGAGGTGCGAAAGCGGTCCGACAGGTCCCGCACCAGAACGCGCCCATCACTCTGCAATAGCTCCAGAATTCCGCGTCGGCGTTCTTCATTCAGCATCGTATAGGCTCGTCTTCATGCTTGATACTCTGCACTTTTTCATTCCTCGTGCCACGCCATTACATTAACCTCTCGATGCGCACTTGTGGTTCAAAAACACGCACATCCGTCTCTCGCAGCTGCCCCGGCGCGTCGGCACGGCAATTCGCCGCTCCACAAGCGGTCGCTAGCCGCAAAGTTTTCTCCACATCAAATTCACGCGCCGCCGCATAAGCGAATCCGGCCATAGCAGCGTCCCCGGAGCCAACGCTAGATTTGGCGGAGAGGCTCGGGGGCTGAGCGTGATAGAAGTCTTCGCGTTCGGCGGACCGCCAGACCAAGCCCTGATGACCGAGACTGACAGCCGCGCTCTTGGCTCCAAGTTCAATTAGCCGATGCACGGCAGCTTTCGCGGATCGGCAGTCGCGGATTTCTTCGCCAATGAGCCATTCCGCCTCTTCACGGTTGGGCTTCACAAAATCTGGTCCGGCGCTTAATGCCAAGCGCATAGGCTCTCCGCTCGTGTCCAGGAATATTTTGTGCCCGCAACGATGCGCCACTTCGATTATCTCGGCGTAGGCATTCGTGGCGGCGTCGCGTGGCAAGCTCCCTGACGCGAGTACGATGCCACTTCTCTTTTCTTGAGAAAGCAATGTTGCATACGTTTCAAAAAATACCCCCCAGTATTTGTCGGCAACCGGAGCGCCAGGTTCCAGTATTTCCGTCACGCATCCATCGTCAGAAATGATTTCTAAGTTCACACGCGTATTCCGGCCCACCCTTACAGCTTGAGTCTGTATGCTCAGATCTTCCAAACCGCGAAGCAGTTCGTCTCCGGGGCTCCCGCCTGCAAAGCCCAACCATAAGGGGTTCGCGCCCAATGCCCGCAATGACATGGCGACATGCGCAGCCTTTCCTCCGGGATGCGCCCGCACGTCGCGTACTCGATTCACGCTTCCGGGAAGCAGTTGCGCCATCCGCATACGCTTATCGATCGCTGGATTCAAGCTCACACACCAAAACGTGCTTGAGACCGTGTTCGACATGTCCGCTAACCCGGCACCGCGGTATCCGAAGTGCTCTCAAAGAATCGAAACCACGGTTTGGCGAATGCTAGAAGCGAATTCACTCGCTGAATGTTCTTCACCCCTGCGGTGGCCAACCAATCTTCCAACGCGCTGAGCCCTTTTTCCGCAAAAATCGGGACGCCATCCTTCCAGGTGGAACGTCCGCACAGAACGCCAGAAAAATTCGCTCCAGCCTCGGCGGCAAGTTCCAGGGTTTCGCTGAACATTTCGTTGCTCACGCCCTCGGATAAATAAATGAAAGGCTTGCTGGCCGCCGCGTCAGCACGACGAAACAGTTCTTTGGATTGCTCGCGTGTGTACACCGCATCTGCCCGTGGCCCTACGGCTTCGCCGACAAACGTCATGTTCACCGGCACGCCGACTTTTAAGACATCGACACCATATTGCGGTCTGGAAAATTCCTGGATGCCTTGGGTCACAATCTCAGGCTTAAGAATTGCAAATTCGCGACTCTGTTCGTCTATTTCATCGTGATAGGGTACCAACTCTAGAAAATAGGGAACATCCGCCGCAGCACATTCGGCGCCGATTCGCTCCACCCAATCGTATTTCACACGATTTATTTTCGGCGTGCTGAACGGCGAATAATAAACCAGCGTTTTGACACCATTCGCGCCGGTTGCGGCTAGTTTTCTTGCGGACCAACCATCGAGAACACGGGGAAGCCGTCCTGGAACAGATTTGTCGTAGCCACTTTGTTCATAGGCCAGCAGCAGCCCGGTTTTTTTCGCTCGCAATGTGGCCGCTCGCAGACCAAACTCGGGATCAAGCAAGATCGCACTGGCATAGGGAGTCAGCACGCGGCTTACTGCTTCCTTGTAGTCCTCCAGAATTTCGCGCGGAACCTGGCTGGCTTCCAGACCCATAGCGGCCGAAAAGAGTTTTCGCAACGCGCTGCGCTGGTCGATCGCCAGCGCAGCGATTACCCCGCGATGATCGGAAACTGCTTCGAGACCTCTTCGTTTGCCAACCGAAATCTGCATTGTTTCCTTTATCTCTGAGCACAACGCAACAAGTCAATCGTCGGTATGCGGCTCAAACCATTGCCTTCCAAAATTGTCGGCAGGTCCACGGAGGCCAGTCTAGGACGCACGGATTGCCCGGGCGATGTCACTCGAGGCTTGGTCGGTCAGCGTGGTTTTGGCGGCAACGATAATCTCTCCCGAAGAATCCGTAACTTCTTCGAAAAGTTTACCCGTGTATGTGGATTGCGCATGTAGAGCAATCGATGAAGCTAACGTCATTGCCACACACGCGCACATGCGCAAACACTCCTGAGCGGCGCAGCCTCGATAGGACCTCTCCTTGGATCCTTGGAGCAGGTTTCGAGTGCTTTCGATTTGTTTCTTTTACTTCCTAATTTTAAGGAAGTCAAGGTTTCATTAACAGCCAAAGCGCAGTGCGCGGCAGGGCATCCATAATCGCTGCAAGGCACGCCAAAGCCACCTGCGATGGCGTCGCGTTTAATTCCGCCATAAGATGTCCAAATGGGCTGTCGGGGTCGAACAGCTTGCCGGCGGCCAGCGGGAACGACGGACTGAAGCACTTGTCAATTATAATGGGTTCACGCGTAAGCGGTTGGGGCGAGAATTTCGAGCTACTAAAGCGCGCTGGGCGAAGTTCAAAGCAGAACAGGCAAGAAGCCAAATAACATAGCCGCAGTTTATTGATGATTGCAGTTGTGGGGGAGAGAGGGGACTTAAACCCCAGTTTCTGGGGATGCCTCGTTTTACAAGGGAAAATGCGACGCTCTCCTGTACCACCACGAACTTTCGGTTTGTCCACGTAAAGTGCATCGAAGTCCCGCTGCGATCCGCTACGGTACAGAAATTCATGGTCGGATACGAACTGCTTGCGTCGCCTCAGCGCGACATTACCCCTGAGGCTGCGGCAGCGCGTCTGCGCGAGTTAAGCGCAATGCATTATCTGGCCCGCGGATAGTGACGGATCGCTCAAATAACGTTCACAGGTGACTTTGAAAATAATTTGTAGGAGGTGGAACTAAAATGGTCAATCGAAGATGGAGTAAGGAGTTGGTACCAGCGCTCCTCGTCCTGGTGCTGTCGAGCCTGGTGCACGCCCGGTCCCCGCAACACGCAGAACGATGGAGTGAAAAACAGGCTGCCGAATGGTACGCCAAGCAGCCGTGGCTCGTGGGTAGCAACTACATTCCCGCTACGGCTATCAACGAACTCGAAATGTGGCAGGCCGATACCTTCGATCCGAAGCGAATTGATCTTGAACTCGGTTGGGCCGAAACGATTGGCCTGAACACGATGCGCATTTTCCTTCATGATCTTCCTTGGCGGCAGGATCCCCAGGGCTTTCAAAAACGCATAGAGACATTTCTTCAGATCGCGGATAAACACAAGATTCGCCCGCTATTCGTTTTGTTCGATTCGTGCTGGGATCCAGACCCTAGGCTAGGGAAACAGCGTGAGCCGCGCTCCGGTGTGCACAATTCCGGGTGGGTTCAGAGTCCGGGCGCCCGAGCGCTGGAAGATCCCACGCAATATCCGCAACTGGAAGCCTACGTGGAGGGTGTCGTCGGAGCCTTTGCCAATGACAATCGTGTTCTGGGTTGGGATCTCTGGAACGAGCCCGATAACACCAACAATGGAAGCTATGAAGAGCTGGAGCCAAAAAACAAAGTTGCGCTGGTGGTTGCGCTTCTGCCACAGGTATACGATTGGGCGCGTTCGGTTCACCCAAAGCAGCCATTAACCAGCGGAGTTTGGAAAGACGGCTGGTCGTCTCCAGACCAGTTGGACACGATGGAGAAAATACAAATTGAGATGTCCGATGTGCTTTCCTTTCATGACTACGGAAAGCCGGAAGAATTTGAAGAGCGCATCCACTGGCTTCAGGGCTATCACAGGCCGATGATCTGCACCGAATATATGGCCCGCGGCAACGGCAGCACGTTTCAAGGATCTTTGCCAATCGCTAAGAAATATCACGTCGCCGCCATCAATTGGGGCCTTGTGGCCGGCAAGACCCAAACGTACCTTCCCTGGGACTCGTGGAAACATCCCTACACCGATCGCGAACCGGCTGTGTGGTTCCACGAAATTTTTCGCAACGACGGAACGCCATACAAACCCGAAGAAGTGGCGCTTATACGTAAGCTAACCCAAGGACAGCAAGTGCGGACAACACGCGGCGGCCCCAACGGCTAGCGTTTTGGCCATGCGAGACCTGACTTTTGGTCGACTGGCTAGAAGTTGGCGACTACCGCGAGCTTTCAGAACTTACGGGCGAAGCGCTGCGAAGTCCCGCGAAGCCCTAGGAAGCGCAAAAAGTGGCGAAAAACAGTAGCCCGCAGTAGCCCGAGGGGTAAGTCTCCAGTTCTTGACTCCAGCCGGTGCCCGAAGAACCGACGATTTAACGGAATGGCTTGCTCACTCGAACTTCCCAGAAGCGGACTTTCGATGTATCGAAAGCGCGCCAGAGCATCCCGCTTTTATCCTGATTCTTCTGTTGATGCGCGCTTCCGATACATCACTAGGACTTCTGAACCGCTTCAAAGTCGCGCAGCCAAGTGTCGTATCTGCCGTGCGGCATGCAGCAGACCTATTCGAAGGAACCGGGGGAACCTGGTTCAGCTCGCTACCCTTCCCGCATGTGCATTGCGCGTTCCTCCGCCGTGGCCAGAATTGACAGCTGACAGATCGGCGAATCGCCTCACCACATCAACTTCAACCCGAACTGAATTTGGCGGGAGGTAGTGGTAGTGGCGGTAGTCAGTCCGGCCGTAGCTGACGGTCCTCCCGTCGCGGACGCGAAGACGACTGGATTCGGCACATTGAAGTTCGTGTGATTAAAGATGTTGAAGAACTCGGAGCGGAATTGCAGGTTGAGCCGCTCAGAAAATGGGAACGTCTTGGTTAGAGAGAGGTCCGTTTCGACAAGACTCGGGCCCTGTAAAACGTTACGACCAACGTTGCCATAGGTTCCAGGCAGCGGCTGGGTGAACGCGTTGGGATTGAAATACTGATTCGGGCCGCCAAGGATCACCGGGCCCGTGAAATTAGGATTCCAAGACGGCCGCACCGGATTACGAGTGTCGCCGTCATTGGATGGGTTGTAAGACAACTGCGGGGTGAACGGCAGGCCGGACTGCACCGTCTGAATTCCGCTGAGTTGCCACCTTCCAATCAGCCGCTGCAGCCAGGGATGCTCGCGAGACGTGTCGCCAGCCCCAAATGGAAGATCGTACGTGGCGTTAATGACTGCTGAATTCCGCACGTCGAAAGAAGCCCGTCCATAATCGGCCTTTGGCTGAAATGGATTCGCAACGAAGGCCGGAGAGTTCGTTGCAACGCTGGTGTTCATGTTGTCGCCATCATCGAGGGCCTTCGAGAATGTGTACACTCCTCGGAATTGCAATCCATGGCCGAACCGGCGGTTCACATCGGCCGCAACCCCGTGGTATGAACTAATGCCCTCGGAGAACCAACTCGTCGAGTTCCAGACCGCATTGTTGGCAAGCGCCGCGTCCGTCGGATAGTAATACGCCCCTGCCAGATAGCCTGCGGGGCATGGCGACCCTGGGCAAATCGTCGGCGTTGGCAGGTTTGCATCGACAGAAAGCAATTCGTGGTAGGCATGTGAACCGATATAGCTAACGCCTAATGAGGTGTTGGAAGAGAGTTGTTGCTCAATTTTCAAGCTCCAGGATTCCACGGTCGGTGTTTTCAGGTCCGGCTGCACTCCACTGGGGATCACCTTGGTATCGGAATACACCGTGTCCGGTGCGATGCCGGAGAAGGCTATATTCTTGACCGCGTACACAGTGTTGAAAGGACCGTTTTGGTCGAGCCGGTAACTCAAATTATCAAGGAGTGCGTAATACAGTCCGAATCCCGCCCTAACGACGGTCCTTTTTGAAGCGAAAGGAGACCAGGCGATACCGACCCGTGGCGCGGGCAGAAACTTTGCATTGTTCACAGCCAAGGCGGAATTGCCGACAACTGATTGGGTTAAGATGACTCCACTGGAGTTAAACAAATAGTTTGACGCTCGCCCGTAGGCCTCATTCCATCCGTTTGTGGACTCACTCCGAAACCCTATGCGAAGCTCCAGCGAAGGTCTTAGTTTTATCGAGTCTTCTACATAAAATGCACTCTCAAGCGAACGCCACGACAAGGGCGTAAAGCTCGGAGCGTATGTATATGTGCTCACTTTTCCTTGCAAAAATGTCTGCAGGTTGGTGAAGGAAATCTGGCCGTACTGGTCCTGGAGCAAAACATCGTTCGCCTGCACGTCCTGCAATCTTCCGCCGAAACTGAATAAGTGCTTGCCGTGACTGAACGATACCTGGTCAGACGCCGTGTATAGATTTCGCACCGCACTGAGATTGCTTCCGGCGTTGGTGCCGCCGTTTGTGATTTGCGACGCACCATTCAGTGTGGTACCTCCGCCAACCACGACTGCACCGACGGGCTGGTCCTGATGTACCCAGCCAGGTAAATTTACCGTAGTCCCGCTATTGAAGTAAAAACGCCCACGCGAGAAACCAAACGTCGCCGTGTTGAGTAGCGAGGGGGAAAATACGTGAGTTTCGCTGAGACTGGCTACTTGTTCTCGCAAGAGGATATCCACGAGAGTGAAAGGATTGGCAGTGGGCGAATGTGCCTCGCTGTCGTCAACCGTGTAGACGGCCGCAAGCGAGTCCTTGTCCGTGAAGATCTGGTCCAGCCTGGCGGTCCCAAAGTCTTCGCGAATTGTCTGCAAAGGGTTGCTAAACGCTTCTGCAATCCCGCTCGCTGTCCCTGTGGAGGTCAATAGCTCCGGCCCGTTGGCCACGGGCCACAAAGCTAGGAGCGGCCGAATACTTGCCACAGCGCTGGCCCGCGAAGCATTATCCGGCACGAGTGTCAGATCGCTCAGGCTAAGATTCTGCCGAAAGCCCTCGTAGTTTCCGAACAGAAACGTCTTTTCTTTCCGGATCGGACCACCGAGCGAGCCGCCAAATTCATTGCGTCGAAACGGCGGGATATCGCCATGATCAAAGAAATTTCGGGCGTCCAGCGCGCTATTTCGCAGAAATTCATAGACATTGCCGTGCAAGTCGTCCGTGCCCGAAGCAGTAACGATATTGACCTGCGCTCCGGGACGCTTGCCGTACTCCGCACCGTATGTGTCCTTTACGACTGAAAACTCGCGTACAGCATCCACCCCCAGAAGTTGCCCGCTGACTCCTCCGGGTGTGTTGTTAATCTCCGACGCACTAGTAAATTCGACTCCGTTCAACAGGTATAGATTCTCCTGTGGCCGGCGGCCGGAAGCGGAAAACATGTTGCCAACGACTGAGTTCGAAGTTCCGATCCCCCCGGCTCGTTGCGAAGTGTAGTTCACAATTCCTGGATTGAGTGTCATCAGCTGATCGTAGCTGCGGCCGTTTAGAGGAAGGTCCTTAACCTGCCGTTCGCCGACAAGCCCTGAATCATCTTCCGTTGTGATCGCGACCAGAGTTGGCGCCGATTCCACCTGGACGGTCTGCCGAACGTCGCCAACTTGAAGCACTATATCCACCGTTTCTCGCTGGCCAACCACAACAGAAATGCTGGTCTTCACTTCCGTGCGAAAGCCGTTCTTTTCCGCCAATACCTCATAACGCCCGACCGGAAGAGCAGCCGCGTCGAAGCGCCCCTCCGGATCCGTCAATAGATTGCGTTGCGCTCCCGTCTCCAGATTCTTGATTCGAATGGCCACACTCGGGACAGCCCCTCCAGACGCATCGCTGACTAAGCCCTGGATCGAGGCTTCTTGCTGCGCGAAGCCAGCAATCGGGCTGCTCGCCCACATGCCAAGCATCAAAAGTCCAACCCGGAAAACACGCCCTGCATCAAGACCTCGAACTTTTCGAAATTGCATCTTTTTTCTCCGAAATAGATTTGTGGTGCTTGGGTCACGCATCGCGTCGGCCCTGAAGTAGTCTCGGAACAGTGGCAGGCTAAACCTGCCGTTGAATGGGCAAACTGATCAGGAAGGGTCAACAACAAGGACAACAGCGAGTGATTGTGCGGGACACGAAGAGTGGTGTTGCAGCTACTTTCGACGGTTCAACCAGAAACAATTTGGAAGTGAAATGAACTTGGTTAGCGCGCATGGCCAACACCTGCCTGCCCGGTGATCTTCGCGACGTTGGTCGCGCGTCTTGCGGCCAACGATCGGCTTCCGGCCCACACCAGCTGCAATCCCGCGAAAATCGCCACCATCGCGACAGCCGTCTTCAGTCTGTGTGCAGGAACTTTCCTGGCCAACAAGCACCCCAGCACGACTCCAGGTACGCCACCTACAAGAAGCTGGAAAAGTATTGGCGTACTGATGGAACCAAAACTCCAGTGAAAAGCGCTGCCTATGACCGCCAACACCAACCCAAAAAGAAGATCCGTTCCAACGACTTGCGCTGGCGTCATCTCGGAATAGTTCAGTAAAAGAACGGTTCCCAGCGCCCCAGCGCCTGCGGACGAAAATCCGGATTCCACTCCGATCGGAAGAGCGAGCCACGGAAGCCAGTGGTAGTTTTTTCCGGCGAACGTGGGGTTTTGTACTCGTTTGATAAATGTCACGCTCGACGAGGCCGCAAGGAGCACACCGAGCAGAAGAATTACAACTGGACTCCCCGCATCTCGATTCAAAAAGCGCAGTGCCCAAGTGCCCGCAAGCAGACCTGGGACTGCTCCTTGCAGCAAAAGCCAAAGGTAACGTGTATGAATCTGCTTCCCCACCAGATAGAAAGGCGCCGCAATCAAACGCAATACGCCAGCAAACAAGAAGGCTGTTCCCACGGCTTCCCCTGCGGTAAGCCCAGCGAGCAGTAATAATGCAGGAACCGTAAAACTTCCCCCACCGATGCCCGTCAATCCGACAGCTATGGCAATAAGGAATCCGATGAGGAAGTTCATCTTTCTACCTGAGTGGAGAAAGTGTGTATTCCGCATTCGAGCTTCGTTCCGCCCCATCGGCCGGACCTGGGATTATTAGGATCAGATGGTAGAGCGGTGCACGGCTGGCAGCCGATGCTGAAGTATCCTTCGTCGTATTGCGGCAGATGAGGGATTCCGCTGGCAACCGCGTATTGCCACACCTGCTCCCAATTCCAGTCCGCGAGAATGCTCACCTTCCACAAATTCTTGCCCGTCGGCAGACGGTGAACTGCCACTTTCTTCAGATTTTTACGCGTGGGGGATTGTTCGCGCCGTAATCCCGTGAACCAGACGTCATAAGGTTCAAGCGCGCGCATGAGCGGCTCGACCTTTCGCAGTTGGCAACACCTAGTGGGCTCGCTGCGATACAGAACACCGAAGACCGCTTCCTGCTCAGCAACCGTTTGCGCGGGAAGCACGTTAACGAGATTGAGCGACCACTCCTTGGTCATTCGATCGCGATACTCGTATGTCTGCGGAAAGTGATACCCAGTATCGAGAAAGAGCACGGCAATGCCCGGAACGCGCTTTCGCAGAAGATGCATCACTATCATGTCTTCCGCTTGAAAGCTGTTGGTCAGGCAAACACGCGCGATTGGGTTCGCCGCCAGCACTGTTTCGAGCGCTTGCTCAGGCGCAAGGCTTTCCAATTCCAGAGTGAGATGATCCACGTCCATTTAGTTTGCCTCTTCCTGGTTGCCTTACGGATTTGCGAAACGCAAGGACTCTGCCAGCGCCAAGGCGCGCCGGAATACCTCTTCATCATTGGCGTTTTCGTTTTCTCGGAAAAGCTCGAACAACTTGACCCTTACGTCAGCAACTAGCTGCTCTTTCGTTTCGGCGTCGAGTACATCTCCGGAATAAATAGAAACGGCCCCAATCCCCAGCATTGCCCGAATCGTCTGCGCGAGTGCACCGGGCGATACTGCGGCTCCGTCTAAGTGCAGTACCTCAAATCCTCTCTCGAAGAGGGCCCGCTCAAGCCGGGGCGCTAGAGCTGGCAGGTTCTCCAGCAAGAAAGTGGCAGGATAGTGCCCGTGCCGCTCGTAGCGCGCCTCCGCACGAACGCCTGTCGCAACAATGTCCAGTGACGGAAGCCCCAGGCCTTCTTGCCCTTCTCGGTCGTGCACATCTTCTTGAATCATCCCAGCGCCGACGGTAGCGTTAGAAACCGCATCGATCAGGATGAAACTTCCCGTTGCTCGAGCGCTGGTATATGGATCAAAGAAAAGTGGAACGTGAGCTTCAAAATCGACCGATGCAATTTCGTTCATGCTTAGCTCAGTGGCTTGTTCCTTCTCGAAGGTATTCACGTTCACGCGATGGCGAATCTGTAGCGCGCGAATTCTTGTTTGGCGGGACGTGTGCTTCACGAGATAGGTCCGGCCTACTTCCAGCGGAGTCGCGTGCAGCCAGACCAATATGGCGCGGAATCTCCTCGACACTCGGGGGCCATTCTCGGGTGACACAAGCATGTCTCCGCGGCTGAGGTCGATCTCATCCTCCAACTGAAGTGTCACCGGCATTGGGGCAAACGCTTCTGCCAGATCGCCGTCGTAACTTACGATCGAACGCACCCGCGTTCTTCGCCCAGACGGTAGTGCCACAACCTTGTCGCCTGGACGAATCACTCCGCTGGTAACGCGGCCGGCAAATCCGCGGAACGTAGCATCGGGGCGAATTACTATTTGCACAGGGAATCGAATACCCTCGAGAGAATCGACCGCAGTGACTTGAGTAGTCTCCAGATGTTCGAGCAGTGTCGGTCCTTGATACCAAAGCGTCTGCTCGCTTCTCTCGACGACATTCGCGCCTTCTAGCGCGCTGATTGGCACACACTGTGTGTGCGCAATTCCAAGTTGTGCTGCCAACTTCAGAAAATCCCGTTCAACACCCAGAAAAACATCTTCCCGGTAATCGACGAGATCCATTTTGTTGACCGCCGCGAGAACATTGCGTATCCCCAGCAGCGAAGCGATGAACGCGTGGCGCCGTGTCTGTGCAAGTATCCCCTTGGTGGCATCTACTAGAATCACGGCAAGATCCGCCGTGGACGCGCCAGTTGCCATGTTGCGCGTGTATTGCTCGTGCCCCGGCGTGTCCGCGATGATAAATTTCCGACGTGGAGTCGCGAAATAGCGATAGGCCACATCGATGGTGATGCCTTGCTCGCGCTCCGCGCGCAATCCGTCCGTCAGCAGGGAAAAATCGACCGGACCGGTGGAACGGTTGATGCGGCTTTTCTTCACCGAAGCGAGCTGGTCTTCGTAGACTGCTTTGGAGTCATGGAGGAGCCGCCCAATCAGCGTTGATTTGCCGTCATCGACGCTGCCAGCCGTGGTGAATCGAAGAAGCTCCGTTTCCATACCCTGTTGGAAGAACTCCTCTGAGTTTCCGCGCGGTCTCTCCTGCATCGTGGAGATCATCAGAAGTACCCTTCCCGTTTCTTAAGCTCCATCGAGCCTTCCTCATCGTGATCGATCGCCCGGTTCTCGCGCTCCGAACGTCGAAAGGACACCATTTCCTCAACGATTTTCGCAATCGTGTCCGCTTCTGAGCGTATCGCTCCCGTGCAAGGTACGCATCCCAGCGAACGCATCCGACACTTCAGCATCAGCGTTTTTTCACCGAGCAAAAGTTCTTTTGCGCCGTGGATCAATACGATCGATCCATTTCGCAGCACCACTTCGCGCTCTTTCGCAAAATAGAGAGGCACAATAGGAATGTTCTCCGCCTGGATATACAGCCAGATGTCAGACTCCGTCCAATTCGAAAGCGGAAAAACGCGGATGCTTTCTCCTTTGTCAATCCGGGAATTGAAAATATTCCAAAGCTCCGGCCTTTGGTTCTTCGGATCCCATTGCCCCAGCGGGTCGCGGAACGAGTAAATCCTCTCTTTGGCCCGCGATTTCTCTTCATCCCGCCGTGCCCCTCCAAACGCCGCATCGAATCCTCCTGCCGCAAGGGCATCGAGCAGCGCTCTCGTCTTCAAAAAGCCGCAACATTTTTGCGTTCCCAACAAAAAAGGATTGGCTCCGGTATCCAGCGCCGCCTGGTTTTTGTGTACGATAAGTTCCGCGCCAATTTGCTTTGTATACGTGTCACGAAATTCGATCATTTCCGGAAATTTGTAGCTGGTGTCGATGTGCAGAAGAGGGAACGGAATTTTGCCCGGAAAAAACGCTTTCTGGGCCAGACGCAGCATCACGGATGAGTCCTTGCCAATCGAGTACAACATCACCGGGCGCGCAAATTCAGCTGCTGCTTCGCGCAGGATGTGGATGCTCTCTGACTCCAGCGACCTCAGGTGATTCAAGCACCTTGGGAACTGCGTTCCGATTCCATCACTGCCGGCGAAAACCCGCGTCGATCTCCGTAGCTCGACCTCTGATATTTGCGTCATAGAACTCCGTGTAAAAACAAAAAACCCACCTGCCAGAGTTCCGGCGGTGGGTTGGCTAAAATCTTGTATTAAGAGCTTTTACAAAGCTGGATTTTCACCCATACAAGACACAGCGGCCCTCGCCGTCATTTGCAGACGACAACAGGCAGCGGTCATTGGCATGGATACGCTCACAAGAGTGAATGATACTTAATCCATATAGACGGTTCAAATCATCTTTTCGCTTCCGTGCTATTCGTTTTTTCGATGGCCGAGATCGGAATTTGGTTACCGGGAGGCCAACCACAGGAATTCCTAAGGCCCCTGAATCGCTCGCCCTTTTCTGTTCGCGACTCATTTCAACATGCTTCTTAAATTCTCCGAGGGACAGTCGTTCGCTGAAGAACATTGTGGTTGAATCGTCAGCAACTAAGAAGTTGGCGAGAAACGGGGTTCGAGGAGATCCAAGAGAGAGCAGAGTGCTCCGTTACACCTCATTTCCTGCAACCGGACTTCTGGCCCGAAGTAACTTCCGGTAGGCTGGCGGGAGGAATCGCGAGCACTTCCCATGTGCTGACTTTCCAAGAGGAAGTCTAAATTAAGAACAATTGGAACCAATCCGCTTTAGCTCACTGTATGTATTAAACTAAGAGAAGTCTTTTCCCGAACAACGTCTTGACCCACGACCGCGAACACTTTCGCAGCTCCTACGCCGGCAGCCCGCCCTGGGACATCGGCAAGCCCCAGCCTGCGTTCCACGCGGCCGCCGACAAGGTC
>DATMOS010000187.1:0-14953 GCA_035568155.1 Verrucomicrobiia bacterium | reverse complement strand
TGAGATGTGAATGGCAATAGCGACTTGGTGACTCTGGTACCAAAGTCCTATTCGACCTCTCCCGGCCCGCTACGTACTGTGGTACTTCTAGGAAGGGGAGACCTTTTCCTAGTTGGCTGCGGGCGTTGTGCCCTCTAACTTTTAGCCAAACGCGGCAACTTTTTTAGGCGGGCATACGGATGACGATGATGATTTCAGATCCACCAACGAAGACGACGATGGGAGTCGGTTTCGACGCCAACCGATCGCGTTTCGCGGCGAATCAAGAAGCCTGGCGCCGGGCCATTGGCACCAAACCGGTTGCCGCTCGACTGGAACTCCTTCCGGAAGGGAAGCCCCGTTGGAATCGCATTGGCGTAAGTGCGATTGTCCAAGTTGTGCTGATCGGCTTTGTGCTGCTCGTACCTCTGCTGTATCCCGAAAGGATCAAAACCGTTTTACACATGGATATCGTGCAGTTGGCGCAGCCGGTCATAGAAATTCCGGTCGCGCCTCCGCCTCCTCCGCCTAAAAAGATTCGGCCTACTCCTGCGCCGCCGAAGCCCGAAGTGGTGGAGCCCGTTAAGCTGAATCCTCAGCAACCACATATTTTCGTCACACAAAAAGTAATTCAGCCCAAGGTTCAAAAGGTAGAAACCAAGGCGCCAGAGCTGAATCCAGTTCTGCAAGCAGCCAACATCAACACCGACACCAATCAGCCCAAGCGCCCGCGCGAGGAAGTAAAGCTGAACAATTTGAATTCCGGCAGCGCCGCACCGGCCACCGTGGTTGCGCCTGTAAATAAAGTGCAGACCGGCGGTTTCGGAGATCCTAATGGCGTCCCCGGAAATGGCGATCCGAAAAAATCCACGAACATTAATCGTCTGGGCTCGCCCGCGCTTCCTGGAGGCCCCGGCTACGGCAACGGCACTGGTGGCGATAAAGGCATTCGCGGCACAGTGGCCAGCACCGGCTTCGGAAACGGCACCGCCAATCCTCCGCAGGGTGGCGGCAAAAAAGGCTCGGTGCAGTCCAGCGGATTCGGCGATCAATCGGTCGTCACGGAAGCGCCCAAAAAGAAAGCTGACACAGCGACTAACGCAACCGGTTCCGTTACCATTCTGGACAAGCCGCGTCCTGAATACACCGCCGAAGGGCGTAGTCTAAAATTAGAAGGTGACGTTGTTCTGGATTTGGTGTTCCTCGCCAACGGCACTGTGCATGTTAACCGCGTCATCAGTGGTCTAGGCCATGGCTTGGATGAGGCCGCTATTCGCGCGGCGCAACAAATTAAATTCAAGCCTGCGAAGCAAGACAATCAGCCCGTCGATTTTCCGGCGCGCGTGCGAATTGAATTCCACATGGCATCCTGAGGGAGAGAAGAAAATGTTCAAGTCAGTACCCGCCGCCCGGCGATCCGTTTTGTCCATCCTCGTCTTTAGCACCTTGGCAGCAGCCGCTTTCGCTGCGCCCCCGGCGGCACCCGCTCCGCCGCAAGCGACCGCTAAGACCATGGATGAGGTGATTGACCGCGTTATCACCAATGAAAATCGCTTGAATGGCCAGATTTCCAAGTATCAACCGTTGGTGGAAACCTACATCCAGAATCTGAAGCCAGATAAGGATCTCGGCTACACCCCTGCCGGAGATAAATATTTCCTCGGGCGCGCCCAGTTCACCAAGGGCGTTGAGCTAATCTCGTTGTCCGACACCGGTGGCAAAGGTAAGAAAATCTTCACGGGTATCGGGAACTTTTTTTCGTTCGCCATGCAGTACCTTCCTGACGGCTTCCTGCAGATGATTTTCATCGACACCAATGGCTTCGATAAACAGCACTACAAATTTGATTATGTGCGCCGCGAATTTCTCGGCGAAGTGCGCTGCCTGGTGTTCGACGTAACTCCGCGTGAAAAGGCCGGGAAAGGCCGCTTCCTCGGACGCATCTGGGTGGAGGATCAGGATTACCACGTGGTGCGCTTCAATGGCGCGTACGGCGGCGGCGGCCACTCCAGTTGGTATTTTCACTTTGATAGCTGGCGCACCAACGTCCAGCCAAATCTCTGGCTGCCCTCCTTCGTTTACAGCGAAGAACGCGAGTTGCATTACGCGCTGGCCAAGAAGCTCGATTTCAAAGCGCAGACCCGCTTGTGGGGTTATAACCTCGGTCACACCTTGCAGGAGCAGGAGCTAACCAAAATCCTGGTAGAAACACCCGTGCAGGATGACACCAAGAACGCCAACGACCTTACTCCCGTGCAGGCCCAGCGTTCCTGGGACCGCCAGGCGGAAGACAACGTAATCGACCGTTTGCAACGCATCGGCCTGATCGCGCCCAAAGGCGAAGTCGACAAAGTTTGCGAAACCGTGGTCAATAACCTGGAAGTCACCAACAATTTGGACATCGATCCCGATGTTCGCTGCCGGGTCATGATGACTTCCACTCTCGAGTCCTTCACGGTGGGCCACACCATCGTGCTCAGCCGCGGCTTGATCGATGTGCTCCCCGACGAGGCCAGTCTCGCGACGATGATCGCTCACGAGCTGGGCCACGTTGTCCTGGGCCATCGTCTCGATTCGTCTTACGCCTTCTTTGACCAGCTACTTGGCGTGCAGGATAAAGATACCTTCCGCCATTTCGGGTTTGCCCGCACACAGGAAGAAGAAAACGCAGCCAGTGCCAAGGCCGCTGAGTTGCTAGCCAAGTCGCCGTACAATAATCAAATGGCCAGCGCCAAGCTTTTCCTGGCGGCGCTCGATTCACGGCAAAAGGAAATTCCCAACCTCATCAGCCCGCACCTGGGAAATCGCGTGCTCCTCACCGATCTGAAAGTAGCAGCGCCGGCAACGGCCGACAAGAAGGTTCAGACCGTTACTGCGCTGCCTATCGGCGGCCGTGTAAAGCTTGATCCTTGGAACGACCGGCTGGAGCTGCTGAAGAGCAAGCCCATCGGGAACGTGGCCGAACGCGAGAAGATGCCGTTCGAGGTCACTCCCTTTATGCCTTATCTAACGCGCTTTGGCAGCGAAGCCGCCAAGCCCGTAGCCGCCAGCGCCAATGCACCTGGCGATGCGGCATCCAGCATCAACGCCGCAGCGTCGCCAAACAGCGATCAGCCGCCAGCAACCCCGCAACCCTAATTTGAGGCTGCGCCTCTAAGCGGCCGTAAATTGAAGTAGCTTAGTAATTCGATCCCCAGGCGTTAGTTTCACGCTTGGGGATTTTTTTACTCACCGTCGTCCAGGGTTGGCGAGAAGCGACAAAGGTAAACAACCAACGGGGAGTTCCATGAACGTACAAAACGGTGGCAAGAGCACGGCTCACGATGGTTCTACTTTCGATAGCTTTCTGGAAGAGGAAGGAATTCGCGAGGAAGTCGAGGCGGTCGCCCTCAAGCGAGTGCAGGCTTGGCAAATCGAACGGGCCCCACAGGAACAAAAGAAGACAACAAACGATCGCGGAAATCTGAACGCGCTAGTCGGTAAAAACCACTCCGACCGCGCTGTGGCCTTTTTCGGTGCCCGCATCAATCCGCACCACGTAACCTCTCAATCGCATGGTTTGCAATCCGTCCGGCCCGGGCGTTTCCATGGTCACCTGTAACTCGGACTGCAGCCGCGGCAAATGCTGAAGCGAAATCAGCGCGCCCTGCAGCGACAGATCGCGCACCACCGTCTCTTCTTCAAACGGCTTGCCGCCTTCCGTGACGCCGCAAATGCGCGCGCGAAACTGGGCTTCCCGCCGCAACGCCGTGCGCGTTCCGGGCATATGCGCCTGCACCTGGTCGCCAGCGGCTCCGAGCGTGATCACCATGCCCTCGCTGGCCGCAAACACCGAATCAAATTCATCGCGCGCTTGCCGCAAGATCGTATCCACCGCGCGGTCGGCGGAATCCGGATCATGGTGGAAAAGCACGAGCGTCGTCGCGCCCGTGTCTCGCGCCACATCCACGCCTTCCTTCCACGATGAGTGTCCCCAGCCTTTCTTCGTCGTCGCCAATTGCTCTGGAGTGAATTGCGCGTCGTTGATAAAAATATCCGCACCGGCAGCTAATTCCCTCAGGCTTTTTTCCAGCTTGGCATCACCCGGCTCGTTGTCCGTGGCGTACACTACTGTTCCCGCGGTAGTCTCGATACGAAAACCCAGGCAGCCTTGCGGGTGATTCAGCCAGCGCGCGGTCACCTTATTTTTCCCGATGTGGAAGCTATCGCCTCCGTCTACTTCCTGAAATTTGCGTTTGGCGTTCATCGACGACATATTCACGGGAAAATATGGCAACGCCATTTGCGTCTCAAACACTTGTTTCAAGCTGTCCCGTCCCAGGTATTTCGAGCGGAAACTGTAAAAGTGAAAGTGATTTTTTTCGTCATACAGCGGCGCAAAAAACGGAATCCCCTGGATGTGATCCCAGTGATAATGCGTGACCAGGATGTGGGTCTCCGGAGCTTTGCCCGTGTTGGGAGCGCCCCAGCGGCTGCCCAGCATGCGCAGTCCAGTACCGCAATCCAGGATGATTTGTAATCCGTCCGGAGTTACCAGCTCGAGACAAGGGGTATTCCCGCCGTAGCGCCACGTGCCGGGGTCCACTGTTGGCGTGGATCCGCGCACACCCCAAAAGCTCAATTTGGCAATGGCCTCGCTCATTTATTTAAACCGCACGACACTCGTGCACACCGCTATAGCTCGCAATCAAATTCAGCGCAAGAACTACGTAAACATTCAGGTACGGCCCCTGGGCTGCAGTCATCGTGGCAGTCACTGGCCGGACCGTCAATCAATTCGCGCGGCGCGGTGTCAAACTGCCAATAAGCCGCCCAACAGTTTGCGCCTAAAGGTTACTCTTCCTTTGTGCTCATCTAAGGCCTTCTGTGCACTCCTGAGCGCGACCCGCGTAGAATAGGACTGATGCCTGCGCAGTCCCACGAGCACGTTCACGGCGGAGCTGGTCATGTGCATAGCCATGCGCATGGCGTCCGCGATCGCGGCAGCCACGCTGGCCACTCGCACCCGGTGTTGGAGCCTTCGGTGCTAGGTTGGGCGATGGTTGCCACTCTAGGGTTGGTTGTCGCTGAAATTTTTGGTGGCGTTTTGGGCCGTAGCGTCGCGCTACTGAACGACGCGGTGCACAATCTTTCTGATGTCCCGGCCTTGGGCATTTCCTACCTGGCTATGCGCTGGGCCCAGCGCCCCGCCGACCATGAAAAAACCTACGGGTATCACCGCGCAGGAGTTCTCGCGGCTTTCACCAACGCCACTGTACTTGTGCTTTTATCATTATGGTTGGGGTATGAAGCTGTCGAACGCTTCCGCTCGCCGGTCAACGTCGTCGAAAGCTGGATGATCTGGACGTCACTCGCCGCGCTGGCCGTCAATGGCGGCATCACTCTTGCTCTCGTGCGTGGCCGTGGCGATCTGAATTTGCGAAGCATTCTGGTTCACAATTTCGGCGACGCGCTTTCGAATATCGCCATCATCGTGGGCGCAATCGTCATTCATATGACCGGGCTTCGTTGGATCGATCCTTTGTTAGGCGTCGCGATTGGCTTGCTGGTGTTGTGGTCCAGCATCGGGATTTTGCGACAGTCCTCCCATATTTTGTTGGAAGGCCGCCCTCAAGGTATGAGTGTGGAAGATGTAGCCCGCGCCGTCCTCACCGTGCCGGGAGTGCAGGAAGTTCACGACGTACATATTTGGTCGTTAGGCGACGCCCACAACGCTCTAAGTCTGCACGCGCGCATTCCGGACATGCACCTCGATCAATGCGAACGCATCCTCTCGGATATTCAGGAAAAAGTAGCTGACAAGTTTGGCATCGGCCACACCACCGTGCAACTCGAACGCGCCGGCCTGCCAGCGCAGTCCGGCTACGTCATGCCTGAGCCCTTCAAAAAAGTCGAATCCGTCTAACTCGGAACGCCAACCCGATCGGCCGCCTGTTAGTATTTCGGAATTTCTTTTTTGTCGGCCGCCCCAAAAAAAACGCCACTCACAAGAAGTGGCGTTCGAGTACCCAATCTACGCTACAAATTCAGACCAATCAGGAAAATCACGCAGGAGAACGAAACGTTAACCCGCGTTGTTCATTAAATTCCTCCGTCGCCTTCAAGTCCAGCGTGTCGCGCGAAACGCTACGCCGCGTTCCTTCAGTGGAAATGTAGCGCAACGACCCTTGATCCCACGAATACGCGACCGCAAAGAAAACTGTACCGTCCCGCCTCACGAATACATATTCCGGAACATTAGCCTGCGGTCCGGGCTGCTCCATCGGCGGGCGATTCGCGCTGCCCCGAGGAGCCCGGTCATAAGGACGATCATCCGGCCCGAGACCTTGGTCTTCCGCATCGTCTACGGCTTGGCCGTCCCCGGGCACATCCCCGGAAATGTCTGGCCCGGTCGGCACGTAATAGCCGCCGCCATCAAAAAAAGGAAACAGCACTCCGAATTCGTTCCGTCGATTGCGGTCATGGTCCCTGTCTCGCCCGACGCCCGTGCGGTTCCCACGCGTCGCCGCCACGTGCACAGCATCAAATCCAAGCCCCGGCACGTTGGATTCTTCTGAAAAGTCCAGGCCAGCTCCGCGCGTGCTTCTGAATTGTCGTGTGCGAGCGCTTGTACTTCCGCTGTATCTGCCGGTTGCGCGCAACGTGGTGCCCGCGCGCCGCGGCATCAACTGTCCGCTGGGTGATCGTGGAATCGCCAAATGACTTCCCGGTGAACTGGTCATGTGTCCGGCAGCACTCCGTGCAGGGGCAGCCATCGCGCTGCCATGGACTCCCGCGGACGCGGCGCCGCCAGTCGCACCCATACCTCCACGGCCTTGCGCCGCCAAACCATTTACATTGCCAATTAAGAGAATCGTTGCAAGACTCGCGAGAAAGAGTACCCGGCCCATGTTGGTCACCTGCATACCTGCCGCCGAACGCCAGCGGTCGTACCGCCATTACTTTGCCATTGGTTATTTGATGCGGCAACTTCAGCAGCGGTTTCAGTATGCGCCTTTTACCACCTTGAGAGCCGTAGATTCGGCTAGTTGAAAGGGAATGCTACCCCTGTCGCCGTATTTCCTTAACTTAACCGGATTTAATAGCAGGTTCGTTTAATACGCGTATGCTTTCAGGAACACGAACACCACCACGCCGGTGAACGAAACGTAAAGCCAAATGGGGAAGGTTACGCGTGCGATTCGGCGGTGTATTGCGAACCGGCCCGTCAGTGAGAAGAAAAACGTGGTCAGCACCATGGGTAGAGCGACGATGGAAAGGATTACGTGGCTGGCTAATATGGAAAGGTACAGCGTGCGAACCGAGCCGTGGCCGGGGAAAATCGTATCGCCGTGCAACGCGTGGTTCAGGATGTAACTAACGAGAAAAAGGGAAGAGAACGTGAAAGCCAAAAGCATGCTGTTGCGATGCGCCTCTATGTGGCGATGTTTGATGAAATACAAGCCCACGCAGAGTGTAATTGCGCACAATCCGTTCAGAAGCGCGTTGAGCGCCGGTAAAAACATCCATCGCCCGGCGAAATCAGCCGAGGCATGATGCACGTATAGCAGCCATAGCAGGAATGACACGGCGAGGCCGCTCACCACGATGATCGCTCCGACTACCGGGCGCGGATTAATCTGAGCTTGTTCCATGCCGACAATTGAATCACAAAATCGGTCCGGCAGTCAGCATGCGGATATCTAGGCTCCTCTTGTTTTGGCAAGGTTGTGCGCTGACGGCGCGGATGAGAACAGAGATAACAGACCTTCGACCAATGTTGGGTGAGTCAGGACCGCATCGCGCAGCGCGGTGTACGGCAGCCCTGCGATCATCGCAATCTGGACGGCGGCCAGGATCTCCCCCGCACCGACACCAAAAGCCGTGAACCCGAGGATGCGATCGCTATCAGCCTCCACGAGGGCCTTCACGAACCCGCGGGTCTCTGAGAGCGTGCGTGCACGCAAGTTGGTTTCCATGGGGACCTTAAACAGGCGATACGCTATCCCTTGAGCCTGTGCTTCTGTTTCACTCAAGCCGATACGAGCGAGTTCGGGGTCGGTAAACAAACAATATGGGACTTGTCTGCCGGTGGTCACCCGATTGCCGCCGGCTAAATTGGAATGGACGACGCGGAAATCGTCGATACTGATGTGGGTGAACTGCGGGCTACCTGCGACTTCGCCGATCGCCCAGACGCCGGGCGCAGTGGTCTGCAGCCGCTCGTTGACCCTGATGTATCCCCGCTCGGTGAGCTCAACGCCGGTCAGTTCCAGGCCGAGTCCTTCAGTATTCGGATTGCGGCCTGTGGCGACCAAGACATGGCTACCCTTTAGGACTTTCTCAACACCCTTCTGCTCGATAACGACACTCACCCGATCGCCAGATTTTCCCGATACTTGCTTGATCCGTACATCCAGGAGAATGTCGATGCCTTCATCTGCGAGCAGGCTGCCAAGAGCCACGCAAACATCTGGGTCTTCCTTGGACATCAGCCGCCCGCTGCGATCGACGATCGTCACCTTGCCGCCGAAGCGGCGCATCGCTTGGGCCATCTCCACTCCGACGTAGCCGCCACCGACAACAAGCAAGTGTTCGGGAATTTTATCGAGTTCAAGAGCCTCGATATGCGTGAGCGGCTGCGCTTCCGCAAGGCCAGGAATTTTCTCCAGCGCGGCACGCGTGCCGGTACTAACGATCACATTCGTGCCCCGCAGTTGACGTGCGGCCCCGTCGGCCAGGGTGACTTCCACTGTTTTAGGAGCTACGAACCGGCCCGTTCCCAATATGAATTCGGCTCCGGTGTTCCTGTAATTTTCCATATACATATCGTTCAGGCCACGCACCATCCCGCGCTTGCGCTCGCGCACGCCCGTCATATCGATTGCGAAGCCGTCGTGTGTGATGCCGAATTCCTTGCTTCGGCGGAAATACGATGCGACTTTCGCGCTGTGGATGATGTTTTTGCTCGGCAAGCACGCGATGTTCGGGCATGACCCGCCGATGTATTTGCGGTCGACGACTACGACATTCTTTCCTTCGCTGGCAAAAGTCCACGCAGCGACGGTCGAGCCCGTGCCGCCCCCGAGAATCACGAGATCAAATTCTTCCGGCTGCGTGTTCTTAGGGGTCTGGGCGGGTGAAGTGTTCTTCGTGTTGTTCATGCGGATTTTCCTTTCCGAGCGACGGGTTCACTCTTGGCTCGCGTTGATTTGACGAGATCGGCGGCCGACGCTCCCTCGAGCGACAGTCCGTAACCGACTTCTCGCACGATGCGCTCTTTCAAGGGCTGGATGAAATGCACGCGCGTGTTGCGGCGCGTCACTTCCGGAGCCTTGAGGTACAGCTCGGCCAATTCCTGCGCCCGGCTCAGTGCCTTGCCGTTCGGCACAACCTCGGCAACCACTCCCCATTGGTGTGCAATACGCGCCGGGAGCGGCTGTGGGTTCAGCAGGAACGCCTCCGCTCGTCCCGCTCCAGCGCGATAACTCCAGGTGGTAAAGATTCCGTCGCCGGGCGCAATGCCTGCGGAGAAGTGGGCCACATCCTGGAAGGTCGCACCATCCCCCGCCACAATTACACTGGCAAGTAGCGCGTAGTCTGAATGCACATGGGCACGTCCCTCGATAGCCGCGATGACCGGCACGCGTATGTTGGCTATGTTTTCCAAAACCTGAACGCCTTCGTCGTGAACTTGGCTCCAAATGCCGGGATCGGAGGCATCGCCGAAAGAGGACCAATCGACGTCAGTAATGAAGTCTCCACCTGCGCCCGTTAGAATTACGATCTTGTTCGCCCGATCTTGCGCAATCCGGTAGAAGGCATCGACAAATTCCGTGTGAGCTTTCGCGGTCATAATGAACGGTCCGCCGTTGTCGTGGAACTCAGCAACCAGCACACCTTTGTCATCTCGTGCCAGCTTGAGGTTGTGATAATCAGAAAAGTAGTTACTTTGAAGTTGCATCGTATTCTCCTCTCAGTGTTGAACTGACTGCGTTTATCCGAATTGTTATTGCGAACTCAGCAATATTGCACTCAGAGCACCCAGGTGGCAACAACGAGACCGCCTGCGGCACGAATGACCTCCCCGGTGATCCAGTGAATTGCACCTCGCGCATAATGAAAATCTCGATTCAGCCCCATATGCTAAAGAGCGTTTTGACAGCGCGTCAATATTGAATTTTGCATCCGGAACGAATCGTCCGCCAACCGGAAGTCGTGTTCCACGCAACGCCGAACTACTTGCAACCGGCAGTCATTTGGAGCCTTTCGCAAACGGGCCGACATCACTTCCGAGTTGCCCTTCACCATGGGAGCGGAAATCCAAATTACGATTGTCGTTCTCACTGCACTCGTCTGATATGTACTCAACATAGGTTTTCAAACTTTCTCTGGCAAAACTCTAAGCTGCTGGAAGGACGCAAGTTATCGGCGACAAAGCAGGCATCGACTGGAAATCGTGAGTTTTTTTGGTTTCTCGTGTCGATTTAGGGCCTCGAGCGCGTCGCTCCTTCAAGGGCCGAAGAGACACGAAGGTCCGACGCAGATGCCGCTGGGCCATTGGAGGTTGTGAAAAGTGAAAGCACGTCAGATAATCTCGAAAAAAAAGGAGAAGAGAGCCATGCAATTTCTATTACTGATCTATGAGAATGAGCAGCGTTTTGCTTCGGGTTTCGATCCCGGTGAGATGAAGGAATACGAGGGGTTCGGCCAGCAGCACGCCAATGCCATCAAGGGCGGGAACGCCCTGCAGCCCACGACTGAAGCGCAAACCGTGCGTGTTCGAAATGGCAAGGCGCTAACCACTGACGGCCCTTTCGCGGAAACCAAAGAGCAACTCGGCGGCTTCTATCTCGTTGAAGCGCCCGACAAGGCGGCTGCGGCGGCGATGGCGGGGAAGATTCCAGGTGCGCGATTTGGTTGCGTGGAAGTTCGCCCTATCATGACGTTTTCCTGACGATAGCTTCGGTAAAACGTCGAAGGCGATGAAACGAACAGTAATTGCGTGATGCTGCTGGCGCTTGCGATGGGAGCAGGCGCTCAGCAGCAAACAAAGAGGAAAGCTGGCGCGCAGCCAGGAACAACCGTTAGAAACATCTGCTCGTGAAAGGCGATGGCGATGCGGTACATGATGTTGGTTTATACGCAAGAAACAGAAATGGAGAAGGCTTCACCGGAAGAGATGGCCAAGGTCTTTGCTGGGCACGCCGCCGTTCAACAGGAGACCCAGCGGCGCGGAATTTTTCGGGCAGCCGATCCTTTGAAGTACACTTCCACGGCGACGACTGTTCGCCTGAAGGACGGGAAAACGCTGGTGACCGATGGGCCGTTTGCCGAAACCAAGGAACAGCTTGCCGGCTACTACATTCTCGACTGCGCGGATCTTGATGAAGCCCTGGAATGGGCTGCCAAGATTCCCACAGGCTGCGGTGGCTCTAGCGGATGTGTGGAAGTCCGCCCGATTCACGAATTCCCGAAGGGGCCGCACGGTGAGCCCATTTTGGCGACTCGCGGCGGCTGACCTTGCTGATAACGGCCAGGCTTACCTGAGACGGATCTCCGAAACTGATCACTGACAAATTGAAGGATGACTGATTTTCGCAGCGCCGTCGAGGAGGTCTTCCGAAGGGAGTCCGGCCGCATTATTGCCGGTTTAATCCGCGTCTCCCAGTCGTTTGACTTGGCCGAGGAGGCCGTGCAGGACGCGCTAGCTTCGGCGCTAGTCGATTGGCAGCGCAACGGGCTTCCGGCCAATCCTGCGGCGTGGATTAACGCCGTTGCACATCGCAAGCTGATCGACTACGCGCGGCGCGATCAGACGCGGCGCAGCAATCAGGATCAACTGTTTTACGAAACGCCCAAGTCCATCGCGCCTGTGCCGGTTTGTGGCCTTGTTCCTGCCGAAGAGATGAACTTTCCCGACGATCGGCTGCGCCTCATTTTCACTTGCTGCCACCCGGCTCTCAACACGGAAGCACAAGTCGGCCTGACCTTGCGTACGCTTGGCGGGCTCACCACACCTGAAATTGCACGAGCCTTTCTTCTGCCCGAGCCTACCCTGGCCCAGCGGCTGGTGCGGGCGAAGCGCAAGATTCGCGATGCTCGCATTCCCTATGAAGTCCCTCCAGAGCGCGCGCTGCCGGAACGTCTGGCTGGGGTGCAAATCGTCATCTACCTGGTATTCAATGAAGGATACGCCGCCACCGCAGGCGACGCTTTGGTGCGCCGTGAACTCTGCGCGGAAGCAATTCGTCTGGCGCGAACACTCTGCGAGCTGATGCCGCACGAGCCGGAAAGTCTCGGCTTGCTTGCGCTAATGCTTTTGCACGACTCACGCCGCGACGCGCGGATCAATGCGGCCGGAGAATTGGTGCCGCTCGAGGAACAGGATCGCAGCGCTTGGCACGCGGCGCAGATTGAAGAAGGACTGCAATTGGTGGATAAATCCCTGCGCATGGGCAGAGTGGGATCTTACCAGTTACAGGCGGCGATTGCGGCGGTGCACGCCCAGGCCAAGACGGCAGAAGAAACCGATTGGAACCAGATTGCCGCTCTTTATGCGGTTCTTGCGCGAACCACGGGCTCGCCGATCGTCGCGCTCAATCACGCCGTAGCTGTGGCCATGAGCCGCGGATTTGAAACAGGGCTGGAGCTGATTGAGCAGATCGCGGCAACCGGCGACCTTCATTCGTATTACCTATACCACGCCGCGCGGGCGGACCTGCTGCGCCGGCTCCGGCGGAAGGAAGAGGCGCTGGCAGCTTACGAGCGGGCACTGAGCCTAAGCGCGAATGCCGTGGAGCGGCGCTACCTCCGCCGGCGTATGGCGGAACTCAGCGTGTAGCACACTGCCATGGTAAGAATGGTCGGATGATTGCACAAATACGTCGTGCACTGACAGAAATCGTAGAGAAAAGTTCAAAGCGGCCCAGCGCACCCGCAAAGCTTCCCCGTTTTCCGGGGATGTGCTATAACCTTCGAACCGTGCAATCTATAACGAAGCAGGTGCCGACGCACGACGTTCTCCAACCGGATCATTCGATGCACTCTCCGAATGCTCCTACTTCCACGTCCGTGCCTTACGAACATGCTTCGCACTATTGCCCTGTCTGCTCGCAGCGGCTCGAATCTCGCCGTTGCAAGTTGATTTGTACGGTGTGCGGTTATTACATGTCCTGCGCGGACTATTATTGATAAGCTTTGCGGCGCCGGTACATCTAGGTCCGGAGTTCTTTTTTCGACGAGGAGGAAACTAAAGTGGCATTGAAATTTACAAATCGCGAAGTGGACGGCGTGTCCGTGGTCGCCCTGGATGGCCGCATCGTGCTAGGTGAAGAGAGCAACGCACTGCGCGAACGGGTAAAGGCTTTGGTGGCCGAAGGTAAAAAGAAAATCGTGCTGAACATGGCCAATGTCACGTTCATCGACAGCGCCGGCCTCGGGACCCTGGTGGCCGCGCATCACAGCGCCAAGACGCAAGGCGCCGCTCTGAAGCTGTGTCACCTGGGCGCCAAGTTCCAGGAAGTTTTGCAGATCACTAAATTGCTGACGGTTTTCGACGTGTATAACAGCGAATCCGAAGCGGTAGCCAGCTTCAAGTAAACAAACTCGAACCATAAGCCCGCAATTTTGAGCAACGTCGCAACGGCCTGTTTGCCGCTGCGGGGGCCCCGCACGTTTTTTTTTGCGGGGCTTTTGCGCGTAGCCGCGCGCCGTTTCTATTTCGCAGACAGGCTCACGCGTGTTCCGGATCCACGCTATACATCGTGATTCCGCTCATCAGCTTCGGATAAAAATCCGTGGATTTCTGCGGCATCACTTCTCCAGCCGTGGCGATTTTCACCACTTCCTCTACATCGCAAGGGTTCAGCAAGAAAGCGATCTGCGCCGCTCCGCTATCCACCGCATCCAGCACCGCTGCAGCTTCCCGCTCGTAACTAAGATTAGCTTCGGCCTTCACCGATTGTGGCGTGATGCCCAAGCCCGGCTCCAGAATTCCCTCATGCAACAGCACCACGTCCAGCTCACGCTGCAACGGGGAAACATTATGCAAAAGCCGGTTCAAATCCGCGCCTTCGCGCAGCGTCAACACATAAAACGTACGCTTATGCTTGTCCGCCACGGCGGGATACACGCCGATGGCCCGCTTCCTTCGCGCTGCCGAAAGCTCACGCACAAAGTCTTCTCGTGCCTTATGTTTCCCGTTCTCATCGGCAAACGCGATGCTTTCCGCGGTAAACCATGGCTCCAGGTACCTGCGCAACTCAGGCCAATTGAACTCGCGCAGTTTTGCAACCACGCGATGCGTCGGAAGAATCGTCAACCCCGCTCCTTGCGTATTGATAAACGTCATCATGGCTCGCTCGTAAGGAGCGTCCGCAATCGTCTTGCCCGTCAGCGTGCGGCGCTCGTTGCGATAGTTCAGCGCCGTCTCGTAGCGGTGATGCCCGTCGGCGATCACCAATTTTTGGTCGGCCATCGCCTCTTGAATCGCTTTCACTCGTTCCGGATCGGAAATTACCCAAAGCCGGTGAATCACACCATACTCGTCGGTCATCTCCGTCGCCGGAGTTGCCGACTTCTCCGCTTCTGCCAATACCGCGTCCACGCGTTTCTGCGCGTCCGAATAAATCATGAACAATTGCCCAGTGGACATCTGGGTGTGCCGCAACAATTCCAGGCGGTCCGCCTTTGGCCCCGAAAGCGTATGTTCATGGCGGTAAATCACGCCTGCGGAATATTCCTCCAGCTGCCCAGCCCCGATAAACCCGCGCCGGGTGTGACGCTCATTCGTTCCCGGCACGGTATATTCCTGCGTATATCCATAAAACGAGGCCGCCGGATCCTGCACCACGATGCCGCTGCGGATCCACTCCTGTATCGCGACAGCTGCGCGGGTGTACACGTTATTGCCTGGCCCATCGCTGGGATGCACGCGGCCCTTTTCTACCGTGACTAAGTTGTGTGGATTGGCCGCATAGTACTTGTCCTGCAT
>DATMOS010000186.1:0-20043 GCA_035568155.1 Verrucomicrobiia bacterium | reverse complement strand
GGAAAATATGCAAACCGCGGCAGCCGCTTTTGCAAATCCCCTTCCCAGCGCTCTGGACGAAACTCATCCGGCGCTTCAAACCAGCGCGGATCGCGTTGCACCACCCACTGCGCAATCGCCACTCCAGTTCCAGCCGGCACCGGATAACGTGCGATCTCATGATCTTCAATCGCCAGCCGCGCCATCCCCCAAGCTGGAGGATAAAGCCGCAGCGACTCCGTCAAAACGTGCCCCGTATATTGCAGTCTTGGCAAATCATCGATGCCAGGAGACCGTCCCCCAAGCAATCCATCCACTTCCTGGTGTAATTTATTTTCGACCTCCGGGTGCGTCGCAAGCAGCCACCAGGTCCACGCCAGCAGATTTGCAGTGGTTTCATAACCCGCCAGAAACAGCGTCAGCGTTTCGTCACGTAGTTGCTTATCGTCCATCCGCGAACCGTCGTCGTCTCGCGCGGCCAACAACATAGACAAGAGATCCCCAGCATCACCGCCCGACGCGCGGCGCTCCGCAATCATGCGAAAGACAATTTTGTTCAACCGGCGAATCGCCAGGCTGGTCTGGATATTGCGCGGCGTGGGAAGCCACTTAGGAGTAAAAATCAGCCGTCGGAAATCAGAACTAAAATCCAGCAGCATGGTGATGGTCTTGCCAATTTCTTGCGCGTCGCCCGCTACATCGGCGTCAAATAAAGTCTTGCCCACGATGTTTAGCGTCAGCTGCATCATCTCCTGATGCGCGTCGACTTCCTGTCCATGGCTCCAATGCTCCAACATCTCCTCGGTGTACCGCACCATCGTTTTGCCGTAAGAAGCGATACGGGTGCGATGAAACGCCGGCTGCGCCAGCCGCCGCTGCCGTAGCCAGAAATCGCCTTCGCTGGTCAGCAATCCATTTCCGAATAACCGTTTGTTGGCCTGCAGTACGCGACCTTTCACATATTTTCGCGGATGATTCACGAGCACATCTTCGATGTCATCCGGATGTGAAATCAGGTAGGTGCGGAAATGCAAAAATCGCAAGCCCACAATATCTCCATACTCGCGCGCTGCGTTGGTCAGAAAAGTTAGCGGATCACGCCGGAAAGGACTGAATACGCCATCGAGCGCGCCGGGTTCAGGACCAGGAGGAAATTTAGAGGGAAGCTTGCCCTTCATCTTCGGATGTTAAGCGTAGCTAGTTGCGACGTCAACGCATCATCTTTTATTGGAACGTTGTTTTCCTAACTGCGTTCTGCTCGTATTCGAAACCCTCCATTTCGATTGGTCACTCTGATGTTGGAAAATCCCGCGGCACACAGCCTGCCGTCCAACCCATCTGTTGATACTGGCACGAAGGTGCTGCGGAAATGCGCCACGCGTGTCAGCCAACTATCCTGAATCTCAAGCGCGACAAAAACACCGCCTGGCTTTAGCACCCTAAAGATTTCCGCGAAGGCTCGATCTTGCGCCTCACTCGATCGGAGATGATGCAACACCAATATCGCGATTGCCGCGGTAAACGTCTGCGCCGCGAATGGTAAAACCGAAGCATCTCCTTGAACAACCCCCGCGGCATGAACTGTGGTGCGCAATTTCACGCAAAAATTATGGCTATATTCCAGGCTGGTAACCCGACGCGCACGTCGCGCCAGCTCCGTGGTAGCCGCCCCTAAGCCGGCCCCAACTTCCAGGACATGTTCACCCAGGTCCGTGCTTTCCAGCGCCCATGGCAGCAACTTACGTTCTGTAAGGTTCCGCCACAATCGCGAAGCGCAGAACCAGTTCTCGAGACTATTCATGCCCTGTGCTGTGGCCGATCTTCACAACATTCCGTGGAGCCGGCGCAACGCGGCGGCGAATTGATCAGCATTATAATTGGAAGGATTTTCCAGCTGCTGAAATAATCCATTGATGGCGCTACGGACTTCCTCGGCATTCTTGGGCTTAGTTTCCTTGCTATACGCGATATAGAGCGAGTCGATGGCCATGGTAGCTTGTTCGGCGGCGCGCTCGTCGGCCAGGGAAATATTCTCGGCATCGCTGGTAATCTGCTGCAACATTCGAAGCGCCAATTCCTGATCGTATGGCATGGTCGCCAGAAGTTCCGCCAGACGCTGCGCAATCGGCGCGGCCACTGAAGCCTCGGACGCCACCGCCGAGCGATCAGAATTTAGTGTGCTCATTGTCCCGGCCAGCTTAACCAAATGTTGCTCTAACTCCTGCGCCGCCGCCGGATCCACCTGCTTCGCCAGCAGACGAAATACGACGTAGCGAGATTCGTTCCACGACGGATCCCCAGGCCGCCGCCCAAGATATTCGTGCGCCTGCCGCCAACTGTCTTTCGCTGGACCCAGCGCGTGATGGCACGCAAAGCACGAGAGCTCCGCATATTCTGGCCACGCATTGTTTTTGTCGTAACGTTCACCCTTCGCTCTCCAACTCAATCTTTCCAGGGAAGCGCGCAGTTGCACGGCTTGGCCGGTGCTCCAGTCCCGCACGCCACTCCACGCCCCATCCTCAACAGGCTTACCTGGCGCAGACTCCCGCGGCGTCTTCCAGTGGCGCGGTTCCACGGCTGAAAATGAATCCAGCTCAAAATAAAGGTCCGGATGCCCCGCCGCAATCATTTCGTGATCTACAAATTTGTTTTGCGTACCCAAGTGGCACTCCAAACATTTCTCAGTACGATGAAGCACATTCCTGGTGTCCACCATACCCAGCGCAACGGATTTCTCATGCGTCCACTGCCTCTCCGTATGCGGCCCTAGCCACGCCGACGACGGGCCATGGCAATTTTCGCAGGACACTCCGTCCGCCAATTCAAATGCCCGCCCCCGCTGCGCGGGAGTGGTATACAGTGCGTGGCACGCCAAACATTTCGGCGCGTCTTCCGCTTTGGAGCCCAGCTTCAAGATCTGCCCCATTCGTTCGCCAATATCCCCGGTCAACGCCTGGTAGGCCTTACTGTGCTTGTCCTTGATAATCCACGTTGAGTATTCGTTTTGCAGGATGCGGCTATCGGCCACTGGCTTCACGCTGCCGTGGCAACTGGTGGCCGCGCAAGATCCCGGACCGATGTATTTAGGTGAATCGTTCTCCGCCGCGCCAACGGAACTTGGCAATGCACATAGTGTAAGCAATGCGGCGCCCAAGCCCATGCGCCAGGCGGAATGGAATGATTCAGGCATTCAGAGCGTTTGAGGCATCCACAGCTTCGCAACAGGCTAATAAATCAGTTCGCTTATATCCTCAGCGGTGCCGATTCGTCAACGAGCCTCATCGGCTCTTGGCGCTTGCGCCAAAAACCAAAGAGCCGCTATTTACACCCGTCTGCTCAGTAAGTAGTATGCATACGATTAATCCACTCCGAGCGCGTCGTTCTTTAAATTACAGCGGCGTAAACATCATTGAGACGGGCGCAGTGATCTTCGACGACCTTCGCGCTATTCAAACTCGTCACGGTTTTCTGCCAAAGGCGGAGCTCGAGTCTCTTTCGCAGCGCACCCAGACGCCCTTGTATCAGATTCACAGCGTCGCCAGCTTTTATCCCCATTTTCATTTAGCTACTCCGCCCAAAGCCGACCTGCGTATTTGCGCCGATATGAGTTGCCACCTGAATGGCGCGTCTGAGCTGCGCTCCGCTCTGCAAGCCTCCTTCTCCAACTCACGCCCGGAAGATGTGCAGATACGCGACGTATCGTGCCTGGGACGATGTGATCACGCGCCCGCAATTTCGCTGAACGACTACATTTTCACCGGCGTTACCGCTTCTGTGGCAGAGCAATTAGCTCGCGCCGCGCTGCGCGGCGAGCCGTTACAGGACCTTCATCATGGTTCGCCATCTGTAGTTTGCAAATCGGATCCTTACGCGGGCCCGGTCGCCGCAGGGGACAAATACGCCGTAACGCGAACTCTGGTGCAAACGCTGAATTGGGACGGCGTCATCGCTTCGCTCAAAGAATCTGAACTCCGCGGCATGGGCGGTGCCGGCTTTCCTACCAGCCTGAAATGGGATCTGGTTCGTAAGCAGCCTGACCCGGTGAAATATGTAGTCTGCAATGCCGACGAGAGCGAGCCTGGCACAATAAAAGATCGCTTTATCCTCACGCACCTTCCACATCTGGTCATCGAAGGGATGATCATCGCGAGCCTGGTTACCGGCGCAAAAAAAGGCATTCTCTATATTCGCCACGAATATCATGCCCAAGAAGAAATTCTTCGCACCGAAATAGCCCGCTGTTACGCCGAAAGATTGCTCGGGAAAAATATTCTTGGCAGCACACTCGCTTTCGATCTGGAAGTTTTTGTCAGCCCAGGCGGTTATATCTGCGGCGAAGAAACCGCGTTGCTTGAAGCCATCGAAGGCCGTCGCGCTGAACCCCGGAACAAACCGCCTTTCCCTGTTCAGGCCGGCCTGTTTCAGAAACCCACGGTTCTGAATAACGTTGAAACTTTCGCGAACGTGCCACAAATTCTCGCTCGCGGTGTCGAATGGTTTAAATCGCAAGGCCAGGGCGGCTCACGCGGCCTGAAGTTTGTTGGCGTCAGCGGCCACGTCGCCAATCCGGGCATTTTTGAAGTTCCCTCTGGTATCCCGATGCGCGAAGTTCTTTTCAAGCATGCCGGCGGAATTCGCGGCGGCCGCACGTTAAAAGCCTTCGCGCCTTCTGGTCCTTCTTCGGGTTACTTACCCGCTTCGATGGTCGATGTGCGTCTCGATTTTAAGGCCCTTGCCGATGCCGGCTCCATGCTGGGCTCCGGCGCCATCGTCGTCTGCGATGACACCACCTGCATGCTGGACATGGCCCTCAACGCGGTGCGTTTCTATCGCAATGAGTCTTGTGGCAAGTGCGTGCCATGCCGCGTCGGCTCGCAGAAAATGGTCGATTTGCTGGCGCGTTGGACCCAGGGCTCGTTGCCGGAAAGCCAATATCGCGCCGACCTGGCGCTGCTGGACGAACTGTCTTTGGCCATGGGTCTCGCATCCATCTGCGGTCTTGGCCAGATTGTTCCTGCGCCCCTCCAGTCGGTGTTGAAACATTTTCGCCCCGAAATCGACGCTCACGTTTTGAAGGGGCAATGCCCCAGCGGAATATGTTTCACCAATGCATCGCGCTCCATCGAAACGCAACGTGTAGGTATTCGGCCGTGACCGTTTACCTCCATAATCCGCGAAATAAATAATGGCCGCTGTGTCCTCACCTCCCGGGCTCATCAACATCACCATCGATGGCCGAGCCGTATCCGTTCCGCCTGGAACGAGTGTTTTCGATGCCGCACGAATAAACGGTATCCCTATACCCACGCTGTGCCATCTGCAAAATGAAACGCCTGTGGGTGTTTGCCGCCTCTGCGTGGTCGACACCGGTGCACGCGTTCTTAGCGCCTCCTGCGTTCGTCCCGTTGAACCCGGAATGAAAGTGGAAACTGATTCCGCCAAGGTTTTGGCAGCCCGCAAAACAATTCTGGAATTATTGATGGCCGATCATCCCTCGCCTTGCGCGCGCCAACAAAAGTCAGGCGATTGCGAACTGGAAACGCTCGCAAAATCCGCAGGCATTGAGCAGTCGCGTTACGCCAAACGAACCGTCGCGCGCGGCCTGGACGATTCGTCGTTGGCCATCGCCGTCGATCATGACGCGTGCATCCTTTGCGATCGTTGTATTCGCGGCTGCGACGAAATCAAAAACAATTTTGTCCTCGGGCGCATGGGCAAAGGATATTCAACCGGCATCGCCTTCGATTTGAATGCGCCCATGGGCAATTCCACGTGCATCTCCTGCGGCGAATGTATGGTCTCGTGCCCCACCGGTGCGCTCACCAACAAAGGCGTCGCCGGCACCTCCATCGCCGCATCGGATGACGGATATACATTCCAAGCCGAAGAGCTTCTTCGCATCCCGGTATTCAATGGCGTGTCCGGCACATTTCTGGAACTAAATCGCGGCGCCATCGTTAAACGGCGATACCGCAAAGGTGAAGTGATCTGTCGCGAGGGCGAGTTCGGATCCACGGCGTTTTATATTGTGGAAGGCACCGCCAAAGTTTCCATTTCCAGTCCGATCGCACACGTAAAAACTCACGGCGGCGCCAGGGGATTTTTCAAGCGCCTCACCAGCACGCTGGTCGACCGTCGCGAGGACGTTCGTGAGGAAGAAACACGCGACCGCACCATCCCCATCGACGCCTCCGTCGACCTTAGCTACGGCAATCCGGTTGCCTCGCTCGGTCCGGGCGACTTGTTTGGCGAAATGACGTGTCTGAATTTTTATCCGCGTTCGGCCACCGTGCGCGCCGAATCCGATGTCGTCGCCTATGAAATGCTGCGCAACGTCCTCGACATCATGATGAAGAACAAAACTTTCCGAGCGCAGATTGACGCCAACTATCGCGCGCGCGCTTTGGAAAACCATCTTCGTGGCGTGCCCATGTTTGCCGACCTATCGCCGGACTTCATCGACCACCTGAAGCAAAGCGTGGAACTCCAGCGCTTCGCCCCCGGAGAAGTTATCGCGCGCCAGGGCGACCCCGCGGACAGCTTTTACCTCATACGCATCGGCTTCGTGAAAATCTCAGAAAATTATCCTGGGGGAGAGATGGTTCTCGCGTATTTATCACGCGGAGATTATTTCGGTGAAATTGGCTTGCTCGGCGGCGGAGTGCGAACCGCCATGTGCACCGCTTTGGATCACGTGGAAGTAGTTCGCATCGCTGGTGATGATTTTCGTCAAATGGTCGAGCGCTTCCCCGCCGTTCGAAAGGGCCTGGAAGCTGTCGCCGACGAGCGTCGCCTCGCCAATGAGCAGCGTCTTAAGACCGTCGATTCCGTACCGCTCGATCAATTTCTTTCACAGGGCCTGATGGAAGCGCAGAGTCTACTGGTCCTTGATCTGCAGAAATGCACGCGCTGCGACGCCTGCGTTAACGCTTGTGCGGACGCTCACGATGGCGTCACCCGTCTGGTACGAGATGGTCTGCGCTTCGAGCAATATCTGATCGCCACGAGTTGCCGCCAATGCCGCGATCCCCTGTGCATGGTGGGCTGCCCGGTCGGCTCTATTCGCCGCCGCAATTCGCTCGAAGTCATCATCGAAGATTGGTGCATCGGTTGTGGTCTGTGCGCGCGCAATTGTCCTTACGGCAATATTAATTTGCATCCATTTCAGGTGATGAATGAAGATCCCGATCATCCCGGCCATACCAAAGCGGTCGTAAAACAAAAAGCCACCTCCTGCGATCTGTGCACCAATCTGGCGGAACCGAGTTGTGTTTATGCGTGCCCGCACGATGCGGCTCATCGCGTCGATCCGAAAAAGTTTTTCGCCGATGCTATCGGCCAGTTGCCCACCTACTAGGACGGAGCATTCGCGGATGCGCATCGACAGCACCCAACGCACTTGGGCCATCGCTTTCGCAATAATTTTTGCCGTCTCGCTGATCGCCTATATCGTCTACTCGCACAACTCCATTCAGGGTGCCAGTGGTGGGAGCGCTATTGGGCTCACTTTCGGCGCCCTCGGTTTTGCGTTCATGCTTTTTGCCGCGCTGCTTGGTGCGCGGAAACGTGTGCCGGTATGGCGGCTAGGGCGCGCTCAGGCCTGGATGCGCGGCCATCTCTGGCTTGGCGCACTCAGTTTGCCGATCATCCTTTTCCACGGCGGATTTCACTTTGGCGGCACACTCACCCGTGTGCTGATGTGGCTGCTCATTTTCACCGTGTTCAGCGGCCTTTTCGGCGCAGTGCTGCAGCACTACATTCCCCGCGTGATGACCGCCGATGTGCCGCTTGAAACCATTTACGACGAGATCGGCAATGTTCGCAACTTGCTGCTCGAAGAGGCCGACCGGGCTATGGAAGCTCTATGCGGCGCTATTGGCAGCAGCAACACCTTGCGTGAAGAAATTCAGCGCGCCGGAGGATTTACCGCCATGCGTCCGATGGCCGCGCCCACAAAAGGCGGCGCCGCCGTCGCCCCAGCGGCCGAAATTTTGTTGCTGGGCGAAGAGGAGAGCTCCCCGCTTCGTCATTTTTATTTCAATGAAGTGCGCCCTTTTCTCGAACGGCCTGCAGAGCACCGATTGTTAGTTTCTGACGCCAGCAGATCCCCACTCGGATTTTCAGGCTTGCGCACGCTGCTCCCGGCGCGTGCTCATGCGACCGTCGATGATTTGGAGGACCTGTGCGAAGAAGCTCGCCAACTTAAGAAGCAACAGCGTCTGCATCGTTGGCTGCATCTCTGGTTGCTCGTGCACATTCCCATTTCACTGGCGCTGATTGTGTTGGGCGTCGTACACGCCGTCATGGCGCTCAAGTATTGAGTTCAGTTGAGTTCATGATTTTCGATATGGCGCGTGCGCGGCCGGCGCGCTTCGATCGGCGGTTGGAAAAACAACGTGGCTAGAACACGCACCACCAAAAAACTCGCGCAGCGCATCGATCTCAACTATTTTAAGAGACCGACGCCGCTGAAACGTGCCAAGCTCTGGCTGAGCCTGCTTGTACCAATTTTGGCGATCGTGTGGATTTCGTGGTACGCGTTCCACAAAGATGCTCGTGTATACAGCAGCGGCCGCATGTCCGCGCCTCACGCCATCCTCGAAACGCAATGCGCGGCGTGTCACGTCCAGAAGGCCTCGGTGTTCTCAGCCAAAGTTCAAAATCAGGCTTGTCTCTCGTGTCATGACGGCCCGATTCACCACGCCAGTCAGGTGAGCACTCCCGATTGCGCGACGTGCCACACCGAGCATCGCGGGCGCATAAATGTTGCCGCGCCGAGCGAAAAATCCTGCACGGAGTGTCACGCCAATCTACGAACCACCGGGGCGGCTTCAGCGGCTTCACGTTATTCGCAGCACATCCGCGACTTGGCTGACGGCCATCCGGAATTCGCTGGGATACGCGAAAACCGCCGGGATCCTTCGACTATCAAACTGAATCACGCGCTCCACCTGAAACCCATTCGCGGTGGCCCAACCGGGCCGATCGTGCAATTGGATTGCTCCGATTGTCATCGTCCGGCTGCCGCAAAGAGTTCCTGGTCGTATGCGGATGCCAGTTATGCTGCTGGGTCGCCCACAAGCGAAACCGTAAAGACGAGCCCGTCAAATGGAGACGCATTACCCGCTCACAATCCATCGACCGGTCGCGAATTGATGGCCCCGGTAACTTTCGCCAATTCCTGCGCATCCTGCCATTTGCTTTCTTTCGATAAGCATTTCTCCGAAGGCGTGCCGCACGATAAGCCGGAAGTCATCCATGATTTTCTTAAGAAAAAATTCCAGGATTATGCCGCGGCGCACCCGTCCGAACTTCGATCGGCGCGTGATCCAGACCGGGACATAACCGGAAAGCCTCTCGCCCCTCGAGTACAAACGCTAACCACCGCACAATGGGTTGCGGTTCGAACCTCTGACGCCGAGCAGCTTTTATGGCGCAAGACTTGCCTGCAATGCCACCAGCTTTCTTTCGAGAGAACTAGCAACCTGCCTCATGTGCAACAAGCCGCTGCCCCAAGCGACGACGTTTTGCCGCACATCGTCGAAGCCAACGTCACCACTCGCTGGATGCCGCACGCAAAATTCGCCCACGAAGCTCACGGAGGCTTTACCTGCGTCAGTTGCCACGAAAGAGCGTTGCGCAGCTCCGATTCCAGTGAGGTGCTACTGCCCGGAATTAAAACTTGCCAAACTTGTCATGCGCCCGGCCCGGACCATGCCGAATCGCGTTGCTTCGAATGCCACACCTATCACGACTGGTCAAAGAGAAAAGAAATCAGGCCTACGTTCAGTTTTCCACCGCTAAAAACTGGCGGCCTCTGATTCCATCGCTATACCGGACGTACATATCCGATCGCCCGTGAAGCACGCCGCCGCGTGGATTTAGCTACAATTACTCTTCACATGCCCCCGGTATCAAACGAAGTAGCAAAGCAATCCTCTTCACAAATCGCGAAAAGCAGTTCGGGTTCCGCTTCAGAGACGCACCCAGGCGCTGCACACGCGTTCTGGCAAATCCTCACGCTTTTTGATTCCACAAAACTTTCCACCCATCGAGCATTTCGCAATGCCCTGGGAGTAGTGCTGCCGTTAATCGCCGGTTTTGCCCTGCATATGCCACGCGGAGGCCTGGTCGTCGCCAGCGGCGCTTTGAATGTGTCCTACTCCGATGGCAGCGATCCGTACTCGGTGCGCGTCAAGCGCATGTTAGCTTCCACCGTGATCTGCGCGGTAGCGGTTTTGGTCGGCGCCATTTCCGGCAAGCATATGGTTCTCGCCGTCACCCTGGCCGCTGTATGGGCGTTCATCGCCGGTATGTTTGTCGCCGTAGGCGGGGCCGCGCCCGACTTGGGCATCATCAGCCTGGTCACTTTGCTGATTTACGCCGCGCAGCGTTTATCGCCGCGTGAGGCTGGCATCTCCGGAGTCCTGGCTCTTGCGGGAGGTTTATTGCAGACGGCGTTGTCGGCGGCACTCTGGCCCGTACGACGCTACGATCCGGAACGCCGCGCCCTCGAGAAGTTTTATCTTGAGCTTGCCAATCGCGCTTCTGCGTCGTGGAACGCCACTTCTTCTCCTTTGGCCAGCGTCCAGAGTGAACAAGCACAGGAAGCATTGCTCGGACTCGTACGTGATGATGACACGGAGAGCATCCGCTATCGCGCGCTGCTCAATCAGGCCGAGCGTGTTCGCCTCACCCTCCTCGTGCTCATGCGCCTCCGACTCCGCATGGAAAGAGAAATCCCCGACTACCCGGGAATTGTCATCCTCAACGGTTATCTCCAGGCGGCGTCGCAAATTCTAAGGCACATCAGCAACTCGCTGCCCGCCGCGCAGTCCGCCGAACCGCAAGAAAAAGCCCGCCAGGCAGCCGAGACGCTTGACCAATTTTCGAGTCAATTGCGTGAAGTAGTCGCGGCAACTCCGCCGTCATTCATCGCGGCCGTCGCCAAAGACGCGGTATTCCAGACGGACGCGCTCAGTGGACAATTACGCGCTGCACTGGACCTCAGCCAAAATAACGTTGAACTGCAAAGCACGGCTGAGACTCCATCTCTCAGCCCGGGAACCTGGAAGGAATCTGTCGCCAATACCGTTGAAGTTTTCCGCAATCATCTCAATCTGCAATCGTCCGTCTTTCGTCATGCTCTTCGTCTCGCGGTTCTCGTCGCGCTGGGGGACATTCTAGGCACCGAGGTTTCCTGGCGGCGGACCTACTGGCTTCCCATGACCATCGCGTTGGTCCTGAAACCGGAGTTCACCGCGACCTTTACGCGCGGGTTGTTGCGCATCGCTGGAACGATTCTCGGACTTCTACTGGCGACTGGGCTGTTTCACCTGTTTAACCCAGGCGTCGTATCACAAGTCGTCTTGATTTTTGTGCTTGTTTTTCTATTGCGCTGGCTGGGCCCCGCCAATTACGGCATTTTCGGAATCGCCGTGAGCGCCTTGATCGTGTTCCTGCTGGCCATCGGAGGGGTCCCGCCGAAAGACGTGATCTGGGCCCGGGGCGTCAATACCGTTGTCGGTGGCGCGCTGGCGCTTTTGGCGTATTGGTTGTGGCCCACGTGGGAGCGTACCCGGGTGTCCGAACGCATTGCGGAAATGTTAGACGCGTGTAGAAACTATACTCACGCGCTGGCGCGATGGAACCCATCTGACCAATCCTGGATGCAGGAGTTGGAACGTGTTCGGCGCGGCGCCCGAACCGCTAGAGCGAACCTCGAAGCTTCCATCGATCGTCTAGGTTCGGAGCCAGGAACCACGCGAGAGCAGATCGCCAGGTTGAGCGCCGCCCTGGCCAGTTCTCACCGTTTCGTTCATACGCTCATGGCGTTAGATGCAATTTTTTCTCAACAACCCGCGCTTGCCAGTTCTCCGCCTCTCAAGACTTTTCTATCCAAAGTGGAGACGACGCTTGCCTTGCTCGCCTCCACTCTTCGAGGCGTGCGCGTGCCGGCGAAAGAATTCCCCAACCTTCGTGAAGAACATCGCCTTATGGTTCAGTCCCGAACAAGCGAGGCAAGCTCCGCCATGGCGCGTTTCGACTCAATAAATATCGAAGCCGACCGCATCACCAACAGCGTGAACACGCTAGCAGAACAAATCATGCTGTGGACGCGCACCCCGGAATTTGCGGCGCTGCATAAACATAGGTTGGAATTGGAGGCGGAAAACGCGAAAATTTGATTCGTGCTGGTAAACCAGGCGGCAAGTGCGAACACATGCAGCACCTGTGAAGGCCGCCAGGCGCACCTCTCCCTAGGAAGGCTAAGGGTCGGGCTTATTAGTTTTCGTTGTTGTTTTCGTTCGAACTATCACCCGGGATCGTGAATTGATGAGGCACTTTCCCGTTGTGGCCATTTTCCTTGGCGTCTTTGGGGCCGTCTTTGACAAGGCCTTCGAGGGTGCTCTGCGAATGTTCGTCTACGGCGCTCACCGCGGCAACCAGGCACGAATATAGAAACGCCTTGATGCCGGTGCGGAACTGCTCCGCAGATTGTTCCGCCACGCGCGCCACATCTGTCTCGAGCGAGCGGCGGCGCGTTTCAGTCGCCGAACGGCTCTCGGCTTCAATCGAAGCCAGCGCTGAACCCGCTTTCTGCGAGGCCTCCGCGATCATCATATCGACGTGTGACTGGAGTTGACGACGGAACTCATCCACCGCGTCGCCTGCGGCGCTGTGTAACGTCGCACGGGCTTCCGCGGCCCGGGCTTCCATCTGGGCCGTGGCTTCCCTCGCCACCATCTGCTTATCTTCCATCAGCCTTATCAGGTGCCGGTCCGAAACGCGCGTGGCCGCCGATTCGAACTCTTGCGTGGTGCGCTTCAAGATTTCGTCCATGCGCGCCTGAACTTTGTTTTCAAAAACCGCCGGTTGCATGTGCTGGCTCACTATTGCAGTGTCGCCATTCTTCTCCACCGCTTCTTGCCGAGATTCGCTAACCAATTTTTCGATTCGTTCGGATAGTTCCTGCAACTGTCGGCGCTGTTCTTCTTGCTGCTCTTCTCGATGTTTCATCCACTGCGAGCGTTCTTCCGCCAGCCGCGCTTCCAACCTGTCCAGGATGGCTTCTTCCGAAGACCGCACCATAGGCTCAAAGTTTTGCGCGGAACTCTCAGCCGATTCAGTGTGCGTGCCATTCGCGCGTTGGAACTCTTCGATCTTGACTATGGCCTCTCGCACCGCTTCATCCAGTTGCGAGGTGATCGCCGATTGCATGGCCTGCTCGGCCGCTTGTTGCAGCTTAGGGCGCACAGATAAGATAAGTTGATCTGAGGTGATCACAAATCGTTCTGTCTTAGCCGCCGCTTGCTTGGTGGATTCATTGTTGGAGTTAGTTGACGGCACGGCCCGTGGACCGTTGCTCGCGCCGTTCGCAGGCGCCTCCGATCCTGGTTCACCCGGTAAATTCCCGCCAGTCGCCAAATGAGTTGTCGACAACTCCCCGCCGATTAACTTTTGCCAGTCCTCTGGCGGCGTAGATAAACCCCACACATTAGAAGGACTTTCCAATTCCACACCGATCTGAAAAAGCTCTCGTGGTGAGTCGGGAGTATGCACGGAACGAACCTGCGCGCGGATTAACGGCGATCTCGCCTGCCGGTCGGTATGAAGAACCTGGAGCCCCACCCACGAACCAACCGGGTATTCATGACGCGAGGGATAACGGCAACCGTGCAGATTCACACTTACCGAAGCGGTTTTTTCCTGGAAGGGTTGGCCTAAGCCATTCTTACCTAATACAATCAATGTTACGGGGTGCTCCACGCGGGTGCTGCGGCGCCCCTCCATGCCTGAATATTTTGCGCTTGTTGCAGAGCTCACACTACTACCTCCAATTCAAATCGCGAGGGCGGTAGCGTATCACCGTCCCCGACACTGATACAATCAAACATTAGACTCTTTTAGGTCAGCCGTAAATAGGTTAGCCGTCCTGGTACTGGCTAACCTTCAGTTATTGAAGGGCTTATAAAAAATAAGCCCGCGAGTAAGAGGCCGACCTACTGAGCTGGCGTTGCCGTCTGCGCGGCTTGTGCTGAGTCTGCGCTGAAGACAGTCACTTCTACTCTGCGGTTTTTCTCGCGCGCCTCGCGGCTCTTCCCATCATCCACGGGCTTGTCCTTGCCTAACCCAACGATCTGAATTCTATACACTGGCATGTTGTGCTGGACGACCAGATAAGTTTGTACCGCTTCTGCCCGGCGCCGGCTCAACTCCAGATTGTGTTCCACGGTTCCAATGCTATCCGTGAAACCTTGAATCGCGACGACGTATCTTTTCAAGCTTCCCACCTGCCCGGAAGCCAGTTGATCGAGTTGCTGTTTCGCATCATCGGTCAATTTCGCGGAGTCAAACTTGAACAAGACCGTAACATTGCCGGCGGCTTTGTAGTCGTCAATGTTCGCGATTCGATCGTTCAGTTCGTTACGTAAATCGGCCCGCACTTGATCCGATTTCTTCGAAGCCGCATCCGCGCGACCGATCGCGTCCGTCGCGCGCGCATCCGCGGAGGAAGCTTTTTCATCCGCGGCGCTGATCTTCGGCTCATCCGCTTCCAGCTGCCGCTGCGTATTTTTCTGATTTTTGTCTACTTCGCTAATTTTGGCATTCGCAGGATCAACTTGCTGCGCGACGTATTTTTTCGTTGCACAGCCGCCCAGCAAGAGCGCGCTGGCGATAATGCTCACTTCAATCTGCCGCTTCATGGATTCTCCTCAATGCAAAATTGAGCCGGGTGCTCACTGGGCCTAAAACGCGACTTCCGTTGGCTGGGATTGCGCGGGCTGGAATCCGATTTTCGCCTGACCAACACATCTTACTTGAAACCCATATAACTTACTACCGAGCCCGCGCCTCCCCAAGAAGAGCAGCCGGCAGGGACCAGATTCTAAAATAATACCCGCGTCTTAATCCATACTATTTTGATGTAATGCGATCTTTTATCTTTGCGTATGTCTCCTCCGAGATTGCGCCCTTCACCACCAGCTCATGTCTGTCCGCGTAAGGACGCCCCTCGACAATTCTGCGTGCCTCGCGATGACTTATTCCCGGCAGTCCCGCAAGCTCATCTTCGCTAGCCGCATTTACGTTCACCAGATGATGCCCGCCGCGGTCCCAACCGTCTCGGACTCCCTCAGCAGCCGCCTGCGCCTGGTCCGCTGCTTCATTGGCAGCTTTCTCGATTTTCCTTCCCGCCTCCTCCAGCGCGGGCTTGGCACGTTCCGTAACTTTTGCTACCTCGTCCCGCGTACGCTCCTCGCGGGCTCGCTGATCGGCGGAGTTACCCTCGCAACCGCTAAGCAAACCGAACAAAAGAACAGAAGCGAAGACCATTGGAAGCTTAATAGTTTTTTGTTTTCGCATGCGGTCTCCTGAACACTACTACCAACAATGCTGTACGAACTTTTTTGCCCGGGTTGTATAAGTTACCGTTTTCTTGGATGCGCAACGCCCATCGTTGGCTTCCCAAAATTAGCTCGCTGAATTCATTCTGGCTTAACGATTCTAAGGTACGGTCTTAGAATGCTTTACGACCGCTAAGCCGAGTCACTGGTCATAATAAATAACGGCTTCATCTCAAAGCTCGCGTAGTGCGGCCTCAAGCGATTGGTGTTGTAATGTTGCTTTACGTTAACAACTTTCTTGGTAGAGATGACCGTCTCGATCGGCACATTGTCGTAGCGTCCATTTTTCAACACCACCAGCTTTCCATGAACCTTCGACAGCAGTAAATCTAAAGCCAGATTGCCGTACGCCATCGGCACGATCGAATCAATCGCGTCCGGATCGCCGCAACGTACCAGATACCCGAGTTTTTGATTGATTACGTCAACGGTTTTCCCGTTGTTGTACTTGGGTGACAGTTCTTTCAACTTCTCCGAAACTAGGTCGCCAATCCCGCCCAGTTTTTTGTGACCGAACGCATCCGCCGCTTCGTGTTCAAACACCATTTCTCCGCCCTCAAACATCGCTCCTTCCGAAACGATCACCGTCGAATATCGGCTTGGATTCTTCCGCCTATCCGCGCTCAACAATTCCGCCAGTTCCTCGATATTGAACTTATGTTCTGGAATCACACAACGATTGGCGGCCCCAGCCATGGTTGGGAGCATCGCGCTGAATCCCGCGTACCTTCCGAAAACCTCCAGCACCATGAACCGTTCGTGCGAGCCGGCTGAAGTCCGCAGATCGTTGGTCATGTGAATTGTACGCGTGACGCAGGTGCTAAATCCGATGCAGTAGTCAGTACCCGGCACGTCGTTATCCATGGTCTTAGGGATGCCGATCACCTTGAATCCCTCGTGGTGAAGCCGCACTCCATAGCTCAAGGTGTCGTCTCCCCCAATTGGAATCAAATATTCCACGCCCAGCCAGGCCAGGTTCTTCAGTACCTCGGAGGTCAAATCATTTTTGTCTGCGTTGAAAGAATCTTTCAGGTGTGCGGGCACGCTAGACTTGCTCACCCGGCTGGGGTTCGTCCGTGACGAATGCAGGAAAGTTCCGCCAGTCCGGCCCGCGCGGTTTACCAGTTCCTCAGTCAGCACCTGGAAATTTTCCGAATTGTCGTGCTGGTGATCGCGGACCATCTCCACCAACCCGGCCCATCCGCGTCGAAAACCAATCACCTGATAGCCCTCGCGCAAGGCGCGAAACGTTACGCCGCGAATTGCCGGATTCAATCCCGGGACGTCGCCTCCGCCGGTCAGAATTCCGATGACCCCTTTTTTGGTGTTGATGTTAGCCATAACGATATTCCTCTTTGTTCGGCTGAAAATCGGTGAAATGTAATTATCCACAGCCGTGCGGAATTTAGAAAGACACTATTGCGCGTGAGCAAGATCGCTCAGCGTCTGTTCTCGAAGATATTGAAGAACAACGTTAGAAAATGGTGCGGCTGGTCGGACTCGAACCGACAACGGGGAAAACCCCAGTGGATTTTAAGCCCACCGCGTATGCCAATTTCGCCACAGCCGCACCGGCGACGCGGCACCCAGAGAATATCACGCGCGGAAACCATCCTCATAACTTGCGTCGAACTCACTAGATCCGGTCGTGCCGCCGCCGGTAATTCGCTACAATTATTTAAGAATATTCACGCCACCTCACCCTTCTTACCTTAAGATTCTCGACGAACATTCGAAGCTCATTTCGCACCGACTGCTTATCCGCGTTTGGAGGATTCCGTGCCCGCCAACGAACAATTTGACCTGCTGGTTATCGGTTGTGGCCCTGCCGGTGAAAAAGCCGGCGCCCAAGCCGCCTATTTTGGCAAACGCGTAGCGGTCATCGAACGCGCCAAGTACACCGGCGGCAGTTGCATCAATACCGGAACCGTCCCTAGCAAAACGCTGCGCGAATCCGCCCTGTATTTTTCGGGACTGAAGCAACGCGGCCTTTACGGCATTGACTACTCGCTGAAGGAAAATCTCACCGTGAACGACTTCATGCACCATGAACGCGAAGTCGTTGAAATGGAACGGCAGCGCATTCTCAAAAATCTCGCGCTGCATCAGATCGAACTCATAAGCGGTCAGGCAGCTTTTGAGGACGCCCACACGATTGTAGTATCCAGCACGCACAGCACGCGCCGTCTACGCGGTGAAATTATTCTCATCGCCAGCGGTTCCAAGCCTCATCGCCCGCCGGAAATTGCTTTCGACGATGTCCATACTTTTGACTCGGACACTTTTCTTCAAATGGACCGCATTCCCAAGAGTCTTGCGGTCATCGGCGGTGGCGTGATCGGCTGCGAGTATGCCTCTATCTTCATGGCTCTCGACGTTAAGGTCACGCTGGTGGACGGCCGCGATGTGCTTTTGCCCTTTCTTGACCCCGAAATTTCCACGCGCCTCCTCGAACGCTTTGCGGCTCTAGGCATGCAGTTCTGGTTCAATGAGCGCCCCGTCAAAGTGGAAAATTCCTCTTCGGAAGCGCGGCTCACCATGAAAAGCGGCCGAGTCCTGGAAACCGAAGCCGCTCTCTTCGCGGCGGGTCGTCGTGCTGCAGTGGATGGCCTTGAATTGCAAAAAGCTGGCTTAGGGGTTAACGAAAAGGGCTACATCCCGGTCGACGAACACTACTGCACGAGCGTTCCTAATATTTACGCTGCTGGGGACGTCATCGGCTTTCCCGCGCTCGCTTCCACGTCTATGGAGCAGGGCCGCGTCGCCGTGTGCCACGCCTTCGGCCTCAAGTACAAGCAACGCGTGGCTTCGTTGCTCCCGATGGGCATCTACACCATTCCAGAAATTTCCGCCGCCGGGGAAACCGAAGCGTCCTGCAAAGAAAAGAAAATCGATTATGTCGTTGGCCGCGCCCACTATGCAAACAACGCTCGCGGCCACATCGCTGGCGACACCACTGGTTTGTTGAAGTTGATCTTCGCGCGCGCCGACAAGAAACTTTTGGGTGTCAGCATCATCGGTGAAAACGCGACGGAACTAATTCACATCGGTATGACCGTGCTCGACCGCGGTTTGACCATCGATGAATTTATCGAGCAGGTCTTCAATTACCCCACCCTGAGCGAGACGTACAAATACGCCGCGTACGACGGCCTGGGCAATCTCGCAGGCCACAAGCTCCGCGAAGGCTAGCGCGGCCCCATTACCTTCTGGCATTCTGTCGCGGGACATCATCGTGAAACAATTTCTCACTTTTCTCTCCGTCATTCCTCTCGCCGCCTCCGGTATTTCCTTAACCATCGCCGCTCGCGAACCTTCATCGATCAGTACGGTCGCGCCGCCCAAGGCCTATTTGGGCTTCGATCGCAATCTTTATCCCGGTGATGCCGCTTTTCCAACGCTACGGCAGACTTTTGCCTTCACCAGCTATTGGCTTAACACGCCGCCAGGGGAAAAAACGAACACGTGGATAGGCAAACGCGGTTTCTTACGCAACTCTGGATTTGGTTTTCTAGTTTTATTTCGCGGCCGCGATAGCCACGAATTTAAGAAAGCTGCAGACGGCCCCGCGAAAGGATTCCTTGACAGCGAAGCCGCCTCTGCCGCCGCGAAAAAAGAGGGCTTCCCCGCCGGCACAATCATCTTTCTCGATTTGGAGGAGGGCGGCAGACTATCGGCGACCTATCACGCTTACCTTCACGCCTGGCTTGATGGTTTAGCGCGTAGCGGATACCGTGCAGGCGTTTATTGCTCTGGTATGCCCGTCAAGGAATCGGACGGAGTCACCATCCTTACCGCCGATGACATTCGGGCCAACGCCGGATCGCGCGAATTTGTATTTTTCGTGTTTAACGACGCTTGCCCACCGTCTCCGGGCTGTGTGTTCCCCGGCGCAGCGCCTGCAGTCGCGTTGAGCGGAGTCGCCTACGCTCAAGCGTGGCAATACGCCCAGTCCCCGCGCCGCAAAGAGTTCACCGCTCGTTGTGCCACCGGCTACAATCGCAACGGAAACTGCTACAGCCCCCACGACGCTTCACACGAGTGGGACCTCGATGCAGACACGGCGACTTCCGCCGATCCTTCAAACGGCGCCCGCCCCTAAATTTTTAATTATTGATTATTTAACGCGCTGTAAAACATCATCACAAGTTCGCCGCGACCAGAAACATCCAGAAATATCACGTGGGCCCCGCGTCTATTTCCCGTTCGCCGCCCGGATTTGCTGGACAAGACTGTCGATTTCATCGGATGTTCTTTGCCCGTATATTTCGGCATATGTCTTTTGCCGTTGGCTATGATGTTGCGCACGTCCTCTACCGAAGCAGCAGCGGTTTTGTCGGAGATGAGCGATGGTCCGCCGAAGTGCCGCCCGTCGGCAGTCTTTCCGTGGCACTTCCCAGGAAAGCTTGGACAACGGCGTGAGGCGGCCGCCACGTTCGCAGACTTCCGCGGCCCCGGCGGAAATAAATTCGCGGAGGCTGACTTCCAGTTCTGTGGCCAATTTCATCAGGCCGACTATAAAGGAAGTACGTAATGTAATAGGTACTATTTTGAAGAAACGAATCGTACTGTAGTTACTTTGATAACCGGCTGCCGCATGTTCCATGCCGAGGAAATGTGTTCGAAGGATACTTCAAATTCGCGATGATCGCCGGGC
>DATMOS010000185.1:0-9532 GCA_035568155.1 Verrucomicrobiia bacterium | reverse complement strand
GCCGAATTTTTCGGCGGCCTCACGCATAAATTCCAGACCCTTTTCGCCCATGCCCTGAAACGCGTAGGGAGATGTGCGGGGCTTAAATGCCCCGGCGCGCAAGATTTTGGCCCCAGACTTCGCCACGCTTTCCGCAATAATGTGAATCTGTTCGCGCGATTCCACGGAGCAGGGGCCTGCCGCGACGATCACTTCATTACCGCCGATGGTCACACCGCGGCCCAGATTGATAATCGTTCCTTGCGGATTAAATTGGCGGCTGGCCAGCTTGAATGGCTGCGTGACGCGCATCACCTCGCGCACGCCATCGAGCAATTCGAAATCACGGTGATCGAAATCGCGGTGCACGCCAACGGCACCGAGCACGGTGTGCGATTCCCCGGTGGAGCGATGCACGTTAAACCCGCTTGCCACCAACCGGTCAATCACATGTTGAATCTGGGCGTCTGTAGCGCCCTCTTGCATCACAATTACCATGAGCTGGCTCTATTCCCTTTCTTGATTCGCATTGGTCTCTCGTTCTCTTTGTCGCTGAATTATTCTTTAGAACTTTTTGCTTCCGGCTCCATAGCCGCGCGTTCCGCCGTTCGCGCTTCATCAATAATGCGTTCGAATAGACGCCGAATTGCGCTATTCGTTAGCGGGCCGGGATTCGATTGCTCGGCGTTTTGCAACACTTCTTTCTCCCGCTCCGGCTGATACAGCGGCAAATTTGCAGCGTGCTTCAGTTTGCCGATTTCCAGCGCACAGCGCGAACGCTCATTCAACAATTCCACCAATTTGCGGTCGATCTCATCGATACGGCGTCGCCAGTCCTGAAGATTCATGGCGCCGCCTCGCGCTTCGAAAGGCCATGGCGAGCAGCATCTTTCAGGGTACGGATCCGTTCGCGTAGAGCGCTTGCGGCCTGTTGGGGTGTTTTTGCGTGTTCAATTTCAGCAACCAACGAAGAGCCCACTACTGCAGCATCAGCAAGGCCACCCAACAAAGTAACGTGCCCCGGAAGAGAAATTCCGAAGCCTACCGCGATAGGCAGCGTCGTAAAGTTTCGCACTCGCCGTAACAAACCTGGCAAATCATCCGGCAAAGTATCTTTCGCTCCAGTGACACCAGTGCGCGACACCAGATAAAGGAAACCGCTCGAGCAGGCCGCAATGCTTGCCAGCCGCTCGTCCGTGGAGGTCGGCGCGCACAGAAAAATTGTATTCAAATGGTGCGTCGCTAAAATGCGCCGGTATTCCACGGATTCTTCCGGCGAAAGATCGGTGGCAAGCACGCCGTCAACTCCCGCTTCGGAAGCCGCGGCGGCAAACGGTTCCAGCCCCATCTGCAGAATTGGATTGTAATAGCTAAAGAGCACCAGCGGAATCTGCGAGGATTTCCGGATGCGAACCACCAGTTCCAAAATTTTTGGCAAGCTGGCCCCGGATTTCAAGGAGCGTTCCGAGGCGCGTTGAATGGTCGGCCCATCCGCGAGCGGATCGCTGAACGGAACCCCCAGTTCCATGACGTCTGCGCCAGCTTCTTCAAGCGCCAGCACAAATTCCAGCGTGGCATCCAGCGAAGGATCGCCAGCGGTGATGTACGCGACGATACCCATCTCGCCGGCAACACGGAGCTCGGCAAAACACTTTTCGATACGATTTGATTGCGCGACGGGAATACTCATTATTTATCGGGAAAGCTTAGAGCAGGCGCGAGTAAGTGTCCATGTCCTTGTCGCCGCGCCCGGATAGATTGAGTATGACCAGGTCGTCTTTCTGTAACGATGGAACGCGTTCGATCAGGCCTGCCAAAGCATGCGCGGACTCCAGCGCGGGAATAATTCCCTCGCTGCGGCACAGCAATCGCGCGGCATCCAGCGCGGCATTGTCGGACATCGCAAAATACTCAGCGCGTTTTTCATCCGCGAGCCACGCGTGTTCCGGACCGATCGCCGGGTAGTCAAGCCCGGCGGAAATGGAATGCGTGGCGGAAATTTGCCCATCTTCGTTTTGCAGCACGTAGGTGTAAGTGCCGTGAAGAACGCCCGGACGCGCCCCGGTAAACCCTTGCGCCGCGCCTAACCTCGCTGCGTGCTCGCCCGAACCGGTGCCGCGGCCCCCAGCTTCGATACCAATCATCTTTACATCCGTATCACGGAGGAAATGATGGAAGAGTCCGATCGCATTCGAACCGCCACCCACGCATGCAAACAAATGTGTCGGTAGACGTTTTTCTGAAGCGAGGATTTGCTCGCGCGCTTCGCGGCCGATCACCGACTGAAAATCGCGCACCATCGTCGGATAAGGATGCGCGCCCAGCACCGAGCCCAGAAGGTAATGCGTGGTGCGTACATTGGTGACCCAGTCGCGCATCGCTTCGTTAATGGCATCTTTCAAAGTGCGGCTGCCGGAGTCCACGCCAACCACCTGCGCGCCCAGAATGCGCATGCGTGAAACGTTGGGCGATTGCCGCGCCATATCATCAGTGCCCATGTACACGGTGCATTCGAGACCAAGCTGCGCGGCCACCGTCGCTGATGCTACGCCGTGTTGTCCCGCGCCCGTTTCGGCCACGATGCGGGGCTTGCCCATTTTTACCGCCAACAATCCCTGGCCAATGGCGTTATTGATTTTGTGCGCGCCGGTGTGCAACAAATCTTCGCGTTTCAAATAAATTCTGGGGCCGCCCAACTTATTGGTGAGCCGCTCCGCAAACTGCAAAGGCGTGGGACGGCCGGCAAAATTTTTGAGCAGATCGGCAAGGCGAGCCTGAAAACCCGGATCCGATTTTGCCAATTCATAGGCGCGTTCCAGTTCGAAGAGCGGCACCATCAACGTTTCAGGAACGTAGCGGCCGCCGTAAGGGCCAAAACGCCCGGGCGAATAGCTCAGCGATTTAAGAATGGAGCTCATCTGGCGCGCAATTTTTCCACCGGTAAATTTAGTTCCTGGTCGGCTCGCCGCGCTTCGTGAACAAACTCGCGCAACTGCGCGTGATCTTTTTCACCGGGCGAAGTTTCCACGCCGCTGGCCACGTCGACACCATAAGGGCGCACTTGCAGGATCGCGGCGGCCACATTTTCGGCGTTCAAGCCGCCAGCCAGGATGACTCTGTGGCTGCGCGCCGCCTGCTGCGCGACGCCCCAGTCTGCCAGCCGGCCGGTTCCACCATATTGACCAGGCATGGCATCGGCGGTATCGAATAAAAATCCTGAAACATCCGGGTAATTTTCCAACGTAGCGGCGGAAAAATCGGGCCCGACCCGTAGCGCCTTGAATACCGGTGTCAGGCGAGCCAACTGCGTAACCGTTGTGGGCGACTCATCACCATGTAATTGCAGCGCATCGAGCCGTACATCCCGGAATATTTTCATGACTTCACCGGCTTCAGCGTTTACAAAAACCCCAAAGACTTGCACGCCAGAGGGAATTGCAGCTCGCAGTTCAACGGCCTTTTGGACGGAGAGCGCGCGAGGGCTTCGCGGATAGAAATTCAGACCAATGGCGTCGACGCCGGCCTCACACGCGATGCGCGCGTCCTGGGCGTTGGTAATTCCGCAAATTTTTACTCGGGTCATACTTAATTTTCCCAATTACCGTTCTTCGCGTCGGTGGCCGCGGAGGCCGCATCAAATTGCTCTCTGGTCACGCGCGGCTGTCCCAGCAATTCGAATAGCGCCGCACCTGGATCGGCCGCCTTCATTAGATGCTCACCGATGAGAAAGGCATCGAAGCCCGCGTTGCGCATCTTTAACAGGTCGTGGTTGTTTCTAATGCCGGATTCGCTGACGGCCACGCAATTTTCTGGAATCTGTTCGATCAGTTCCAGCGACGTTTCGATGCGCACCGCCATGGTCTTCAAATCGCGATTGTTCACTCCGATGATTTTTGCAGAAGCAGCCAGCGCTCGTTCAAGTTCCGCGGCAGTATGTACTTCAATCAACGGTTCCATTCCAATTTCGCGGCCAAGGGTGATCAGGTCGCGAAGTAGAGAATCGCTTAACACCGCGACGATCAGAAGAAAGCTATCCGCATCATTAGCCCGCGCTTCCCACACTTGCCAGGGGTCAAAAATAAAATCCTTGCGCAGCACCGGCAGGCCCATGGCTTTGCGTGCGTCGCGGAGATTTTTCAGCGAGCCATGAAAATATTCACCTTCCGTAAGCACCGAGAGCGCCGCTGCGCCGGCTTCCGACAGACTCTTGGCTAGCTCCGGCGCGTCAAATGGGTCGCGAATGACTCCGCGTGAAGGAGATGCCGGCTTCAGTTCTGCGATAATGTTCAGGCCATCGCGTGACAACGCGGAATAAAAATCACGCACCGGCGATGCCGCTCTCGCACCGTATTTCAGCGCCGTTTCGGGCAGCACGCATTTACGATGCTCCACCTCGGCTCGACGAGATTCGAGGATGCGGTCCAGCACTGTTCCGGAGTTGGTTGGGGCGCTCAAACGGGTAAGTTTGTATGCTAGGTAGCCGCGGCGGAGGTGTCAAATCGGAAGCGTAAGGGACGCCGCTAGCCTTGCATAAGGCTGAGCGCCGACGGAGAAATGATGGGATATCGCGAAGAATACGGTCCGCTGCTCGATTCCATCGTGCAGGAGGGCGACGTCATCGCCATGCGATATTTTCGCGCTGTGGAAATGCGCGTGGACCGCAAGGGCGATGGCTCCGCGGTGACCCAGGCCGACCGCGGCGTCGAAGAAATGGCGCGTGCAAAAGTAGCCGCTAGCGGATTGGCTCTCGATGTTCTGGGCGAGGAAATGGGCGGCCGCGACATGGAAGCTGCCAGCTCCGGCGACCGAGCAAGATTGATCATCGACCCCATCGACGGCACTGAAGAATTTTCGCGCGGTATTCCCACTTTTGGAACGTTGCTTGGTATCGAGCACCGCGGAGAAATCGTCGCGGGCATGGTGAGTGCTCCCGCGCTCAGAACGCGTTGGTTCGCTTATCGCGGCGAGGGTGCTTTTCGCGATGGCAAAGAGATTCATGTATCGAACGTTTCGAAGCTCAGTGAAGCCATGATTTTCACCACCGGCACTGGCCCTAAAAAAGACGCAAATGACCGCGCAAAACTACGTCGCCTGCACGATGCGGTGCGAAACAGCCGCGCTCTGGGTGGCTTCTGGCAACACATGCTGGTGGCCGAAGGCGCGATCGACGCCGCTGTGGACTGGACGTCCATGCCGTGGGACCTGGCTCCCCTGGGCTTAATTGTCGAAGAAGCCGGCGGAAAATCTACAAATCTGCTGGGCGAGCGCTCTATTTACAGCGGCCAATTCGTCAGCAGCAACGGAAAAATTCACGATGAGGTTTTGGGACTTCTACAGTGAATCGGCAGGCTGCGCTGAAGCGACTTGCGCGAGAGGTAGTAGCGTGCCGCTTGTGCCCCCGCCTAGTGGAGTATCGCGAGCGCATTGCCCGTGAAAAGCGGCGCGCCTATCTCGACTGGGAATATTGGGGAAAACCGGTGCCAGGGTATGGCGATCCCGATGCCCGGCTACTCATCGTGGGCCTAGCTCCCGCAGCACACGGAGGAAATCGCACTGGCCGCGTTTTCACTGGTGACCGCAGTGGCGATTTTCTTTTTGCCGCGCTTTACGAAGCTGGCTTTGCGAACCAACCGACCTCCGTGCACCGCGATGATGGTTTGAAGCTCATCGATAGTTACATCACTGCAACGGCCCGTTGCGCTCCACCGGACAACAAACCGTTGCCAAGCGAAATTTTGAATTGCCGCGGATACATGGAGCGCGAAATTCGCATTCTGGAACCAAAAGCAGTGCTGGCTCTAGGCCGCATCGCCTGGGATGCCTACCTTGAAGTACTGAAGCGACGAGCGCTAATCACTTCGCGAACACCCTACCGCTTCGCGCATGGGGCTGAAATTCAATTACCTCCACCCGCGCCCCGATTGTTCGGCGTATACCATCCCAGCCAACAAAACACGCAGACCGGCAAAGTCACACCGGGTATGTATGCGGAGGTTTTACGACGGATTAGAAGGTTTCTTGGCGACTAAGCCCGAACAGTCTGCTGATAAACACCCGCTCTTGCATTGCCGCGGATGAAGAAATACCCTTAAAACACGCGTTGGCACCCAGGCCGCATCTAATATTCTGCGCATCAAAACTGACAACCGGCGGAAATAAAAATCTGGGGAGAAAATGCATGACCCGAAAATTTTTGACTTACGCGAAATCCAATACCGTCTTGTTCGTCATATTACTGGTAGCCATAATTCTCCCCGCAGCCGCGAAGGAAATTCAGCAAAACCGGCTACAGGATAACGGGCAAACTGCGCCTGAACCCCAGCAGGCCGATGGACGCAGGCATGGTTTGCCGCCCGAGACTTTCGCGGTCGCCCCTGGAACGAAATTCCTGGTGGTTCTGGAACAAGATCTCACTTCCAAGGGCACGGAAGAAAACGCTAAATTCATAGTAAGGACTGTCGAACCGCTTGAAGCCGGTCGCGGCATCTATTTACCGCCCGGCGCGGAGATTCATGGCCACGTCAGCCGCATCGAATCCGCCGGCGTCACCGGGCGCGCAAAAATCTGGCTGACCTTTGACGACATCTACACGAAATTCGGCAAGCTACCCATTGTCGCAGAGGTAGTAAGTGTTCCAGGTGATCACAGTGTTAAACCGGCCGGACCCAGTCAGGAGGGCCTAATCGAAGGACGCAGTAGCACGCAACAGGACGCCGCCCAAGCCGCAGCGGCTGGTGCAGCGGGCGGCGCGGTTCAAGGGGTGAAGAACAAAGATAAAAAAGAAGCCGCACAAGGCGCAGCCCTCGGTGCCCTGACCGCTTATCTCGAGGAATCCGGGCGCGGACATGAGCTGAACTTGCCTAAGGGCGCAAAGCTGGAATTGGAGCTGGAACGAGCGCTCTACTTGCTGAAAGAATAATGCATGGCGCGGCTGCAGCAACACCTTGATTAACATGCGGTGATTTTCACGATTGCTCTAACAAAAAAGTTACCAAAAACTTGGCAAGCACTCATGGGCTTGTTAAAGTCGAGATTGCCCAGTCAAGCGGCTTTCTAAATAGCCAAAACCACGATAGGCGGAGAGGTTTTTATCACATGGCGGAAGAAGCGAAGGGCGCGGTTCGCGCTCTCGAAGCGTCCGAGCGCCGCGACCGCGTTCTGATTGTCGAAGACGAAGACAACGCCCGCAGAGGCTACGAACAATTATTGCAACGCTGGGGATGCGAAGTTCTGGGCGTAAGCAACGCGGAAGATGCGCTGGCAAAATTTGCTACTTTCCAACCCGATGCGCTGATTGCCGACGTCGAGTTGCCGGGCATGAATGGATTGGACCTGCTCAAGCAGCTTGGCCCCGAGCTTCACGATGTTCCGGCGATCATTATTACCGGGCGAGGTAGCGAGGAGCGCGCGGTAGCGGCTATCGAATCCGGCGCGTTCTGGTACATCGAAAAACCGTTGAAAGGCCCGGTGCTGCACGCATTGCTGGATCGCGCATTGAGGCGCGCGCGCGATGCCCGCCAGTTGGCGGTATTGCAGCGACAACTGCGGGAATCTGGCAGACTTGGCGACCTGGTTGGCGGTTCCAAGCCCATGCAGGACGTGATGCGTCTGGTCGAAATGGCCGCGCCCAGTTCTGCTTCCGTGCTCATCACCGGCGAAACCGGATCGGGCAAGGAAATCGTGGCCCGCACCATTCACAAATTGTCGCCGCGTGCTGGTGGCCCATTTGTGGCCATCAATTGCTCGGCAATTCCCGAAACGCTCATGGAAAGCGAAATTTTTGGCCACGAGCGCGGCGCGTTTACGGGCGCGGCGGAAAGGCGCATCGGCTGTTTCGAATTGGCTGACGCTGGGACCCTTCTGCTTGATGAAATCGGCGAAATGCCCGCGCCGACGCAAGCCAAGTTATTACGTGTGCTGGAAGACCGCAAAGTTCGCCGCCTCGGCAGTAAAAGCGAAACGCCGGTGGATGTGCGCGTACTCGCCGCCACCAATAAAGACGCCGAGCAAGCCGTGGCCAGCGGAGATTTGCGGCAGGATTTATTTTTCCGCTTGAACGTTTTCCATATTAATTTGCCGCCGCTTCGCGAACACAAAGAAGACATTCCTCTGCTGGTCGACTACATCTTGCGCGATGTGAACTCCAAACACGGCAAACATGTTCGCGGCATCGGAGCGGAAGTGCTCGATATTTTCATGAGTCACACCTGGCCAGGGAATATTCGCGAGTTGCGCAATATCCTGGAACGCGCCTGCATCATGTGCGAGAAGGAATTGATTACCCGTTCGTGCCTGCCCGAGGAGTTCGGACGCACCGCGGCCAAGGGCCCCAGCGATCTTTCCAGCATCAAGTTCCCGGTGGGCACCACCGTTGACGCCATGGAGCGTGAGCTGATTCTGCAGACCCTCAGCGCTACTGGCAACAATAAGACACGCGCGGCGGACCTTCTCGCAATCAGCCTCAAAACTCTGCACAATAAGCTCAAAGAATATGGCGCTGACCGCGCTGGCGCGGAATAGGGAATTTCATGCAGCTACGGCTGCGCACCAAATTAACCATCGTCATGACCGGGCTGGTGCTGCTGGTGGTTGCCGTTTTGTCCGGCGTTTTTCTGGCGCAGCTTCTCGAGCAGACTCTACTTGAAACCGACAAGCGCGCCAGCGATCTTGCTCATCAGGTATTCGTCCAAGCCCAACATGCGTTGGCGGACGCCGCCAACCAGGGACTTCGTCCCTCATCCGATGATCCGGACGATGTTCATGATTATGTGCGTCGGGCATTTGAAATTAATGCCGGCTTGCAGGCTCAACTGGAAGCGGCCATCAGCTCTCCCTCGGTGTATGAAGTTTCCATCACGGATGACCAGGGGCTGGTATTGATTTCAAATGACCAGTCTCTGCCAGGCAAAACCCGGCCCCGCCGTCCGCCGCTGTCGCAACTGGTGCAGAGCGGATTCGTGAATCAGGTGAAAGTCCTGCGTGGACCATCTAAAATTTTTGAGTACGATTATCCTTTCAATATGGCCAGCAAACCATTCGGAGAGGTTCGGGTGGTATTGTCTACCGGCTTGCTGCTGAATGAAATTGCCCCCAGTCTTAAAACTTCCGGAACTATTGTTCTGCTGGCTCTGGGAATCTGCACGCTGTTGGCTGCGGTCGTTAGCCGAGCCACACTGGCGCCTTTGCGGGACATCTCCGCGCAACTCGACAGAATTTCCGCCGGTCAATACGACACGCCATCGGGAAGCCTGCGTCTCTTTGGAGGTAGTGGTGACGAACTTGGTCAAGTAAGCAGAAAAATTACTCAAGTGGGTCAGCAACTTCGCGGTGTGCACGAAATTTTCAGCACCTTGCGCGAAAACATGGATTCGGTGATGGCCGGGCTGGAGGACGGTTTACTTCTGTTCACGCGCGACGCGCGGGCCGTCATGGTGAGCCCGGCGGCGGAGAAATTTCTCGGCGCGCCTGCGGGTCACTTTCTGGGCCGCCGCGTAAATGAAATTTTTCCGCTGGGGCATCCGCTACACGAAGTGCTGCACGTGGAAGGCGATGA
>DATMOS010000184.1:0-9073 GCA_035568155.1 Verrucomicrobiia bacterium | reverse complement strand
GGGCGCATGAAAAATGGCCAGATGACCAACTACATCATGCCCACCTCAGCCGACATTCCCCCAATCCGAGTTTTTTTCGAGGAATTGGGCAACGTTCACGGAGCCTTCGGCGCAAAAGGAATCGGGGAGTTGCCAATGGATGGACCCGCCCCTGCAATCGTCAACGCCATCACCGACGCGCTGGGCATTTCTTTCAATTCGATTCCATTGCTGCCGGAAGATATTTTCGAGGCCCTGACGGCAAATGGTTTGCATGACGTGGCGCCTGCATTGGCGGACAGTAAGCAATGAACGACCCGCAGACGGCCACGAAGTCCGACATCACTCTAGTTGTAAATGGAAAAACCATAACCGTGCGCGCATTTCCCATGGAACGATTACTGGACGTGTTGCGTGTACAAATTGGATTGACGGGCACCAAGGAAGGTTGTGGCGAAGGCGAGTGCGGTTCTTGCTCGGTTTTGGTGGACGGAGCGTTGGTGAATAGCTGCTTGTTACCCGTGCTGCAGGCCTCGGGCACACATATCACCACGATTGAGGGCCTGGCCACGGACAAACGATTACATGCGCTGCAACAAGCTTTTCTCGATTTCGGAGGAGCGCAGTGCGGCATTTGTACTCCAGGAATGATTCTTGCCGCCGTTCACTTGTTGAGCAAAAACCCTCAGCCGACCGGCGCTGATATTCGCGAGGGATTGTCTGGCAATCTTTGCCGTTGCACCGGTTACATGCAAATTTTTGAATCTGTCGCGGATGCCGCCGTCCGGTGTAGGCAATGAGATCGCATCCTGCTGAGTACGAACTGGTGGCTCCCAACAATTTGCCGTCGGTGCTTTCGCTGCTCGCTCAGGAACCCGGCACGTGGCTACCTATCGCGGGTGGAACCGATTTGATGGTGCAATATGCCGGAGGGCACCTTGCCGCGCGCAAGTTGGTCAGCATTTGGAATTTACCGGAACTTCGTCGCATTGAAATTCTTCCCGGCGAAATTCGCATTGGAGCCGGATGCACTTACACAGACTTGATACAAACTGCAGAGGTGAATCGCGAATTTGCGCTCTTAACGAGCGCCGCGCGTTGGACCGGCGGGGTGGCGAATCAGAATCGCGGAACGCTCGGAGGCAATATCGTCAACGCCTCGCCTGCTGCGGACTCTCTCCCTGCGTTGCTGGTGTACGGAGCGGAGTTAATTCTGGTTTCCGTTCGAGGCGAGCGGCGCGTACCCTACGAAAATTTTCACACCGGTTACAGGACAACGCAGTGCGCCGGAGATGAAGTAATCCGGTGCGTATGCCTTGCGAGACAGTTTAAGAATTATCGCGCGTATACGCGTAAGATTGGCGCGCGCAACGCGCAGGCCATTTCGAAAATATGCTTGGCGGCGCTGGGACGGGTCGCTGGAGGAGTGATCGAAGATATCCGCATGGCTGTCGGAAGTGTCGCACCGATTCCGTTTCGTTTGAAAGAAACGGAAAAAGCCCTTCGCGGCAAAAAAATTGATCCAGGGCTTATTCTGCTGGCAACAAAAACAGCGGCTCACGAAATTCAGCCCATCGACGATATTCGATCCTCCGCCAGGTATAGGCGCGCCGTCACCGGCAATCTTGTGGCTGAATTTCTGAACAGTTTTAACAACGCCGATAATAAAACATTGAGTGGGTTGGCGCGTTGGAATTCTCTTCCACCAACAGAAGCGGCGCTTGAAATTCTACCGTGCTGCGGTTCACACTCCTGGGCGCGACAGCTGGCTGCTCTCAGGCCGATCGAAGATGAAGACAGCCTGCTCGCGGCATCCGACAAAATATGGAGAAGTCTCACCGAAGCAGATTGGATGGAGGCGTTCGCTCATCACCCGCGCATCGGACAATCCGTCGCGCCCTCAACCGCCCCCGCGAGATCGGCGCAATGGTCGAGCCAGGAGCAGCAAAAAGTCGGCGCGGCCGGATCCGACGTGATTGCTGCGCTCGCGGAGGGCAATCGAGCTTACGAACAGCGCTTCAACCGCATTTTTATTGCTTGTGCCGCGGGCAAGTCAGCTCAAGCGATCCTGGATATTCTGCAGTGGAGGATGCGGAACGACGAACAGACCGAACTGCAGGAATCGGCCGAGCAACAGCGCCAGATCACCAACCTGCGCTTGAAGAAATGGATCTCTGAATGAGCCGCATCTCCACTCACGTTCTCGATGTTTCCCTGGGCAAACCGGCGAAAGACGTTTCCGTGCGGCTGGAGCGTCGCGAACTCTCCGGCGATTGGTTCGTGCTGGCTTCTTCGCGCACCGGGGCTGACGGCCGGTGCGCGCAGTTACTGCCGGCAAATGAGACTCTGGTGGCCGGTGTTTATCGCTTGAACTTCGACGCCGCCAGTTATTTTCAAGCTCAGGAAATCGCGACGCTCTATCCTCTTATAGAGGTCGCATTTCAAGTGCTCGAAGGCGAATCTGAGTTTCATATTCCGCTGCTCTTAAGTCCGAATGGATACACTACCTACCGGGGGAGTTGATGGCGTGATCGCTTTAGCCGAGAACAGATATGGCAAGTCACGCGTCCGCTTGGTGCAGGTGAAGCGGCGTGGTGACCGTAACGATTTTCGCGAATGGACGGTGGAGATTCTCTTCACCGGAGATTTCGAATCCTGTTTCGTTGACGGCGACAACCGCAACATTCTTCCCACCGACACCATGAAAAATACGGTGTACTCGCTGGCACGTGAATCGTCGCAGACCTGCATGGAAGAATTTGGTCAGGAGCTAGCGGACTTTTTCCTGGACCATAATCCACAGCTTTCCGCCACGCAGGTGTCCATCTCTGAAAAATCCTGGGAACACGTGCTGGTTGAAGGAAAACCTCACCCCACAACATTTGTGCAGTCGAGCTCCGAACTGCAGACCTCAGAAACATCGCGAGTGCGTGATGGCGCTTCATCGGTTTGGTCAGGGCTCGACAATCTGGTCATTATGAAAACCGCTGGTTCGGAATTCGCCGGCTTCCTGAAAGATTCGTTGACCACTTTGCCAGAGTCGGCGGACCGTTTATTGGGTACCGCCCTTCGCGCTCGATGGAAATATTCCACGATGGATGCTTCTTTCAGGACCTTGCGGAAAAGTATCCGGCAAATTTTGCTTGGAGTATTTGCGGGCCATACCAGCAAATCCGTGCAGCACACCCTGTACGCGATGGGTGAAGCCGTTCTCGAGCAAATTCCTGAAGTAGACGAAATCGAATTGAACTTGCCGAACCGCCACTGTCTACTTGTAGATCTGTCGCGCTTTGGACAGGACAATCCCAATGAGATATTCGTTCCCGTTGACGAACCGCATGGTTATATCGAGGCGCGCATTCGCCGTCAGGATTAAGAATTAATGGAGCACTCTGCCGCCATCGCGGATCGGGCGGAAAAAGTAATCGCTCGATGCAAACGATTGGCGTCGATCACTGAAACGCCGGGCAGCACCTGCCGCACATTTCTCTCTATTGCCATGCGCGAGTGCTACCGTGTAGTGGGCGACTGGATGGAAGCGGCGGGAGCGGAGGTAACCATCGATGCAGCCGGAAATCTGCGGGGATTTTATCCTGGCGCACAGGCTGGAGCGCCGCGATTGCTACTGGGTTCGCATTTGGATACGGTGCCGGATGCCGGCGCCTATGATGGCGTTCTCGGAGTAGCTTTGGCGGTTTCTTTACTTGAAACGCTGGAGGACCGCAAACTTCCCTTCGCCATTGAGGTGATCGGATTTTCGGAGGAAGAAGGAGTTCGTTTCGGCGCGCCGTTCATTGGTAGTCGCGCGTTAACCGGCAAGCTCGATAACGAGTTACTCAATCGCACGGATACAAAGGGCGTCAGCGTTCGAACCGCTATTGAGAATTTTGGCCTCAAGCCCGCTGAAATTTCGAAAGCTGCAATGAAAAACGATAGTCTAGCATACCTGGAATTTCACATCGAACAAGGGCCCGTTCTTGAATCATTGGAAATTTCACTCGGTATTGTGGAAGGCATCGCTGGACAGACGCGTGGCGAGTTTACCTTTCTCGGCCGCGCCAATCATGCCGGCACAACTCCCATGAATCTTCGCCACGATGCGATGTCAGCGGCGGCGGAATGGATCCTTGAGGTAGAGCGGGTAGCTAAAAGGGAAAAAGGACTGGTCGCCACGGTGGGTCGCGTTACTGCCACTCCGAACGCCGCGAATGTCATTGCTGGTCAGGTGCGCTTAAGCTTGGACGTCCGCCACAAATCTAACGACGTACGTACCCGCGCGGCGGATTTTCTTGCTGTACAGGCTGAGGAAATCGCTCATCGTCGTGGCTTAACAGTGGAGCGGAAAATATTGCTGAACCAGCCGGCGGTTCCCATGAATCCATTTCTGATGGATCAAATCGAACAAGCTGCGGGAAAGACGGCCGGCAAAACGCATCGCATGGTTAGCGGCGCGGGTCACGATGCCATGATCGTAGCGGAAAAAATTCCCACCGCTATGATCTTTCTGCGGAGTCCCGGCGGCATCAGTCATCATCCGTCAGAGTCGGTGAGCGTTGAAGATGTGGCCAAAGCTCTTGAATGCGGGACACATTTACTAACTCAGCTAGCCGGCTCTACAGAATTTCAACAAAGGAAGGTCCGTGCATAATCTCGGTCAAACGCGCAGCTGCAAGCGACACAATTTTTCTCTTTTGACGCCCGATACATTCGTGCGCACCGTTCTTCCAGGAATGAAGGCGTGCTCCGCCATCGTGCACATCAGCGCAGCGGCGGGAGCAAAATTCGTGCAGTACACCGCGGAATTCGAATCCGGCGGCGAACTGGGCGGCACGAATTCGCAGCGGTTTATTTATGTGCTGGAGGGAAGTCTCCAACTTGAAGTCGACGGTCGAAAAAGCGAATTGGGAGTAAATGCTTACGCCTATATTCCCGAAGGATCACCGCACCGAGTGATCGCCGCGCGCTCTAGTCGAGCCGCGGTCATTGAAAAACCGTACCAACAATTGCCTGCGGTTTCGGCGCCAAAGTTGTTGATCTCGACCGAAGGGCAGATTTCTTCGCATGCTTTGGGCGACGATCCCGACCTGCAGGTAAAGTGCCTGCTGCCGGACGAGATGGCCTTCGATTTCGCCGTCAATACTATGGTTTATCAACCGGGAGCTGCTCTCAGCATGGTGGAAATGCATGTAATGGAACACGGACTGCTGATGCTGGAAGGCGGTGGAATTTACCGGCTGGATGATTCATGGCACTCCGTGACCGCGGGTGATTTCATCTGGATGGCGCCTTGGTGCCCGCAGTGGTTCGGAGCGATTGGAAAGACGCCGGCAAAATATTTGATCTACAAAGACTGGAACCGCCATCCGCGCGCCGGCGAGCCACATGAATCTCGAGGTTGACAAGCAGCGATTGACGTCGGAGATCGAGGAACTGGCCTTGATTTCCGATGCAGAAGCTCCTGCGGTAACCAGAATTGTTTTCACCCCAACAGATCTAAGCGCACGGGCCTGGTTCAAGGCGCGGTGTAAAGAAACGGGCCTCGCGATTCGTCAGGACGCAGTCGGAAATATTTTCGCGCGATGGAACGGACAAAACGCCAGTGCTGCCGCAGTGGGCACCGGATCGCACATCGACGCGATTCCAAATGCCGGAAAGTATGACGGCGTGGTCGGCGTACTCGGAGGACTTGAGGCCATCCGCGCCCTACAGCAAAGCGGATTTACTCCAAAACGCTCGATCGACCTGATCCTCTTTACCTCTGAAGAGCCAACGCGCTTTGGCATCGGCTGTCTCGGTAGCCGTTTGCTTTCGGGGAGTTTGTCGGCCGATGCAGCAAAAAAGCTGACGGACAAAGACGGCGCGTCCATCGAGCAGGTTCGGCGTGATGCGGGATTTCAGGGAGAACTAGAAACTGTAAGGTTACCCGCGGGATATTACGAGGCATTTGTTGAATTGCACATCGAGCAAGGGCCGCTGCTGGAACGGAAAAATATTTCACTCGGGATCGTCCGCAAAATTGCGGCGCCATCCAGCTTTCGAATTTTTATTGAAGGTGCGGGCGGACACGCGGGAGGAGTGCTGATGACGGATCGCCGTGATGCGCTTTGCGCGGCCTCGGAATTAATTCTGGCGATTGAACAACAGGCCAAAACCAGCGGATCCACGGACACAGTGGCCACCGTAGGTATTTGCGAAGTGTTTCCCGGCGCGGTCAACAGCATTCCCAGCAGGGTGCATCTCAGCGTGGACATTCGCGATACCGATTTGCGTCGGCGCGACTCGCTCATCGCCACCGCTGATGCGTCCTGTCACGCGATTGCCGCGAAACGTGGCGTCACCATTCAGCAGGAACTGGTGAATGCGGACGCACCAGCGGATTGCGCGGCTAATATTGTCGAAACGCTTTCTGAATCGTGCGAAAAACACCGACTGAGTTTTTTGTCTATGGTTAGCCGGGCTTATCACGATTCGCTATTTATGTCGCGCATCGCCCCAGTCGGAATGTTATTCATTCCTTGCCGCAACGGCTACAGTCACCGTCCTGATGAATATGCTTCTCCTGAAGACATTGCGCGCGGAACGCTAGTTCTCGCGGAGACTCTGCGGAGTCTGGCAAGCTAATCGCAATTAAGCGACGTTTCTTTTTCGCCAAAAAAGCCGCCAGTGTGAAAGCATTTCGTAGCAACAAAACTCAAACTCCCTGCGACGCGCGGATTTTCGCATAACGCGGTTTCAACACCGAATAAATGAACTTGCAGCGCTGGTCATACGGCAGGAAGGCGCTCTTCATCGCATTGATCGTAATAATTTCAAAATCATTTAAGGTCAGTCCGAAGGTTGTGGCGGCAGCTTCGAATTCCTTGCTCATGGTGGTGTCGCTCATCAACCGGTTATCAGTGTTTAGGGTCACGCGAAATTTTTCCTGGTAGAGAATCTTGAAGGGATGTTCAGCCAAAGTGCGCGCTGCTCCAGTGTGCACATTGCTGATGAGACAAATCTCCAATGGAATGCGTTTGTCCAAAACATACTGTGCGAGGTCGCCCAGTTTCACCGCCTTTCCGTCGGCCACGGCGATATCTTCGATAAGCCTTGTTCCGTGTCCGATGCGGTGCGCGCCGCAATATTGGATAGCCTGCCAGATGGATTCCTTTCCGAAGCCTTCGCCAGCATGAATGGTGATGTTGAAATTCTGCCTCTGAATATAGTGGAAGGCCTCGACGTGCTTCTTGGGAGGATATCCACCCTCCTCGCCTGCCAGATCGAATCCAACCACGCCCCGCTCACGAAAGTCGACTGCCAGTTCCGCCATTTCGAGCGAGACTTCCATATTGCGCATGGCGCAGATGATCAATCCAGACGCGATACCGAAATCTTTTCGGCCGCGCTCCAACCCTCTGAGCACCGCGGATACAATTTGCTGGTGGCTCAATCCTTTGCGGATATGAAATATTGGCGCAAAGCGCGTCTCGAAATAAACAACTCCGTCCTGGCTTAAATCTTCCGCCTGCTCATAAGCAACGCGTTCGAGCGCTTCTTCTGTCTGCATGACCGCGATGGTGTGCGCGAAACCTTCCAGATATTTGGGCAGGCTGCCCTGATTGGCGCCTTGAAAAAACCATCGCGCCAACTCTTCCGCATTTCCGTTCGGCAGCTCCAGGTAATTCACGTCTCGCGCAAGCTCGATAATGGTCCTGGGGCGCAGCACGCCATCAAGATGCTCATGCAGCAAAACTTTAGGAAGACTTTTCAAGGCTTCTCTATCCAACTTCATACACAGCTCCAATTCCCAGCCGCACGATCAGGAATCATCAAAATAGCACATCGCCAGTTGCGTCCAAATCACTAGAGCCGTATCGTAGCCGCCACCATTACGATTGCAGTTCACGAAACGCGAGACGAGGCGAATGGCTCAAGCACCGCAGATAGCTCCTGAAGGGTCCTTCTACGGGTTGCGCGGCGAAGTGCTTTCGCCGATGGAAACGCTTGCGCAATCGATTTCCACTATCGCGCCAACGACCACACCGGTCGCAACAATCCCGCTGGTCTGCGCACTGGCGGGAAACGGCACATGGCTGGCATACGTGCTGGCCAGTCTGGCTATATTGCTGGTCGCTGCGTGCATTTCAAAATTTGCGCGTTATTCGGCATCGCCTGGTTCTCTTTACACCTACACCGCAAAAATTATGACGCCCGCGATCGCCGCGGCCTCCGCGTGGAGTTTGTTGCTCGCCTACATTGCTACCGGAGCCAGCGTGATCGGAGGCTTCTACCATTACGGCAATCTGCTGTTACGCGATGCTACCGGGCACGGCACTTCCGCCGTCTTCCTGGCGCTGCTGGTCACCGCCATCTCCATCTGGATTGCCTGGCGCGACGTCAAGATTTCCGCGCGCGTAATGTTGTGGATCGAAGCCATCTCGGTTTCGCTAATACTCATCGTGGTCATATTAGTGCTCGCACGCACAGGCTTTCATCTCGATAGAGAACAATTGCATCTTCGTGCAATGACTGGCAGCGGTCTGCGTCTCGGTCTGGTGCTGGCCTTATTCAGTTTTGTGGGTTTTGAAAGCGCAACCACACTCGGCTCCGAGGCACGCAATCCCCTGAAGACAATTCCCCGCGCCGTAATCCAAAGCGCGCTTCTTGCCGGAGCCATTTTCATTTTGTGCGCTTACACCGAAGTCTTAGGCCTTCGCGTCGCCGGACAAAACCTTGCGACCAATCAGGCACCCATGCGCGTGTTGGCGGGAGTTGGTGGCGTTCCTGTGCTCGGATTGCTGATCGACATCGGAGCTTTAGTCAGCATGTTTGCCGGAACGCTGGCGTGCATTACCGCGGCCGCGCGCGTACTTCTGCTCATGTCGCACGACGGTCTCGCTCACAATGGGCTGCGCGCAACGCATCGCCGCAACGAAACCCCAGGCCGAGCGCTCCTCGTCACCGGAATTACTGCGGTACTTCCCGTCGCACTGTTGGCGGCACGCGGCGCCAGTGGGTTGGATGTCTACGGTTGGATGGGATCGCTGGCCACTTACGGTTTCATCGTGGCTTACGCGTTGGTCTGCCTCGCATTGCCGAATTACCTGCGCGCGCA
>DATMOS010000183.1:0-3197 GCA_035568155.1 Verrucomicrobiia bacterium | reverse complement strand
TCCGAATGTCATGGCCGGTCTCAGCGACTCTCGGGTAGTTACTCTTGAAACCGTGCCGTACGAATTTCAACGAGGGGGGAACCAGATGATGCGCATCCGCCCCCTTCAAACAGAACCTGCGTATTTTACCCGTTAGCAGCGCATAACGCGGCAGCCGTAGCCCGCACCACTCTTACCGCGAAGTTGTGCCGATCCTTGAAGAAGAGACGGAATTATTCAAAGCTTCCGGTTGCACCCTGAAAGCCATGCATGGCCTGTTTCCATAGCCATTTCATTACACGTGAAACGTCATAGCAGTACGCCACGTTGTAACCCAAGGTGGAGAAGCAATTAGGCTCGCAGCCTTGTTTCATGTCGGTGAGTTGTTTGAGATTGAATTTCTGATTTTCGACCGCGCCCCAATCATATTTTGCGTTGTACATTGGGAAACACGGCGCGAGCGTCCCGTCGGTGCGAATAATCAACCAGTTTTGGCCTGCGCGGCAGCCCCAGTGCTCGCCCACGCCGCGCATAAATCCCTTCATATTTTGTAGGCGTGGAATGGAGTCGACCATTTTGTAGCCCTGGCGCTGCTTGTCAATCAGCCAATCTAGTACATCATCCACAACCGGAAAATCTTCGGGTCGAATGTAGGTGTCGTTTTCGCTGAGATGTTTGAAATGCGGCTGTTCCATCATAGGTGCTTCGTTGATATGGAAGGTGAGCGATATGCCATTATCATGGGCGATTTCGACCAGTTGCTTCACATCATCGATGTTTGTTCGGCAAATATTGGTATTGAAGAAAACGGTGTAGCCGTAGCGATATTGGCGCTTCACGAGGTAATCGAAATTGTTACGCACGTGTTCGAAAGCCTTTGGTAGGCCAGGCCTTTCTTTAATCGTATCGACGGCGAAATTGATGGTGGCGATTCCTGCATCGGCAAGACGATCAGTGACGTCGGGGCGGAGCAGCCGGGCATTGGTGGCGAGGTAAACCCAGAAATCTTTTTTCGCGGCGTAGTACATCACCTTGTGCACAAAGTCAGGACGCAAAAGGGGCTCGCCACCAGTAGAAGCGAGCACCCGGGCGGGGGTGGTGGCCAGCCAGTCAATGGCGCGGCGCGCCGTGTCTTCGGTCATGCCTTTGATGCGGTTGTCGTAAGACCAGCAATAGTGACAATCGAGATTGCATTTCCACTCAGTGAACAGGTACGCGATGATTGGTTGAAAATCTCCGGGCAGCACGCGTGATTTGAAATATGGAAACATCCAGCCGCGCATGGTCTGAAAAATTTTGGAGGCCGGCCAGTATCTCTTGCCGGTCTCTAAGACGTGTTTATGTGCGGCAATGTCGTCAGCATCCAATTCATGCATGAGTTCGGGGTGTTGCGGAAAAACAGGAGTCGGCAAAGTCTGTAATTGCTTCGAATGATCCGGGGAAGGTTTTTCTGGGGGTTGTTGTAGCAAATTATGTAACGGTACGTCCAGGCGAAATGCTGAAGCAGGAACAGTTGGAAGTGCCTGCTGCAATTCGGACATTGGTCAACTCCTTCTTGCTCGTGAGATGACGCAACCGCCGCGCTGCCGGCTGCGCGAAACAATACTCACTATCCGACTCCGTCATTACCCTGCCCGGGGGTGGCCAAAACATTCTGGGCGGGATACTACCACATTAGATACACCATGTGTGGTACACCATGTTTAGTACACCGCGTTTGATTCAGAAGCACGCGGGGGAGATACAATCGGACGAAAAAAATAACGGTATCCTGGCGCACCGAGGAAAAAAGTAGGGAGAGGCTGGTGTCTTTCTTTCGGTTGCGTGCATCTATTATCGTGTCAGAGGACCAGCCTTTGTTAGGGGGAACTACGGCCCTTCTCGGTTCCCTTACACTTGCCTACAACTCTGCGCATGCTGTGTGATGTCGCTTGTCTTCTTGCTGAGACCGCTAACATTGCGGGTGCAAGACTTACCGCTTTGGCAAGGTGATGAGCGTGCGGGGCACTCAGATGGCCTGGGACGCGGCGACGTATATGATTAAGGAGTTCTGGCCAGACCTGCACAAGAAAAGAAAAAGCAGTCACTAAGCGTGACTTGTGTTCCGCGGTTTACTTAGGAGTTGGCGCTTTGCATGGGACTCAAGTCACGACTTGGGTGAAGGCCACGTTGCCGGCGCTCGGTGGCCTGGGAGTATTTCTCTCGGCGTTTCTTGATTCGTCTTTCATTCCACTTCCGTTAGTTACCGACCTCATCGTGGTGGACCTATCCAGCAGAAATCCCGCGAGGATGCCGTACTACGCTGGAATGGCCGCAATCGGTTCGGTTGCTGGCTGTATCTGGATTTACGCGTTAGCGCGGAAGGGCGGTCAAGCATACTACCGCAATAAACAACAAAAGCCTTCAGGACGAATTCGGAATTGGGTCCAGAAGTATCCATTCGCGTCCGTTTTGTTGCCAGCGGTTGCGCCATTCCCCGTGCCATTTAAGCCGTTTGTAATTGCGCAGGGAGTTTTTCAGGTACCTTTCGTTCCGTTTGTTGTAGGGACGTTTGTGGGGCGTGGGGCGCTATTTTTTGTGGAAGGTTTCTTAGGCGCCCGTTATGGGGCGGCGGCGAGGGAGTTTGTGGTGCACCAGAAATTCGCTTCGGTCGCGATGGTTGTGGCCTTGATCGCAATTTTAGTGGTGATTCGCTGGCTCCCGGTTCAGCGGCGAAATGAGCAATCTCCGACAGTCTAGAGTTCTCTCACGCGGCGCTCCAACTCCCGCGTAATCTCGTTTGCGTCCTGATCCGCGGAGAAGCGCACCGGCTGCCCGATGACGACTTTCACGTGTCCTGGACGCGCCAGGATGCGATGTTCTACTTTCATGTCGTAGAGACTTCCTGCAAGGCGCATTGGGACGACGGGGATGTTCAGTTGTTTTGCCAGCAGCCCGATCCCAGATCGAAATGCCAGCATGTTTCCGTCTACCGTCGTCTGTCCCTCCGGAAACACCAAAATATTCCAGCCACGATCCGCTAAATCGCCGGCGAACCAGAAACTCTTCAGGAACCCAGACTGTTGCGGCAACGGAAATACATTGAAAATTGAGAGCGCCAGAAAATAATCGAGCCGTTCGTGAAGACGTCCGAACACATTCATCTCTTTTGGTGGACGTCGCATCCGCGCCAGTCGTTCACCGCCCATAGCAGTAGCCAAGCGGTTCCGAAAACGCGC
>DATMOS010000182.1:0-14463 GCA_035568155.1 Verrucomicrobiia bacterium | reverse complement strand
GCCATTGCCCCCACCATCACCAACCACTACCGTCGTCTTAACCCCGCCACAACCGCCAACTCCAATAACCTCAAATCCGCCAATCGCAGCGCTATCCCAAACCACAACCGAAACGACAACCGAACCGCCGCCCGAACCCGCAAACCAACCCCCAGGCAAAAAACGCTACCAGGTAAGAGTGCCTACAACTGTAAATTGGCCCATAACCGGATCCCCACCCCCATGGGGCTGGACCACCGATCCATAGCACTCCGCAAGCAACGCAACCGCCCGTCCGGATGAATGCGGCACACGCGGCACTGACTGCAGCCTTCGTGTTATCTTCAGTGTTCCGCATGACGCGAATTACTGAAATTCTGTGGGGCGCATGAGCCCGCATCCGCCGCATGAAATTGCATTAGGCTCACTGCGGTTGGGCGCTGCCAATCCGCTGTTTTTGATTGCCGGCCCCTGCGTGATCGAGAGTGAGTCGCACGCATGCGGCATGGCCGAAAAAATCGCGCGCATCGCCGCCGATTGCGCTGTGTCATACATCTTCAAAGCCTCCTACGACAAAGCCAATCGCTCGTCGTTCAAATCGTTTCGCGGCCCCGGACTCGCGGAAGGCTTGCGCATTCTGAAAAAAATAAAAAAGGACTTCGCCCTCCCAGTCCTAACCGATATTCATGAAAGCGCCCAAGCCGCGCCGGCTGCGGAAGTGTGCGACATACTTCAGATCCCCGCATTCTTGTCTCGCCAAACTGATTTGCTGGTCGCCGCCGCAAAAACCGGCCGGATCATCAACGTAAAAAAAGCTCAGTTTCTTTCCCCTTGGGACATGAACAACGTCGTCGAGAAAATCGCCGCCGCAGGAAATGTACAAATTATTTTGACCGAGCGTGGCGCATCGTTTGGCTACAACAATTTAGTCGTGGATATGCGCTCCTTCCCCGTCATGCAAAAACTTGGCTACCCGGTAGTCTACGACGTGACCCATTCAGTGCAGTTGCCCGGCGGGCAAGGCCACGCCAGCGGCGGGCAGCCGGAATTCATCGAGATATTAGCGCGTGCCGGAGTAGCCGCAGGCGTAGACGGAATTTTTCTGGAGACCCACGACAATCCTAGCGCCGCGCTTTCGGATGGCCCAAACGCCCTTCCGCTTGCGCAGCTGCCTTCCTTGCTGAAGCGCTTGAAGCAAGTTGCTGAATTAGTGCGCAGCTGGAGCCCGCGATGAGTCTCGATTGCGCGCGCCGCGTGCTCAGAATCGAGGCGCAGGCAATTCAGGATGTTCTGGCGCGCCTGGATGGCAGCTTTGAGCGCGCTGTCGATGTGTTGTTTGCGTGCAAAGGCCGCGTGGTGGTCAGCGGCATGGGTAAGTCCGGATTGATCGGACGAAAGATCTCCGCAACATTCTCGAGCACCGGCACACCATCGTTTTTTTTGCATCCCGCGGAAGCGCTTCACGGAGATCTGGGTATGCTGGCACGCGGCGACGCGCTGCTGGCAGTTTCCTACAGCGGAGAGACAGAAGAAATTATACGGCTGCTGGAGGCATTGAAACGCCTGGAAATTTCGCTGGTCACTTTGACGGGAAAAACTGACTCGACGCTGGCGCAAGCAAGCGACGTAGTGTTGGACGTCAGCGTGAAAGAAGAAGCCTGCTCTCTGAATCTTGCGCCCACGGCGAGCACTACCGTCGCGATGGCGGTTGGCGATGCGCTCGCAGTCGCGCTTTTGGAGCGGCGCGGATTTCAGCCTGATGATTTCGCAGCGTTGCATCCCGCAGGGCGATTGGGCAACAAGCTCCTCCGCGTGGAACATTTGATGCACGCGGGCGATGCGTTGCCACACGTATCTCCCGAAACGATGATGCCCGATGTGTTTCATGAAATGAGTAAGAAGGGTCTCGGCATGACCACCGTAACAGAGCCGGACGGGAGGCTGGCAGGGATTTTGACCGACGGGGATTTGCGGCGCTTGATGGAAAAGCATCGCGGCGCCACGCTGGAAATGCGTGCTGGAGACTGCATGACCCGCGGAGCGCAAACAATCGGCCCGCATGTGTTGGCCAGCGAGGCTCTGAATTTGATGGAGAAACGCAAGATTACTTCGATTGTGGTGGTGGATGAAGTAAAAGCAGTTTTGGGTGTCGTGCATTTGCATGATTTGTGGACTTTGGAGTTGATGTAAGCATTTTTTGCATGACAATCGGCGGAGGAAATTTAATTGCCTAAAGTGGCGAAGAGAATCGCGGCGCGAATAACATCAAAAGTAGCAAAACGTGCGAAGCAGATTTCCGTGTTTCTGATGGATGTGGATGGAACCATCACCAATGGCGGAGTGACACTGCTTTCGCTGCCGGATGGCTCAGCCCAAGAAATCAAAACGTTTGACGCGCATGATGGACAGGGGCTAAGTCTTGCGCATACGGCGGGAATTCGTACCGGCGTGATTACTGGGCGCGGAAGCGCGGCATTGCAGCGCCGTGCGCAAGAGCTGAAAATCGAATTTGTCTATGAACATCAGGCGCAGAAGATCGCAGCGTATGAAGAAATTCTCAAGAAAACCGGCGCAAGTGAAGCGATGGTGGCTTATCTCGGTGACGATTTGCCCGATATCACCATCATGCGCCGCGTCGGCTTGGCGGTAGCTGTTGGTGACGCGGCACCAGAAGTGAAACGCGTAGCCCATCACGTAACGCGCGCCATCGGCGGCAAAGGCGCCGCCCGCGAAGTAGTAGAATTAATTCTGAAGAGCAAAGGCATCTGGGAAGAAATGATCGACAAAGCACGCGCCTGAAGCAGAAATCGCATTAACGCGGAGGGTGCCCCAGGCTCGATTTGTTGCCTGGGTCTTGGGGTTGGAGTTATTAGAAATGACAGCGAATGAGTTTGCGATGAAAGAGGACTTTTATGTTGCATGCATGGCATGACGTTTCACCGGGCGACGATCTCCCCCGAGATTTTCAAGCGGTAATCGAAATCCCGCTAGGCTCCAATGTAAAGTACGAGCTCGATAAAACCAGTGGCATGCTGCGCGTCGATCGCATCATCCATTCGGCGGTGTATTATCCCGCCAACTACGGTTTCATTCCGCAAACTTTCGCGGAAGATGATGATCCGCTGGATGTGCTGGTCCTCTGTCAGGAAGCAGTACAGCCGCTGGCGTTAATTCAGGCGCGCGCTATCGGATTGATGACCATGGTAGATTCCGGCGCAAGCGACGACAAAGTCATCGCGGTAGCCACTGGCGACCCGGAGTTCAACAGTTACGTTGAAGCGCGGGACTTGCCTCCACACCGCTTGCTGGTGCTGAAAAGATTTTTCTCGGACTACAAACAACTGGAAGGCAAGACCGTGCAGGTAGAAGATATTCGTCCGGCATACGCGGCGATCACGGTGATCGAGAAAGCCCTCGCGCGATACAAAAAGGTTCGCGAGAAATTGTTGGACGATGATGGGCGCGGTCCGATTAAATTTCCTGTTCCGAAATTCAGTGATAAGTGAATCGGGAGGAAGAAAATTGTTGAAATGGATTGGCGCTGTTGTGGTACTCCTCATTCTGGGCGTCGTGATTGGGCTTTCGGTGATGGCCGGTGGCATCCGCGGCGCGTATGGAATGGTGCGTTACGCGCTGCCGCACATGCATCGTGGCACGCTGCGCGTGGGCGACTCCGCCCCTGATGCTTCCCTGCTGGCACTCGACGGCAGCAGCCGCTTTCATATTCGAGAGCGCACCGGTGCGCGTCCGTTAGTGATCGTTTTTGGCAGCTACACTTGACCGCCATTCCGGCGCCAGGTTGGCGACGTCGTGCAAATTTACAAAGACTATAAAGATCACGCGGACTTTCTGACCGTATATGTGCGCGAAGCGCATCCCACCGACGAATGGCAGATGAAGTCCAACGTGAAGGAAGATGTTTGTTACGCGCAGCCGAAGACGTTGGAACAGCGCGTAGCGATTGCCAATGATTTCGTGAAGCGCTTCAACTATCCCACGCAATTTGGAATCGACGATATGAGTAATGCCGCAAATGATGCGTACGCGGCGTGGCCAGAGCGCATTTACATTATCGAACAGGGACGAATCGCTTATCGCGGAGGCATGGGGCCATTTAGTTATCATCCGGAAGAGGCGCGTTCCTGGTTAGCTGCTCGTTACGGTGAAGTGAAGCGCGAAGCCTCTGCAGCGGCGCCCGACAAGAAAAATAATTGAGTGGGCTAGATCGATTTCGGCGGCCGCTTTAGTATTTCCTAGCGATGACACGGCACAGAAAATCGGGCCCGACAAAATCACAGATCGGGCGCGCGAATTCTGCGACTCCTAAAACCACTGCTGTAAATTTCAGTGACCCGCCTCGCCAACAGCGCAATGTTGGATTGGCGCGCGCGATTTCCAAGATGGGCTATTGCTCTCGCAGCCGTGCCGAGGACGCCATTCGCGCGGGCCGGGTGCGCATTAACGGCGCTGTTAAAACAAATGTAGAAGCGCCGGTACATCTGGGCAAAGACCGCATTGAGATTGATGGTCACGAAATTAAAAAAGCGGAGAAGATTTATTTGATGTTGAACAAGCCTCGCGGGGTGGTAACTACTGCCAGCGACGAGCGTGGCCGCGAAACGATTTATTCGTTTCTAGACAAATATAATGATGGTTCTTTGAATTGGGTGGCTCCTGTCGGGAGACTCGACAAGGCGAGCGAAGGCCTTCTCTTGATCACCAATGATTCCGAATGGGCAGCAAAGATTACCGCGCCGGATACGGACGTCGACAAGATTTACCATGTGCAAATCGCCAGGCAAGCGACGCCAGTAATGATTGAAAAGCTGAAAAGGGGATTTACGGTGAAGGACGGAGAGTTTTTGGGCGTGAAACGCGCCGGCGTGATACGGTCTGGTGAGCGCAATTGTTGGGTGGAGATTGTCTTGGATGAAGGACGCAATAGGCATATTCGCCGGATGTTTGAGACAATAGGTATAGAAGTCTTGAGATTGATTCGGGTGGCGATTGGGGAGCTGAAGTTGGGGGATCTCCCGAAGGGCGAAGTTCGAGCCTTGAGTGAACAGGAAAGACTGTTGTTGTTTAGGAAAGCCAACGAGGATTAAAAAACGCCTCGTTTACGGTTGAGTGCATCACAATAAACATAGCGTTGTACGCCGCGCGTCCAGCCCGGTGGCAAAATCGACAAACTAAAGCGCACTGAAATTCGGGCGTGGAGTAAGGTTGAGGTATCGCCCATTTTTTCTGTTGCGGGAGCCTAATGTTAATGAAGATTTGGAAAATGATGCGGGATAATTTTTGGCGGGTAAGTAAGCGGCGGGCCGGATGCAGCGTGTTGACAATAGCGCTGGCGGCAGTGTTGGGCGTGACATTTTTTGCGGCGCGCAGTGTACGGGCGGACGCGGCGCCGGCGTTTGATTTGTCCGGACCGCGCGTAGAGATGAAGGTGATGCGCGCAGGAAAGACGTTGCCCATCGCGAATGTGCCGAATTTGCAGGCGGGTGACCGGTTGTGGATTCATCCTGATTTTCCTGATTCGCAGTCGGTGCATTTCCTTGTGGTCGTGGCTTTTTTGCGCGGCGCTACTAATCCACCGCCGGAAAACTGGTTCACCAAAGCGGAGGCATGGAATAAGCAAGTTCGCGAAGAGGGGTTTTTTGTGACGGTGCCGCAGGGTGCCCAACAGGCGCTGTTGTTTCTCGCACCAGAAACGGGAGGCGATTATGGATCACTGCGAGCGACCGTGCGAGGGAAGCCGGGGTTGTTCGTCCGTGCGTCGCAGGATTTGAATCAAGCTAGCTTGGATCGTTCACGACTGGATCGATATATGACCGAAGTGCGCGAAAGCGAGGGAATGGACGCGAAAGAATTGCATGATCGCTCGGTGCTGTTGGCGCGGACGCTGAATATCAAGTTGGAAATGCAGTGCTTCGATAAGCCGCTCGAGCAGCAGCCCTCGTGCCTGATGCAAAACAGCGACCAAAAAGTTTTGGATGATGGACATAGTCAATCGATGGTGGCAGCGCTTACCTCCGGGCCATCCACGGATTTGATTGGCGCAGTGAGCACCACTTCTTTGGCGGGCGGCGGAACTTACAGCCCGTACGTCGGGGCGATTGTGGACCTGGCAAGACTCATGGAAAGTTTTCACACTCCCGATTATCAATATTTTCCGTCACTGGCGCTGCCGAAACTGGAACAATTAAATTTGCGGCTGAATAATCCGCCGTCGTTTCGCAAACCGAAATCGGTGCTGGTGGTGGGATTGCCTGCAGTGGAGGCGGTGCAATTGCCGCCGCTGCGGCCGGTACATGCGGGCGAAGTTTTGTGTCTGGAGAAACCTTCGCTGGTATTGGCAGTGGAGGGCGCGCCGCTGGTTTTTTCTACGGATATTGGACATCACTTTGTGTTGGAGTTTAAGGATAAAACTGGCGCGGAAGTGAGATTGCCGGCCTTTGCGGATGCTGTGCATGGCGGATTTTTGGTTGATGTGAAGGAACTGGAAGGGCGCGCGTTGGAACCGGAAGTTACCGGGACTCTGCGTGGGTGGTGGGGATTTGAAACGTACGAGGGGCCGCGATTTGATTTGAAGAGCGCGCGCAACGCCAAGTGGAACGTTGCGGCCGCGGAACAGAGCGCATTGGTTGTGGGACGCGATGATGTGCTGCATGTGCAGTCGGGATGCGCGGTGTGTGTGGAGAAAGTCAGTTTTAAAAACGACAAGGGAGTGGAATTGAAAACAAGCTTTAAAGTTTTGCGCCCCGATACGCTAGAAGTCGGCGTGGGATTGAAAGACGAAACGCCGGGCGCGGTGACGATGTCCGTGAAGCAATTTGGTTTGGCGAAAAGCGATGAGGTGTCGCTGCACACTTATTCGGAGGCAGCGCATCTGGAACGCTTCACGATTAATTCCGGGGACCAGCAAGGGGTGTTGCGCGGGACGCGGTTGGATGAAGTGGACAGCGTGGAGTTGAAGGGCGTGAAGTTTTCGCCGGCGAAATTGTCGCGTGCAAACGAGAAGGATGAGTTACGTTTGTCCGCTGCAACGGCGACACTGGCAAATACGTTGCTGCCGGAAGAAAAAGTGGTAGCGCACGTGGCGTTGAAAGATGCGCGAGTGCTGGACCTGCAGACCACCGTGGAGGCGGCGCGGCCGAAGGTGACGCTGCTCAGCAAAAATGTGCAGCCGGGGGCGACGCCTACGGCGCTGCGTTTCGGGAGTGCGGATGAGTTGCCTCAGGATGGGCGGTTAGCTTTCTTCTTGAAAGCAGTGATTCCTGAAAAGTTTTCGCACGCGGAGAAGATTGAAGTGGCCACTGCGGATGAGGCGTTCCATGTTTCGCTGAGCGTGGCCGACGGGAACCTGGTGATGCAGGATTCGGAGAATGTGCTGGCGACGCTTGATCCCTTAAAGAGTTTTGGGGCGTCGGCGTTTGGTCCGCTGCGGTTTCGCCCTGTGGATGCTGATGGAGCAAAGGGCGATTGGCTGCCGCTGGCGAATTTAGTGCGATTGCCCACACTCAAAGAAATTCGCTGCCCGGATAGTCCGGATAAGCAGTGTAAGTTGAGCGGGACGAATTTATTTTTGATTGATTCGGTGGCGTCGGATCCGCAATTTACGCATACGAGTCCGGTGCCGGCGGGATTTATGGAGTCGACGCTGAGCGTGCCGCGACCAAATGGGACGCTGCTTTATATCAAGTTGCGGGACGATCCAGCGACGGTGAATACGCTGGTGCTGCCTGTTTTTCCTGACGAACGGTAGGTAATTATCCAGTTCGCGATTTTGACGGTGAAGATAGTTGACTGATGCAGTTTTGGGCGCGAAAAAGAAAGACCCAGGTTCATAACTCAACTGCGAACCTGGGGCACCCTCCGGGGTTTTATCGCCGCGAAAAACAGATCTTCCATCTGAGGCCAAGAATATTATGAGGATTTGCGGCCGGCCATGACGGCGATGGCATTGCCCGCGTAGTGAACGCTGGCGTCGGCGGCCGGACTCGCGGGCGAAGCAGCTTCAGTGATGGCGCGGCGGATGGCGGCCTCGGGAGCATCATCGCGGAGGCGGACAGCGGAGCCATCCCATTCAATACCTAATTGCTTCCATTTTTCCTGGAGGTCGACGCTTACCGGTTTGTCTTTCATTTGATTGTAGAGATCGGTGAGGACTGTGGTGCCTGTCGCCTGGTCGCCTACTTTGAGAGCTTTGGTGAGTTCCCAATCTTCGGTGATGTTGCCGCCGGCGTCGAGGATACCGCGCAAAGCGTCCTGCAAGCCTTTTTTGTTTTGGGTTTGGCGCCGGATTTCGACGTCGGCGTCAAAACAAAATAGCGCGCCTCCCCAGTAAGTGCGGCCCCAAGTGTGGGTGCGATCGAGGCCTTGGTCACCAGCTTGCGGCTGACCTTTGGGCATGTCGCGGATGAGGTCGGTCCACATTTGTTCTTCCTTCATGTGGCTGGCGCGAATGCGCGCGATAGGCTCGACGTACGTGGAGATTCCTTCTTCGATCCAGTGATGCTCATCGGCGACGGAGGGAAAAGCCAGGTGGATCATTTCGTGAGTCAACATCCAGTCATTCATTAATTCGGCTTTGGGGGTATCGCTGCCGAGACCAATTTTTATGAAGCCGCCGCGCATACCAAAAGTCATGCCGTGGCGAACGCCGCGGCCGGAGAACGGCATGATGCGCAAGGTCAGATGCGGAACGGGAAAGCGACCGTAGTAGCCAGCCACAGATTCCGCGGCAACTTGAATCCAGGCGATCATGTCGGCTTGAGGAACGTTGAGCTTGCCGTCGTCGACGGTGATGTCGATGTGCGAACCGCCGACGATGAGAGTGGAAGTCATTTGGGGCGCGCGAGCACCGAGGGAACAAGATGTTGCGAGCAAAGCCAAGAGTACAACGAAGATTTGGAAACGTGAGAGTACAGCTTGGCGCATGCGTACCCCAAGGAGATTTTTTCTCAGGCGAAGGCTTGGTCACCAGGCCAGAGGAGGTTTTTTTTCTCCGGGCGAGGTGGAAAACCAACGGTTCAGCAAGGTGTCCACTGCGACTTTTCCCGGGCCAAACAATAATACGATGACGGATGCGACGAGAAAGGTGTATGGGGCCGCGGCGTAAAATTTATCGGGGTCGGAGAAAATGGAGAAGAGCGCTTCGCGGTCGGCAGTGATGTAGGCGACGATCAGGTTGATGGTAAGCGCGAGAGAAGTGAGGCGGGAGAGCAGGCCGATAGCTAGAAAGATGCCGCCGAAGAATTCAAGACAGGAAATGGCTACGGCGGTTTGCGCGGGCATCGGTAGATTGAGGCTGGTGAAAAATTCGGTGACTTTATCGAGATGATGGAGCTTGCCCCAGCCGCTTTGGATGAGTTGGTAGCCCCAATAAAGGCGGACGAAAAGGAGAAAAGGTGATTGGCCGAAGGCTACGTAGTAGAAAAATAAGTTGTAGAGTTTTTTGAGGCGAAGAAGGAGATCGTTCATAGCTTGATTGGGACGCTCTTTTCAGTTGGGGCTAACCGCTTTTTCGTTTTCGCCCTGCGCCAGTTGGATTTCGATTCATAGGATTCGTAGGCCGAGGAGAAGTTTCAGTTTTCTGGTTGGGTTGGCAAAACCAGCCGAGGGCGGCCCAGTTGTGGAACCAGCGTTGAACTAAAGCGGGCAAGTCCTGCGGCGGGATTCTGGTTTCGATAAAGGCGTGGGCAACGGCGTTCTGCAGCGTTCTTCCCTGCTTTAGTTCCGTCAAGAGCGCGAATTCTTCGGGTTCCAAACGGCGGAAATAGACGCTGTTGTCGATACGGTGGACGGCGAGCGCAATGGCGGCGGGCTTTAGTTTTGCAACGGTTTGCACGCGCTTGCTTTTGCGGCGTTCCTGGAAGGCGTTGCTGGCCACCTCGTTTTCTTCAAGGTTGTTTTTTATCTCGAGCAGAAGATCGTCGACGGGGTAGCGAAGACTCAATAATTGGATGTAGGGCTGAAGACGGAGACGGAGATTCGCGCCACTGTTAGCGGCCAAATCTTCAGGACGCAGGGGCGGCTCGGCTTTACCGTCGAAGGCTTCAATTTCGGCCCACTCGAGTTTGACGATGTCGAGAGCCAAGGCTTGCTTCTTCCCTGCCCAGCGCGGGTGTTGGTGCAGCCATGATTCGAGTTGCGAGCCGAGATCGCGAAGCGTGAAGCTGCGCGAAGGGCAATCGGTGATGTAGGCCTTGGACATGGCTTCAAAGCGCGCAGCACCGAGAACGGCGCGCAGGCCGGGAAAATCCTCGACCATGCTGGAGAGCAGGCGAAACCAGTATTGGCGATTGTAAATTTCGAGGCGCTCGAAGGAAGTGAGGCGATCGTTGGGCTTGATGAAGCGCGCGGCATAAGCTCGCATGGGCTGGCCGTCGGGAGCGGTTCGCTGCATGCGCTCGGTGAAGGTGAGCGGCTGCATGACCGCGCGGGCCATGGTGCGCTGGAGTTCGAGCAGCTTCATACGGCGGTGGCCAGCGCGGTGACGGCCAGAAAGCGATTGGCCTTGAGCGCTTCGTTATGGACTTCTTTGAAGCTGGGGATGCTGTCATCCCATTCGAGCAGCGTTGCGGTATGGCCGGCGCGCTGAATGGCGCGTTCGTACAATTTCCAAACCGGATCGATGACCGGATGATCGTGAGTGTCGAGAATATATTTGCGGTACTTGGAGTGGCCGGCAATGTGGATTTGCGCGACGCGCTCGGCGGGGACGTTGTTTACGTAAGTAAAAGGATCGAAGCTGTGATTTTGCGATGAGACGTAAATATTATTTACGTCGAGCAGAATGCCGCAATCGGCGCGCTCGACTACTTCGTTCAGAAATTCCCACTCAGTCATTTCGGAGACGTGATATTCGGCGTAGCTGCTGACGTTTTCCACGGCGATGGGGACTTCGAGATAGTCGCGGACCTCGCGGACTTTCTGCGCGGTGAGCTTGGCGGCTTCAAAAGTGTAGGGCATGGGGAGAAGGTCGTGAGTGTAGCGGCCGTCGACGCTGCCCCAGCAAAGATGATCGGAGAGCCAAGGGGTCTTGGTGCGCTTGACCAGTTCTTTCAAGCGGCGGAGATGCTCGCGATTGGGCTTTTCCGCGGAGCCGAAATACATGGAGACGCCGTGCTGCACGACTTTGTATTGCGCGAGGATTTGATCGAGGATTTGCAGAGGGCGGCCGCCATCAATCATGAAATTTTCTGAAATGATCTCAAACCAGTCGACGACCGGCTTGCGAGATAAAATGTGATCGTAGTGCGGCTGGCGCAGGCCGATGCCGATGCCGTACTCGGTGAAATTGTTAAAGCGGTTGGTACCCATACGAAACTCCAGGATAAATCAGATTCACGAAGGCAGATTTAGATACAGAGATAAGAAAAAGCGGATAGAGGGCCGGTGAAGATGGACCGGCCCTCTATCACACGGAAGAGTGTCGGTAGTGGTTTAGGGCTTCTCGTCCGGCATCTTGGAGCCGTCGGTGGCGCAGCCGCCCTTGCCCTTGCAGGAGTTCTTGCCTTTGCAGCCGTTGTCGCTGGACTTGCAACCGCCCTTACCCTTGCAGGAGTTTTGGCCTTTACAGGCGTGCTTTTCTTTCACCTTTTTGCTGGAGGCCTTGTCGGCACTGTCATCCTGAGCGGTCATAGCAGACTTGACGCCAGGCAACAGATTGGACGCCTTGATGCTTGCGCTGGTGCCGGCGAGCAAGCCCGCGACAGCCGCGCCCGTGATGAGAAACTTATTGGACTTAGTCATATGCTGAACAACCCCCATCGATTTGAGATTTAACTGCATCCCTCAGGCAGAACAGCTGCCATGAAGATCTGTGAGCCGAGTGCGAGCGAGCTTCGGCCGAAAATTGTAAACCGCTCTGAATCGGCGCGAGGCTGGAGGCGCCAGGTTGCGAGCTAAAACTGGGGGATACGTTACCCCCATAAGGCTTCCGTTGCCACTGAAAATTTGATGAGGCCGATTTGATTCTTGAATCAGTGGGGCCGGCGGCGGAACCGCGGAAGAACGGTGGATTTTTGGATGCTGCGTGCAATTGCTTTGTTTCGCGCATATTGTGAACGCCAAACCACTAAATTTTCTGGTATGCCAACCAGCCCGTCAAGATCGTAGATGTAAATTCTTCGGGTTAGACGGCCCACCGTGTTATACGGTTCTCGGTGAGATTTGGATTTGATCAGTGCGGCAGGGTTCGCAATTTACAAATGCGAGGGCGCTACAGACAGAAATGACGTGAGACCAACCGGGACAACAATGATGAATATGCTCGCGAAACGAGGTATCGCAGTGGCTGCGGCGGTGTTGTTTGGCGTTGGTTCGCTTGGCGCGCAGGTGCAGGTGCGCACGGAAGCGGGACTGGTGGCGGGAAGTAAAAGCGCGGATGGGAAGGTGGTGATTTTTAAGGGCATACCGTTTGCGGCTCCGCCGGTCGGGGAGTTGCGCTGGAAAGAGCCGCAGCCAGTTAGCGCCTGGAAGGACGTGAGGAAAGCAACAGAGTTTGGCGCGCGGTGCATGCAGGCGCGAATTTATGAGGACATGGTGTTTCGCGATGCGGGACCTAGCGAGGATTGCTTGTATCTGAATGTGTGGACGCCGGGGACTTCGGCGAAGACGAAGCTGCCGGTGATGGTGTGGATTTACGGCGGAGGATTTCAGGCGGGCGCGACTTCGGAGCCGAGACAGGATGGCGAGCACCTGGCGCACAAGGGCGTAGTGATCGTGAGCATGAATTACCGGCTGGGGATTTTTGGATTTTTTTCGCATCCAGGATTGACGGCGGAGTCGGCGCATCATGCTTCGGGAAATTATGGGTTGATGGATCAAGCGGCGGCACTGAAATGGGTGCACGAGAATATTGCGGCGTTTGGGGGCGATCCGAACAACGTGACCATTTTTGGAGAGTCGGCGGGATCGTTTGCGGTGAGCGCGCTGATGGCGTCGCCGTTGTCGAAAGGATTAATTCATGCGGCGATCGGGGAGAGTGGCGCATTTTTTGGGAAAACTTTAAGGACGAAGCTGTTGGCGGAGAGTGAACGGCGCGATGCGGTGTTTGCGGAATCGCTGGGACTGAAATCGCTCGGACAATTGCGTGCGGTGAGCGCAGAAAAACTTTTGGAGGCCTCAAGAAGCGGAAATGACAATGAGCGGTTCCGGCCTGATATCGATGGATACTTCATGCCAGCGAGGGCTTACGAAATTTATGCGAAAGGCGAGCAAGCGCATGTGCCGTTGATGGCGGGATGGAATCGCGATGAGGGGAGCTATCAGCAGTTTTTTGGGACGGAACAGGTGAGCAGAGAGAATTACGTGGCAAAAATTCGACAGCTTTTTGGGGAGGCAGCACCGGAGGCGTTGAAACTATTTCCAGGCGGGTCGGATGAAGAAGTGAAACGGTCAGCGGCTTTGTTGAGTACGGCGGACTTCACTGCTTTTGGGACGTGGAAATGGTTGGAAATGCAGCTGCAGAACGGAGGAGCGACTATTTACCGTTTTGAGTTTGATCAGGTGCCGCCGGCTTCGGAGAGACATGCGGCTGAAGCGGGGCTGGCGTATCACTCCGCGGAAATTGAATATGTGTTTGGGACGCTGGATTGGAAGAAAATTAAGTGGCGGCCTGAGGATTACAAATTGTCGGAACAGATGGGAGCGTACTGGACAAATTTCGCGAAGACTGGGAATCCAAATGGCGCGGGTCTTGGAGCTTGGCCGATATATATCCGGAAGAGCGGTGATCAGGTGATGCATTTGGGGGCGGCTTCGCGGGCGACGCCGGATAAGCAGCGGGAGCAATTTGTGTTTTTGGATAGGAATGCGGCGAAAGCGAATTGACGCAGGGTTTGATTATTTGGACCCGCGACTCACCGAGAAAACCCCCAGAGAAACCCAAGACCGAGGTTCAACCTCAACTGCGAACCTGGGCCACCCTGTTTGTGGCGTGAATTACATTTTGCATGGACCATTGAAGACAGATGCTCTGCGAGGATTACGGTACAACTGCTACGGTTTGGGGCGGGTGCCGAAGATGGCGGTGCCGATGCGGACTTCTGTGGCGCCTTCCTGGATGGCGATTTCGAAGTCGTGGGACATGCCCATGGAGAGGACGGGGAGTGTGAGGCCGGCTGAGTCGGCGAGATCGTCTCTTAGTTTTCGCAGGCGTTGGAAATAGGGGCGGACTTTTTCTGGATCTTCCAGGAACGGCGGAATGCACATCAGGCCGGCGATTTCGAGGTTTTTCAGTTGGGAGACTTTTTCGAGTAATTGCGGGACGGTGTGGACTTCGGCTCCGGTTTTGGTGACTTCGTTTTCGACGCGGACTTCGATGAGGACGCGAAGTTTTTCTTTGGCATTTGATTCTGTTCGGGCATGATCGAGGCGCTGAGCTAGCGCGAAATCGTCCACGGAGTCGATGGAGTCAAAAGCTTTCGCGGCGCGCGCGGATTTGTTGCTTTGCAGATGGCCGATGAGATGCCAGGT
>DATMOS010000181.1:0-7560 GCA_035568155.1 Verrucomicrobiia bacterium | reverse complement strand
TCAAAAGAGTTTCATTTTGCAGATCGTAGCGGAGCGAGCGAGCCTAAGATCGAACTCATTCCTCCGGTGGTTATTCCCAAGGAAACCATAGACGCGGAGATCGAGCGCCTGGCTAATTTGCCTGCGCCCGCGAATGGACGCCGCGAATCGGCCGTTGTGAATCCCCTGACTGGCGAGGGAGACGGTTTGGCTCCGGGCATTGAGGTGTCCATCTCGGTTTTGAAACCAGGCGAGAAGACCGCTCCGGTCCGCCATAACGCCTCGCTGGTGAATTTCTGCATCCAGGGCGGCGGACGAACCAACGTAGATGGAAAAGAAATCCGCTATTCGAAATATGACGTTTGGACCACTCCGTCGTGGGTAGTCTACGAACATGAAAACAATACCAAGGAACTTCAGGTCCGCTTGACCTACAGCAATGCGCCGCTGCTGAGAAAAATGAAAGTGTACATCGTCGACGAAAATCCCCTGGCCGAAGTGAAGAAGACCAAGAAATTCAAGGATGAGCACGCCGCCGCGCAGAGCCCCTTCGGAACGTTCCCCATTTCGGATGACGGCGCGCAGCTGATGCCCTATGAAAAATTAATCAGTCCAGATGTAGTCAAACACAATCCGCTGCATTTTCCGTGGGGTCGCGTACAACAAGAATTGGACAAACTGGCGGCGCTGGGCAAGAGCTATCTGGGTCGCCGTTTGTACCTGCTCTACAATCCCAACACCAAACACACTAACGGCACGACCAGCAATTTTTTTGCGGCCATCACTATCCGACCGAAAAATATCGTGGACCGGCCGCATCGCCACGTGGGCGCGGCGGTCAATTATTATTTTGCGGGCAAAGGTTTCAGCGTCGTGGAAGGGAAGCGCTATCCCTGGAAGGCCGGGGATCTGATGTTCTCCGCACCGGGCTGGGCAGTGCACAATCACGCATCACTCGAGGAAGACGTCTACGAACTCACCATCCAGGACAGCCCACTGAACATCTGGATGGGTTCTTTATTGTGGCAGGAAAGTTTGGACCAGCCCATCGAATCTCTGGGAGCGAACGAAGGCTTCTCCACCAATCGCGCCGCATAAACCTTGTTGATTTCGGCTTGCGCGCCAGCTTCGTGCGCGAATCGGGAAAGCGAATCGCTATGCTTCAGATGCAGAAGAAATTTCTGTGTGGTTCGTATCCACCGCTGCTTACGCCTTTTCGTGATGGCAAAGTGGACTTTAAAAAATTCGCGGAGTTGACGGAGCGCCAGGTCCGCGAAGGCTCGCACGGAGTGTTGGTCTGCGGCACGACCGGCGAACCCAGCAGCCTGACCGTGGAGGAACGCACCGAACTGCTCAAGGTGGCGCTGCAGGTGACCGCCAAACGAATTCCGGTTGTGGCGGCGACCGGGTCACAATCGCTGGCAGAAACTCTGGAGCTGACCAAACGCGCTGAGCACGCTGGAGCCGATGCGCTTCTGATCGTGACGCCCTATTACTGCAAACCTTCCCAGCGCGGGTTGGTGGAATATTTCGCGACTGTCGCAGAACGCACCGCGCTGCCGTTCATGATCTACCACATTCCCGGTCGCACCGCGGTCACAGTAACTGTCGCGACAGTGGCGCGTATCGCTGAGCGGGCTCCTAACCTGGTAGGAATTAAGCACGCCGCCAACGATCTGGAATTCGTAACAAAATTAATTCTCAGTTTGGGCTCGGAGTTCCGCATCTTCTGCGGACTCGAGGCTCTCAGCTTGCCAATGCTGGCGGTGGGCGCGAAGGGCTTGATGAACGCCGTCAGCAACCTCGCACCTATGCGTGTCGCGTCGCTTTACAACGCCCTGGCTGCGGACGATCTTCCCACCGCCCGTAAATTGCACGACGAACTCTTTGAGCTCAACGAATCGATCTTTCTCGACACCAATCCGATTCCGCTGAAATATATGATGAACCGCCTGGGTCTGCTGGATTCTCCGGAGTTGCGGCTCCCACTGATTTCACTGGACCCTCAACAAGCGCTCATTCTGGATGCGGTGTTGGATCGGACCGGATTGCTGCAAACCGCGGGTTCGCGGGCCAGCTAAATTTCTTGCGGCGCGCGTGAATTCTGCACGCATGGTTCATCGCGCCGTTACTCTGTGGTTCGCAACACGTACTGACGATAGAGGTGCAGCGCGGTGAACGGCACGCGGCGAATGCTGGCGCTAGTGGTGGTCTCGCTGTTCTTGTCCGGCGCTGTATCGATAATCAGCTTCGATGGCGATCTTCGATCAGCGGCTCCCGTTTCTCCTTTCTCGGAAGCTCTGTTGGCAGCGTCCATGCCTATGGAGATGTGCCTCCCTCCCTCCCCCGCAGAAAGTGAAAAGGCAGTGGAGTCCAGCGCGGATCTAATGGGCGGCGAACTTCCTCCGATCCGGATGGTCAGCGATCCGTATCCAACCTTTAACGGAATTTCTCTGGACCCCGCGAATAATCGCGTGGCCATGAGCGACGAGAATCGCAAGAGTGTTCTGGTTTACGATCGCGCCGGTGGAGATAAATCCGCCGCGGTTACTGCCCCGCTCCACCAGATCCTTGGTCCTGAATCGCAAATCGGATACATCGCCGGAATAATGTTTGATCCCGCGCATCGCGAAATTTACGCGGTAAACAATGATCTGGACGATCGCATCGTGGTGTTCGATGAGGATGCTCGCGGCGATGTGACGCCCAAGCGTCGCTTGTATGTGCCGCATCAAGCCTGGGGCCTTTCACTGAATCCCGTTGCTGACCAGTTTGCAATTTCCGTGCAACAACTCAGCATGGTGGCGTTTTACCGCCGCGAAGCCGCCGGACTGGAGGCGCCGCTGCGCATCATCGAAGGCCCAGATACGGGACTGGCCGATCCGCATGGCATTCACTGGGACGTAAAGAATCACGAACTGATCGTGGCCAACCACGGAAATTCTTCCGTCATCGCGTCTTATTCCGCATACGATGCCGGCGTGTCCACCAAAGCGCTCTCTGCCGGCGGACATTTCCTCCCGCCATCGCTCACCATTTTTGATGACTCCGCAAAAGGCAATGCGAAGCCGGTGCGCATTATTCAAGGCCCGCGCACGCACTTGAATTGGCCTATGGGGGTTGATCTCGACGACCAGCACGATGAAATCGCCGTGGCTGACAATGGCGATAATTCCGTCGTAATTTTCCGCCGCTCCGATTCCGGCGACGCTGTACCGCTGCGCGTCATTCGTGGCCCCCGCACCGGCATCTCCAGCCCCATGGGTGTGGCGGTCGACGCGAAGAACGATGAGATCTGGGTCGCCAACTATGGCGACCATACTGCCGCTGTTTACGCGCGCACCGCTAATGGCAACGTCGCGCCCAAACGCATTATTCGAAACGCTCCAGAAGGCACGCCGACGGGCGGCTTCGGCAACCCTTATGCGGTAGCTTACGATTCGAAACGCGATCAACTTCTCGTTCCGAATTGAGTAAGCCAGCCGCGTATTGCGGTGTTTGCCAGGTCGGCAAACGGAAATTCAAATCCGGTGCGAATCATCGAAGGGCAATCAACGCACTTGAGCAGAACGATGCATGGTCTCGCGTTTGACGCCACTCACGATGAAGTCGTCGTGCCGGTGGCATTGGGCGCTGCGGTGTTAACGTTCCGCGGCGGCGCTCATGGTGAAGAGCCGCCCATTCGAACTATTCAGGGTCCCAATACCCGCCTGATTCGTCCGCACACTCTCGCCGTGGATGAAAAAAATGACGAGATCATTGTGGCCGACACCAGCAGCCGCAGTATTCTGGTGTTTGCCCGGAATGCCGAGGGCGACGCGCAGCCCAAACGCATTATTGCCGGGCCAAAAACCGGATTGTTGTTTATTGTGGGCGTCGCGGTTGACCCGGTGCATGACCGCATCGTGGCGGCCAGCGCCTCCAGCGTGCGCGGAGGCACTACCGGGCTGTTCATTTTTAACCGTACCGACCAAGGGGATGTCGCGCCGCGCGGAATCATTGCCGGCCCGCGCACCGGAATTGTTCGCCCCTGGCAGCTCGCGCTCGACCCAGCGCAGGGCAACGTTTTTGTGGCCGCTATCAACAACGAAAATCATCCACCGTATGCCTTGGAAATGCCCAGGAAAGATTTGCCGCCGGATACCGACCTGCCTTCGCCTTGGAATACCGGTGCGCCCGGATTCGTAGGCATGTGGAGCATCGACGATAACGGAGACGTTTCTCCTCGCGGAATAATCAAAGGAGCCGGCAGCTATCTCGTGCATCCTGCCGGCGTAGCCATTGATCCCCAGGCCGGCGAAGTTTTTGTGACTGACGGCGTACGCAACGGCCTGTTTACTTTTCTTGCGCCTAAACTTTTTTCAAAGGAAACTAGCACACCGGGAAAAGCCGCTGAGAATGGAACACAAGGCAATCGCTGAAGGCTTTCGCAAACGAGATTGGCTCGATATTCAGACAGTCGGAACACGAGGAAAAAGATGGGCAACAAAATGACCAACCAACAAAACCTTAAAAGAAGCTTCGGCTTGTTTTTCACCGACCAATCGCGGCGCCGGACGCTCGCGATTCTCTCGATACTGGCATGCAGCTTTGGGTTGGCTGCGTTTTCGTCGGCCGGACTGACGAATATTTCCGCCGCGGCCCCAGCTATTCAGCACAGTGCGCATGAGCAATCTCACAATAACGCGAAGCCCCAGGAAGACGCGAACCTTTCCGGCAAATCCCCTGATGAGCTGGCCGCTTACATTTTCGAACACCACCACTGCGACAATTGCCATACCATCGGCGCGGGCGGCAAGTTGGGATTCAACGAACGGGGCCAAGAAGTGGGTAAAGGTTTCGAAGGCTGCATCTCGCTGCTTACTTCCATGAACGTAATCGCGCAGGTAAAGCCGACCAATCGCACCGACGATGAAAAACATAAGGTGGCGCGCTTCGAACAATTTGGTTGCACCACCTGCCATCAAATTGTACCCGGGAAGTTGGGGCTGACCAGTTACGGACAAAAGCTAAAGTCCATGCACATGGCTTGCACCGACGTGGAAAGAATTATCGCGAAGTAGTTGGAGATTTGATGATGCGCTTCAACTTCGACGTCTGGCCGAAGGTCGGGCTGCCCATGTTTTCGATCCTGCTTCTCTCCACGTTCGCGAGCGCGCAACAAAAATCCATGCCACCCCGAACGCAAGACCGCCCGCTCGAGTCTCGCATCGAGACGATGGAGCGTGCCCAGCGCGACGAATGGCAAAAGCCCGATGAGGTTGTCAGAGCCCTGGATTTGAAACCTGGTGAGGTTGTGGCCGACGTTGGTGCGGGTAGCGGCTACTTCACCCGTCGCCTCGCCAAAGTCGTCGCGCCCCTAGGTAAAGTTTATGCCGTGGACGTGGCCCCCGACATTTTGGGATATCTCAAGGAGCGCGCTGACCACGAAGGCTTACAAAATATCGTAACGATTGTTTCGCAACCGACCGACCCGATGCTCCCCGTCAATTCCGTGGATTTGGTTTTTTTTTGCGATACTACGCACCACATCGATCACCGCGTTGAGTTTTATCGCAAGCTGGCCCCAGCCGTCAACGCCCATGGCCGCATGGCCATCATCGACTATCCTCCCGACAGTCCACACGCGCCGCACAAGCCTGAGGAACTGGTGCCGCGTTCCCAAGTCATCAGCGAAGCCGAACAGGCCGGTTTCAAATTCGTAAAGGATTTTCGGTTCCTTCCATATCACTATTTCCTGATGTTTGAGAAAAACTAGCGAAGGGCCAGTGGGCGCTGCTAACGGCCATGGCCAGAACCCATCAAGTGGCTTGGACGTGGGGGAAATTGAAGTTGAGGGTTTGCCTATTGCGGTGATCCCCGAAATCAAGTTTACGTCTTAGCCCATCTTGCTAATGCGGCTTTTCGTGCGCTGGTACTTCTCTCCTCAGCAGTTAATTTAGCCGCTCGAGTCTTGCCGCCTTTCGAACCACCCATCTTCCCCAATGCAACGGCGTGAGGATTTTTGGAAGTCATCTCGAGAGCAAGTTTAATGCGGACCCAATTTCTTCACAACCGAAAATGCGCGTCTTGGAACGTGACGTGTGGAAGTGTCAATGTTGCGGCTCGCCAGCTAATTTGCATGTGCACCATCTCCTTTATCGCAGCCAACTGGGTGCTGATGCGTTAGATAATCTGATAACTCTGTGCGTCAGTTATCACCGTCGGCAGCATAATAAAATGTCTGAATAGCTTCAATTAGTGGCCGGGACTGGAAACAAGGAGACAGAATAGATAAAACCAATATCGAGACGCCAAAGCCTAGTCCGAGGAAGGTCATCATCGCGCTGCTGCCGCGATGGAAGGAATCAACAACAACAGAGATGAAGGCGTCGCCGAGCGGAGTCAACTGAGAACTTGCGTAGGCGTATGTTGTTAGCAATGCCTTGTCTCCTGGCTTGAGATGAAAGTTTTGAGCTTAATTCTGGTTGTTCAGGTCCGTTACATAGACTCTGAGTGAAATTTTAGGTGCGCCACACAGTAGGTAACTCCCGCTGGCAGGCACAAATCGAATATGGAACATTCACCATTCGCTTCCTGCTACCAGATGGTCTTGATCTGTCTGCAAGCCCGGATTCCAGTGTCCTTCGTGATTAGCGCGATGCCCTCGGCTAAAGCGGTCGCGCCGATGAGGCGGTCGCAGGGATCGGCGGGATAATTCGTGGGCAACTGGTTGGCCAGTACGGCAATCTTTGCCGAGATTGGCCGGATCGCGGTTCGCGAAACAATCTGTTCGACGAAAGCCTCCATGGTGCCAGTGATGTTGAGTCGATCGTGAGTGGCGAGCCAGGCCAGTTCCCATAGTGTTATCGCAGAAATCGCGATTCCGGTTTCTGCACTCGCCCTGCGAATCGCTTCGCGAGCCTTTTTCGATAATTTTGATGGCTCGCCAGCTAGCCAGATCAAAACGTGGGTATCGAGGAGGATCATTTCCGCATCACCTCCCACGCTTCTAGCGGCACGGTTGGAGACTCGACATCCCCGACGATTTCGAATTGCCCGGCCATAAAACCGAAAAGGTCTCGTTTCTTTGAACTAACTGGTACTATCTTCGCGACTGGCACACCGCGTTTTGTAATGAGGACCGGTTCCCCGGTAGCGTTAACGTCGTCCATAACGGATAGGCAGCGCGCTTTAAACTCCCCGGCTGGCATCTGCTTCATGGTATCCCCCTAATGTCCATGGTCATATTATCATGACCATAGCAAAATGCAAGCCAGAGACGCTTTGCGATTAGCCTGTTTGTCGCAGAGTTCGGGAGCGCAAGGATCGCGAATAACCCTTTTCTGATTTTTTAAATGATGACCGGCGTGCTCGCTGGTGAGCTCACGTCTAAAATCTGCCGCTGCCGATTCGTCAATTCCTCGCAGCTGGCTCAAGCGTGGGCAATTGAATCAGCGATCATTGGAGGGATGCGATGGCCTCCGGCAGATTCTCGTAAGTCGAGAAAAGATTTAGTAGTCCCACCATCTTCAGCGTCTGAAAAACAAATTTGGAAGGCTTCAGAAGCCGCACGGAGCCGCCGCTTTGTTTCGCGCTAGC
>DATMOS010000180.1:0-57587 GCA_035568155.1 Verrucomicrobiia bacterium | reverse complement strand
GATGGCGACCCATCCTGCAGGGCGCAAAATGCGCGCAAACTCACGACGCGAAGGTTCTGGCTTGAACCAGTGAAAAGCCTGGCCGACAGTAATGAAATCAACGGATGAAGATGGAAGCGTCGTGGCTTCAGCTGATCCGTTGATGCTGGCGAACCGTGGATAAGCAACAAGATATTCTTCGCCGGCTTCGCGCATTTCCTGGTTGGGCTCCACACCGAACACCTGATTGCCGTTTTTTAAAAACAGCTCGGCTAGAAATCCCGTGCCGGAGCCGATGTCGGCGACAGTGTGCGCAACCGATAGATGACTCTGCGACCGCAAAAAGTCGAGCACACCATCGGGATAATGCGGACGATAACGCAAGTAATCGGCTACGCGATTTGAAAAGCGATTTTTAGCGTCAGCAAAACTCACAGCTCGAGAAGCCTCACTCACGAAAATTGCCGCAAGAAGCGGACGTCGTTCTGAAAAAATACTTGAATGTCGTCGATGCCGTACTTCAGCATGGCCAGCCTGTCGATGCCGATGCCGAAGGCGAAGCCGCTCACTCTCTTGGGATCGTAGTTCACGAAACCGTAGACCGCAGGATCGACCATGCCGGCGCCGAATAGCTCTATCCAGCCTGACCCCTTGCACTTCGAACATGTCGTGCCGGAAGAATTCGAACCGGTCCCATTGCAGAAAATGCATGATGCGTCGAATTCTACGGACGGTTCAGTAAACGGAAAATAGCTGGGACGGAAACGGGTCTTCACCCCCGAGCCGAAGAATTCCTTCACGAAATATTCGATGGTCCCGGTGAAATCGCAGAACGTGATATCGGAATCAACGGCCAGGCCTTCAATTTGATGGAACATGAACGAGTGTGTGGCATCGGGATTGTCTCGGCGATACACCTTGCCAGGCACGATTACCCGCACTGGCGGCTTGGTTTTTTCCATGGTCCGAATCTGTACCGGAGAGGTGTGCGTACGCAGAAGCAGACTTGTCGTGGATTGCTTGCCCGCCACGGACGGAACGCCAATATAAAACGTGTCCATGTCATCGCGCACCGGGTGAAATTCCGGAATATTGAGTGCCTCGAAATTGTAGTAAGGCGTTTCGATCTCCGGGCCCTCGGCCACGGAAAATCCAATCGAAAAGAAAATGTCTTCGATTTCCTGAAAGACCTGACGAATTAAATGGCGCGACCCAACTGGACGGATAATGCCGGGAAGCGAAAAATCCACACGATCGCGCGGGCTGGCGGCTGCGTCGGCGCCGGAATCGATCGAAGCATGCAACGCCTCGATCTTTGGCTCAACGTGGGCACGCAGCTGGTTTAGCGCCGCGCCTACGGTCGGTTTCAGCGCCGGCCCGGCCGGTTTCAGCCAGTTGTCGGTAATTTGCGTAAAAACCCCGGACTTGCGCCCTAACCAGGCATCGCGAAAAAGCTTCCACGACTCTTCATCGTGAACGCGAGTGGATTGGTCGTCGAATCGCGCGCGCACTTGCGCGAACTGCGGCGCGACCTGATCCGCTTCCGTAACGCCGAGCTCAGCAAGCTTTCTCGCGGTGATGTTTTCGGCAGCATTCATGAATTAATCGCGGTGACCGGATCGGCTTTATCCGCCCGTGCATTTCTAGCCCAACGATCAGCTGGCGGTCTGAATAAAAAATATCCAAGCAGGGTGCCCCCAGGTTCGCAGTTGAGGTATGAACCTGGGTCTTCAGGTCTACGATGCCGCTCGTGTCTCGGCAAAAAGGAAACTGCTAGGCGGCTTTCTTTTTCTTTTGAGGTGGCGCAGCTGCTCTAGCTTGCTCTGCCAGCAACTTGAATGCGGCCGCATCTTTCACCGCAATGTCGGCCAGAATTTTGCGATCGAGATCTACGCCCGCCGCTTTCAGACCATGAATCAGCTGCCCGTAAGTGATGCCGTTCAGTCGCGCTGCGGCCCCGATGCGCTGAATCCACAGCCGGCGATACTGCCGTTTTTTTACGCGGCGGTCGCGAAATGCATAACGGTCGGCGCGATTGGCAGCTTCCTGCGCGGATTGGTACAGCTTGCTCTTGGTGAGAAAAAAACCTTTTGTGCGCTTGAGATACTTCTTTCGCCGCGCACGGCGTTTGGTGCCGCGTTTTACGCGTGCCATCTGGGTTTCTCCTTAATAAAGTGGGAGACAACGGGTTGCGCACACGCGCAGAAATGCGCGTACCGCAACGGGTTTGTCTCCGGTAGAACCGCTGAACCGCGCGTGTTCACCGCGAGGCGAACACTTAATAGGGCTCGTTATCGGCCGGCAGGCACCCGTGAAGCGCTGCCTGGCACGATGCCATTTCGCTTTTCAGCCAAACGGCGCGAGCTTGCGCTCGACTTTTTGTTGCTACTGCATCAGCTTCGATGAATTGAAGCTGAAAGTCTTTGCCAAAAATTCAGTCTAAGCGTACGGAAGCAACAGCTTCACGTTCAGCCTGTCCGCGGGGCTTACCAGCGTGAGCTTCTTCAACTTGCGCATCCGGCCGGGTTTCTTCGTGCCCAGCAAATGGCGCTTCCCCGAATGCATGCGAAGAATTTTGCCCGTGGCGGTGACCTTAAAACGTTTCTTGGCGCCCCGGTGCGTCTTCAACTTCATCTTCGGCTTGGAACGATTCCTTGGCATTTCTTAAATCCTCTCGCAATCAATTCGTTTGGTATTTGCGCCGTCGTGAAGCTTTCGGCGCTACTGCGACTGCTGGGCGTTAGCCGGCTGCCCCGCGGGCTTGCCCGCCGGAACACCCTTTTTGGGCGCCAACAACGCCACCAGAACATTTCCTTCCATGCGCGGCATGGTTTCCACTTGGCCGTTATCACCAATTTCCCCCAGCAAGCGGGTCATCTTGGCGCGACCGACTTCCTGATGGGCCATTTCGCGGCCGCGATGAAAAATCATGGCGCGAACTTTGTGGCCTTCTCCCAGAAAGCGAATGATCTGATTCTTGCGAACCTGATAATCGTGTTCGGCGGTTGCGGGCCGAAACTTTACTTCTTTCAGTTGCGAGCCGCGACTGCTCTTGCGCTGTTCGTGCGCTTTCTTGTTGGCCTGGTACAGATACTTGCCGTAATCGGTGATCTTGCAAACCGGGGGGTCCGCGGTGGGAGAAATTTCCACCAGGTCCAAGCCCTTTTCCTTGGCCATTTTTATGGCTTCGAAAGGCTGCATGACGCCGAGCTGGCCGCCTTCTTCGTCAATCACCCGGATTTCGCGTGCCCGAATACGTTCGTTAACGCGAATGCGGTCGCTCTGCCGGAAAGTACGTTCTGCGATATTTCCCCCTAATGCCACAGGGCTCTTGCTGTGTACGTAGTAGCCCGCAAGGCCCAAAATTAAACCCGATACCCACAGCGCAAAACCGCTAAGGGACGGGTTTCAAAGTATAGCATGCGAGCGCGGTAGTCCGACAAGCGCGTGATTCTCAGGTACCAGCCCGTTTCGTCAGTTCCGATAAGCGGGTCGGTCACTGAAGGCTTCGCGATGCGGCGAATCCAGTCACGCAGTTTTTCAGAGTATAATCCCCGCTAAACGACAAGACCTTGTGGCGTCGATGGCCACTTTTCTGAAGACCGCCTCACCATGATCGACGAGATCATTTCCCACTTTCGCGTCATAGAAAAACTAGGCGCAGGGGGAATGGGCGTCGTCTATAAGGCCGTCGACATCCGTTTGGACCGCCCAGTTGCGCTGAAATTCCTGCCAGAGAACAGGCTGCAAGACGCGCAAGCGCTGGACCGCTTTCGCCGCGAGGCCCGAGCTGCATCCGCTCTAAATCATCCGGGCATTTGTACGATCTATGACATCGGCGAACAGGACGGCCGAGGTTTCATCGCCATGGAGTTCATCGACGGCGAAACCCTGCGCAGTCACATCCATGGAAAAGCGCTTCCTCTAGAAGAACTGCTGAGACTCGGGATCCAGATAGCGGAGGCTTTGGACGCCGCCCACGCCGAAGGAATAATCCACCGCGACATCAAACCAGCGAATATCTTCGTAACCAAGCGCGGACAGGCGAAGGTACTCGATTTTGGCCTCGCAAAACTTGTTCCCAAAGGCATTGCCAGTGCGGACGTAGATCTCGGTGGTGAACTGTCGGGCTCGACTTCGATCGCGGGGATTATCAGCGGCACTCCTTCCTACATGTCACCCGAGCAGGTCCGCGGAGATAATCTGGACCAACGCACGGATATCTTCTCGCTCGGCCTAGTTCTGTATGAAATGGCGACGGGGCGCCAGGCGTTTAGCGGCGCCACAGGCGGGGTGGTCATTGAGGCCGTGCTGACGCGATCCCCTGTTCCCGCGCGAAATATCAATCCCGATATCCCGCCAAGACTCGAAGAAATCACGAGCAAGGCACTTCACAAGGATAGAGAGCAACGCTATCAGCACGTAGTGGACATACGCGCTGATCTGCAACAACTGCAGCGAGACACCGATCCCGGCACAGTTTCCGGCTGGAGAGCTGAGAAAAAAGACGCAGAATCCGCCCTGATATCGAGCACCAGCCGTTTGCACCCGACCGGGAAACAGCGAACACGAAATTCGCAGTCATACACCGGTGCCCTCCGCCCAGAGCGGGTCCCGAAGATCATCGACTCGCTTGCAGTTTTGCCTTTCGAAAATGCTAGTCGCGACCCGGAGCACGAATACCTCAGTGACGGAATCGCGGGCAGTCTTATCAACATTCTGGCGACGATACCCAAACTGCGAGTGATTGCCCAGAGCACGGTATTTCGCTATAAGGGCCGGCGAATTGATCCTCAAGCCGTCGGTCGTGAGCTTAATGTGCGCGCCGTTCTCACCGGAAGAATAATGCAGAGCGGTGGATCTTTGCGCATTGGGACCGAGTTAGTCGATGTGGCCTCAGGGTCTCAATTGTGGGGCGCGCAATACGATCGCGAGCCGGGCGATATCTTTGCGATTCAAGACGAAATTTCCAACGAAATGTCGGAAAAATTGCGGTTAAAGCTCACTCGGACAGAAAAAAAACGGCTAACCAAACACCAAACGGACGATGCCGAGGCTTACCGTCTTTATCTGAAAGGTCGTCATCATTGGAACAGGTGGACCGAAGACGGATTCTACAAGGCCGTCGAATACTTTCAACAAGCTGTCGAGAAGGATCCCGGCTACGCTCTCGCATACACCGGTCTGGCCGATTCGTACGTGCTTCTGGGGTGGAATAGTTATCTGCCGCCGAAGGACGCGTTCCCTAAAAGCAAAATGGCCGCGATGCAGGCCCTGCGGCTCGACCCGAGTCTGGGCGAAGCCCACACGCCACTGGCAGCCGTGTTGTGGCTTCACGATTGGCAGTGGCAAGCGGCTCAGATGGAATTCGAACGCAGCCTCGCACTAAATCCCGCCCATCCGACCACCAGTCATTGGTACGCCGAGTATTTAATGACGATGGGCCGCCACGAAGCAGCTATCGCGAGGATAAAAAACAGCCAGGAACTGGATCCGTTATCCCTCATTATCAGCGTCGCTATAGGACGGGATTTCTACCTGGCTCGTAGATACGATGATGCCCTCGAACAACTCCTGAGAACTGTCGAACTGGACCCAAATTATCCAGTCACGTACTGGGTTCTGGGCCTGTTACTCACGAAAATGGGTCACTATGAACTGGCCATCGCGGAGGGTGAGAAAGGTGTGAAGCTGTCTGGCGGCAGCCCTCTGATGAACGCGGCCTTGGCGCAAACCTTTGCTACCGCGGGTAGGAGAGAGCAAGCAATCCAGATCCTCGATGATCTGACAAACCTGGCAAAGCAAAAATATGTTGCACCTTACTTCTTCGCTGGAATCCACATTGGCTTGGGAGAAGACGATCGCGCGATTGAATACCTGGAGAAATCCTACGAAGAACATTCCCACTGGCTCATTTATCTTCACCTGGATCCGACCATGGACGGCATACGGTCCAACACGCGTTTTCAGGACCTGTCGCGGCGCATCGGCCTTCCCTTACGTCACGCGATCTCTCCATGAAAGAGGCCGCGGACACAGCTCTTGTCGGTCGACGCGCCAAACGGTTTCATCAGGAGTTCAGTTGCTTGACACGGCCGTTGGGGCCCGCGATGCGAGCGTGGAGTTCAGACTTTTGGGCATGGCCAATTCGGACATCGAGGCTAAGCAAACTGCAGAGGCGCTGGAGCTCGACGTCGTTTGAAGTGGAAATCTCGAAGCGACCGAGCTTGCAGCCGATGGGCGCGTCGACGGACGGGTGTATTGTACCCACGCTCCATTCGATGAAAAATGGCAGGAGACCGGAGTGGTTGTCTTTGAGATTCAGGGTTTGCCATTTCAGCAGCCGACCGTCGGGTCGTTTGCGCGAGCCTGGGGTCGGGCCATCGAACGGGATGTTTGCGGAGCGCAGACGCGCGGCCAATTGGGACACCTCGCCGGAATGAGCGGCCCAGCCGACCAGGGCAGGCCCTGTTCGTTCTTTCAGGCCGTAATTGTCCGGAGCGTGGGATTGTTGGGGATCAGGCGCGATGATTTCGAGATACTGTCTTTCACCAAGAGAGAGAAGCGCATTACGGGTCCCGCGGCCTGGATGAACACCGCCGAACGCCGCGCGAACTCCAAGTTGTTCTTCGACGAAAGCGATACCGCGGTCGAGATCGCTGCAGCCGAGGAGAATATGGTCGAGCACTTTCGGCGGATCATCCTCTCCCAGCGCGAGTGTCGGAGAAACCAACGCGACGCCAGTTAACGCCAGAAAAGTGCGGCGCGGAATTTTTGGGGACATGCGGACTCCAAGCGCGGAAGTTCGCCAAACTGGCGGGATCTATTGAGATTTGGATTCTACTTCCTTCGTTAGCGACTCGATCACCTCGGGAAGCGGTTTTGGGCCGAGGTCGCCTTTGGCGCGATGGCGAACCGAAACTGTGCCGGCCTCGGATTCTTTGGGTCCGAGCACCAGCATGTAGGGAATTTTCTGAAGCTGAGCATCGCGAATTTTCGCGGGCAACTTTTCGTTGCGATCATCGAGATGCACGCGGAACCCGTGGCTCTTCAGCGTCGCAGTAACGTGGCGCGCGTAATCGGCAACTTTTTCGCTGACCGGACAAATTTCGACTTGCACGGGAGCAAGCCACAGCGGAAACGCGCCGGCATAGTGCTCGATCAAAATGCCGAAAAAGCGTTCAACGGAACCCAGCAAAGCGCGATGAACCATCAACGGCTCGTGCTTGGCGCCATCTTCGCCAATGTATTGCAGCCCAAATCGAGCCGGCAAGTTGAAATCGAATTGCACGGTGGTAAGTTGCCACGACCGTCCGATGGCATCGATTAACTTGACGTCGATTTTGGGGCCGTAGAATGCCGCTTCCCCATCGATTTTTTTAAATGGAATATTCATGCGCGTCATGGTTTCGGCCAGCGCGGCGGTGGCGCGCTGCCAGTCTTCCGGTTCGCCGGTGTAATTTTCAGGGTGGGACGCGTCCCAGTCACTGAGTTCAACCTCAAATTTGTCGAAGCCAAAAGTCCTCATGACCGCGAAGGCAAAATCCAGGCAGGCTTCCACTTCACTTTCGATTTGCGAAGGCATGCAGAAGATGTGTGCGTCGTCCTGAGTAAAACCGCGGACACGCAGCAGCCCGTGCAGCACCCCGCTGCGCTCGTAGCGGTAAACCGTGCCAAGCTCCGCCAGGCGAACTGGCAAATCGCGATAACTCTTCATCCTGGCTTTGTAGATCAGGATGTGGCCCGGGCAATTCATGGGCTTCAATTGATAGTCGGTTTTTTCGACTTCCACCGGGCCAAACATGTTTTCGCGGTAATAACCGGTATGCCCGCTGGTCTTCCACAAATCAAGCTTCATGATATGTGGCGTGACGACCAGATCGTAGCCGCGGTGCAACAGTTCGTCGCGCAGCCAATCCTCCATAATTTTGCGGATCAACCCGCCCTTGGGATGCCAAAAAATAAGTCCCGGGCCGGCCTCTTCCTGGATACTGAAAAGATCCAGCTCCACCCCCAGCTTGCGGTGATCGCGGCGCTTGGCCTCTTCAAGCCGATGCAAATATTCATCGAGTTCTTTCTGAGTGTAAAAAGCCGCGCCATAAATGCGTTGTAACTGAGGATTTGCTTCCTGGCCCTTCCAATACGCCCCGGCCACGCTCATCAATTTGAATGCGGTGATGCGCTTGGTGGAAGGAATGTGCGGGCCACGGCAAAAATCAATAAATTTCCCAGTGGTATAAAACGAAACCATCGGCTCGGTGGCTTTTTCTTCCACGAGCTGGCACTTAAATGTCTGATTCGTTTTTTTGTACAGCTCGATGGCTTCGGGCTTGGAAAGAAGTTTGCGTTCGTTCGGCAAGTCTTGCGCCGCAAGCTGCCGCATCTTCGCTTCAATCTTGACCAGGTCTTCCGGAGTGAACGGTTCTTCACGGAGAAACTCATAGAAAAAGCCCGTATCGATGGGTGGGCCGATGCCCAGCTTGACGTCAGGGAAAAGTTCCGTGACGGCCGCCGCCAGAAGGTGAGCTGCTGAATGCCGGAACACGTACAGCGCATCCGCATCTTTTTCCGTGAGTATCTGCAACTTCACATCGTAGTCCAGCGGACGACGCAGATCGATCAATTCGCTGTTATCCGTACCGGTGGGATTCGGCACCCCATTACCGGCCGAGATGCGTGCCACGAGCGCTGCATCTGCCAGGCGCGGCGATATTTTGCGGGCAATTTCCAACGGAGTAGTGCCTTTGGGCACTTCCTGAACTTTGCCATCAGGCAATGTAACGTGAATCTGGTCCATTTAACCTTTCACCTAGGAAGGAGAAACACAAGCTTATCGGCGGCTCGCATCGTGGTCAAGGAAAGGCGCGACCAAATTGCGACCGCAATGAATTCAAATCGGGAGAATTACGAGAATTGCTTGGCCGCGGCGATTTCTTCGACGATGGTTTGAGTCGCGGCGCGAGGATCGCGAGCGGCAAGTATGGGGCGCCCCACCACGATGAAATCCGCTCCGGCACGGATCGCTTCCGCGGGCGTCGCAGTGCGAGATTGATCATCGCGCTGCCCTGAAGACGAGTCGTCCTTCGGGCGCACCCCAGGAGTCACGATAAGAAAATCGCGTCCGCACGCTTCGCGGATCGCCAAGGCCTCCTGGACAGAAGCTACGACGCCATCTACACCTGCTTTTTGCGACATTACCGCGAGCTTGGTCGCGCGGTCCGTGACCGGGCCGGTAATGCCGAGTTCCAGCAAAGCCTTATCGTCCATGCTGGTCAAGATGGTCACCGCGAGAAGTCTGGCGCGATTTGCGCCCATGGCCACTCCCGCGCTGATGGCTTGAACGCCAGCTTGGAGCATTGCGCTGCCCCCCAGGGCATGAACGTTGAGCAATTCAACGCCTGGTAACGAAGCAGCGGACAGCACTGCCCCTGCGACAGTGTTGGGTATATCGTGGAATTTCAAATCCAGAAAGATGCCGACATCCAGCGCGGCGATCTCTTTAACCGCCGCAGGTCCCGCTGCCGTGAATAGCTGGCCGCCGATTTTAAACATGCCCACAAGTGGAGCAATCTGCTTGGCGAACTTTACCGCCGTTGACAACGAATCAAAATCGAGGGCTACGATCAGGTTACTTCGCGGATGTGCGTCAAAGGTCAAGGTCACGTTTGTGGCCCCGGCCTTCCGGGGCTCTCTAGGGGCGCTGCGGCAACTGCATTAATTCCAACCGGACCTTCGTGACTCCGGCATGGGTTAAGCCGATCTTTCTGGCCACGCGATAGGATACATCAATTTCGCGTCCCTCTTGGTAAGGACCTCGGTCGTTAATTCGTACCACTTCAAATTTTCCATTCCTGACGTTCACTACCCGCACGATAGACCCAAACGGGAGGTTAGGGTGCGCTGCGGTCAGGGCCTCGGAGTCAAACTCTTCTCCGTTAGCTGTGGTCTTGCCATCAAAGTTGGGTCCGTACCAGCTGGCGTTTCCTACCCAGGTCTTAAGGGGCTTAACAGGCTCGTTTGACCGGGCCACCAAGGGAGCATCGATGGATTGGGCGGCCAGGAACATCACCGGGATCCACAGGAAGAACGCGTAGAGGATGTGAATCGAACGTCGCATGTTGTGTCTTTTTCGCATCATCATACTGAGAAGTGTACCAAGCCCTGCCCGACCGGTCAATCCAACTTCGGTACCAAAACTTCAGTTAAACCCTGTATATTCTGTACATTAAACCCTGTAGCTCGCCTCTCTAACTGTGCGGCTAAGCCTCCTATCGCACCTGGCCGAACGAAGCTAGCCGTGCCCACTTGGACAGCCGAAGCTCCCACGGATAAGTACTCAAGCACGTCGTCGACCGTCTCGATGCCTCCCAGCCCTATGATTGGGATCTTGACGGCCTCGGTAGCTTCCCACACCAACCTCAGAGTTATTGGACGTATTGCTGGGCCGGAAAGTCCCCCGGTAGGGCATCCCAGCCTGGACCTGCGGGTCTTGACGTCAATCGACATCGCCGGGTAGGTGTTAGCTACCGTCAACCCATCCGCCCCAGCCTCCTCCGCTGCTTTGGCGATAACCCTAATGTCTGTAACCAGCGGCGACAGCTTCACCCACACGGGTCGACGCTCTGCCGCTTGCCTGGCGACGCCCACCACTTGCGAAACCATGGTGGGGTCGCTACCAAATTGGATTCCACCCTGCTTCACATTGGGGCAGGAGATATTCAGCTCATACCCGGCAATTCCCGGAGCATCTTCGAGGATGCGGATGACTTCGGCATACTCCTCGGGTGAATACCCGAAGATGTTAACTAATACGGGGGTGACGTATTTTCTTAGTACCGGCAGTTTTTCCGTCACGAAGGCTCGGACACCGACGTTTTGGAGGCCCACGGCGTTCAACATTCCTGAAGGCGTTTGGCACAGCCGGGGAGCAGGAGAACCCTGTATGGGATTGAGGGATAACCCTTTAGTAACAAAACCGCCGATGGTTTCTAGATCGACAAGGTGAGCAAACTCGAGGCCGTAACCGAAGGTGCCGCTGGCGGCAATAATGGGATTTCTGAGGCGCAAAGCGCCGATGTTGACGCTGAGATCGACAGGGCCAGCGGAGGTCACATCCGCTGCAGGATAACACGAAGCGCGAGAGATGCGGCGGGGAATTCCCGGCGGAAACGCTACGCGGTTTGTCAGAGATTTTTTAGCGATCGCTGGAGGTGTTGGCATCGCTTGTTGATCGTGTCTGCGAAGATGCCGCTCCTCGCGCTGAGTGAAAAACCTCAAGAGCTTCTGCCAACGTTCTGCCGTCATGTGTTGACAGCGTGATACCGCAAACAGTAGCGAGAGTTGGCGCAATGTCGCCAGGCGTGGCCGGTCCGTAATATTTTCCGGGGCGAATGCCCGAACCCATCAAAATCACTGGAACGCGTTGATCGTAGAAATACGGCGTGCCGTGCGAAGTTCCACCGTTGCGGCCTGGTTTTCCTGGCGCGGAATAATCCCATATCCAGTATGGCTTGGGAACGATAAGCAAATCTCCGCTTCGCGATTTTAAAAAACCGGCGGCCTCGGCGTCGCGCATCGGATTGCGCGTGGCCGGCCGGTCGTCCACTTCCTCAGCTTGATATACGCGGGCTACTCCGGGAGCGCTCCGAATAGCATCGATCACAGTTTGCAAAGCATGCGCATCGCTTTTCAACTTGGCATACGTGCCGGGAGCGAAGTACACGTTGGCGCCATCAATTTTAGATACCGAAGGCTTTGCGTAATGAAGCGGTTCAAGCGACTGTTCGATGCGATTTCTTACCTCTTCGACATTGAGGCGCCCTGCATCTACGCCAGTCTTCCGCAAATCTTCAGGCACAGGCGCGACGCCGTGATCCGAGCTGAAAGCCACCACATATTTCCCGCGGCCCACAGTTTTATCAAGATGCGTGAAGAATTCGCCCAGATCGCGATCCAGACGAGCCAGTTCGTCCTGTACTTCCCAGCTTCGTGGACCGAAAGAATGTCCGACGTAGTCGACGGAAGAAAAACTCACGGAAAGAAAATCGATACCTGGGCCGCTACCCAGCTTCAGCTTGCCCACCACATTTTCCGCCATGTGCGCGAGATAAGTTTCGGCGTACGGGCTCGTGGCCCACTGCAAATAAAATGCCCGGTCCGGCCCTTTGCTCTCCGGCACTCCACGCAAAAGATGAGGAAATGTAGCGCCGTAATTGGCAGGTTGGCCTGGATTTACCGCGCTTTTATCATATAAATATGCTGATTCGGGCAGCAGAGGTGCCCACGTCTTACCGTAGTCTTCCGTGACCGGATGCAATTTTACGAATTCAGCGATGAACGGCGCTTGTGGATAGGCTGACGAAGTCTGCCACAAGCCTGTGGCTCCATCCCACCACGTCACAGAATCGGCTTGGTGTCCCGCCAGGGTAATTGCAGCGCGTGCTTTGAGCGACATCGCAACTACACGGGTTCCAGCCCCTGACTGGAACTTCAATTCTTCCGCAAATGCAGGAATCAGCATCTTGATGGCGCTATCTCCCGCACTGTTTGGCGTTGAGGCATGCGCGCTGCCCGTGGGATCGCCTCCGCCAGGAGCGGCGGAGCCATCGTAGGCGATATTTTTTACCGACGCATCGGCAGTGCACGTAACCTCCTTCTGCTGCTCGCGGTCCCACCATTCATTGCCGATCATGCCGTGGCTCGCGGGAAATGCCCCGGTGGAAATGGTGGCATGGCCGACGCAGGTTTCCGTGGAGCCGTAAGGGTAGGCGGCTTCGTGGAACCACGCTCCTTCATCGACGAGGCGCTTCAAACCACCTGTCCACTGCTGCTGAAATTTATCTACATAATCCCCGCGCATCTGATCGACCACCAGGATGACCACCAGTTTCGGCTTACTAGAATCGCGAGACGCGTCCTCCGTGCTGTTTTTGCGCGTCCCATTTTGTACTGAAGAGTTTTGCGCAGCTACCGGCAGCTCCGCGAGCAATACAACGAGCAGTAACATCGCCAAAATCTGACTTGCACGATACACAAATCTCGTGAGCCCACCAGCCATCCTGAATTCCTCCCGAAGAACTTCGGCAGTCTATCATCAAAATGTTACAGCACCGTTGCATTGGCCGCGGTGCAGCAGCAATGATAGGATTACGCGAACTTATGCGCATCGTCGAAAAGTCTCAGCTCATGTCCGCGTCTGAAATCGATCGCACTATTCAGCGGTTGGCGCACGAAATTGTGGAGAAATCCGGCGGGACGAAGCATCTGGCGTTGATCGGTGTCCGTCGCCGCGGCGTGCCGCTGGCCCAGCGAATCGCGAAAGCCATGCGCGGGATCGATGGCGTAGAAGTGCCGGTGGGAACGCTGGACATTACTTTGTATCGCGACGATCTATCCAAAGTGGCTTCCCACGCGGTGCTGCAATCTTCCGATATCTCCTTTGGCGTGGATAATATGGACCTGGTGCTGGTGGACGACGTTTTATATACCGGCCGAACCATTCGCGCCGCGATGAATGGGTTGTTCGATCTGGGGCGCCCAAAGCGCGTGTCATTGTGTGTGCTGATTGATCGCGGCCATCGCGAAATGCCCATCGAGGCGCAGTATGTTGGCCGGGGCGTGCAGACCAGCGATACAGAAATCGTGGAAGTACGGCTGCGAGAGATCGACAGCGAAGAGCGTGTAGTGCTGGTCGATCGCGTCGAGCCGTAGGAATATTTTCATGACCAGTTAATCAGAACTGATCAGCGTTTCGTTGCTGTTTCGAAGCCGTAAGAAGATTGGCCGGTAATTCCATAAGTGACGATGTGACCTACCGTTTTCGCGATCTACTGGCCGTTGAACCGCTCAGCGCGGACGAATTAACTTTTCTGTTGGACCAAAGCAAACTGTTTCAGGAAATTCAACGGCATCCCCTGAAAAAACTGGCCACCTTACGCGGGAAAACCGTCACCCTGGCCTTCTTCGAAAACTCCACCCGTACACGTATCAGTTTCAACACTGCGGCTTCACGGCTCGGCGCCGACACCATGAATCTGCAAGCGGAAGCATCCAGCTTGAAAAAAGGCGAATCGCTTCTCGACACCGTGTACACGCTGAACGCCATGAAACCCGATTGCCTGGTGATGCGCCACGCGGCCTCTGGCGCGGCAGATTTCGTAGCGCGCAATCTTGACATACCGGTGATCAACGCCGGTGACGGTACTCACGAGCATCCCTCCCAAGGTCTGCTGGATGCGCTGACTATCCGGGACCGCCGCGGCTCCATTGAAAACTTGAAAGTCACCATTCTGGGCGATATTCAACACAGCCGCGTGGCCCGTTCGAATATTCATTTGTTGGGAAAATTCGGCGGCCAGTTTACTTTGTGCGGCCCGGCGATGTGGGTCCCGCGCGAACTGGAAAAGATCGGCCCTCCGGGATGCGTGATTCGTCGCGTGTCACGAATCGAGGACGGACTGGAAGACGCGGACGTGATCCTGGTGCTGCGGGTGCAAACCGAACGAATGTATGAGCCCACGCTTTCCGCGGAAGAATATATTTTGCTGTATCAGCTGAACGCCGAGCGGTTGCGCCTCGCTAATCCAAACGCGCTTATCCTGCATCCTGGCCCCATGAATCGCGGGGTCGAAATTTCGCCGGAGGTGGCCGATGGACCGCAGTCGTGCGTCCTCGAACAGGTGACCAACGGCATCGCGGTGCGCATGGCACTGCTGTTTTTGCTGATGTCCGGCGCCACTGAAGGCGGAGAAAGCGTTCTCGCGGATGAGGCATCGGGTGCCCCAAACTCCTCGCTAGAAAAAAAGGAATCCACGCATGCTGCTGATTAAGAACGGCCGGGTGCTGGATCCCGCAAGTAAAACTGACGCGGCGCAAGACATTCTTCTTGACCACGAAAAAATCGCGGATATCGCAGCGCCTGGAAAAATTACCCAGCCACGCGACGCCGAAATTTTCGACGCGGCCGGATTGATCGTCGCTCCCGGTTTTATCGATATGCATGTGCATCTGCGGGAACCCGGCCAGGAGTCTTCGGAGAGCATCGAGACTGGAACGCGAGCGGCGGCGCGCGGCGGCTTCACCGCAGTGTGTTGCATGCCCAACACCAAACCGGTAAATGACAACGCCTCGGTCACCCGATTTATTGTGGATCGCGCCAAATCGACCGGCAGCGTGCGAGTTTGGCCTATCGGCGCGGCGTCAGTGGGAAGCAAAGGAGAAAATATCGCTGAAATTGCGGCGATGAAAGACGCTGGAATCGTCGCGGTATCAGATGATGGCAAGCCCATCGCTACCGCAAAATTGGCACGCCAAGTAATGGACTATTGCCAATCGCTTAACCTTCCGGTGATTGAACACGCCGAAGATGTTTCCCTGGCGCATGGCGCGGTGATGCGCGAAGGGGTTACCTCCACGCGGCTGGGATTGCGCGGCATGCCTGCCGCTGCTGAGTCGGTGTGTGTGGCGCGGGACGTTCAGTTGGCGGAATTAACAGATGCCCGGCTGCACATTGCGCATCTTTCCGCCCAAAGTTCGCTGGAACTGGTGCGCTGGGCGAAGCAGCGTGGTTTAAAGGTCACCTGTGAGGTGACGCCACATCACTTCACATTGATCGATGAGGATGTGCAATACGATTCGCGATTCAAAATGAACCCCCCGTTGGCCGCCCGCGTAGACCGTGACGCACTGCTGGCCGGACTGGCCGACGGCACCGTGGATGCGATCGCAACCGATCACGCGCCTCACGAGCCAGCATTGAAAGACGTGGAGTTTGATCGCGCGCCTTTCGGCATTTTGGGATTTGAAACGGCGCTGGGCCTTGCGTTGGAACTCGTGCACAACGGAAAGATCACACTGATGCGCATGGTGGAATTATTTACTACCGGTCCCGCGAAAGTGCTGGGGCTAGAACGAAAGATCAGCAAGGGCGAGGCCGCCGACCTGACGGTTTTTTCCACCGACCACGATTGGACTTATAGCGTCAAAGAATCATCCAGCAAATCGCGGAATTCACCGTTTGATGGGCGCAACTTTAAGGGCGCGCCCACGGCCACGATTGTTGCTGGTCGTGTAGTTTGGAAACGATAGCGGCTGCCTGGTTCGACACACCCTCTTTACCGTTGAAGTTGGACCTTCGAAGTTGCGCCGTTGAAGCTACCCTTTTGAAGCTAAGCATTTGAAGTCGGGTGGCCCATCCTTGCGGTTTTTGCAAGGGTGGATGCTCGCAAAGGCCGGGATCCCTTCCCCAGCGTTCCACTCTCCCGACAATTAGCCATCAGGCGTTTCGAAACTGTAATTAATGCGCAGTGGGTTCGGCGGCCGGATGCATACCGTGTTGGGGGACTTCGTGGATGCCGCGCGCCGGGGGTTCGGTGCGCAGTCGGTAGAAATGGTCCAACGGGATGCGCCCTTTGCCAATGGCGTAGCCCTTCTCGATGGCTTTCGTCACGTACGCCTTGGCGAGCATAGCGGCTTCCGTCAGCCCACGCCCGGAGGCCATTTGTGCGGCAATGGATGACGCGAACGTGCAACCCGTTCCGTGATAGTTATCCGCCTTTACCCGGTCGCCACCCAATTGCGTGATTTTGTCGCCGTCGAAAAGTACGTCGATGGCGCGCTCCATGTGACCGCCTTTTACGATTACGGCGTGCGCACCCATCTCGACAATTTTTCTGGCCGCAGCTTCCATGCCAGCCAGGTCCTTGATCTCCATCCCCGTTAAAATTTCTGCCTCCGGGACATTGGGAGTAATGACCGTGGAACGCTTCAGCAGTTCGGTGGCGAGATATTTGAGCCCGGCAGCATCCAACAGCTCCGCTCCGCTCGAGGATTTCATCACCGGGTCATGTACGACATGCGCGAATTTGTGCGAATCCAGAAACTCAGCAACGACCACCGCGTTTCCGCGATTGCCAAGCATGCCGATCTTTACCGCCGCGATGTCGCAGTCTCTTGCCAATACTTCCAATTGTTCGCGCAGCTCGGCGCTGGGAGTATTGTGGACGGCCTGCACGCCTTCGGTACTTTGCACCGTCAGCGAAGTGATCGCCGCCACCCCGTAACAGCCGTGAGCGGCAAAAGTTTTGAGGTCGGCCGCGATGCCCGCGCCGCAAGAAGGATCGAATCCCGCAATGGTGAGCAATAAATTGGGAGCCACATTTATGTGGTTGGACATTTTCCTTGCTTAATCCTCAGCGACTCATCCAGCAAGCCGCACAAATTTTTAGTCTCTTCCGGCGCGACGAGTTTCACGTCAAAAAACAGCGCCACTATTTCGCCACAATTTCACTCCAAGCGAAAATTGCCGGGCGCTTTTGGAAACCAACCAAAAACGCACCGGCAATTGCGAATGTACGCGCGCAGGAGGTGCGACGCAAGAAAAAGTTTTTGAAAAAATGCAGAACAGGGCTTCTAACGGTTGTGGTATAGCGTCCCGGGTTAGAGATATCTCAGCATTACGGAAACAAACCTCGAACCAGTGTGGCTTCCGCGACGCGTCCAACCGCCAGAATCATGGCGCCGGCGCGCGGAGGTACGTGATGCTTGCGCATGGTTTCCACCATTTCATGAAAAGCGCGCACGATTGTTTTTTGCAGGCGGGCATTGACCTCTTCCGCGTCCCAGATCAGTCCTTGCTGGTTTTGCACCCACTCAAAATAGCTCACCGTTACGCCACCGGCGTTAGCGAGAATGTCCGGCAGCACCGTGATTCCCTTGCGCGCCAGAATTTCATCGGCGTGCGGAGTGGTCGGTCCGTTGGCCGCTTCGGCAACAATGCGCGCCTTGATGGCTTCCGCGTTATTCAGAGTGATGACGTTTTCGAGTGCGGCAGGCACCAGTATGTCGCACTTCATGGTGAGCAATTCGTCGTTGGTAGTGCGCGAAGCGCCTGGCATCCCTACTACTGTTCCGGAGCGCTCCTTATAGCGAATGGCTTTGATGGGGTCGATACCACGCGAATTGGTTACGCCTCCGCGAGTATCACTTAGAGCGATGATTTTGGCTTTTTTCTCGGCAAAAACCTGCGCGACGGTGGCTCCTGAATGGCCGAAACCTTGAATGGCCACAGTAGCTCCGCGAAGTGCGATTTTTTTAAGCTTGCATGCTTCTTCGACGACGGCGACCAAGCCGCGAGCCATCGCTTCCTCGCGGCCATTCGAGCCACCGACGGACGACGGTTTCCCGGTAACTGACCCGTGCGCCGCGTGCCCCACGGTCATGGCGTAGGTGTCCATCATCCACGCCATCGTCTGCGCGTCGGTATACACGTCAGGAGCAGGAATATCCAGATACGGTCCGATGAGTGGCAGAATCTCGCTGGCATAACGGCGCGTTACCCGCTCAAGCTCGCCTTTGGACATGCGTTTCGAATCGCAAATTACCCCGCCCTGCGCGCCCCCAAAAGGGACGTTCACGGTCGCTGTCTTCCAGGTCATACCGGCCGCCAGAGCTTTCATTTCGTCCACCGTAAGGTTGGGATGAAAACGAACGCCGCCTTTAGCAGGCCCGCGTGCCACATTGTGCTGAACGCGATAACCGATGAGAACTTTCACCTGGCCATTGTCCATTTTCGTGGGAATGGAAACTTCCAGAACGCGCTTGGGCGTGCGAAGAATCTGACGCAAGCCAGGGTCAAGCTTCAGAAATTCCGCGGCCATATCAAACTGAATCTGGGAGATACGGAACGGATTCAAATCCTCGCGCGGTGCGATGCGTGGCACCATGGGAGGCGCGCCAATCTGTCTCGTCGGGGCTGTGGGCTTTGCGACCGTGGCCATCGGCTCGGGTCCTTTCCTCAAGTCGGTTCGTCTAGAGCAGTATTCAAAACTTTGGCTGAACAACAATTATCGGTGGTTCACGCCGTATCATGCGTTCGCCGCTAACTTGTGCGAAGAATTTAGATAGGCATCGCGGCAGGCTAGCGAACAGAAATGCAACAATTCGCCATTTTCACGCAAAGGAATTGCGCGCTCCTCTGCGACGTGGACACCGCAGACCGGATCGCGCACCAGGAGCCGTCCACTCTGCCCGGCATTCAAATCGCCGGCGGGCTTCAACGGCTCACTGGCCCGGCCGGGCTGCAGCAAAGCGGAAATTAACCGTCCAGCGAGGCGAACGCCCCACGAGACGATCACCACCCAGAATAAAAACCTCATTAGTCGAGCGAGAAAGTTCATAGCGTACTCTGCGACCGCGTCTATATGTTTCTAGAGCTAATGATTGTTAGCGAATTCCAGATGGCGTCAGCGGAATGGAACGACGGCCAATAGCCGGGAACTCACCAAGGACGCGGTGAACCGAGTGTATGCAAGGTCAAAAGGGCGCGTCAAACGAAAAGGTGTAATTTCAGCAAGTTGCGAAGCCAGGTGTGGTCGTCCAACGACGAATAACGATACCCGAAACAGTCACCAGGTAAATGATTTTATGGGACTTACAGACAGAAACACACATTCTGCCAACGTCTTAATGCTTAGGCATCTCCGGCGCAGGAATTCGGTCAATGCCCATGTATGGGCGCAATACTTCGGGAATCACAACCGACCCGTCCTGCTGTTGATAGTTGTCGATAATGGCGATCCACGTGCGCCCCACGGCGAGTCCCGAGCCGTTCAGCGTATGCACAAAATCGCTTTTGCCGCCGCTTGCGGGCTTAAAACGGATACCCGCACGGCGCGCCTGAAATGCCTCACAGTTAGAACACGAGGAAATTTCGCGAAATTCGTTCGCGGAAGGCAGCCAGACTTCTATGTCATAGGTTTTTGCGGAGGCAAAGCCCATATCCGCAGTGCACAGCAGAACCGTTCGATAGTGGAGGCCGAGTTTCTGCAGAATCGTTTCGGCATTGCGAACCAGAGCCTCGTGTTCCTGATAACTTTTTTCCGGGTGGGTAAATTTGAAAAGCTCGACTTTTTGGAATTGATGTTGGCGGAGAATGCCGCGCGTGTCTTTGCCGGCCGCGCCTGCTTCGGAACGGAAGCAAGCCGTCCAGGCGGTAAGGAAGATAGGAAGCTGGCTTTCGGCCAACGTTTCGTCGCGATAAAGATTGTGAAGCTCGACCTCCGACGTGGGCGTGAGCCAGAAGTCCGTGTTCTCTATCTTGAAAAGGTCCGCCGCGAATTTTGGCAATTGGCCAGACCCCAGCAGCGAGGCGCTGTTCACTAAAAAGGGCGGCAAAATTTCCGTGTAACCGTGCTCACAGGTGTGTACATCGAGAAAGAAATTTGCGAGTGCGCGTTCGAGGCGTGCTCCCCAGCTTTTGTAGACTGCAAAACGCGCACCAGTGATTTTGGCGGCGGCGGACAGATCCAGAACCCCCGCGCGGTCCCCGACTTCCCAGTGCGGGCGAGGCGTGAAATCAAACTTTGGCGGCGCGCCCCAGCGGCGTACTTCTACGTTGTCCGCGGCACTGGAACCCACCGGCACGCTGGAATGAGGAACATTAGGAATGGTGAGCAAGAGCTCGCGTTGCGCATCGTCCAGCTGGCTAATGCGCTCGTCGCTCTGCTTGATGAGTTCAGAAACTTGTTTCATCTCCGAAATGATGGCATCGGCAGGCTGCTTTTCTTTTTTGAGGCGTGCGATTTCGTCGCTAGCTTTGTTTCGTTGCGCTTTGCGCTGCTCATTCTTTGTGATGAGTTCCCGACGCTCTTTGTCGAGAGCGCGAAAAGCGTCGAGATCAAGAGTGCCGCCGCGTTTGGCAGCCATGTCCGCGAAAAGATCGAGGTGCTCACGAAAATAACTTAGATCATGCATGGGATGGAAGAATAACGTATCGCGGTGGGAAGTGGCGAGCGCCTGAAGCTTTTTCAGACCTTCCGGCTAGTGCAGATTTCTCCGGAACGCCACTGTAGAGGTGCAGCTCAATAGAAGGGGAGAAATTTAGAGGGTATAGCCTGGCAAACCGGCTTTCTGAAGATGCCATCCCCGATTTTGTGGGCCAACGGTACCAAGGTACTTGTGAAACGGTACGGAAGCATAAGGCGGAAAGTACCGGGTGAAATGGAACGACGGAACTATCGACCGCAGAACCGCTGCGAAGCACAATCACAACGTGATCGGAAGTTGATCGCGGCTTCCGGGGCGGCTACGGCTGCTCCAGTGTGCCGTTGTGCTGCTCGCGAGCGCAGCATAATGACGGGAAGTTAAGAACAGCTTCGGATTACGTTTCCCTCCATCCCCACGCCCGAGCGGCCGGAACCCCCACCGGCCGCTCACCTTTTTCGAGCGCATGTTTTCCTCCGAACGAGAGCTGTGGCACGCCCATATCAATGTGTTCGTTATTCAGACCCAGCGGTGATGTGAAAAACGTGGACACCAGAAATGAAAAAAGGGGGCTGGTGCAAGCCCCCTTTTTAATTGACGCCCCAAAACCGGAAACCGAGTCGAGGTTCGGGTCCGGCCACCCCGGGAAGCCAATCTTTTTAAAGTTGCCAAGAGAAGAGCAAGTGTTGTGCCAGCCAGCACTTATGGAAAATTACGGTTCAAAGTAACTGAAAGCAAGAAGGTTAACGCAAATTAACCCCGAATTAAGATTCGTGAGAATGCTTGGAGCCTACAAAATCTCACAGAATTTAGAGCGCCTTCTATGTTGTTTGGGAGCGGTTCGCACTCACCAGCCCGTGCTTCGCGATGAATTTTTCAGCGCAGAAACTACAATATCGTTATTTTCTATTTCTTGATCGCACTCGCTGACTTTACGATCGCCCCTCAAGAATCGGTGAGCAAAGCTACGCACATTCGCATAGTTCTATACGCGCAACGCTTGGCATTTCAACAGCCGGATCGTCTAGGCGCCGATAGAGGCCCGAACAGCGTTTGCCAGCGACTGGCTGAAGCGCTGCACGTCCGCATCGTGTTCAGCTTCCACCATGACTCGTGCGAGAGGCTCTGTGCCTGAGTATCGAAGGACGATGCGACCACTCTGGCCCAACGCGGAGTTGGCATCGGACAACGCCCGCGAGACCTCAGGCAGCGTATCGAGCGGGGGCTTCGAACGAACCTTTACATTCACGATGATCTGCGGATAGTCCTTCAACCCCTTAGTCAAATCCGTGAGCCCGCCATTCATGGATACCAATGAAGCAATCTTGAGGGCCGTCAGCAGCCCGTCGCCCGCCGGGCTGTCGTCCAGGAAAATAATGTGGCCGGACTGTTCGCCGCCTAGTACGCTCCCGCTGCGGAGCATTTCTTCGAGTACGTAGCGGTCACCGACATCGGTACGCGCCAAAGTGATGCCCTCGCCGTCCAGCACCCGTTCCAAGCCCAAATTAGACATGGAGGTTCCCACGACGCGGTTGCCTTTGAGCTTATTTTGAGACTTCAGGAAGCGCGCCACAGCCAGCATCACCCCATCGCCATTCACGATTCGTCCGTCGGCCGAAACAAACAGTGCGCGGTCAGCGTCGCCATCGAAGGCCACGCCAAGAATGGCTCGTTCCGCGAGAACCCTTTTCCTGAGCCCTTCCAGATGCAGCGAACCGCAGCCTGCGTTGATATTCCGGCCATCCGGCGAGTCACCCATGGGGATTACTTCGACGCCGAAAGAACGAAATAGTTCAGGTCCGAGTTTAAACGCTGCGCCATTGGCGCAATCCAGCACCATGCGAAAACCATTCAATTTCGCGCCCGCTATTACCCGCCCTCGCAAATTGGCGAGATATTCCGCGTCCAACGACTGATCGGCGACGAGGGCGGGCGCAGAAATACCTGCGGATTTATTTTTGTCGCGATGCTTGATGATCTCCGTCTCCAACACTTCTTCCGTCGCGTCGGGGAATTTCATCCCCGCGTGAGAAAAAAGTTTTACGCCATTGTCATGGAATGGGTTGTGGGACGCCGAAATCACCACTCCCGCCTCAAAATCATTCTGGCGCACCAGGCACGCAACTCCTGGCGTGGTAATCACTCCTGCGAAGGCCACCGATGCGCGCGCTTGCGAAAGTCCAGCGGCCAAAACCGCCGCAATGTGCGGCCCGGATTCGCGAGTGTCCATGCCGATAAGCACGCGCGCGGCAGAATGTTCGTGATGCAAATAGGAACCGAGAGCGTGTCCGGTTGCAAACAAGGTGGCATCGTCGAGCGGCGGTGTGCCGGGAACGCCGCGAATCCCGTCGGTACCAAAGAGCGATTTAGGCATTGGTGAAGTTGTTCGACGGCGCGATACCAAGCCGTCCAAAATGAACGAATGCCGTTGGGCGAGCACCCGGTCAAAAAGTTTAGCACGCCGACATCCGGCCGCCGGGAGAAGAATCCGCGCTTTGTTTCCATGGTGCACTTTGTTTCCGCGTGGGTAACCTCGCCTAGCGCGGTCCGTAACAGGGATTGTGATTTGAGCGACCGGATAGCGCACAAAGTCATGCTGGCATTCAAGGATATGTTACCTTCTCGTGCATGGAGCCCGTCCTATCCACCGCCGAAGTTCGACCCCCCGCAAGCCCCAAGCCTTATACTTTGATTTCAAATGTCAGTCTTAAGCTTCTGGCCGTGGCGCTCATTCTGGTTTTTCTCTATTTTGCCGCGAGCGTTCTGATCACCCTGCTACTCGCCATTCTAATCGCATATTTTCTCGATCCGATCGTGGAGTTTTTGGAACGAATGCGCATGCCACGCACCCTGGCATCCATGATTACCGTGTTGTTTTTGATTGGCGTTATGGGCGCCGTAGGTTACGGATTGTACTCGCGGGGCTCGGACTTTGCAGCAAATTGGCCGAAGTATAGCGGGACACTCAGGAAAGCGGTGAATTCCGTAGAAGCAAAAATAAATGGTATCGAAAGGCAGGTCAGTGAGGACGAGTCGTCTTCCCAGCCTTCCCAGAAGAAAGGTCCATCCAAGACTGTGGCCGGCGCGGAAAACGCCCTGCGCGCCGCGCTGGTGCACATCATCGGATCGTTGTCCGGGCTGGTGCTGGAAGTTACCTTCGTTCCTTTTCTGGTATTTTTTATGTTGGCGGAAAAACAGGAGGTGTGGCACAGCACCCTGCAATTATTTCCAGTATCGCGAAGAACTTCAGTAAAGGAAACGCTCGAAGACTTGCGAGATGTGCTGCGCGATTACCTGGTGGGTATGTCGCTGATGACCCTGATCGTGATAGCTGCGAGCAGCGTGTTTTTCTGGGCTATGGGATTGGATTACCCGATATTAATAGGGATAGTTTCGGGGCTGCTGAATATGGTGCCTTATTTTGGAGCCGTACTTTCGTGGCTGCCGCCATTCCTGATCGCGCTTTCGAACCCTCACTCCGCGGGATCTTACGCCCTCATCGCCGGTGTATTGATGGCCATTCATATGCTCGCCAATAATTTGCTGGCACCGGCCTTAGTGGGCAAGAGGGTGCGATTAAATGCCTTGTCCATCACCATCGCGTTGCTATTTTGGGGATGGATCTGGGGCGGAATGGGATTGTTGCTGGCAATTCCGCTTACCGCGTCCTTGCGAGTAATTTGCGATCACACGCAAGCGTGGAAACCAGTAGGCCGTTGGCTTAGCGCAGAATAACGGTTTTATTCGCCCACCACCGCCCCAACCAGAATCCTTCGAAGTCCACAGATTGGGCCCATCAATCCAGCGATTAAGCCGCCATCAACTCCGCGTTGACTTGCGGGTTAACCGCAGCCTAATATGCGCGCAGCGATTGTCTTTCAAAAAGCACGATGCGAAGTCCGCAAGCGTGTTGTTTCCTCCCGTGGCGGTGCCTGTGCCGAGCGCCTTGGTGTCGCATTACCGGCTTTTAGAGCCGTTAGGCAGTGGCGGAATGGGTGTGGTATATCGGGCTGAAGACACCGCGCTGGGCCGCACCGTCGCACTGAAATTTCTCCCACCTCAAATTGTTCGTGATCCGAAGCAAGTGCAGCGCTTTCGAGAAGAAGCTCGTACCGCCTCCGCTCTGAATCATCCCAACATCTGCACCATTTACGAAGTGTCTGAAGAACAAGGCGAGATGTTCATCGCCATGGAGTTCGTCGAGGGCCGGCCGCTGTCCGAATCGATTCGCGACGGCCGCATGTCCACCTCCAGCGTGGTGAGATATGCACGCCAAATCGCTGGAGCTTTGGAGCATGCCCACGCCCGGGGGGTGATCCACCGGGATCTGAAGCCGTTGAATATCGTAATTACGCCCGAAGGCGACGCGAAAATCCTCGATTTCGGACTCGCCAAGCGGACCGATCCAAATGACGTAACTCGCAAGACGTTGCAAGCAGTGACGGCCACCACCATAGGCTTGGCAGGCACGATGCCCTACATGTCGCCAGAACAACTCGAGGGCGGCGATGCGTCGGCTCGCAGCGACATCTGGGCGCTGGGAATCGTGATGTATGAGATGACTGCCGGAGTGAAGCCATTCAGCGGAGACAATCTTTATCGTCTTTGCACCGGCATCATCAATGAGCCAATCCCGGCGCTGCCCGAAACCGTGCCGCCTGGGTTAGCGGCGGTGATTCGCCGGAGTCTTGAGAAAGAGCCGTCGCGCAGATATCAACGAGCCGGCGAAGTTCGCGCTGCCCTGGAGGCGTTGGAACCGTCATCGGCGGTGGGGATCGTCTCCACCATCCGCGAAAAACCGAAGTTTGGATGGGTCCGGTGGGTGGCCGCCGCCGCTGTGCTGGCGCTGATTACTGCGAGTGCACTATGGTGGCTGGCAAAAAGATCTCCCAACATACCGAAGACCTCAGCCAAAGTTGGGGGGGATCGCGTGCAGCTCGCCGTGATTGCCCCGGATACGAATTCGCAGGGGGGTGAAGGAGCCTTCGACAGTGGCCTGGTGGACACGCTTACTTCCGGTTTGACGGAATTGTCCGAACGCCACCACCTGGCCGTGATTCCTCCGAGCGAAATGCGCGCGCATCACGTACAAACTCTGGAAGCTGCTCGGCAAGAATTCGGAGTGAACTACGGATTAATGTTGAATATCCAGCGAGCCGCCGGACAAGTGCGCGTGAATTATTCCCTCGTAGATGCCCGCACGCATGAACAGCTTCGCGGCGGCACGATCACTGCAGGAGCATCCGATCCTTTTGCGCTGCAGGACCAGGTCTCCGCGCGAGTGACGGAGCTTCTAAAACTGGAACTGGAGCCGCAGGAAAAGAAAACATTGGCGGCTCACGGCACTGCCGAACCGGCTGCTTATGATTTCTATTTGCGGGGCCTGGGCTATTTGCAGAATTACGACAAGGAAGAAAATATCGATAACGCCATCAGCGTGTTTCGTCACGCGCTCGAAAAAGACAGCGGGTTCGCGGGCGCTTACGCTGGTTTGGGCGAAGCTTATTGGCAAAAATTCGAACACACCCACGAAAAACACCTGGTGATCGACGCGACCAAAGCCTGTCAGGTTGCCCTGGAGAAAGATTCAAACCTGACCCAGGGACATACCTGCCTCGGGCGTGTGTACCAGGGCACCGGAAAATACGAGCTGGGTGCCAAAGAATATCAGCAAGCCTCCAAGAGCGAACCCACGCTGGATGCCGCGCAAACCGGACTGGCACGCGCCTATGAGAGTCTGAACCGTTTGCAGGAAGCAGAGCAATCCTACAAGGCGGTCATCGGGTTGCGGCCCGATTATTGGGCTGGCTACAACCGGCTGGGCACTTTTTATTTGCGGAATGGCAGGCTCGAGGAAGCGGCGCAGATGTACACGCAAGTCACCTCACTGGTTCCGGACAGCTTCGTGGGCTTTGCCAACCTGGGCATTACCCGCATCCAGCAAGGGCGCTACAGCGATGCCATTGAGCCGTTAGAACAGTCCCTGAGAATTCGCAAAACGGGCGATGCCACGTCAAATTTGGCCACGGCTTATTTCCAGTCCAAACGTTATGCGGATGCCGCAAGTATGTTTGAACAAGCAACAACTCTGGATGCGAGGAATTACGAAATCTGGGGGAACCTGGGAGACGCATATTATTGGGCGCCGGGAATGCGCGAGCGCGCCGCCGGCGCTTACCGCAAAGCGCTGGAGTTGGGCGAGGAGCAGCGCAAAATCAATCCGCGAGATGCGCACATGTTGAGCTACCTCGCGGGATACCACGCCATGCTAGGCGAAAAACAAAAAGCACACCTTCGCATTGGTGAAGCGGAAAAGCTGGCCCCGCGCGATCCGGAAGTGTTGTATTACGCCGCTATGGTTTACGTGCAAGCCGGAGATCAAAAAAGATCACTGGAGAAGTTGGAGCGCGCCGTAGCTGCAGGCTACCCCGCAGCCACTGTGCGTGATACGCCAAATTTCTCGGTGTTGGAAAACGATCCACGGTTCAGGGCCCTAATCTCAACTCAAGAAATCAAGAAAGGTAGAGCCTCATGAGGAAAGAAAATGCTGGTAAGGTTTTGGTCCAGTACAGCTTTGTCATATCAGTTTTGCTGTGCATCGTTCTTGCCGCTTGCAACGAAACGGGTCCGAAGCCGGTTGGGCCACCAGTACCGCCGCCCAAAACAGTTCGTCTTGCAGGGCATGCTGCATGCCCGAATCCGCCAAAACCAATTCCGTACCGGATCGAATTCAATTCGAGGGGGCTAGTGGATCCTGACAACGAAGCTATCCTCGTTTGCGGAGGGGACACCTTGGTTTGGTTTACGACCGACATTAATATCCCTTCCTTTACGGTCGATTTTGCGACCCACGGAAATTCCGGCAGTCCGTTCAATTCCGGACACCAATCAATCCCTTCTGGTGCTGGAAAACAGACAACGGACGAGATAATCGCGACACCTCAAGGCGCAGATCATCATTTGAAGGACTACATTTATTCTATCGAACCTTATGTATCAGCCGGTAAAGCCCTTCACACAATCGATCCTCACGTTATCCCAATGTGAAATTAGGGACTCCGCCAAGAGTGGACCGAAACCGCGCGATCAGTGAAGCTTGATCAGAGGCTTCTTGAAAAAGGCGGATGGCTGCAATGCCGACGGCTCCAGCGGCCAGACAATCGGAAGCGTTATCAAGAGTGATGCCGCCGATCGCGAGCACCGGAATCGATACGGCTGTACAAACTTCGGCGATCCGCTGCAGGCCTTGCGGAGCGCCAAATGATGTCTTAGACGGCGTCGCAAAAACCGGACCGAAGAAAACGTAATCAGCGCCGTCGCGCGCCGCGCTTACGGCGCCCTGAACCGAGTGGCAGGAAACTCCAACGAGAAATTTGTCACGTTCAGCAAGATCCGGCTTTGCATTTAGCCATTTGCAAACGTCGTGGACGGGTAAAGAATTTTCGCCAAGATGAACACCATCAGTGCGTTCAGATAGCGCCACGTCGAGGCGGTCGTTGACGATGATTCGTGTTTGCGTTCCGTTGCGTTCGTTAATTTTTTTAATTTGCGCGACAGTCGCGCGAGCCAAGGACGACAGCTGCTTGCCTGAGAAATCTTTTTCCCTTATCTGAATCCAATCGATGCCGGCCGCAGCAGCAGTAGCGACGCGCTTCAGCAGTGCCTCAGATTGATCGTCATCCGTAAATGCGAGGCCCTTGCGATCGGTGACATAACAAAGAATCGGTACCCGCGGGTTTTTACCGGGATGGAACACGAGGAGTTTCAGGTCGCGGACGGATCAAACCAAAAGCCAAAAAAATATCCAGCACTCCTATACCACTGACGAACCCGCGTACCGACGGATGCAACAGAACCGGCAGAAGTGACGGAAAGTGGCTCAAGAAATAGTTTTGTTCCCAGAAATTCGTCCACGGAAGATAGAGCAGCAGAGCGCCCATCTCAAAACATAAAATAATTAACAGTACGCGTAACACACGATTCATAACTGAGGGGTCTCCGCCTAACTCGCCTAACCGTACATCCAGGCGTCAGCGGCTAGGCTTCTGGAGAGCGGCGATGCGTTCGGCCACATCGCGATAGTCGATATTCATCGCGTAGACCTTGGAAAAACTCTTTAGCGCCGCTTCTGGTTCTCCAGCCGATTCCTGGGCAATGCCCAAATCATACCGCAAGGCGAGGATGCTTTCCGGTTCGACGCCCGGAGTCTCCAGCGCGCGCTCGTACCAGATGGCCGCGATACCCGGCTGGCCTTTCTCCATGAACGCCAGGCCAAGCAGCGTGCAGCACTGCATGGCATAGCGGAACGGACGGCCGCGCTCGTTGGCTTTGGCTACTTTTTGAAATTCGCTGATGGCTTCTTCCAGCAAACCCATTTCGCGGAACGCCGTGCCGAGGTTGTAGTGCGTTTCCAGATCCTCGTCGTCGGAACCCATCTCTCCGAGCTCGGCGCGGAACTCGTCAAAGACTTCTTTCAATGGCCCGGAGTCGCTGAGATTTGATTTGTCAACATGCTTGACCGGCGCCTCGCTCGCGGCCTTCGAGTACGACGGCGTCAGGCCACCCATCCCCAGCCCCTCGATCTCATTGGCTAGGTCCGCAAGGAAATGATCGGATGCAAAATTGCTTCCCGCGGGCGGCCCGGCAGAATTCTTGCCCACGAGCTCTTCGTCGTGATTCGCATCGGACTCGGCCGCGTGAACCTGAATCGGAATATCCGGAGGCTTCTGGCTGTGCGCCGGCACCAATTCTTCTGGTTCCAGAATCAGGTCGTAATCTTGATCCAGTTCGAATTCAGACTCTGGTTCGCTGGGCTTCGCAGGCGTGTGGCTCTGTTCAACGGCAGCCAGTTCCGGAACTTTCTCCTCCGCTGCAGGAGCGGGCGCTTCAGCCAAAGGTTCGGGGACGCTGATGTCTTCCGGCGACGCAATCTGTTCAGCGTCAGTTTCCGCCGGAGTTTCCTGCGCCGACACCTGGAATTCAGCATACGCAGGCATATCAACCGGAGGAACGAGTGGCGATGCCGTCTGCGCGGGCTCCAATATGGATGCTTTAGCATCGTGTGCAGCGACCGGCTCGGCATTGATTTCAAATTCCGTTGGCGATGCGGAATGCTCCTGCGCGGTAGCTTTAGTGTGAGCTTCGGCATTTTCCGCGCCCGGGTGGCCGGGTTCCACTTCCTGAAGCACCGACAACCATTCGTCGGACAAATCAACTTCGTGAACATCCTTTGCATGCGCGCCGGATGGTCGAGCTGATGCTTCCACCGGAGCGGGGGACGAAATTTCCGAAGCCGGCTCAGCGCCATCTTCAGCAGCCCCGGGCTCCGGCGCGACTTCGAACGTGGGAAACTCATCACTGTCGACATCTGTGGATTCGGCGGCGACAGGGAAGCGATCTGTTAAAGCAGCGGCACACGCGGCAGCCAGTTGTTCATCTGTTAGACCGGCAGAGCGCTGGAAGCGGCGGCGCAAGTCGCCGAATCGTTCGACGCCGCTCTTATCTCCGCTTTCGGTATGAAGTTTTTCAAGCCGCGCCGCAAGTTCGGCAGTGCGCCGGTCATCCCCCGCGCCGAGAACAAAATCCAGAAGTTTTTCAAGTGACGGCGTGTGCCGCGGCGCGCGCCGCAAAATAGCTTCGAGTAATCCGATAGCTTTCTGCGTGAGGCCGTAACTGGCAAACAGGTCAACGTCCGTCAGCGATTGCGTTATAAATTTCTGCGTGTCTTCGTCAAGCGAAGCGGGTGCTTCGCCACGTTCTGCAGCCGCGGGCACTACAGCTTCTGGTTCGGGCGCCAAGACTGGCTCCGGGAGGTCCGGACGAATCTTCGGCGCCGGAGGTGGCTGCAATTCCGCTTTCAGAGTTTCGCCGGTGGGCTCAACAGGCTCGGCTGCCGGCATACCCATTTTTTTCAGCAGATCATTCAGCTTGCGCTTGGCAGAATCGCTTTCCGGTTCGCGCTCGACTAACTGTTGGAATACCTCTTTGGCGCGCTCCATCTTCCCATTGGCAACCAGGGCATCGCCAAGCTGCGCCAGCGCGTCAGGCAGGCGAAAGGAATCGCTGGTGCGGCCGTAGCTGTCGACCAGCCATTCATGCGGTTCCACACGCCCCGGCATGCGCTCCACCAGGTCATTCAGCAGCTTGCTGACCGTTTCATGTTCACCGGCGTCCAGCATCGGAATGCGCGTGCGCTCCACGATCGCCATGGCCTGTTGGCTTTGACCGGACTGCAGTAAAGCCTCCGCAACTTTTTGCGTGAGACCAAAATTTTTTTCGTCTGCTTCAAAAATTCGCAGCGCCAGCGCTGTGGCCTTATCCCAATTCACACTCTTGAGATACAGATCGAGGAGCAACTCGGCTTGTTCGCCGCCCTTTTCCAGATCGGGGACATGTTCCAGAAGTTCGGCTGCCTGCGCCACATTGCCCCGCGCCGAGTACGAGCGCGCTTTGACAATAACCGCGGCCAGATTTTGCGGATCGATCTTTAGCGCCTTGTCCGCTAATTTTTCGCATTCCGCCTGGTCGCCGCGCGCCAACGCGCGTTGCGCCGCGGACACGTAGGAATCCGTCGCTTCCTTGTTTTGCCCCATGGCTTGATACAGATCGGCAAGCCGCACCTGTATCCGCAAGTTATCCGGCTCGGCAATAAGAAGCTTCTTCAGCAGATTGACCGCTTCCGGCTGGCGATTGTGCTTCAGATGAATTTCCGCCAGCTGCAGAAACAGCGGGCGGGCTTCGCTCATCACCCCTTGCTGCACGTAAAGATCGGCAAGTTTTTCTAGCGGACGAATTTCTTCTGGCGCGAGTTTAGCGATGCGTTTGTAAACGGCAATCGCCTTGGTGAGGAACCCGTCTCCCACAAAAATCTGCGCGAGCCGCTCGAAATAATCGATGGCCTGGAAAGTTTCGCCTTGGCGAATGTACAGCTCCCCTACAGTCATCAGCGTGACTTGATCACGGGGCTCAAATTTGAGGACTTGCTGGTATTCGGCGATAGCCTGCGCAACTTTGCCCTGATTTAACAGTTTCTGGGCGGCTTCGACGTATTTGCTTTTGTTATAAGCCATGCGTTAACTGGGACATTAAACGTGCTTGACCGCCGGGCTGCACATTACCTAGGCCTGGTAACAGACCAAGTGGCATCCCAGCGTACCCTTAAAACTCTGTCCGAGACGTTCTCCTTGATCGCTGGGGTTCGTTGGTGACCCGCAACGCTATCCTGTTACGCTAACAGGCTGAAGAAAAACAAGTCAATGAAGGCAAAGTCCCTTGTGAGCAGCCAGTTATCAGCGTTTAGACCTGAACCTCTCACGGCGAAGCGCCGGCGAATACCAGTAACCGAGCTTTTTTGTCTGGGATTACGCATTTTGTAATGGAACGGTGGCCGGCTCCGCGGAGCCCTCCGGCGATTCTATGTCCTGCAGAAATGAGATTTGGGTCGCGCCCACGGCCCAGCAGTTGGATTCGCGTACCGGCGCAAAGGAGTGGCGATGCAGAGGGCTAGGCCCATGCTGCCGCAAAGCCTCCAGATGGTCGGCAGTGGCGTACCCTTTATGCCGCGCCAGGCCGTACTGGGGATAGACTGCGTCCCATTCCTGCATGCGCGCATCACGATGGGTCTTAGCCAGAATGGAAGCAGCGGCGATGGACACGCTGCGGGCATCTCCGTGAATCAGGGATTTTTGCTCGATCAAAACATCCAGTTTGATAGCGTCCAGCAGCAGATAATCGGGAACAATCGCGAGCTGATTGAGCGCCGCGGTCATGGCCTGGCGGCTGGCTTGATAAATGTTCCAGGCGTCGATGCGTTGCGCGTCGATCTCCGCGACCGACCATGCCAGCGCGTGCTCGCGAATTCTCGGCGCAAGCTCCCCGCGGCGCTCGGCCACCAGTTTCTTGGAATCGTCCAGACCGACGATGCGCCGCTTGGGATTCAGAATGACCGCGGCGGCGACCACTGGGCCGAACAGCGCGCCGCGACCGGCTTCATCGAGACCTGCGATGCGCAACCACCCGAGCTTGCGGGCTGTGCGTTCGAAACGCGTGCAACAAAGGCGACTCATGCGGATGGGCCGATTCTAGCACGCAGAGGTGGGAGTGCTGCACCAAAGCGAACAGTGTAGAAGGGGTTTTTGGGGCTCCCAATCAACTCCAAAATAGAAATTTATCTTTATGACCACAAATCTTAAAAGCGTGATCGTCGGCACCGCGGGGCATATAGACCACGGCAAATCTTCTTTGGTTGAAGCGCTCACCGGCACGGATCCGGACCGCCTTGCGGAAGAAAAACGCCGGGGCATCACCATTGATCTGGGCTTTGCTTTTCTGGAAGACGCAGGCATCCGATTTGGATTCATTGACGTGCCTGGCCATGAACGATTTGTAAGCAACATGCTGGCTGGCGCCGCGGGAATCGATCTGATGGTCCTGGTGATTGCCGCCGATGAATCCATTAAACCCCAAACGCGAGAACATTTCGATATTTGCAGATTGCTGGGAGTGAGCCAGGGAGTGATCGCGCTCACCAAATGCGATCTCGTCGATGACAACGGTCTGACACTGGCACAATTGGAGATTGAAGAATATGTGCGCGGATCTTTTCTCGATGGTGCGGCAATTGTGCCGGTCAGCGCAAAAACCGGGGCCGGTCTCCCGGAATTAAAACGAGCCCTGCACCATGCTGCGATCCAAGTCAGCGGCAAGGATGCCACCCGAGCCTTTCGCTTACCCATCGACCGGGCCTTCGCCATGAAGGGCTTTGGAACAGTGGTCACCGGCACGTTGGTCTCCGGCGCGGTGCGAACTGGCGATGAAGTGGAACTCTTGTCTGGCGGTGAGCGGCTTCGTGTTCGCGGTGTACAGACCGGCGGACAGGCTGTTGCGCAAGCATCCGCCGGGCAACGCACAGCCGTAAACCTCGCAGGGATTGATCACACCGCCGTGCGGCGCGGGATGACCCTGGCGAAGCCAGGAAGCTTTCGCAGCACGCGCAGGATTGATGCGCAATTTACGTTGTTGCCTGGAACGCACAAGTTAAAGTATCGCGAGCGCGTACATCTTCATGCCGCAACCGCCGAAACCATCGCGGAAATTTCGCTTTACGGCGCCGGCGAGCTTGCACCAGGACAAACCGCCCTGGCCCATCTTCGCCTGCAGGATGAAATGGTGCTGACACCGGGCGAGCGCTTCATCGTGCGGCAATTTTCGCCGGTCACGACCATTGGAGGCGGGGTAGTCCTTGATCCCCTAGCGCGACGTCCTCTTTCGCGCGATACCGGCAGAGTCAAATTTCTCGAAACTCTTCGCGACGGCACACGGAATGATGTGCTTGTGGCCATGGTGGCGCGAGCGCCCATGGGATTACTTTATGACGGAATAGCAGCCCACACCGGATGGCGGGAAACGGAGATCCAGGAAACCGTAAAGGCCCTGTCATCCTCCAAAGTCGTGAAAGCTATTGGCGATGAGCGCCCATTGTTGATAGCCGCGGGCACATTTGAAAGTATGTGCAACGCCATCAATAACAAGATCGATCGCTTTCAACGCGAAAATCCACTGATGCCTGGAATAACCCGTGAAGATTTGCGGTCTAGTATAGGACGGCGTGTGAAACCCGAGGTATTTCGCGCCGCGCTCGCCGAGTTGATCGCGCTGAAAAAGTTAGAGGTGCAGGGCGAAGTTGTTAAACGCGCAGGCAGCGGCATCACCCTGCAGCCCGACGAGCAAGCCGCCAAGGGAAAAATTGAGGCGGCATTTCGCGCCGGTGGGCTGGCAGTGCCCGCGGTGAAAGATGTGCTTGCCGGGCTATCCGTGGAAGCCCAGCGCGCCGAAAAATTGCTGCATATGCTGCTGCGCGAAAAAAGTTTGGTACGGGTATCGCCTGAGTTGATCTTCCATCAAGCGGCGCTTGCGCATCTGAAACAGCTGCTTTCGACGTATAAGACCAGCAAGGGAGAACGCATCTCTGTCCCCGCGTTCAAAGACTTGACCGGGATCACCAGAAAGTATGCAATACCCCTGTTGGAGTACCTGGACCGCGAAAGGGTGACGCGTCGGGCGGGTGACGAGCGTGTTATACTTTAGTTTCCAGTTAGCTGTATTTACCGGGCTTTTCGACGATTATTAGCGTGGCAGGAGGCGGTTATGGAATTTCCGATGCACTGGCTGATTATTCTGGTGGTCATTCTGGTTCTGTTTGGCGGGCGCAAAATTCCTGAATTGATGCGCGGCATGGGCGAAGGCGTTCGCGGATTCAAGGAAGGCATGCACGGCGGAAATCAGACGCAATCGCAGACCGTTGTGCCTCCCACACCAGCAGCGCCACCAGCGCTTCCCGCCGAGAAACCGGCTGAAGATAAGAAGTCGGAATAAAGCTACGCCCACTTAATTCGCAGCGAATACTTCCAATTTGAAGAGGCGGCCCTTGAGCCGCCTTTTTTATTCTTGAGTCAAGAAGGGCTCGTCGTTCGAATGACCGACCGTTCGAACGAGTCGGACATTCAAATGGCACACGCGTTCGAACCGATTCTGTTTCACGTGAAACAACATTTAGGTTGGACGATCCACGTGAAACGACATTTTGGCCATATGGTTTCACGTGAAACCACATTTCGTTAGCCGAATAAGACGCTTTCCTTCGATTTGAAACACGGTTTCTGTCAGCACGCGCAATGGTCGGCGTCGACATTATGTGCAAATGTCGGCACGTCGACATTTCATTCAATTGTCGGCACGCCGACATGCCGTTCGAATGATGTACGTCCTCAGGAAGACTTGAGCTTCAGGATCGCTGCTCGGCTTAATCAAGAAATTCATCTGACCAGCCCAGCGCCGTGACTTCTTGCCACAAGCGCGCCAGCGGCATGCCCACCACATTGAAGTAGCAACCTTCGATACGTGAGACATAGCGTCCGGCCCGGCCCTGGATGGCGTACGCTCCCGCCTTGTCGTAAGGCTCATCGGTGGCCAGGTAGCGCGTGATTTCTTCCTGCGAAATCGCGGAAAACTGGACCTGCGTGGTTTCCACAAAACCGCGCCGCTCAGCATCGGGAAGCCGGATCAGCATCACACCCGTCACTACCGAGTGGATGCGGCCGGAGAGTAACTGCAGCGTTCGCCGCGCGTCCTCCGCGGAACGAGGCTTACCGATGATTTGGCCATCCAGCACCACTATCGTGTCAGCGCCGATAACAATCGCAGGACCTACCGAGCGTGCGGCGACAAGTTCCGCTTTTGCGCACGCCAGCCGATGAACGTACTCATTTGGCGATTCGCCCGGGATCGGCGTTTCGTCGACGGCCGAAGACATGACCGTAAAGCTCATGTCCGCGTCTCGCAAAATTTCAGCGCGACGCGGCGAGGAGGAAGCCAGGATTATTTTCATGGTGAGAATTAAATTACGACGGACTCCTGATATTCGCCGAATACGCTTCGCAGCGTATCTGAAATTTCGCCGACGGTAGCGCTATTTTCGACGGCCTCCAGAATGGCAGGCAAGAGATTCTCAGCACTCGCCGCTCTCCGGGCCAATTCAGCAAGAACTGTCTTGACCCGCGGCGAATCTCGTTTCAGGCGAAAGGCTTTGAGCCGCTCGATCTGGTCGCGAGCGATTTGCTCCTCGACGCGCAGAATCGTAATGGGTCGTTCTTCTTCGACTTTAAAATCGTTTACGCCCACCACGATTTGTTCGTTTTTCTCGACCGCACGTTGAAACTCGTAGGCCGCTTTTTGTATTTCGCCCTGGATGAAGCCCGATTCGATGGCCCGCAGTGTCCCATCGAGAGGGCCACCCATAGCGTTAATTTTGTCGATATACGTTTGTGCGCCCGCCTCAATTTCGTTGGTCAGCTGCTCGATGGCATAAGAGCCCGCCACTGGATCGATGGTATTGGTGACGCCAGTTTCGTGCGCGATGATCTGTTGGGTGCGTAGCGCGATCAGCGCGGCGTCCTCGGTGGGCAGCGCCAGCGCTTCGTCGAGCGAGTTCGTGTGCAGCGACTGGCACCCGCCCAGCACTGCGGCCAAAGCCTGAATCGCTACCCGCACAATATTATTTTCGGGCTGTTGCGCGGTCAGCGAAGAGCCGGCCGTCTGCGCGTGAAAACGCAACAGCCACGAGCGTGGGTCTTTTGCATGAAATCGCTCGCGCATGATGCGTGCCCAGAGGCGCCGGGCCGCGCGGAACTTGGCGATTTCTTCCAGCAAATCATTGTGCGCGTTGAAAAAGAAAGATAACTGAGGCGCGAAATCATCGACGTTCAGTCCCGCATCAAGGGCAGCTTGCACATAAGCCATGCCATCTCCCAGCGTGAAAGCAACTTCCTGGATGGCCGTCGAACCAGCCTCCCGAATGTGATAACCGCTGATGGAGATAGTGTTCCACTTGGGAAGATGCTTGCTGCACCAGGAAAAAATATCGGTGACGATGCGCATGGCCGAACGAACCGGATAGATGTACGTTCCGCGCGCAATATATTCCTTGAGAATGTCGTTCTGCACCGTTCCGGAAAGTTTGGCAAGGTTGGCGCCCTGCTTTTTTGCAACCGCCACATAAAGGCAAAGGAGAATTGCGGCGGTGGAATTGATGGTCATCGACGTGGAAACTTTTTCGAGCGGGATGCGGTCGAAAAGAATTTCCATGTCTTCGATGGAATCAATGGCTACCCCGCCTTTGCCTACTTCGCCCTGCGCAAGGGGGTGATCGGAGTCCATTCCGATTTGGGTGGGCAAGTCGAACGCTACGGAAAGTCCTATCTGCCCTTTGCCAAGGAGATAGCGGTAGCGCTCATTGGACTCTGCCGCGCTGGCGAAACCCGCATATTGCCGCATGGTCCAGAAGCGGCCGCGATACATCGTGGGATAAATTCCGCGAGTGTAGGGAAATTCGCCGGGGTACCCGATGGTCTTTTCAGGATTCTGGGAAGCCGAAGTTTCAGCGGTGTACAGCGTCTCGAGCAGCAAACCTGAGAGCGTAGTGAACTTTTCTTTGCGCTGTGCGCGGCTACCCGCGGACGCAGATGGTTTGGAATTAGAATCGGACATAAATTATCGATCTCGTGCAATTCATTTGCGGGCCGCTAAATTTTTCGTGCGCGCTGAAACGACGTAAACGCAAAAAATAAAAATAGCGCGCCAACCACGGCCGCAATGGCTACCAGCCAATACGCCGCGTCGCGGGACCAAGCGCGAATCGCGGCATTCAACCAGGCGAATGCCAGCACCGCGAAAATTGCGCCCACAACTTCATGAAAAAGCTGCTTGAGCGTGCGCCACAAGCGGCTGAAACCGCCTCGTTTGACTCCTGCACCCGGCAAGCTTGCCGCGGAAGACATGCTGGTATCTTAGCGTAAAAGGCATTCGCCCCATGTGGTCTGTGGGACTGGCGGCTAAGCGATCCGCACAGACTGGCCTCCGAAACTGCACCAAAGACCTGTGAACGGATTGGAGACAACAATCCGAAGCTTACTTGTATCCAATCTAACGTGGGCCTAAAATGGCCGAAGAGTAGGGGAGAACCTCCTTGCAACTAGACGATCACCTGAAGAACTTGCTCCGCGAACTGGGACACGCGATCAACGACACGGTGTCCGACTCTGACCGCATTACCGGCGCGATTGCAGGAGTGCGCGCGCACGGCTACGACATCGTCTTGAAGCTGGATGCCACCATCGGCTTGGCCAAGCGCGATGCCGCTTCGGGGGAGACGACGTCGTTGACCACTCAGGATCGCCGGTTCCTGGAATCGCTGCGCATCCAGGTGGATCAGGATTCGTTCATGGAAGAAGGCGAAGGGAACAAGAAGATTCCCGCGCGGCTGTCGATGACCCCGCAGGATGTGCGCTTCCTGAAGTCTTTGCGGATCGCCACGGATGAAATGGAATGAAAAGTTTGACTAAATTGGCCGGCTTGGCATTGCCACTGGTGTTCGCCGCGGTGATGTGCCCGCGCACTCAGGCCCAGACCCCGGCGACGGTTGTACCGATCGTTCTGGACACCGCTGTGCCTATCGTCGTGAACGCGGTAAAACCCAAACCAACGGGATTGAGCAAATTTGAAGGCTACGTCATGAATGCGAATGTCGCGCAGATCACCGTGCGCGCCAAGGGCAATGATATGGCGATACAGACTTTCGCCCTCTCCCAGCAAGCAGCCGCCAAGATGCAGGCCATTGTCGATAAGGGTGGATATCAATACGGCGACAAAATAACGCTGTTGTACGATCCCGCCAGCCTGCAAGTGATCAAGCTCAAAGGGAAACCTTCTAAATCCCTGTAATTAGCGAAGCAGATGGTTCGTAATCCCGCTGTTGCCGGCCGTTTTTATCCTTCCGATCCTGCAGAATTGTCCGCTCAGATTAGCGAGTACATCTCTTCAGCAAACGGATTGACCGTTCGCAACGTAAAGTCCTGCCTGGTTCCGCACGCCGGCTTGATGTTTTCCGGGCATGTCGCGGGCGCCGTTTTTTGTAGCATCCGCATACCGAAAAAAGTTGTGATACTGGGAGTCAGGCATCGTCCGCCGGGTTCGCCCGCCGCTATTGTGTCAAGTGGCGCGTGGCGTACCCCGTTAGGTGACGCGGAAATCGATTATGAGTTGGCCGAAAAGCTCAAAGCAGCGTGCCCGCTGCTAACCGAAGATGCTATGGCCCACAGCAAAGAACATTCTTTGGAAATCGAGATTCCGTTCCTTCAGGTGCTCAATCCGAATTTTCGTTTCGTGCCGATCGCGCTGGGAACCGCACACTTTGAAACTTTGGTAACCGTGGGACAAGCGATTGGCGCTGCGCTCGCAGCGGAACGGAACGAAATTCTTTTAGTGACTAGCTCCGATCTGAATCATTACGAGGATGATGCTACAACTCGCGTGAAAGATCGCAAAGCAATTGAACAATTGTTAAGCATGGATGCGCGTGGTTTGTACGATGTTTGTAGAGAAGAAGAAATTTCCATGTGCGGATTGGGCCCGGCGGTCGCAATGCTCACGGCAGTACAGGTTTTGAAAGCCAGCAACGCGGAATTGATTCGCTACGCTACGTCAGCGGACCGGTCGGGAGATCCTTCCGCTGTGGTGGGATATGCGGGAATGGTTTTTTGGTGATTCACAGCGGGACAAGACAAAAAAAGACGGCCGAGAAATCCGGCCGTCTTTTGCTTAGATATTTCGCCAAACTAGTGACGGCCGCCGCCAGACATGGATGCGCCGCGAGAACCGGTTGACAGTGAACGAGTAGACGTTACCGAGCTTGTCCCGCGTGCACTAGAGCCGGATTGAAAAACCCCTCCGCGTGCGCTTGCGTAGGATCGCGAAGCAGGAGGCGGGGATGCTATACGGGCTGAGGCCGAGGGCATCGTCCGCACTTGACTTTGTATAGTTGCAGCGCGAGCGAGCGACGAGGTGGATGAGGCTCTTGCAGCCGCGGGCGACGAAGTCGTAACGGACGCTCCGGTCGCCGACGAAGTAACCGTCTCCGGCCTTGCATTCACGTTGCTATTCACAAAGCGATGCTCTTTAGCATCGTAGGCGATGGTTGAACTGTGGGCGGAGTGCATAGAAACACCAACGGAACTGAGAGCGCGGGTGCTGCGAGCAGGAACGCTTGCCGGACTCGCGTGCGAAACGAAAGTCTCAGCCGGGACTTCTTTTACAACTTTCCAATTAGCGCCAGTTGAAGTCTGCGGCACACCGGCAGCAGGCGTTAGCGGCATAACGTGTGCAAGATTTAGCGGCGTCTTGCTGCCGTGATCCTGTGGATTCGTGGGAACCATTGCTACGGTACTGCCCGAACGCACAAACGTCGCCGTAACCGGATGGAACTTAACAGGAGCGCTGCCGCGGCCGAATCCCGTCGGAGTCCATAGCCAGCCGATCCCAGGTTGGAAAAGCCAACCACCATAGTGGTATGGCAGCCATCCCCACGGCTGGCTTCCAATAAAGGACCAACCAAATTGCGACCCGTAAAACCAGTTTCCGTAGTCGAACGGCGACCAGCCAATGCCGACGCCATAAGGTTGCCATCCGTAGCCGAGCCCCGCGATGGGATAAAAACCGCCGTAGGTGTAGAGATCGCCGAATCCCGAAACGTAAGAGGAAGTATTGGAATATTGCATCGCCGCATTGGTAGCGGTGACTACGCTGTCTTCACGGCCTGAGACCCAGCGATCAAAGTCGTCACCTTGCGGAGCGCTCTCGACGGTGCCGGTGGCGGCGCCCGCGGCCATGGTAAACGATTGGCCCTTCGCTAGAAGTTTGTCGTCGTTCTTGTGCACTACCGACACTTGGCCCTTGATGACCGCCACGGTGCTGCCGTCATCGAAGTTGTCCATGCGAAAATTTGCGCGCCCCGCCGCTTCCGCGGTGAAGTCACCGCCAGTAACGCTGAAATAGTCGTCGCGCGTCGGGTTCACATAAAAGGAACCGGTGCCTTGACGAAGAATAAGCCGAGTGGTCAGGGAACCGTCGTCGAGAGATAGGTCAAAAAATTCGAGCACCGAATTTTCGTTTATGAAAGCCATCGCGCCATTTTCGAATTCCACTTCGGCGCGGCCATTATCGGTTGCCAAAACATCGTGCTGGCGAATGGGCAGATTTAATACGGCTCGTTCCCAAGGAGCCTTATCGTTGGCCAGCGGGTCGCCCTTGGAGTCGTGAAGAATTCGCACATCGCCCTGCACCAGGCTCAGTCTGATGATCCGCGCGTGGCTGGCCGCGGTATAAACAGGATGAAGTCCAACACCGAAAACAGCGACGATCACAATGGAAGAGATACGGAAGAAAGTACGGAGAGTCATGGATTGCCCCTGCTGGGCGCGCTGCAACTTCGAGATTGGCAGCGCTCCGAAGCTACAAGTATCGTCTCTCGCGGTATAGGTCGCGTCAAGCCGCCAAATGTAAACAAAATGCAACGCAGATGAGGTTTTTCAAGGCCCGCAGCGCGAAGAACTAACGCAACAATTGGCTGGTGCGCCCGAACGAACTGCGCATGTTGGAACGGTCGAGATTCTCGCGCAGGTTCATGAGTGTGAGGAATGTGCTAAGAATGCGGGCTTTCAAATCATCGGTAAGCGGCAATCCGCTGGTGGCCACCCGGGCCAGGCGCTCGCCATGTTCGGCGATGAATTTCATGATTTCACGCTGGCGTTCGTGCGGCGCATTGCCTAATGCCGTTTCGCGGCGCATGCCCGCGCAGCTATTTTCCACCGACAAAGTAAAATGCAGCACGCACACCTGGTCCTCGCGCAGAGCAGGGGGAACTTCCGTTTTGCAGCCGGTGATTTCGCAAGCGTTGGTCATAGCGCGCCAAGATGCCGTTTATGATAGGTAACATCCTACGCATGTAAAATCCAGTGTGCGTCGGGACAGTGCGACGAATGCTACACCACTGACCCTCGGGCCAGTTCTCTCCCGCGTCGTTCGAACAGTACAACCCTAAACAATTTCATAAAAGCGTTGACTCGCGGGTCCAACGACTGTATAAAAATACAGTAGGCTGTATATTTGTGTTTGAGGGTCCGGTGAGCGCAGGCAAAACATTTCGTCACGGTCAAATTCTTCGGCTGGTAAGCGACGGCTCCATCGCCAATCAGGAAGATTTGCGCCGGAGACTCGCGGCACAACGATTGCGCGTGACGCAAGCGACGCTATCTCGCGACATACAAGAACTGCGGTTAATCAAAACGCAGCGTGGTTACAAATCCGCTTCCGCGCTTCCCGAAGATCATGCGACCGAACGGCCGCTGGCCCGGGCGTTGGGAGAATTCTTGCTGGATATCCGGCCAGCCGAAAATCTGCTGGTACTGAAAACGCCGCCCAGCGGAGCGCAGCCGCTGGCTGCGGCGGTGGACGGCGCAAAATTCCCGGAGATTGCGGGAACCATCGCGGGTGACGACACGGTACTGATCATTACCCCAAACAAAAAGAGTCGCGAATCGCTGCAACGGCGCATCGAAGCTTTGATGAAATGAGAAATCTCGATCACATCGCGGTGGTGGGCGTCACTGGCTACACGGGTTTCGAGCTCGCGCGGATATTGGTGCGCCATCCGGCGGTAAAGGCTTCGACGTTCTACATGCGCGATACCCAGGGCGCCAAGTGTCTGGACGAACTTTTCCCGCAATTGCGCGGACGTGGCGACGCCCCGTTGCAGACTTTCTCCACGGATGCCATAGCGGCCAGCAAAGCAGGCGTGGCTTTTTTGGCCACTCCCCACGAAGTATCGGCGGAACTGGTTCCGGCGTTAGTGGAAGCGGGATTACGGGTGGTGGATTTAAGCGGAGCGTTTCGATTCCATTCGGGTGAAACGTTCGAGAATTGGTACAAATTGCCAGCTGCGCCAGAGGAATTACTGAGCGAAGCGGCTTATGGCGTGCCGGAGATTTACGAATCGCAAATAAAGGATGCGCGCATCGTCGCCAACCCCGGGTGCTATGCGACCAGCGTGATCCTCGGGTTGCGGCCGCTGACGGATGCCGGCTGGATCGAGCGAGGAAGCAGCGTGGTTTGCGATTGCAAGTCCGGAGCCAGCGGGGCGGGGAAGGAATTGCGGCGCGATTTGCAGTTCGTCGAGGTAGACGAGAATTTCAAAGCTTACAATCTTTTTTCGCACCGGCACACGCCGGAAATTCTAGAGCACACCGGCCTGGATGAATCGCAAGTGGTGTTCTCGACGCACTTGTTGCCAGTCAGCCGCGGAATTCTATCGACCATCTACGTAACCCTGGACGCGAGCCATAGCCGCGAAGGCGTTGAGGCGCTGTATCGCAAGTTTTATGCCGGCCGCTCGATGGTGCGTATATGGCGCGCCGGATCGCTGCCCGAATTGCAACACGTGGCGCACACAAACTTCTGCGACATCGGGTTTGCGCTCGATAAAAGCGGACGGCGGCTGGTAATTGTGTCCTGCCTCGACAATTTGGGCAAAGGCGCAGCGGGCCAGGCGGTTCAAAATTTCAATCACATGTTGGGGATAGAGGAGCAGACCGCACTGCAATGAGAATCGTGATCAAGTTAGCCGGAGCATTACTCGAAGACGACCAGACGGTGCGCACACTGGCGAGCCAGGTCGCGGCGCTGGCGAAAGACGGGCACCAGATACTTGTGGTCCACGGAGGAGGCCGTCTATTTACCGCGACGCTTAAGCGCATGGGCATTGAGAGCAAATTCGTCGGCGGGCTGCGAGTTACGGATCGCGAATCGCGAGACGTGGCGGTCATGGTTTTTGCGGGATTGCTGAACAAAAAAGTTTCCGCCGCTATTTCAGCGGAGGGCCAGCCCGCCGTGGGAATTTCCGCCGCGGATGCACAATGTTTTACCGCTGACCCCATGATGCATAACGAAGTGGAGGGTGGCCTGGGCTACGTCGGTTATTTGACGGGCATGAATACGGAGTTCATCGAATCGTTATGGAATGATGGACTGGTGCCTGTCGCGCCATGCCTTGGCTTGGGTGCCGACAACGAGCTGTACAACATCAACGCCGACCATATGGCGGCAGCCTGCGCGGAATTTATCAGCGCCGACCAATTAATTTATTTAACAGACGTTGCCGGAGTGCTTGACGGCGAGAGGGTACTCTCTGCAGTCAGTTGCGAAGAGATAGAACGATTGGTGCAGTGCCGCATCGTTTCAGGCGGCATGGTTTTGAAGCTGGAAGCCGCTAAACGCGCGATTGAAGGCGGCGTTCGCGAAGTTCGCATCGTGGGCGGCACGGAGCCGGATGCGCTGCTGTTGGCATCGCGTTCAACGGAAAATCACGGCCGCCAGGAAGTATCCAGCGGTCCGGGTGTTCCTGGCACGTTGGTTCTCCGTGAACCCCGTAATTCCGCGCAAACCGCGCTATCGGCGGCGTGATGCGCAATGCTCCCAAAAAATCGGCGGGATCGCTGAGCGCGCACTCTTCGCAGCATGGGCGAATGAAAACCCTTGCCGGGGTGAAAAGCGATTCTCGCGTCAGCGACGCGGAAAACTTTCTGCTGCCAACCTACAAGCGGCAGCCATTCGTATTGGAACGCGGCAAGGATTGCTATGTATATGACGCGACCGGGAAAAAATATCTCGATTTTCTTGGCGGAATCGCTGTCAACGCTTTGGGCCACGCGCATCCTAGAATTGTTAAGGTGATTCGCCGCGAAGCGGCACGTGCCATTCATTTCTCGAATCTCTATCACAACGCGTATCAAGGTCCGCTGGCACGCAAACTTGCCAAATGGTCGGGACTAGACCGCGTATTTTTTTGCAATAGCGGTACGGAAGCCATTGACGGTGCCATGAAGCTTGCGCGGTTATGCGCGCGAACGCCTCAGGACGTGGCAGGACAGCCTTCGCGCAAGCATCGCTTTTTGGCGCTCGAGAATTCATTTCACGGGCGCACTTACGGCGCAATCAGCGTTACCGCGACTGAGAAATACCGCCTGCCCTTCGCCCCGGTGGTGCCCGGCGTGGAGTTCGTGCGGTTCAATGACGTGGCGGATCTGGAAGCGAAATTCGATGACTCCGTCTGCGGCATTTTGCTCGAAACGGTCCAGGGGGAAGGCGGCATTTACCCGGTTAGCGAATCATTCTGGAATCGCGCTCGCGCGCTGGCGACGGAGCACGGCGCGCTGATGATCGCGGACGAGATTCAATGTGGGCTGGGCCGCACGGGACGCTATTTCGCGTATCAGCGGTTCGCATCCAAACCGGACATCGCGGTGATCGCCAAGCCGTTGGCCGCGGGCTTGCCATTAGGCGCAATTTTAGCCACCAACAACGTAGCGTCCTATATTTCGCCGGGACTTCATGGCACTACTTTCGGCGGGGGACCTTTGGTTTGTGCCGCGGCGCTGGAATGTCTGAAAATTATCGACGATGAGAAATTATTAGAGAACGTTCGCAGCCGCGGTGAAGAATTGAAGGCCGGGTTGCAGGGGCTGGCCGCAAAATTTGATTTTATACGCGAGGTGCGTGCTGAAGGGCTGATGCTCGGCGTACACCTTTCGGTGGAAGGCGCGCCTTTCGTCGCGGAAGCCGCCAAACGCGGGCTGTTGATTAACTGCACGCACGATCACATCCTGCGCCTGTTGCCGCCATTCATCGTAACGCGCGCGCAAATTCGCGAGTTTCTCAAATTGTTCAGCGCCGTGTTAGCCGCCGTTTCAGAAAAATCCCCAGCGGCTGAAACTTCTACACCTGTTACGTCCAAAAAATACGCTACCGCAAGGTGAAACTATGACCGCTACCATGTTAGCTGCGCCAGTATTGTTGACACATGATTTACTCACGGGAGCCGAATGGAACCCGCCGCAGACCCGCGAATTATTGCATCTGGCCTCGGACATCAAGGCGCATCCGGGCCGTTATGCTTCCATATTGCGCGGGAAATTTATCGCCCTGATTTTTGAGAAGCCGTCGTTACGCACGCGCGTGACTTTCGAAGTGGGCATCCAGAGCATGGGCGGCTCGGTGATCTTCCTCGATCACACCCAGGCACGGCTCGGCGAACGCGAATGCATTTCTGATGTGGCGCGCAACCTGGAGCGCTGGGTGCATGGAATCGTAGCGCGCGTTTACGAGCAACGCGTGCTGGAAGAGCTCGCGGCCAATACCGAAATCCCGGTAATCAATGCGCTTTCCGACAAATATCATCCGTGCCAAGCGCTGGCCGATTTTATGACCATCGAAGAGAAGACCGGGTCGCTGCGCGGTTTTAAGCTGACGTATGTTGGCGACGGGAATAATGTGTGCAATTCGTTGATATTTTTGGCCGCGCGGCTGGGCGTTCATCTGCGCATTGCCACTCCGGCGGGTTACACTCCGTCGCGCGAAGTGATTCAGGAAGCGAAGCGGGTAGCTCGAGAAACGCGCGCGAAAATCGAATTATTCACCGATCCGCGCGAGGCGGTCGCTGGCGCACAGGGTGTTTACACCGATGCCTGGACCAGCATGGGCTTTGAAGCGGAAGGAAATGTGCGGGAAAGCGTGTTTCGGGCTTATCAGGTAAACGCGGAGCTGATGTCGCTGGCCGCGCCCGACGCATTATTCCTGCACTGTCTTCCGGCGCACCGCAACCACGAAGTCACCTCAGAAGTTCTTGATGGACCGCAGTCCGTGGTGCTCGACCAGTCCGAAAATCGCATGTACGTGCAGAAAGCTATTCTGCACACGCTGTTCAGTTAGCGAAGGCGCCATCTACACGGCCATCTGGCCAAGTGAACAGATATTTATTAGCGATATAAAGTCCAAAATGTTAGAACTTTTCACGATATTAGTGTGTGTCGAATTCCCGCAATAACGATTGCCGATTTGCTTTCTGGAAAGAGGAGTTGTGAAAAACGAGAAATCTAAACCGAAGAAGGTCGTACTCGCCTATTCCGGGGGACTGGACACCTCCATCATTATTCCGTGGCTTAAAGAAAATTACGGTTGCGAAGTCATCGCGGTGATTGGCGACGTGGGGCAGCAGGAGGATCTGGAGGCGGCGCGCAAGAAAGCGCTCGCGACCGGCGCCTCAACGGCAGTGGTGGAAGATCTGCGCGAAGAATTTGTGCGCGATTACATCTGGCCGACGTTAAAAGCCGGCGCGGTATACGAACACACCTATTTGTTGGGCACGTCGATGGCGCGGCCGGTGATTGCCAAGCGGCAAGCCGAAGTTGCGCTAAAACTTGGAGCGGACGGACTCTCGCACGGTTGCACCGGAAAAGGGAACGATCAGGTGCGCTTTGAGCTGGCGTACAAAGCCATTGCGCCAAATGTGCAAATCATCGCTCCGTGGCGCGAATGGGATATAGATTCTCGCGAAGACGCCATCGCTTATGCGCAAAAGCACAACGTGCAGGTGGAGCAAAGCAAGAAAAATATTTACAGCCGCGACCGGAATATCTGGCACCTCAGTCATGAGGGAGGCGAGCTGGAAGATCCCGCAAATTCGCCTAACGAAGCTATGTGGCAATGGATTGCGTCTCCGCAGAATGCTCCCGATAAAGCTGAAGAGCTGGAAATTGGATTTGAAGTGGGCTCGCCGGTTTCGGTAAACGGCACAAAACTCGGGCCAGTGGATTTACTAAACACGTTGAACGAAATTGCCGCAAAGCATGGTATCGGCCGCACGGACATCGTCGAAAACCGGCTGGTGGGCATGAAGTCGCGCGGAGCGTATGAAACCCCTGGTGGAACGCTGCTGGTAACAGCACATCGTGAGCTGGAAACACTTACGGTCGACCGTGAAACGGCACATTTCCAACAAACTTTGTCGTTGCGGTATGCGGAATTGGTTTACTACGGACTGTGGTTTTCGCCGCTGCGCGCTGCGCTAGATGGATTTTTCAATGTGTCGCAGCAGAACGTGACCGGAACGGTGGGATTGAAATTGTGGAAGGGCAATCTCAACGTCACCAAGAGAGTTTCGCCGTTCTCGCTGTATCGTACCGACTTGGCGAGTTTCACCATGGGGCGTTATAACCCCAAAGACGCGGAAGGCTTCATCAATCTTTTCGCCTTGCCTGTTACCGTAAGGCCGAAAGCCAAGGCGGAAGGCGGGAATTGAGGAGCAACGCGTTTTCAGGATGAAATGATTTGGCGAGCTCAACTGACATAACAAAGATGAGTGAACGTAAAGATGACCGGCTGTGGGGCGGGCGCTTTGAACGCGCGCCGAATGCGGGTTTCGACGCGTTCCAGGGGTCGTTTGCGGTTGACAGGCGTTTACTGCCGTACGAATTGGCGGTGGATCGCGCGTGGGCCAAGGCGCTGCAGGGAGTGGGAATACTCAACGCCGAAGAAGTCCGGCAAACGCTTGCGGCGCTCGATCGAATTGCGGAGCGCGCGCAGAAAGATAAAGCGTTCCTCGATTCATCGGATGCTGAAGATGTGCACCACTTCGTGGAGAAGGCGCTTGTCGAAGAGTTAGGCGCGCTGGGATGGAAATTGCATACTGGGCGCAGTCGAAATGAATTGGTGGCCACGGATTTTCGGTTGTTCGTCAAAGACGCGGCGACGCAAATTAAGACGGCCATCGCGGAGCTGGCATCCGCATTTTTGACGCTGGCAAAAGCAAATTTGCATCTGCCGATGGCGGGCATGACGCACATGCAGCACGCGCAGCCCATCTTGCTTTCCCATTTTTTACTGGCACATGCGGAAGCGTTTCTTCGAGATATCCCGCGACTGGAAAGTGCGGCTGCCAGCGCTGATGTTTGCCCGATGGGCTCGGGGGCGTTGGCGGGTTGTTCATTTCCGATTGACCGTGAAGCAATCGCGCGCGAGTTGGGTTTCTCTCGCATCACGGCGAACAGTTTGGATGCGGTCAGCGATCGCGACTTTGCACTGGATTATCTGTTCGCGCTGGCCGGGATTTCCACTCATCTATCGCGGCTGGCTGAAGACTTCGTACTGTTTGCATCGCAGGAATTCGGGTATGTGTTGCTGCCCGATGAATTTTCGACAGGCAGCAGTTTGATGCCACAGAAAAAAAACCCCGACGTCTGGGAGCTCATACGCGGCAAGACCGGCCGCATTACGGGGGCGCTGATTGGCCTGCTCACGACGCTGAAAGGGCTGCCGAGCGGCTACCAGCGTGATCTGCAGGAAGAGAAGGAAGCGCTTTTCGCCGCTCATGATCAGGTGGCGGCGATGTTGGCGGTGGCGACGGGGGCGTTAAGCGCGACGAAATTTCGCGAGGACAAATTAAATTATGCCGCGTCTAATAGCGCATTACTGGCTACCGAAGCTGCGGATTACCTGGTGCGGAAGGGAATGCCGTTCCGGCAGGCACACGATATTGTCGGCAAATTGTTGAGCCAAGCGGAACGCGAAAATAAAAAATGGACGGAACTTCCGCTGGCGGAGTTAAAAAAACTTTCGCAGGCATTCGAGGATGATTTTTTTGATGGGTTGAATGTGGAAGCGGCTTTGGCTGCCAAATCAGTGCCCGGCGGCACGGCGCGCGAGTCCGTACAAGCAGCGTGTAAAGAATTAGAAATCAAATTGAAAAAACTGGGAGCCAAGCCATGACAGCGACAGCAAGCGGTATACAGCAAACATCTGCATTGGTAGCGGAGGATCGGAGGCCTCTTCCGTGAGCCTCGCGCTCACGCAGCGGACGTACCCGCGATGAAACACGCGCTTTCCGAAGCCTCCTTGCCGCATGGATTTCGTTTCGCGGCGACGGCATGTGGCTTAAAAAAAACAGGCGCGCTGGACCTTGGGCTATTGTGCAGCGATGAACCTGCTTCCGCTGCAGCAGTTTTCACGCAAAACCTTGTGGTTGCCGCACCGGTACTAATTTCCAAAGAAAATCTGCGTAAGTCCAACGGCCGCATGCGCGGCGTGGTGGTGAATGCCGGAAACGCTAATTGCGCTACCGGGACCGCCGGCCACGCTGCCGCGGAACGCACGGTGGGCGAAGCGGCCAAGCGTTTGGGCTGTCAGCCGGAAGAACTTTTTGTCTGCTCCACCGGTGTCATCGGCGTGCCGCTGCCCCTCGACAAAATATTGCGGGCGCTGCCGGTAATCGCGCGGCACCGGCGCCCTTCGGCGCGTTCGTTTGCGGAGCTTTCGCTGGCGATCTGCACCACCGATACGCGGCCAAAAACGGCTGCAGCATCTTTTAAAATGTCCGGCAAAAGAATCCATTTCGTCGGCTGCGCCAAGGGCGCAGGGATGATTCATCCCAACATGGCCACCATGCTGGCTTTTGTGGTCACCGATGCGGCCATCGCTCCCGGGCTGCTGCAGAAGACGTTGCGCGACGTTACCGCTCGAACTTTCAACGCTATTTCGGTCGATGGAGACACTTCGACGAATGACACGTTGTTGGTGTTGGCCAACGGCGCTGCCGGTGCTCCCAGCATTAAATCGGGATCGGCGGCTCATCGAGCGTTCACCGCGGCGCTCGAAGATGTGTGCCGTTCGCTGGCGCTGCAAATTGTTGCAGACGGTGAAGGGGCGCAGCGTGTTATTGAAATAGAAGTTCGAGGCGCCAAAAGCGAAAGCGCGGCGCGACGAATCGCGGAGACGATCGCTACTTCACCGTTAGTAAAAACCGCGTTTGCCGGAGGCGATCCGAATTGGGGGCGTATTTTTGCGGCCGCCGGGCGGGCGGGGGTTAATTTCGATCCCTTGCGCGTAGATATTCACATGGCGGGTATTCCGGTTTTACGCCGCGGCCAGCCTCTGAACTTCAACGAGCGCGCGGCAAGTAACCGACTGCTTGCTAAACACGTCCCAATCATTGTGAACATGCGAGCCGGTAGTGCTGTTGCACGCTACTGGACGTGTGATTTCACCGCGGAATATGTTCGCATCAATGCCAGCTACCGCACCTGATGGGTTTGAGATTTGAGTTCAGGTTTTGTGTTGACGCAGAAGATGAACGAGCAAAGAAAGAGATCGCGCGAACGAAATCATTCCGGTTGCAAAACGGGTAATTATTGGAGAGGATTCCACTGACCGCTGAAGTCACAGTCTGCGTCCACGGTGGCCCGGTCTTACGACTACCCTGGTACGGATGTTTCTTCAGTGCGCTCCGCGACTCGTAGTGGGGTTCTGGAAAGAAGGAGTGCGCAGGTGAAGAAGCTCTATATCGGTAACCTTCCGTTTTCGGCTACAGAAGAGCAGCTCAACGAGTGGTTCTCTCAAGTTGGTGTAACTCCCTCAGGCGTTAACCTGATTCGTGACCGGTTCACCGGACAATCCCGTGGGTTCGCGTTTGTGGAAGTGAACAATGACGAAGACGCCGATCGCGCTGTGAATTCCCTCAATGGCCAGAACTTTGGCGGGCGAAACCTGGTGGTGAACGAAGCACGTCCCCAAGCAGAACGTGGAAGCGGCGGTGGGGGCGGACGTCCAGGTGGGGGTGGCGGCGGTTATGGCGGCGGCCGGGGCGGCCACGGAGGCGGTGGTGGTGGGCGCGGTGGCGGTGGCGGCCGTGGTGGCGATCGAGGTGATCGCGGCGGGGATCGTGGTGACCGAGGCAATCGCTGGTAAGTGAATCCCGTTTGAAATCCTGAGGCGTTTTTTGTGCTGTAACACCGCAAGCAGTTCTTCCTGCCGTAGTTCAAATCTCTGTGTCCTGCACAACCTCTGTTCCTTAAGTTACGTCAGTTTCGAGCCGCCACGGCTATCGGTCTCGCGCGGCATAACACGCGTGTCGCGAGCATGATTTTCTTCGGTCTTCGCAAATACAGTGACCCCTGTTAATTCCTACAGGCTGTCACTGATCTCATCCACTGCCAGCGGAACAAATCCACTAATGACGGGTTTGAAACAATGGGGAAAGAAACTGCATTGCGTGGGAAGAATGTGAAGTATATCAGTAGCTCGCTAGTGTTTTGGGCTCCCCTCCTGATAGGGCTTTACACGGATTTTACAAACGGGGGGAACCCAAAGTGCGACAGATGCATCCAACGGTTGAAGAAGAACGTAATTAACAATAGTGGTAGAGAGGTCAAGTAAGGAAAGCAACGGACTGCAAGAGCAAATGACCACTTGGCACAAACGCGATTGGAAGCAATTTTACGAGCTGGCGCGCCGGCCCTGGCAGCGTCACCGTCCGCCCCGGCCTATCTACCCGACGGGCATAAATCGTGTTCTACCTGCAGCGGGATTCAGCCTGTCTGAATTGGACGATGCTGGTTTGGATCTGGATTTAGCGGAGAGCCTGGGCCTTCCTGTGGACGCAGGACGTATCGGCGCTTACGGTCCTAACGTTACGACCTTGCGAGATTTTGTGCGCTCTTCCCGCCAGTCGCTCTAACCCCCCTGGCTAACTTTGGCGCTTTTCTGGTTCCGCGTGTAAAATAGCCTTGAACCCGTCCAATGGCTGCACCCTTTAACATCCTTTCCAACTCTGCTGCGCCGCCACCGATAGCACCCACAGGCCACTCGCGGCCGGAGTGGCTGCGCGTTAAGTTTTTTGGCGGCGAGCGCTATCAGGATTTGAAGCGCATCATGCGTACGCTAGAACTGCATACCGTATGCGAAAGTGCGCGCTGCCCTAACATGGGTGAATGCTGGGAACATGGGACAGCGACATTCATGATCCTGGGGGATATCTGCACGCGCGCCTGCGGATTTTGCGCCGTACCGTCCGGTAAGCCCGCAGGGCCGCCCGATGAGAACGAACCTCTGCGCGTTGCGGAGGCGGTTGCGAAAATGGGGTTACGGTATGCGGTGGTCACTTCCGTCAACCGCGATGACCAGCCGGATGGAGGCGCGCAGATTTTTGCGCGCACCATCGAAGAAATTCGCCGCAGGGTGCCGGGGTGCAAGGTGGAAGTTCTGATACCGGATTTTCGCGGTAACTGGGACGCGTTGAATATTGTGCTGGCGACGCGTCCCGATGTGTTGAATCACAATACCGAAACGGTTCCGCGATTGTATCGCCAGGTTCGCAAGGGCGCCCTGTATGAACGCTCGTTGGAATTGTTGCGACGCGCGAAAACGGCGCACCCGGAAGTTCCTACGAAGACCGGATTAATGCTGGGCCTCGGCGAGGAGAAAGATGAAGTACTCGCGACCATGCAGGATTTGGCTGCACAGGGCACAAATATTTTGACGTTGGGACAATATCTGCAGCCTACCCGCGAACATCTTCCGGTGGTGCGCTATGTCCATCCCGATGAATTCGCGAAATTTAAAATACGTGGCGAGGCGATGGGTTTCAAGCACGTTGAAGCTGGGCCGCTGGTGCGCTCTTCGTATCACGCATTCGAACAAACTGAATCCGCGCATAAAGCATAGTTAGAAATATTGATTCCCTTAACGGAACAAGACAAGAAGTCTGCGTCGAAATCACCTTTAAGGTGAGTTGCCGCAAATAAAAAACGCCCTCATTCGAGGGCGTCCTTGGAACTGATACCACAAAAAGATTCAGCTACAAAATTACGCGTGGCTGGCTGCGGCGGCCGCTGCGGCTTTCTTGGCGGCTTTTGCTGCTGTGGAGGCTTTGCGGCGACGCTTGGTCTTGGGAGGCGTTGCGGGCGCTTCACCGATCAGCTCGGCGGTCATAATACTGGTGACAAAGAGCTTAGGGCCGTGATCGTCGAAGTCTACCGAGGTGCGCTCCATATCCGAAGCGGTCACAATTCCCAGACCGTAAACGTCGTGCTTAATGGTTTGACCTTCCTGCATCGCCTGCACAGTGTCCTCCTTGGGTTGTCGTTCGCGAATGGCTCGGTTCGGATAATTCACGCCTGAACCAGGTAGGCTTAAACCGTCGCCTCAAGCCGTCTCGGGCCGAGGGACGAACTCGATCACAGCGCCATATTACTACAAAGGAGGGCAATTGTCTAGCACCCTACAGAGGCCGGACAGTCATCAAAATCAGCGTATAATGCAGAATTAAAATGACTTACATAGATTCGAACGGAGGGCAAATCGCGTAGATAGTTACTCGAGCGATTCCGGCTGAAGATTTAAATTGCCCTCGCCAGCGGCCTTTTTCTCCCAATACTTGCGGATCCAGGCTTCAAAACTCTTCCCCGCCGCGGTGTCTCGGCCTGTGAAGGCGAGCGCCGATATATCGGCATAGCAAATCTTGAGGCGGTCGTTTGAAGTTTTTGGAAGAAGCCGGACAAAACTGGTAGTAAGGGAAGTACCAGCTACGCGATCGAAAATATATCCTTCAACTTTGGTGCCGTTTTTCAGCGTCACAGTAACATCGCCGCGATAATCAAAAGCTTTCTCAAGCGCCACGCGAATATCGTCATCACTGGCGAGTTCGGGCACCCAGCCTTCGATGCCTTCGTGGACCGTGCCGGGAGCGACTTCCAATTTGTCGGGATTAATTTGCGTCATCAACTAGACTCTGGTTTCGCTTAGTTGACCCTTACTCGAATCGATTTGTACGAGCGGGTTGTAGGCGTGCACGGGCTTGCTTGGCTCGTTAAGAAGCGCGAGCGCGTCTGTGTCTTCATACTTGCCGGATAGCGTAGCTTTTGCGGTAGCCCATAGGCCGCGCAAACCGCTAAAGGTGTGATCCACGGCGGAAGCTTCGTAGCCGCTGTGCACCATGCAATTGGCGCACTTGGGATTGCCGGACTCGGTGCCATAATTCTGCCATTCCGTGGCTTCCAGTAATTCCTGGAAAGTGTCCGCATATCCGTCCTGCAGAAGATAGCACGGCTTCTGCCAGCCGAAAACGTTGTAGGTAGGCATGCCCCAAGGAGTGCAAGCGTAAGTGCGCTTGCCCATCAGGAATTCCAAAAATAGCGGTGACTGGTTGAATTGCCAGGTGGATTTGCGGTTCGACAAAATCGCGCGGAACAATCGGCGAGTGCGCGCGCGACCAAGGAAGTGCCGCTGATCGGGGGCCTTTTCGTAGGAATAGCCCGGCGAAAGCATCATGCCCTCTACGCCTATTTCCATCATTTCATCGAAGAAGGCGCGCACGCTGTTGGGGTCGGCGCCGTCAAACAGCGTGGTGTTGGTAGTCACGCGGAAGCCCTGTTTTACGGCTTCGCGGACGCCTTCGATGGCCAGATCGTAACCGCCTTCGCGGCACACGGAGAAATCGTGATGCTCGCGCTGGCCGTCCACATGGACTGAAAAAGTTAAATATTTGCTTGGCTTGAAAAGGTGCAGCTTTTCCTTTAGCAGCAGGGCGTTGGTACACAGATAAATATATTTTTTGCGCGCTACCAGGCCCTCGACGATTTTGTCGATTTGCGAGTGCATCAACGGCTCGCCGCCGGGGATGGAAACCATTGGAGTGCCGCACTCGTCCACAGCCTTGAAGCATTCTTCGGGCGTTAATTCCTTTTTCAAAATATGGGCTGGATATTGGATTTTCCCGCAACCGGCGCAGGCCAGATTGCAGCGGAACAGTGGCTCCAGCATCAAGACAAAGGGATAGCGCTTACGTCCCTGAAGTTTCTGCTTCAGGACGTAGGAGGCTACCGTCCACATCTGAGAAATAGGTACTGGCATCGTTGTGCTTACACCTTATGTTGCGTGATTAACTCGTTTCGCCATTACTGAAAACACCAGTTCTTACGCAAGATTGTTCTCCTCTATTGTACCTGAGATGCAGCTATTTCCGTTCAGGACGTTTCGTGGAGGGAACAATTATCAGGCACTGAGCACCGGCCCGGCAGACGCTTTTAATCTGTGGCAAAATGAAGATTACACCTATGGCCAACAGAACCACTCTCGAAGAAGTGCGCGCGCCAAAGGCGCCCAAATCCGCCAAGAAGACCGCCGATGGCGGGGGAAAAAATGGCGGACTTGCAGAGCGCGAACACGTTTTTGAGCTGTTTCGCCGCTGGGGTTTCTACGAAGCCAATCTCGATCCACTCGGTTTTTTTGAACCGGAAAAACGCCCCGAACTAAACCTGACCGGCGAGGCCGCCGACGAGGCCCGTGCAATCTATTGCGGTACCGTGGGCGCGGAATTCATGCACCTGCCGGAGCACGAGCGGCGGGAGTGGATTGCGGAGCGTATGGAGAGCCCGGCGCCTGCGGTAGATCAGCGGTGGATACTCGAGCGGCTGGTGCGTGCGGACCTCTTTGAACAGGTTTTGCAGGCGCGCTACTTGGGAGCGAAGCGGTTTTCGCTCGAAGGGGTAACCGCGTTGATTCCTCTGCTAGATGCGCTGCTGGAGTCCTCGGCAGAAAACGGGGCGCGAGAGAGCGTTATGGCTATGAGCCATCGCGGACGGCTGAACGTGATGGTGCATATCGCGTGCAAGCCGGCTCATCAGGTGGTTTCCGGATTTGAAGATGTGGACCCGCGCAGTGTGCTTGGCGCAGGCGATGTGAAATATCACGTGGGTGCGACCGGCGTATTTAAGACGACGACCGGGAAGCAGATTGGTATTCACCTGGTGTCGAATCCCAGCCATCTCGAGGCCGTCGACCCGGTAGCGATGGGGCGGGCTCGCGCAAAGCAGACACGCCTGGGCGAGGATAGCGCGAAAACGGTGGTGCCCATTGTGATGCATGGCGATGCGGCTTTCGCGGGGCAGGGCATCTGGGCCGAAACTTTGAATCTGGCTGATTTGAAGGCCTACACCGTAGGCGGCACGATTCACATCGTTGTAAATAACTTGATTGGATTTACGACGCGCCCGGTGCAAACGCAGTCGTCGCGCTTCGCTTCGGACATCGCCAAGCGACAGTCTGTTCCGGTGTTTCACGTAAATGCCGAGGATCCGGATGCGGTTGTTCGCATTGGGAAGATCGCGGCGGAGTACCGGGCAAAATTTGGCAGCGATGTCGTGGTGGACATCATCGGGTATCGTCGCCATGGGCACAGCGAAGTGGACGACCCGACGATCACGCAGCCACTGCTGTACGAAAAAATCAAAGCTCACCCGCAGCTTTGGAAGTTATATGCCAAGCAAACGGGAATTGATGCGGGCACGATGGCTGAGGAGATTCGCGCGGAGTACGAAACCGAACAAACCAAGGCGCGGGAGGTAAAAAAGTCGCCGCACCTGCGCAAGCTTCCAGATTACTGGTCGCCGTATAAACGCGGCCGCTACGACGCCTCGCTGGAAGTCGACACCGGGGTGCCGCTGGGGAAATTGGCGGAAATTACGGACGCGCTTTGTAGGGTTCCCCAAGGCTTTCACGTTCATCCGAAAATTGTGAAGTTGCTTGAGCAACGCTCGGAGATGGGACACGGGAAGCGGGCTGTGGATTATGGCTTTGCGGAAGCGTTGGCGCTCGGGTCGCTTTTACTGGAAGGGAATCCTGTTCGGCTGACTGGGCAGGACACTCAGAGAGGCACCTTTAATCAGCGGCACGCGGTGCTGGTCGATACGCAAACGGAAGAGGAATATCTTTCGCTCGCGCATCTATTGCCTAATGGGGTGTCCGGCGGGCCTTTTTGCGAGATTGCCAATTCTCCGTTGTCGGAAGCCGCGTGTGTC
>DATMOS010000179.1:0-9230 GCA_035568155.1 Verrucomicrobiia bacterium | reverse complement strand
TTTCCGGTGACGAACAGGCGGTCGTGTTGCGAGTCGTAAGCAATCCCATTTAGGACCGCTTCGGCGTCTACCTTCTGGTCCGACGGTAGCAAGCCAGTTAGGTCGATCCACGCGATCACATGGCCGTCTTGCGGAGAGATTCGCGCAATCCTGTCGGCGTGCCAGATATTTGCGTAAATCTCGCCCTTAACGAATTCGAGTTCGTTGAGATTGTCGATAACTTCGCCGCCGTCTTTCACCACGATGCGGCGGGTTTCCTGGAAGGTGTTTGGATCGCGGAAGCGTAGCGTCGCAGAGCCGTCGCTGGTAATGAGCTCGGTGGTGTTGTGAGTCATGCCCCACCCCTCACCGGTGTAACTAAAATGCGTGACCGGCTCGAGAGTGAGGCGGTCATAGACAAAACAGATGTGTGACTTCCATGTCCACTCCAGGATGTATGGTCCCCAGTCGACAATGCCTTCGCCGAAGTATTCCGGTGGAAGATCGCGACGCGCAATGGCATTGCCGGTTTTCGGATCGAGAGCCATTACAGCCGAATGTCCATTTCGGCCAGTGCCCTCATAAAACATCCCATCTAGATAGAAAAACCCTTCGGTGTAGTTCTCAGCGGAGTGCGGGAACTTTGCCACTACTTTGTAGCCGTCAATGGGGGCCGCGCTAGTTCGTAGGCCCGTCAAGAGGATGACAAGAAGAGTTAAGCACAACGGAGTGCGGCGATTACGGCTGTTGCGACTAGCATCATTTCGGACCATAGTGAGCGAAAAATAAGCGAGTATCAGGCAATCGCCTAAAGCTAATATGAAAGCATTACAACAGAATTAGTCCCTCATGCGTCAAAGGAATAGGCAAGCATACTGCAAGCGGCAAATTGAGCAGGGTGGCACCCGTCCTTCCGGACAGTGTTGATTCCAGCGCACAAATTGAGCGCAGCAACCGGGCCAGATTTACGGTGTTATACTTTACATTGTCAGCGGTCAAGTGCGCCTCAACGGCCCACTCGTGTGACATCATAGGAGCTTCAAGATGGGTGAGCAGGTAAAAGAAATTTATAACTGGGCGCGCCGCAGGAAGATTATGGCGGCCTTTTTTGTGGCTTTGACTTTGCTGGTGGGAATCATGATCGGGTCGGTCGTTTCCGGTCGCGTATCGGCGGTGAAGAACACGGCATTCGCGGGAACCAACGCGACGCCGCTGGCGGTACCGGATCCGATTCCGTCGTCTAATTCGTTCTCTGGGGTTGTGAATCGGGTGGAACCGGCGGTGGTGAACATTGCCACGACTCAGGTTCTGGAGCATCGTGCTCCTTCGGCTCGGCGGAAGCGCTCGCAGCCGGATGATCAGGATGATCCGATGCAGGATTTCTTTGACAAGTTTTTTGACGGGCAGAAGGAAGGCCCGGCGCAGGCCGAGCGCAGCCTTGGTTCCGGCGTAATCGTGGATAAACGCGGATACATTCTGACCAACAATCACGTTGTGGACCAGGCCACCAAGGTTCAAGTGCAGCTCAATGGCGAAACCGCCCGCTACACCGCAAAGGTCGTAGGCGTGGACGAGGACACCGATCTTGCGGTTCTGAAGATTGATGCGGGCCGCGATTTGCCGACGGCGAGACTCGGGAATTCAGATGGTGTGCAGGTAGGCGACTGGGTGCTGGCCATCGGGAGTCCGTTTGGCTTGCAAGCTACGGTGACCGCCGGAATCATAAGCGCCAAGGACCGTGGCGGGATTGGCCATCAGTTTCAGCGGTTCTTGCAAACAGACGCGGCGATCAATCCGGGCAATTCCGGCGGACCGCTGGTCAGCTTGGGCGGCGACGTGATCGGGATTAACACCGCGATCATTACCGGCAGCCGCGGCTACGAAGGCGTGGGCTTCGCGTTGCCTTCGACGACCGCCATCAACGTTTATAACCAGATTATTGCGCAGGGCCGCGTGACCCGCGGGTCCATCGGCGTAAGCTTCCAGGAAGATCTGGGCACTAATGCAATCACGCTTAAAGCGCTGGGCGCGCCGTACGGCGTGGTCATCGAGGGCGTCGAGCCTGGCAGTCCGGCGGAGAAGGCTGGATTGAAGGGTGGTGATGTAATCACCAGCGTGAACGGCACTCCGGTTAAATCCGGCAACGACCTCGTGAATCCTATTTCGCTCGCTCCCATCGGCAGCAAAGTGAAACTGACCTACGTTCGTGATCGCTCGCAAAAAGAAGCTACCGCAACGGTAGAAGATCGTACGCGAGTGTTCCCTAACACTGCAGGACGCATGGGCGATCAACCGGGCGGAGAAGCTGCGCCAACCGAATTCGGATTGCACGTTCAGGAACTGACTCCTGACCGCGCGCACCGCGTCGGGATGGACACCCAGAAGGGCGTTTTGGTTACCGAAGTCGAACCGGCCAGCTTTGCCGAAGACATCGGATTCGCGCAACGGGACGTTATTGCCGAAGTGAATAGACAGACGATCAGTTCCGTGGAAGACTACCGCACCGCGATTGGCAAACTGAAGGCCGGCGACAGTGTAGTGTTCAAGGTGCTGCGTCATCAGGATACTGACCGAGTGTTGACGGTATTTCTGCCAGGTGTGGTTCCGGCGGAAGACAAACGATAAGGCGCTCGATTCATTCGAGCTTAAACAAAATATATGAACCGATTCATACGGCCGATGCACCTGATCCTGCTGTCCCTGCTGGTGGTGGGATTGGGTGTGTCGCCGTATTTGTCGTCGGCCCAGACTACCGCCAAGAAAAAGGCCAAGAGCAGCAGTAGTTCGCACAAGGGTAAATCCGGAAAAGCTTCACGCCGTCAGGTAGGGCAGAAAGCTCCCACGCCGCAACGCATTTCTGAAATTCAACAGGCTCTGTCGAAGAATGGTGCGTATGCGGGAGCGCCAAACGGCAAGTGGGATGCTTCGACCATCGATGCCATGAAGAAATTTCAGGGCACGCACGGCTTGACCCCTTCAGGAAAGCTGGACGCCAAGACTTTGCAACAACTTGGGCTGGGCTCGCAGACGGCAGGCATCGCCCCTCCTACGCCTGCGGTTAGAATTTCCTCTGTAAATACGCCACAGGCCGACACCATAAGCAGCAACTATAAGGCCGGCAGCAAACAATAATTCTCATTGCGATTTTTCCAGAGCAATGTGGTTCCTGCTCGGTGGTGTGCCAGCGAGCACTAAATCGACTATCATTGTAGGTATCGCCACGTACAGAATTTGCGCTTGAAGTACGCATGAAGTACGCATTCACGGAGGAAGCTATGGCAACAGCGGCATCGCCTCGCGTTTTCAAAAATTTTATCAATGGCGAATGGGTCGAGTCCCGCAGTGGCAAAGCCTACGAGAATCGCAATCCCGCCAATACCGATGAACTCGTGGGCATTTTTGTGTCTTCCAACTCGGAAGATGTGAATGCCGCGGTGGATGCGGCCAAAGAAGCGTACAAAAGCTGGCGCCTCGTGCCAGCTCCCAAGCGCGCGGAGATTTTGTATCGCGCCGCGGAATTGCTGCTGCAACACAAAGAAGAATTCTCGAGTGACATGACCCGGGAAATGGGCAAGGTCCTGGCGGAAACACGCGGAGACGTCCAGGAAGCCATCGACATGACCTACTACATGGCCGGCGAGGGCCGGCGTTTGTTTGGACAGACCACTCCTTCGGAGCTGCCCAACAAATTTGCCATGAGCGCGAGGCAGTCGATCGGTGTGTGCGGCATGATTACGCCGTGGAATTTTCCGATGGCGATTCCGTCGTGGAAAATCATGCCGGCGCTGGTTAGCGGGAACACCGTGGTGTTGAAGCCAGCGGAAGATACGCCGCTGTCGTCCTATCACTTGGTGCAAATTTTGATGGAGGCCGGTCTGCCAAATGGCGTCGTCAACCTGGTGAGCGGTGACGGCCCGAATGCGGGCGCGCCTCTGGCTGGTCACAAAGATGTGCCCGTGATCAGCTTTACCGGCTCTACTGCGGTAGGTCGAGTTATCGCCGAAATGTGCGCGCCGGATTTTAAACACTGTAGCCTGGAGATGGGCGGCAAGAACATCATCATCGTGATGGATGATGCCAATCTTGATCTGGCAGTGGATGGAGCAATTTGGGGCGGATTCGGCACAACCGGGCAGCGTTGCACTGCAGCTAGCCGCGTGGCGGTGCACAAGAGCGTTTATCGCGAATTTGTTTCGCGCTTCGCGGCCCGAGCAAAAAGTCTACGCGTTGGAGATGGGCTGGATGCGACGACGGATATGGGTCCGTGTATCAACGAGCAGCAATTGAAGACGGTGATGAGTTACGTGGAGATCGGTAAGGCCGAGGGAGCGAAGCTGTTGACGGGCGGGAATCGCCTCACTAGCGGAGCCTACGCCAAAGGCTGGTTCCACGACCCCACAGTCTTCGGCGATGTCGCGCCAAATATGCGCATCGCTCAGGACGAAATCTTTGGCCCGGTGGTGTCGGTTATTCCCGTGGATAATTTTGAGCACGCCATCGAAGTAGCTAACGGCGTACCTTACGGGCTCTCCGCGTCCATTTACACGCGAAATGTGAACCTGGCGTTTGCAGCCATGCGCGATCTGTATACCGGCATCGTCTACGTCAATGCGCCAACGATTGGCGCTGAAACTCACTTGCCGTTTGGCGGGACGAAACAGACCGGCAACGGTCATCGCGAAGCCGCAATCGCGGCAATTGACTTTTTCACCGAGTGGAAAACGATGTACATCGACTATTCGGATAAGCTGCAGCGGGCGCAGATCGACAACGCCGAGTGATTCCTGCGGCCAACAGATGTATACGCGCCCGCGCCACTGTCGGGCTGCTTCCGTTGACCGTACTTGACACGATTCCTAAAATATATGAAGTGAGCCGTTTTACCGGGCTTGCGTGTAGAGTGCTGATATGAGGGATGCTGCGCTTCAGGAACGGCGGAATCGCCAGATATTGGCGGACATCGTTCGCACGTACATTGAGACGGGCGAGCCGGTATCTTCGCGTGTTATTTCTCGGAGATTTGAGGAAACGCTCAGCACCGCCACGATTCGCAATGTGATGGCCGACCTGGAAGACGGCGGACTTCTTTATCAACCGCACACCTCAGCCGGCCGCGTGCCTACGGCTGCGGCGTATCGTTTTTTTGCGCAAGAGATCGCTTCGCGTGCCACGTTGAGCATTGAGGATCGTGACTGGATCAAGAGCGAGTTCAATGCGGCTTCCAGTTCCGCGGACATGACCGAGCGAGCCGGACACGTACTGGCGGAAGTTTCCAGCGGATTGGGCATCATCGTGTCTCCACCTTTAGCCAAAACCGTCCTCGAGCACGCTAGAATGTGGCTACTGCCGGACGGGCGAGTGGTAGTGGTCTTGATTTCACACGGCGGCGTTACGCGCGACAAGATTTTGCGCCCGCACCGCTTGTTCTCGCAACCGGAGCTCGACAGCATTGCGGAGTTTCTGAACCAGCATTATGCCGGATGGACGCTGGAGGCGATTCGCGGGGACCTGCTACAAAAACTGGCTACCGAGCGCGAACGCTATGAAGGCATTGTGCAGGGGGCGTTAACACTCTGCGATCCGTCGGTTTTGGGCGTCGATCTCGCGGCACAGGTGCATGTGGAAGGCACGGCGCAGATGATTGGCGCGACGGAATTTACAGACCAGGCGCAGTTGCGGGATTTGCTGTCAGCGATTGAAGAGAAGCACCGGCTGGTGACGGTTCTAAATGCTTGTATCGATACGCCGGAACCTGTTTTCGTGAAAATAGGCGTCAAAGAGATAGCTGCGGCTGGCGAACACCTGGCGCTGATCAGCGCGCCGTACATGAGTAACGATCTGGTGCAAGGATCGCTCGGAGTGCTAGGGCCGACCCGCATGCCGTACGAGCGCGCGATGACCGCGGTGGCTTACGTCGCGCAACTTTTCAGCGAAGCGCTGAGCAAAATTTGAAAGATTTTTGGCAAAAGAGAGGCTGGAGCGTCATGGGAAACGATTCCAAAAAGAGCGGGGAAAACAACTCCGATAGTAGTGCCGCCAATGCTGCGGCAGATTCGGCGCCGGAAATTAACCAGGGTGAGGCGGAATATGCGAACGCCGACGCGGAAGTGGGCAAACTCGCGAAAGATCTCGAAGACCTCCGCCAGACACTGTTGCGCCGTCAAGCGGATTTCGATAATTATCGCAAGCGGGTGGAGAAAGAGCGCTCTGAGGATTCCCGGCGTTCGACTGCGCGAGTGATCGAGGGCTTGATTCCGGTGGTGGACAGCTTCGATCAAGCATTGGCTTCGCATCGCGAACCGGAATATGCGAATTATCGCAAAGGCTTCGAGCTTATTCACAAACAGTTGATTGACAATATCGCGAAGCTGGGCGCGGAGCGCATCGATCCGCTGGGCATGACCTTCGATCCGCATCTGCATCAGGCGATGGATCGCACGGAAACCACCGAAAAAGACGAGGGCACAATTTTGCAGGTTTTTCAGCCGGGTTACGTGTTTCACGGGCGTGTATTGCGTCCCGCCATGGTGCGCGTAGCGGTTCACCCCACCGCCGCATCTAAGATAGCAAACTAAAAAACTGTTCGGGAGCCGACATTCGATATGCCCAGGCCGACACAAAAAGATTTCTACGAGGTGCTGAACGTCAAACGCGAGGCCTCGATTGAGGAGATCAAGGCGTCGTATCGCCAGAACGCGTTGAAATGGCATCCGGATCGCAATCCGGTGAATAAAGAGGAAGCAGAAATAAAGTTTCGCGAATGTACCGAAGCATACAGCGTGCTGAGTGATCCGCAGAAGCGGCAAATCTACGATACCTACGGGCACGAGGGACTGCGCGGTTCGAACGTCGGCACGGACTTCAACAGCTCCGTGTTTCAGGACTTCCACGACATTTTTGGCGACTTTTTTGGATTTGAGGAATTGTTTTCCGGCGGCCGCCGTGGACGTGGCCGTAACCAGCGCGGAGCGGATCTGCGTTACGACATGACGCTGACTTTTGAAGAAGCGGCCGCTGGCGTCACGACTAAAGTTAAGTTACCTAAACAGGAATTTTGTTCGGCATGCAACGGCACGGGCGCGAAAAAGGGCACAGGCTCAACCGCTTGCCAGACCTGCGGCGGGCGGGGGCAGATGGCTTACCAGCAGGGTTTTTTTACCATTACGCGCACCTGCCCCGCGTGCCAGGGCGCGGGACAAATTATTCGCGAGCGCTGCCTTGAATGCCGCGGAAACGGGCGGGTGGAGCGCGAGAAAATCATCGAGCTGCGAATTCCTCCCGGCGTTGATACTGGGACGCGCCTCAGGGTTACCGGCGAAGGTGAACAAGGCCCTAACGGTGGACCTCCGGGCGATTTGTACGTGGTGTTAGACGTCAAAGAGCATCAGTTTTTTGAGCGGCGTGGCGCGGATCTCTATTGCACGATTCCGTTGAGCGTAGCGCAAGCGGCGCTGGGCACGGAACTGCAGGTGCCCGGTCTGGGCGGCGACGAAAAATTAAAAATCCCCGAAGGTACACAGAGCGACGCGGTTTTTCGCGTCAAAGGTAAGGGGCTACCCGACCCGCGCGGTGGCGGCAAAGGCGATCTTTATTACCATGTGCGAGTGCTGACCCCAACCAAATTGACTCGCGAGCAGCGCAAATTATTGGAGCAGCTGGGAGCTTCGCTGAAAGTCGAAAATAAGCCTGCGGACCGAAACTCATCCATCTTTGAAAAAGTAAAAGACATTTTTGGTTAAGCGCCTACGGCAGCGTCGCGTTGTAACCCTTCTTTCAGGCCTAAGCTGTTCTCAATTCCAGCAGCCATCGCCATCTAGGATAGAATCGTCGCGTGCGGCGCCGTTTTTTCGTTGAAAAATTCGATGGGCAACGGGCCCTGGTTTTGGGCGATAGAGCACATCACCTGGGTGTGGTGTTACGCGCGCAAGCTGGGCAACTTTATGAATTGAGCGATGGAACGCGCGTGTGTCTTGGGCGCATCGAAAGGGTAGCGCGCGACGCTGTGGAGTTTGTGCTGCTGGAAGAATTGCCTGCTCAGGAACCGCGACTGCACCTTATCTTGCTCCTTTCGGTTGTGAAGTTCGACGCATTTGAGTGGGCCATTGAAAAGGCCACCGAGCTAGGCGTAGCGGAGATCACGCCACTGGCTGCTGCGCGCAGTGAGAAAGCTCTAATTGTGGCTGCGGAAAAGCGCTCTGAGCGCTGGCGGAAGGTCGTTTTGGAGGCTGCGCAACAATCCAGACGCGTTAGATTGCCAGTGCTGCAACCGGTGGCGAAGCCGGAACCGGCTTTTGCTTCGCTGGGGGATCGGCTGGGTGTTTTTCTTTCTGAGCGGTCGGACGCGCCCGTATTGCGTACCGTGCTCAGTAATCGCGTCGCATCCAAAGCGGTCTTAGCTATTGGCCCGGAAGGCGGTTGGACCGACGAGGAGCGTGACACCGCGTTGAAAGCCAGCTTCCATGAGGCCTCGCTCGGTAGGCTAATTTTGCGAACGGAAACGGCGGTAATTGCTGCGCTGGCTTCGTTGTCATATGCGCTCGGGGAGTAAATGGCAGAATTCGAGGAGAGGACTGAATTCTTCCCTACCTCAACTGCGTCTGTCCGGAATACTACCTACGAAGACCCAAAACCCACCCACTTGTTGCGGTTTTATCGCTGATTAGGCAACGGAAAGTTGAGCCCGCGGAATCTTACTTAGCTCCCGGAACGGCATCTAACCTGTGGGCCCGCGGTTCGGGCATTGCTGCGCAGGCTGCAAACTAAAAAGGGAATCTGGCGCGTTCCGCGACGCTCATGTTATAAATACGAGGCAGCGAAATGGAACACTCCGACGAGAAACCTGGCGCGCTGGGCGTAAATGCAAACAGCTCTGCGGCTATTTCTTCGAGCACATCTCCTAGCAACTCTACTGAACAACCTCCGTCACTACTTTCGTTGCGCCACGAAATTCGCGTGTGGACCCGCGATTTGCTCATCGCCATTGGGCTGGCACTGGTCATCATTGTCTTTCTCTATCAGCCGGTGAAGGTGGAAGGCACCAGCATGGCGCCACTGCTTTCCGATCAGGAGCGAATTTTTATCAACAAGTTTGTTTATCGCTTCGAACCGATCCATCGCGGCGATGTGGTGGTCTTCTGGTATCCTCTCGACCGCAGCAAGTCGTTCATCAAACGCGTGATCGCGCTACCAGGTGAGAGCGTCGAAATCCGTCAGGGCATGGTGTACGTGGACGGACAGCAATTGAAAGAATC
>DATMOS010000178.1:0-27540 GCA_035568155.1 Verrucomicrobiia bacterium | reverse complement strand
GCACGGATGCGAATCGATCGCGTTCACGTATAACGAACCGACCATCTGGGGCGAGTACGTTATTGACATTTGTAGAGCGGCGAAGGATCACGGGCTGAAAACCGTGATGGTATCCAACGGGTATATTACGCGCGAAGCGTTTCATGACATTTACGATCACATCGATGCCGCGAACATCGACCTTAAGGCGTTCACGGAAACTTTTTATGGAAGGATTACGCTGACGCATTTGCAGCCGGTGCTGGATACGCTGCAGTGGCTGAAGAATGAAACATCGGTGTGGTTCGAGCTGACTAATTTATTGATTCCGACGTTGAACGATGGCGCGGAGGAAATTGGGAAGTTGTCGGAATGGGTGATGCAGCACCTGGGGCCGGATGTACCACTGCATTTCACGGCGTTTCATCCGGATTTTAAGTTGCGGGATAAACCAGCTACTCCTCCGGAGACGTTGCATCGCGCGAGGAAAATCGCGATTGATTCGGGGCTGCACTACGTTTACGAAGGGAACATTTTTAGTGATGGGGCGAATACCGCTTGTCCTAGCTGCGGGGAGCTGTTGATACGGCGGTCGTGGCACAACGTTTTGGAGAATCATTTGAAGAATGGGGCGTGCGCGAGTTGCGGATTGGTGATTCCGGGCGTATGGCAAGGCAGTAGAAAGAGCGGAGTGCGGCGGGCCGCTAGCTCTTTGGCGCAGCGCTACGGGCACATCAATCTGTAGTCGATGTGACAAATCGAAAGCGGTCTCGCGATTCTACTCGAAACAAACATATAGAACCGAAACCCCAAGACCCAGGTTCATACCTCAACTGCGAACCTGGGGCACCCCCGGTGAACCAGAATAAGCGGAAGACCCAAGACCCACCCACCACGGCGGGTAAACCCTGAAAATCGAGGGTGGGACACCCTCGCAATTCTCAAATAAATGAGAACTACTTAATTGGCGGGCCGGTTTTTTCGCCTGGTGTCAGGGTACGGGCGCAGAGGATTGTGAAGTCTGTGGGGCTGCACTGATAGATGTCGACGAAAGGCGGGTCGCTGGCGCGGACGGTGTAATTCCCTGCTTCCATTTCCTGGGCGTCGGCGGCTGAGTTGGCGATGAGTGGACTTCCTGGATTTACGCGGACGTGGAATTGCGCGGAGGGTGGCTCATAGTTGGAATAGGTGAAGCAGTGGCCTATGCAGGCGCGGTCGACAATGTGATGAACGAACTGAATGCGTGAATCGGGGGGAGACGCAAGCGTGGGGATGACGAGGGTGCCGAAGGGGAGCTGAGCGGTAAGGGATTCGGCGTTTGCTTCGAGAAGGTTGAGCGTGGCGGTGTCGCGATAGAGAAGGGTAAAGAAAAATATTGAACAGGCTAGCGTGGCGACGGCTGCGGGTTTGCTGGGCCGCAGAGTGCTGAGGATGCAGAGGCCAAAAATTGCGGCGATGATGGTCAGGCGGGAGACCAGCAAGCCGATCCATGGGGAGGACGGCCCAGCGCGCAGGTTCTGCGGGAGAAGGGATATCACGCAGAAGGCTAGTGCGTATAGCTCCAGCGAAAGAAAAAAAGAACTTGAGAAAGTTGGGGATTTGCGGCGCTGAAAATATTCGCTGGCCAACCAGAAAATGAAAATTGCGAGGAGAGCATAGGCGATGAAACGATAGCGGGCGCTGTAGACCACAAATTGGTCCAGGCCGTTCAATCGGTAGAAAGGTCTTTCGGCCCAACTGAATTCAAAGTCCGACCAATTTTCCAGATACCAATGACCGACAAGGAAAATCGCGATTATGGCGGTGGGGATAACGAGTCTCCAGGGCCAGCGGATTTTTTTTCTGACTGCCACATACGCGAGCGTGCCAGCGAACCACAGTGGGCCGATGGGATGAGCAAAGGTTGCGAGGGCAAATATAAGAATGGCTGCTAGCCAATCCCGGCGTTCAGGCGGCTTCCATAAAATAGCGAGGCCGAAACAGGCGAGGCCGATGGACAGGTAATAGTTGAAAAAGCCCATGTTGAAGACGTAACCGAAGGCGAGCATGGCGATGCAGGGAGTCAGGAGCCAGGGCGGGTGCTCGCCGATTGCGGCGGTGAAAGAAAATACTCCCCAGAAAAATGCGAGTACTGAGACAGCGGCGACAATTTTGGGGCCAGCTGCGAAGCCGAAGAGCTTAACGGAATATAAGAGTAGAAGATCGAACAGAATGTTGTACCACTGCGGGGCGAGGTAAAGGCCGGGAGCTCTTCCCTGCTGGATGAGAGTGGCGAGCCAGGCGTTGAAAGTGTGGCTGGGAAGGTCGCCGGCTTCGATGTGGCGATGCCAGAAACACGGGATGATTACGACGGCGGAGACCGCGGACATTAAGAGGATGTTGGTGCGCACGAATCGCAGGGCGCGCAGGAGAGCGTTGTTTTTTTCTGTCATAGCCTGGGCGTAGAAATTGTTGGGTTACATGATGCATGGTTCCGAGAAGAATCGGTTGAAATTTTTAGGGAGACTTACTCGGAGGCGGAGGAGAAATTGACGAGATTATTCACTAGCGATTCTTGGCTGCGCAAGAGGGTGACTGTTAAAATCTATTTAGATGGCTGAGTTTCACCCAGGCGTTTCAGGCGATCGCGGAGGCGGCGTTGCAATGGCGTGGGAGTATTGGGATTGAAGGCCACCAGGTACCACAGAGGCTGGCTGCGGTCTTTGCTGAGCCAGGTTAGTGTGGGGGCGTCGGCATTCGGGTGGCGCGCGACATTTTCGCGGATGGCCGCGTAGGGATGCTTGGCCAGTTTGTTCAGTGTTTTCGAGTTGGCGCGCGGGTGTTCGCTGATGAGGCGCAAGAGATAGAAATCTTCTTCGGGGGCTTGCTTGACGAGCTTTTCGAGCATGTCGGGCTTGGCGTCGGCGCTGAGGACCAGGCCGATTTTTTCGTCCCACGCGGTGTTGATTTGATTTAGCTCGCGAGTGCGGGCGTGAATGAGCTCTTCGAGGATGCGGCGCTCCTGTTGCATGCGGGCGATCTGGAGCGAAGTGCCTTCGAGAGAATCAAGTACGCGAAGGAGATGCTGGCGTTCGCCAAAAACGATTTGAGAAGTGCGGGTGATACCGCCCTTGTCTTTGTCCTTATGCTGTACCAAATCGGAACGTCGCATTCTTGCTGCTCCAGCCGAGCTAGTTGCCGGCGCTAAAGAACTGATTCAAGTGAAAATCAGCTGCTTAGCCCTGCGGATTTTTTGAAATCCTGTCACGGGCTGAGCAAATTATGGTATGTGGCGGGTGTAGGGTAAAGTTTGCTGCGGGGCTGTGTGCCCGATTTGCTACGGAGTGGTCGTGGTTCGGCCCGAGTCGCGTCGGGCAACTTCAGGCGCTGAAGCGCCCTTCGGTCAGGGGCTGTGATGTCGCGGCCCACCCAGGTGGGCAGGCCTGCCTGCCGCAGGCGGGCTGAAGCCGCGACCTACGAGGCGTAGATCAGGCGACCTATAAACCTAAGGCGCGCGAGGACGAATTAGGGAGCGTTGTCGAAATCGAGGGATGATGAACGCATTTTCGGAACACCGGGAAGAGTTGGAACGGTACGAGCAGATGTTTGGAGTGGAACGCGGGCGGCTGGCGGTTTCGCTGGACCGGCTGACGAATGCGTTGGTGCTTGTGGGGCAGCACGGAGTGTACTGCACCAGTAATAAAAATCCGATGGTGCCCGCGATGGACTTGCGGATTATTTCGATGGAGTTGACGCACGCTAAGGAGCTGCTGCAATCGGTGATGGAAGAATTGCGTAAGAAGAAGGAAGTTGACGGAGTTAAATAAATGCGGGCTGGCTGCCATGAGCGCGCCATACTCAACTGGGCATTGGATTCACGCAGTCGCCCAATCTTGATTGTTTCCAGGCGCGCTAAGGGAGAGAGCCAATCCTTGAGCTAATTCTCGAGCTACTGATCGCCCTCCTCGAAATGCTTTTGGAGGTTTTTTTCGAAGCTGCGTTTGAGTTCATAACCGAATTTATTGGTGCCCTCGTCATCCGTGCGGTAGGCGCAGTATTCGATACCTCCGAATTCAAAAATCCTGTACTGGCGTACATCGTTTATATGGCCCTGGACGGGGTGGTTGGTGGATTGAGCCTTCTGCTTTTTCCATTTCCACTTGTTCATCCTTCTCGAGTTCCGGGTCTCAGTGGTTGATCATCAGTCCCGTTCTTGCGGGATTAGGAATGTCGATGGTGGGCTCCACTCTGCGGAAGCGGCGCAAAAAGGCGATGCGAATAGAGAGTTTTGGATATGGTTTCGCTTTTGCGTTTGGGATGGCGATCATCCGCATCTTATATATCCATGCGAGGTAGAGGCCTCGCTTGGTTATGACCGCGGAATTGCGCTAGGTGATGAGGAAGGGATTGGAATGGCGTTCGGTGCCTATGGTAGTGGCGGGACCGTGGCCGGGGTAGACGACGGTGGCGTCGGGTAATTGCAGGAGCTTACTTCGCAGGGAGTCCATGATTTGGGGCATGGAGCCGCCCCATAAATCGGTGCGGCCGATGCTGCCAGCGAAGAGGGTGTCGCCGGCGATGAGTTGCGGCGCGATTAATGTGATGGCACCTGCTTCTTGCGGGACAAACAGGCAGACGCTGCCTGGGGTGTGGCCGGGAGTGTGAATGATGCGGGCTTGGTAGTCGCCCCAGCGGAGGGTGTCGCCTTCTTTCAGCAAGTTGTCGATGCTGGTAATTTCGGGAGCGGCGACGCCGAGGAACGCGGCTTGCATTTCCATGGCTTGATAGAGCGGCAAATCTTCCTGGTGCATGAGGACCGGGGCGCCGGTGATTTGATGCAATTTGCTGAGGCCGCCGACATGATCGATGTGCGCGTGAGTGCTGACGATGGCCTTCACGGTGAGATGATGGCGGGCGAGTAAATCTGTGATGCGAGAGACTTCATCGCCGGGATCGATGACGAGGGCTTCGCGGGTGGCGGGGTCGCCGATGATGGTGCAGTTGCATTGCAGCATGCCTACGGGAATGGTGAGGTGGATCAGTTCGCGCGGTGCGGTTTGTTTTGCTTTGGCCGGTTGTGATTCAGTCATCTGATGACGCTCACGTGTGAAGTATATCATTCGAAAAGATTGCTGTTTTCGCGGCGGGCAGGCTGTCAAGCGGCGGTTTGCTAAACTGTGGGTGAGGCTTTGGGACTTGAGTAAGGAAATGGTGATGCAGAACGTTGAAGTAACAATCGAGACACCGTTGGCGGGGGTACATCGACGCGCGGGCGCGAAGATGGGGGTGTGGCTTGGCTGCGCGCTGCCGGATGATTTTGGGGATGCGCGGGAGGAGCAGCGGTTTGCGAACGAGAGTGTGGCGCTGATCGATAAGAATTACCGGGCGTACTTTACGTTTACCGGCCCTGACCGGGTGCGTTATTTGAACGCGATTTTGACTAACAATATTAAGGACCTGGGGAATGGGCAGGGCGTTGTTTCGCTGTTGCTGAATGCGCAGGGGCGGATTCTAGCTGAGATTGAAACGTTTGCGGACGGCGAGAAGATTCTTCTTGTTTCTTATTTGATGATTCGCGAGCGGCTGGCGGAAGTGCTGGAGAAGTACATCATCATGGATGACGTTACGTTCAGCGATGATGCGGGGAAATTTGGGACGCTGGCGCTGGAAGGGCCGCGGGCGGCGGAAGTAGTAAAGGAACTTACTGGTGTGGATTTGGATTCCTGGCCGCAGCTTGGTTGGGCGGATGTGAAAGTCAGCTCACGTACGAGTGAGCGGATAACCGCGGGCAAAACAAGTTCAGAGAATTCTGAAGCAGCAATTCCCTGCCGGTTGGTGAGACGTTTTGCGGGTGGAGAATTTATTGCGGAGCGCGCCAAGCTGGAACGGCTTTGGGATGTTCTGTTGCAAGCGACCCGTCGGCATGGCGGCGGGGCGATGGGATACACGGCTCTGAGCGCGCAGCGGCTGGTGCAGGGAGTGCCGTGGTTTGGCTATGACTTTGGCGAGAAGCAAATTCCGCATGAGGCGGGATTGGAATCGAGCCATATCAGTTACACGAAGGGTTGCTACACCGGTCAGGAAATTGTGGAACGGGTGCGATCGCGGGGGCAGGTGAACCGGCGGCGGGTGGAATTGTTGTTCTCTGGGGAAGGCGTGCCGGAAAACGGCGCGGAGCTTACTGTGGATGGGAAGGCGGTTGGATTCGTTACGCGGGCGGCACGATCGTGGTATCCACCTAGCGTTTTGGGAATGGGTTATTTGAGCAAGGAGCATCGAGGCGTTGGCGCTAAGGTGCAGTGGAGCGGCGGCAGCGCGACCGTTGTTGAATTTGCTGAAACGCTGCATCGCTGAAGTAGAAAAATATTTTTCTCGCGCGACAATTTTGTGGAGGCTAAGCGGGGCGGTCCCCCGCGGTATGTTGGCTCTCGAGGAGACGGCGCAGTAAACCATTGAGGCGCCCCCGGTCGTCTTGGTTCATGGATGTAAATTCGATGCCCATTCCTTGACGCGGGGCGACGCGGCGGACGACACCTCGCGCGCGTACTTCAACGTTTCCGGTGGAGAGAATCAGTTTAACGAGGCTACGTTCCGGGGGCGGATCAGGGGTACGGATAAAAATTCCCCCGAGGGCGATGTCTTCGAGGCGGGAGACAGATCGCTTGATTCCTACTTGCCAACCGACAAGAGTGCCTTCGGGTGCTTTGACGCGGGGGTAACGCCGCGTAGCTTCTGTGTTCGAAGATTCGGTATTCGCCATTCCCCAAGCTCGATCAATGGCGTGACGCAGAGCGCAGCTTTAGCGAGAGCGCGAGATTGCGTCAGTCCAAGTTTAAAGCGCGCTTGAAGGAACCCGTTTCCGCATCGATCTTTTTTTGCAGCTGCAGAATCGAGTACAAGAGCGCTTCCGGGCGGGGAGGACATCCTGGTACGTATACATCCACTGGAATAACCTGATTGCAACCTTGCACGATGGCGTAGTTATTGAAGACGCCGCCGGATGTGGCACACGCGCCCATGGAGATGACCCACTTGGGCTCGGGCATTTGGTCGTAGAGGCGGCGAATGATGGGCGCCATTTTTTGCGAGAGGCGGCCGGCGACGATCATCAAGTCGGCTTGACGCGGGGAGGGGCGGAAAACTTCCGCGCCAAAACGAGCGACGTCAAAACGAGCGGCGGCCATGGACATCATTTCAATGGCGCAGCAAGCCAGGCCGAAACCGAGCGGCCAGATGGAACTTCTGCGCGCCCAATTCACGGCTTTGTCGAGCTGCGCGAAGATTACGCCTTCGTCTTCTAGCAGCTTGCCGAAGTCGTCGGGCTTGGTGAGGGTTACGCCTTGACCGAGAGATACGCTCATGTGGCCTCGTGAAGCTATTTTCGCACAGTTTTGTTGGCAGGGACAAATTGCCGTTGGTTTGTGTGACTGATCCGATGTAATCCGAGTGTAATGCGAATGAATGATTTGCCTGAAGAACTTTTTGCGAATCCGACGTGGCACGCTCTGCAGAGCAAGCATCAGAAATTTGCGAAATGCGCCGGAGATGCGTGCCGCTACCCCACGGATGTCGGTCCGTTGGCGGCGATTCGTGCGCCGGGGGTTGAGCCGATGCTGCAGCTGTCCTCGTTACTCAAGGCGAGTGAGTCAGTGTGGATTATTGGGAAGGAGTACTCGAAGGTTGCGGGACTCGTTCGCGAAGAAACGTTGGAGTGCCTTCAGATGGTGTTGCCTGACGACGTTATAGTACCGGACACGGATATTGAGATCGTAAAGCTGGCGGATACGAATGCTGGAGACATGGTGGCGCTGACGACGCTGGCGTTCCCGGGTTTCTTTCGACAGAGGACGTGCGAGATGGGCTCGTATTATGGCGTTCGATCTCCCTCCGGCGAATTGATTGCGATGGGCGGGGAGCGGCTGAAGCTGGACGGGTTCACGGAGATTAGTGCGGTGTGCACACATCCGGCTTTTCGCGGACGAGGATTAGCCGCGGCAATTATTTGGCAGGTGGTGCGAGAACATCGCGAGGAAGGTGTGGTGTCGTGGCTGCATGTAGCGAGCGCCAATCGACGGGCTCAGGAACTTTATTTGCGAATGGGCTTTGAGGAGATTCGTAGGGTGACGCTGCATCGTGTCTCGCGAGCGGCGCAAGTGAAATAAAAAAACGGTTCGAGACACTGACGACCGCGATCACTCGACGCTGAAAAGTTTCGAACTTTGGCAGCTGGATAAAACCTGAACGGGCACGCAGGTGGTCTGCGTGCCCGTATCACAAATGACGGTCGAGGATTGGTTAGACCCGATTAGTGCGGCTTAACCTTTCCTACTTCATTCAGATTGCCTCCGGTATGTGGCGTCGATTCCGCGATTACAGCGGTGCCGTCACCCGGTGAGACGAATTGGATCAAGAAGTCCACCAAATTATTGGCGATCGGAGAACCGAGACCAGTTGTGGGGTCCCATCCTGGCCCGGCATTGAAGCCCTGGATTGGAACTGGGTCCCCATTGGAATCGGCTTCGACGACAGAATTGTTGCCGGAGGTAATGTCGTGGAGAGTCGCCGAGTAGAAAGGCGGTGCTTGCGCGATATGGTAAAGGGCGGTGTTGAGGAAACCCAATCTAGCTTCGGCTTTCTGGTCGGCGATAGCCGTGATGGCTGACCACTGGGGCGAACCCGCACTGGTACCGCCGAAAAGATAAAAGCCAGCTGGAATTCCCGGAATATTCAAGTAGGTTAGGACACCATGGAGCACCGCGGAGTTATAAGCCACGTCAGGAACACCGCGCCGCTTGCCACCGTGAACGGTGCCTTGCTGGTAGGACGGCTCGTCGAACAAGACGCTATAACCGCCTCCGGATGATGCGGATTGGCTGAATTCGTTCCACACGATTTCGCCCAAGTAGGTTCCAAAGGCGGGTGAGGTGGCTGGGTTACAGCCCAAGGAGGTGAGGCAGTACATTGCAGCGTGCAGTTCGGTTCCGCCGACGCCGGTGGCAAGAGGGTGGCTCGCGGGGAAGGAAGCCGCTCGGACCCAGGAGTTGCCGTCGCAGGTCTGTTGTGAGGCACCCTGGTCGCCGGAGGAGGCGAAGATAGTGATGTTTTTCTTAGTGGCCTCGGCATACACCTGATTATATGAGAGCAAATCCGCAGGAGCGACGCAGCTCTCATTCTCGCCGAAGCTCTGAGAAATTACGTCGCCAAGGTTGTTGTCCACCGCGTACTTCTCGACGCTGGCGAGTGAGGAGTCATTATTGTCCTTTGCCAAAACCAGCACGATGTTGGCGCCCGGAGCGATGGCATGAGCCCAAAGAACGTCCAAGGTGATTTCCTCAGCCCATCCGGTCATGTTTGGATCACCGGGAACAAAAGCGGTTAGTCCGTCTGGGGCAACCTGAGTGAAGGTGGGGAGGTTGGGGTTGTTCGGCGCACCAAGGCCGTTCATGCTCGGCAGACCGTAAAAGCTGTTGTAAGTGTTCAACTCCAGCACGATATTCGGCGACTGAAACGCGTCGACGATAACAATAGTCTTTCCCGCGCCGGTAAAGCCGGCGCTGATGAGCTTGTCAACACCATAAGCACGGCGCATTTGATAAGGATCGTAGCAATTCTCTCCGGGAGCCAGGCCAACCTGGCACCTGAAGAGGCCATAGTTCGGGCCAGGCACGGTGTCGGTGAGTGCGTTAGGACTACGAACGCTGGAAGGATGCATTGCTGATTTTACTTTTGCGTTCTTTGTGTGGCTTGGAGGAACTCCCGCGCTAGAAGTAAATGTTCCCAAGCCGAAAACTAAGACAACCCCAGCCATAGCAGACAGAACGTTGCTAATGCGCATATGACCTCACGTTTCTAGATTTTTATAAGTTGATGTAGGTTCCGCGAGCATGAAGCGGTCTGAACTAATCGGACCCACCCTTGGACCTGAGAAACTGCGGGGGATTGTACACCGATTTGTAATATCAACAACTTATAAATTTATATTTCTGCTGGTACCCCAAGCGCTATTACCTATAGGACTCAGGTGCGATGAGTGGCCACCTCAACGAAAGTCCTTTGTTGCCGGATGCACGGCGCAAGGATTTGTTCTCAGCGATCCGTTGTTACACGGTTAGGACGACTTTGCCGAATTGATCGCCGGAATCGAGATAGCGGTGGGCGTCGGCGCAGGAGGCTAGGGGAAAGGTGCGGTCGATGACGGGCTTAAGGTGGCCGGAGGCGACTAGCTTCATGACGTAGAGCAATTCAGATTTGGCGCCCATGTAGGAGCCGAGGATGGAGAGTTGGCGAGTGAAGAGGAAGCGCAGATCGATTTTGGCGTCGTAGCCGGTGGTTGCGCCGCAGGTGATCAGGCGGCCGCCGACGGCGAGGCTGGCGACGCTGTCGTCCCAGGTGGCGGTGCCTACGTGTTCGAAGACGACGTCGACGCCTCGCTTGTTGGTGATGCGGCGGACTTCGTCGCGGATTTTTTGTGTTTTGTGATTGATGAGATGGTGCGCGCCGAGTTGTTTGGCTTTTTCCAGCTTTTCTGTGTTGCCTGCGGTCGCGATGATGCGCGCGCCGAACATTGACGCGATTTGAATGGCGGCGCTGCCGACTCCGCTGCCTGCGCCGAGGATCAAGATGTCTTCGCCGGGTTGGAATTGTGCGCGGGTGAGAAGCATGTGCCATGCGGTTTGGAATACCAGCGGCATGGAGGCGGCTTGTTCGAAGGTGAGATTTTCAGGGTAAGGCATGCAGTTTACTTCCGGGCATTTTACGAATTCGGCGCAGCCGCCGTCGACCATGTAGCCGAGATTTGAGAATTGGCGGCAGAAGTTGTCGCGACCGGCGACGCAGGCGGCGCATTTTCCGCACGAGACTCCCGGGGCGAGGACAACTTTCTGGCCGACTTTCACGGTGGTTACGTCGGCGCCGATCTCGGAGATTTCGCCGGCGATGTCGCTGCCGGGGATGTGCGGGAGCGGGATTGGGACACCTGGAAGGCCGCCGCGGACCCAGAGATCAAGATGATTTAGTGCGCAGGCGCGGACGCGCACGAGGACTTCGTTAGCGCGGATGGATGGCGTGGGGGCGTCGGTGTATTCGAGGACTTCTGGTCCACCGTGTTTGCAGAAGAGGATGGCTTTCATGCGGCTCCTGATTATTGGTGCGAATCGCAAGGTAACATCGCATTGGTTGAGTGTCCATCACGAGTCGGGTCAGTTTCCGGTAAACGCTGCGTTTCCAAGCATGTCGGATACTTCTGAATCCGCCGCGACCCGAGCGCATAATGTGAGGTGGAAGCCCCGTATGCCTACGCCTTCCGCAAAAACCTCGCCCGTTCCCATACTCACGGCCGTGGCACGCTACTTTGGTATCTGCCTCTTCTTGGTCAGTTTTTCTTTGCCAGCCGTCGGCAATCTGACTGGTCTGGAGTGCGCGGAATTTGCTATGAAGTATTGGCCACATGACGACAAAATATCTTCTCTTGCGCTTTTTGGGGGCTGGCTCAATCCGCAGGTCCTCCTGTTGTTTTTCTTCTCTGTTTTCCGTGTCTTCTCGCCCCTTCGCGCAATGCTTACCGTCACCATGCTTTTCTCCATTCCCATGAGCTGGATCGCCATCCACCGCATGAACGCGGCCGGCATGTACATGGACCCTCAAGGTCGGGCACTTTCTTTGGATTGCCGGGATTCTTTTTATCATCCTCCCAAATCTGCCGCTGCCATTCGCTTTCCCTTTCATCTCAGGGACGATTCTCTATGCCAGAAATTGCCTCCTGCGAGAAACTCCCAGCAGACACAGCAAGGCGATTTTCTCGAAGGCTGCATGAAACACCTGACCTTCCTACGGAGCCCGAGCGCCCGCCTATGGGGCCGCTATGGCCCCGAACACTTTCCGACTTGGCCGCAATTCCAGGAGGCCATGCAGGAACTTGGCTATCCCGCAGCCACAGATTGGCTGAGTCTTCCCCGGCCAACACCTCAGGAGTACGAAAATTATCTATGGGAATTGGCTTGGCCGGAGCATCAGTTGGCGCACGACGGCTTCGTACGGCGCATCCTGGCTGCGCGATAGGCGTCTCCCCAGGTGCTCTTGTCCAACTGGGCGGTAAGTCGCGAAATCGGAAACTGCCACCGCTCCGTGACCGGTTGCGTTGACAGGGGATTGAGTGGGACTTAGGCTCTAAGGGATGAGCGATCTATTTGAAGAAATCGTGAGGATCCGGCGGGCGGGGGTGCGCGGGGCGTTGGCTACCATTGTGCATACCAACGGGTCGATACCGAGCTATGAGAGTTCGCGGATGCTGGTGCGCGAGGATGGGTCGATTGCGGGGACGATTGGGGGTGGGTGCGTGGAGGCGGATGTCTGGGCGGCGGCGAAAGAAGTGATGCAGAAAGAAGTGCCGCGGAAGATGGTTTTTAATTTGAATCATGAGGCTAGCTACGACAGTGGGTTGATCTGCGGGGGGACGCTGGAAGTATTTGTGGAGCCGATATTGCCGCAGCCGGTGGTGTATTTGTTTGGCTGTGGGCACGTGTCGATGGCGGTGGCTAATGCGGCGAGCGCGGCGGGATTTGGGATTGCGGTGGTGGATGATCGCGAGGCGTTCGCGAATATACAGCGGTTTCCGATGGCGCAGGCGGTGCACACGAGTTATGCGGAAGCGTTTGAAAAGATTCGGCCGAATGCGAGCAGCTACTTGATTATTGTTACGCGCGGACACAAGGAAGACATGCGAGTACTGGCGTGGGCGGTGCGGACGGAGGCGCGCTACGTGGGGATGATTGGCAGCAAGCGTAAAGTGATGTCGGTCTATAAAGCGCTGGAGAACGAGGGCTACCGGGCGGAAGAATTTGCGCGGGTGTATGCGCCGATGGGGTTGGATATTGGGGCGCTGTCTCCGGAGGAGATTGCGGTTAGCGTGGTGGCGGAGTTGATCGCGGTGCGGCGAAATGCCGGATCGGCTGCGGCGCATAAAAAATTAAATTATGAAGCGCGTGCGGCTTTGAGCGAGCGTTAACACGCTGGCGGTGCCATGCTGGCGGCGGTAATTTTATCGGGCGGCGCGTCGCGCCGCATGGGCACTCCTAAGGCACTGCTTCCCTACCGGGGCGGGACATTTCTTGACCATCTATTAAAGGTTACGGATCATCCGCGGATTGGATGGCGGAGGGTGGTGCTGGGTGCGGACGCCGGGGCAATCTTGGCGGGCACCGAGTTTCGCGCGGATGAAATAATTATCAACGAAAATTGGGAAGCGGGGCAATTGAGCTCGATTCAAGCTGGGGTGCGGAGCTTGCCTGAAGGGACGGATGGGATGCTGCTGTGTTTGATTGATCATCCATTGATTAATCGCGAATTGGTGGGCGAATTGGTGGAGCGGTTTTATTTGTCGGGCAAGGCTATTGTGCTGCCGGTATACAAAGGGCGGCGGGGGCATCCGGTGATTTTTGGTGCGCGGCTTTATGAGGAATTATTGAGTGCGCCGATGGAAACCGGAGCGCGTGCGGTGGTGTGGGCACATCGCGAAGAAGTCTGCGAAATGGAAACGAGTGAAGAAGGTTGCGTATTGAATTTGAATGATCCGGAAACTTTGGCGAAGATTCGCGAACGGGGTTAATGAGATTTTAATTTTGGCCAACAATTGGGTGAGAGCTTCGGCGGGCGCAGAGTGATGAGGCTTTAGATTCCCGAACGGTGGGAAGGCATGCCTTTTGATATTAATTCGAGATCAAAATCAAAGCCAATAAAGTCAAAGACCCTTGCAAAAAGCGCAAGGATGGGGCACCCTCCGCATCTTTGTGATTCGTAATTAAATTGAGAGCTCGCCGTTCGACGGATTAACGGGATTTTAGTTTGGCTAATAATTGGGCGAGAGCGTCGGCGGCTAGTTGTGCGGCGTGAAGAGTGGCGGGAGGTAAGCCGCCGAGTTGAATAGAAAGATATTCGGCGTTGATGTTTGCGGCCTCGGAGATGGTTTTGTTTTTTAGCTCCACGGTGAGGAGGGATGCGCAGGCGATCGCGGTGGTGCAGCCTTGACAGAGGAAGCGGGCCTCGGAGATGCGGTTGGTTTCGGGTTCAAAGCGCGCGGCGAGATGGAGGATGTCACCGCAGACGGGGTTGGTGACGTCGACGCTCGCGGTGGCGTTGGGGAGTTTGCCGGCGTTGCGCGGGGATTGGAAGTGGTCGAGGATGGCGTCGCTGAGCATGCTTTGAGTATCCCAAGACGCGCACGGTTCGGGCAATGGATGGATGCTTACGGGAGTGAAGAAGGTTTGAACATTTCATGACTGTGGTGGCGGCGGTGATTGAGCGTGAGGATCGGAGGATCTTGATTGGGCAGCGGAGGCGTGGGGATTCTTCTCCTCTGAAGTGGGAATTTCCTGGCGGGAAGATTGAGGCGGATGAAGAGCCGGAGGCGGCGCTGGCTCGGGAGTTGCGGGAGGAGTTGGGGGCGACGATGGTGCGCTGCGTGGAGATGGGGCGGTTGCGGCATGTTTATGCGAGCGGTTCGAATCCCGTAGAGATTCGGTTTTATGCGGCGGAGATTACGGACGAGAATGTTGAGCCGAAGTGTTTCGAGCAGATTGCTTGGGTGTTGCCCAGGGAATTGGGGGATTACGATTTTTTGGATGCGAATCGGGTGTTGATTGCGCAGTTGGCTACCGGGAAAGTGAAGGCGGCGGAATTGTTGAGGAATGCTGAAGATTCAGAGTGATCGGGTTTTAGATTCGAACACGCTGTGAACGCATACGTTTCGATATTGCTTCGAGATTAAATTCAAAAACCATAAAGTCAAAGACCCCACCCTTGCAAAAAACGAAAGGATGGGGCACCCTCCGCATTTCTGTGAGTTGTGATTAACTGTTTGGCCCTGCATTCCGGACGATCGTTAAGACAACACCTACGGAGAAGGTGAAAGCGGCGGAATTGTTGCGGAACGCGAAAGACTCAGAGTGATGAGGGTTTAGATTCGAAATAGATGTGAAGGCGTACGTTTCGATATTCCTTCGACATTTAAATTCAAAAACATTAAAGTCAAAGACCCCACCCTTGCAAAAAACGCAAGGATGGGGCACCCTCCGCGTTTTTGTGGCTTTGATTATCGGCGAGGTTGCCGTGTCGACGACCCGCTAAGACAACACCTTACGAGATAACTGGGTTTAGTTTTTCGGGGTCGATGCCGAGGTCTTTGATGGCTTGGTCGATTAGTTTGCGGTCTATTTTTCCGTCGATGAAGAGTTCGTGGAGGGTGGCGAGAGTAATGAAACGGGCGTCGACTTCGAAGAATTCGCGAAGCGAGGCGCGACCTTCGCTGCGGCCGAAGCCGTCGGTGCCGAGAGAGGCGAGACGGCGCGGGAGCCACTTGCTGATCATGTTGGGCAGCGTTTTCAGATAGTCGGACGCGGCCACCAATACGCCCGGGGCGTCACCTAACGTGCTGGCGATGTAAGGGACGCGCTGTTTGGCGCCGGGGTGCAGGCGATTCCAGCGATCGGTCTCGTTGCCGTCGACGTAAAGCTGCTTATAGCTGGTGACGCTCCAAACGTCGGCGGCAACGCCGTATTTTGTTTCCAGAATTTCCTGAGCTTGCAGAACCTCGCGAAGGATGGCGCCGCTGCCAAAAAGTTGCGCGCGCAGCTTGGACTTTTTATTTTCGGAAGCGCGGAAGCGGTACATGCCGTTGAGAATGCCTTCTTTGACGTCGCCGGGCATGGCAGGCATGGCGTACTGCTCGTTCATGACGGTGATGTAGTAGAAAATATTCTCGCCGTCTTTATACATGCGGCGAATGCCGTCTTGAATGATGACAGCGATTTCGTAGGCGAATGCGGGATCGTATGCGCGCAGATTGGGAACGGATAGCGCGAGGACGTGGCTGTTGCCGTCCTGGTGCTGCAAACCTTCTCCCGCGAGGGTAGTGCGGCCGGCGGTTCCTCCGAGCAGGAATCCGCGGGTGCGCATATCGGCGGCGGCCCAGATGAAATCGGCGATGCGCTGGAAACCGAACATGGAGTAATAGATAAAAAATGGAATGGTGTTGATGCCGTGGGTGGCATAGGCCGAGCCCGCGGCGATGAAGGAGGCCATGGAGCCGGCTTCGGTAATTCCCTCTTCGAGGATTTGACCGTCTTTCGCTTCTTTGTAATATAGGAGGGTGTTTACGTCGACGGGCTCGTAGCGTTGGCCGACGCTGGAGTAAATGCCCACGGTGCGGAATAAGGATTCCATGCCGAAGGTGCGGGCTTCGTCGGGGACGATGGGGACGACCAGCTTTCCGATTTCGGGATCCTTCAGCATTTTGCGCAGCATGCCGACGAAGGCCATGGTGGTAGAAACTTCGCGGCCATAGCTGCCTTCGAGAAATTCATTGAAGAGTTCGTCGTGATCGGCGACGAGGGGCTTCGAACGGACGCTACGCATTGGAACGTAGCCACCGAGGGCTTTGCGACGGGCGCGAATATATTGAATTTCATCGCTGTTTTCAGGCGGGCGATAAAAAGGAACTTCGACGCAGTCTTCGTCGTTGAGGGGAACGGCGAAGCGCGAACGGAAGACGCGCAGCTCGTCTTCGTTTAATTTTTTCTGCTGATGGGTGACGTTTTTGCCTTCGCCAGCTTCGCCGAGACCATATCCTTTAATGGTGCGAGCGAGGATAACGGTGGGGCCGCCTTTGTGTTCGGTGGCGGCTTTGTAGGCGGCGTAAACTTTGCGCGGATCGTGGCCGCCGAGGCGCAAGCGGCGCAAAGCGTCGTCGGAGAAGGGCTCGACAAGCTTCAACAAACGCGGGTCGGAGCCGAAGAAATGCTGGCGTACGTAAGCGCCAGATTCGACGACGAGTTTCTGGTATTCACCGTCGACTAATTCGCCCATGCGCTTGACCAGCAAGCCTTCGGTGTCGCGATCGAGGATGGGGTCCCACTCGCTGCCCCAGAAAACCTTGATGACGTTCCAACGCGCGCCGCGAAAGGCGGATTCGAGTTCCTGAATAATCTGGCCGTTGCCGCGGACCGGGCCGTCGAGACGCTGCAGATTGCAATTGATGACGAAGATCAAGTTGTCGAGTTTTTCGCGAGAGGCGAGGGTGATTGCACCGAGGGATTCGGGTTCATCGGTTTCACCATCGCCTAGGAAGGCCCAGACTTTGGCGTCGGAGACGGGTTTCAGGCCGCGGTCTTCGAGATAACGGTTGTAACGAGCCTGGTAGATCGCCATCAATGGGCTCAAGCCCATGGAGACGGTGGGAAATTCCCAGAAATCAGGCATGAGCCAGGGATGCGGATACGAAGAAAGGCCGCCGCCGGGCTTCAGTTCACGACGAAAATTTTCGAGCTGCTGGGCGGAGAGGCGGCCTTCGAGGAAGGCGCGGGCGTACATGCCGGGCGAAGCGTGGCCCTGGAAGTAGACGGTGTCGCCTTCGAATTCATCGGTGCGGCCGCGGAAGAAATGGTTGAAACCGACTTCGTAGAGCGTGGCGGCGGAAGCGAAAGTTGAGATGTGGCCGCCGATATTGTGTTCGACACGATTGGCGCGCACGACCATGGCCAGTGCGTTCCAGCGTACGAGACTCTTGATGCGGCGCTCGAGTTCCTGGTCGCCGGGATAACGCGGCTCGAGGCGGTGCGGGATGGTGTTGGCGTAGGGAGTGTTGGCAGTGAAAGGTAAGTCGATGCCGTTGACGGTGGCGTGGGCGCGGAGGCGTTCAAGAATTTCAGTGGCTACTTCGGCGCCGCTGGATTCGAGGACCGCGTCAAGCGATTCCAGCCATTCCTGAATTTCTACGTCATCGACGCCGTGAGGCTGATGCGTAGGGACCGGAGCCTGCACCTCGTCGGGCTGCGCAAAGGTTCCGTTTGGGTGCGTGAAAATTTCGTTGTCCATAACTGGCGATGGCCCTTCTTTTTTAAAAAATAGGAGCGCGAAGTGCGAGCGCTAAAGACTTATACGTGCGATAAGAAGAATAGAATACACCCTCAGGGCAAATTTATGCGCGGCACAAAGAGGGTAGAAGAAAAATCCTGGGCTAGAGAGTGCGGCCGCCGTCGAGGAGCAGAACTTCGCCAGTGATGAATGGGGAGTTGGTGAGGAAGGAGATGGCGGCGGTGATGTCATCGGTTGTGCCGGTGCGCTGGAGCGGGGAGCGCTTGATGAAGTCGGCTGCTAAATCTGGCGGGTCGCCGGGCATGGTGATCGTGCCGGGAGCGATGGCGTTGACGCGGATTTCTGGAGCGAGCGCTTTGGCAAGGACGCGTGTGAGCATGATGACGCCTGCTTTGGATACGCTGTGGGGGATGTAGCCGGTCCAGCCGAGGAAGCCGGCGACGTCAGAAAGATTGATGATGACACCGTTGTATTTTTTCAGTAGGGGGGCGGCGGCCTGGGAACAAAAAAATGGGGCTTTGAGATTTACGTCGAGCGCGGCGTCCCAGATTTCTTCGGTGATGGCTTCGAAGTCGGCGTGGAGGAAATTAGAGGCGTTGTTGACGAGGATGTCGAGGCGGCCGAATTCTTTAGTGGCGTTGGCGAAGAGTTTGTCGATATCGGATTTTTTGGCGAGATCGGCGGGGACAGATATTGCGCGACGGCCGAGGGTGGCGATTTCCGTTACTACTTCCCGGGCTTCCGAGGCTGAGCCATGGTAGTGCACAACTACATCGGCGCCTTCGCCAGCGAGGTGTAGCGCGATGGCTCGGCCGAGGCGTTTGGCTGCGCCTGTGACCAAGGCGACTTTCCCATTTAGGTGGCGAGCATTGAAATCGGTGGCGGGCATTGTCTATCAAAAAAGTAGCACACTCGACCAAACGAAGCGGCAAGCAATTCCGGCGACGTCAGCGAATTTGCTGCAAGAGTTTTTGGACGGATTGGGCTGGCAAATAGTGACGTGCTGATAGAATCTAAGGCGGCGGAGGGGAAATGAATCTTGATTTGCTGGCGATTGCCGCGCATCCGGATGATGTGGAGTTGAGTTGCGGCGGCACGATGCTGCGGATGGCGCAGCAGGGATATAAGACGGGAATTCTGGATCTGACTGCCGGGGAGATGGGTACGCGGGGGACGCGCGAGACGCGGGCGAAAGAAGCGGAGGCGGCTGGCAAGATTTTACAGGTGTCGTGGCGTGGGATCCTTGGGGTGCCGGATTCCGATGTGCAGGCCAGCAGAGTGAACAAACTGCTGCTGGCGGCCAAGATCCGGGAGTTGCGGCCGAAGACGGTGATTCTTCCCTATTGGGAGGCGCGCCATCCGGATCATTATCATGCGTCGGCGCTGGGCTATGAGGGTTGCTTCCTGGCGGGATTGAAGCAGCTGCCGATTGAGGGTGAGGCTTACCGGCCGTTCAAGATTTTGTATTCCACAGCGTATGCTGGCGTGCGTCCAACCTTTGTGGTGGACATCAGCGCGCAATATGATGAGCGGAAACGCGCGATTCTGGCGTACTCCTCGCAATTTCCGGGGAATGTGCCGGCGGATAAAGGAGCGGTGCATCTGGGGCTGGACGAACTGGAAAATGAGATGAACCAGTTGGCGCGGCATTACGGGCAAATGATTGGCGTGAAATATGGGGAGCCGTTTTTAGTTAAGGAGTTGATGAAGGTTGACGACGTGGTGAAGATGGAAGTGCGCTCGGTCTAGGGCGCCGGGTTTTCTGGGGAGCTAACGTGATTCGTTTTCCTGAGCGGGCGAAAAGCCCGGGATGTTTTGTCCGGTGGAAGTGCGTTCGGCGCGGACGCGGGTCAGGGCTTCCTCTTCGGAGCCGGATTTGCGGAGAATGACTATGGTGCTGAGGGCCTCGGTGTACAGGCGGGTGACCAGGTAGGTGTCGCCGGTTCCGTCCTTTTTCCAAAGTTGCCCAATCTGGATTTTCGGAACGCTCATAGGCAGAGTTCGAATGTAGTGTGCCAGAGGAGGGGTGTCAACTGTCCCGCCGAGCCAGATGTCATATGTTGTCAATTTTAGATGTACGCAGGGTCAGAGCAGGAAACCTTATATTGGGGCCTGACATCGTACCTGAGACGGTGTAACCCGCGAGCAGCGACTCGCGAGAGGTGTATACTCGGGTTGAGTTGGAAGGGGTTATCCTGATGATTCCATCTACATTTCAACGGGTGCTGACGGTAGCGGTCGCGGGGGTGTTGGTGCTCATGCCAGGGTTGGCGATGGCTCAAGGGCAACCGGCCAGCCAAAGTTCTGGGCAGCAGCAACCCACGGGACAACCAACTTCCCAACCGCAGCAGACTCAAGACCCGTCGCAATGGCCCTCACAATGGCCGCAACCTACGCCGCCGCCTCCTCCGCCGCAAACGACGCCCACACCTCAAGCGACGTCACAGCCGGTGCAGAAACCGGGGGCTGATCAGCCGGTGCAGCAGAAAGATACGGTAACCCCGAAGAACTCCAAAGAGGATGTGGAAGCGATTGGGAATCGCGGAATCGGCAAAGGCGTAAATTTTTATTCGCTGGAACGGGAAATCGCGCTGGGCAAGAGTCTGGCGCAGGAAGTGGAACGCTCTTCCAAACTGATTGACGATCCGGTCGTGGTCGAGTACGTGAATCGCGTGGGGCAAAACCTGGTGCGCAATTCAGACGCGCGCGTGCCTTTTACGATCAAGGTGATCGATTCGGACGTAGTGAATGCGTTCGCGTTGCCGGGCGGATTTTTTTACGTGAACAGCGGATTGATTTTGCGCGCGCAAGAAGAATCGGAGTTGGCGGGCGTGATGGCGCATGAAATTTCGCACGTGACCGCGCGACATGGAACGAAGCAGGCGACCAAAGGCGAATTGATGCAGCTGGCGACGATTCCTTTGATTTTGTTGGGACCTGGCGGTTGGGCGGGATATGGAATTTACGAAGCATCGCAGCTGGCAATTCCCTTCTCGTATCTGAAATTTTCCCGAGATGCGGAGCGCGAGGCGGATTACCTGGGACTGCAGTACATGTATAAAGCGGGCTACGACCCGAACGCGTATGTGACATTTTTTGAGCGAATTCAGGCTGATGAAAAGCGGCAGCCGGGAACGATCCCGAAGATATTTTCTACGCATCCACCGACACCGGAGCGCATCGCGAATACGCAGAAGGAAATTGCTCGCATACTACCTGCCAAGCAGGAGTATGTGGTAACTACATCGGAGTTCGACACAGTGAAGGCGCGGCTGCGAAATATTGTGTTCTCTCGCAAAGTGCAGGCGGCGCCTGGGAAACCGACGTTGCGCACGAAGACGGAGCAGAGCGGCAAGCAGGGTCAGGGCACGGATCCCAACGCCAATCCGGACGATGACCGGCCGACATTGAAGCGGCGGCCAGATACACAGCCTTAATTTCTGTAAGGAAGCCAACTTAGACTGAGATTCTTGAAAAAGGGGCGGCATTTGCCGCCTTCTTTTTTTTGCATCTCGCTAACGGATAGATTACTAGGGCGTGGTGGCTAGTAGCTGCGTTCCGGGCGGCGTTCGTCGGGCACGGCAGCAATTCCCAAGCGGCGCAGCTCGTCGGCGTAATATTTGCGATAGAGCACGTCCCACTCTTCGCTGCCCTCGAGAATTTCTTTTTTCTGCGAAGTGATTTTCTTGCGGACTTCGAGATCGGCTTTTTCTTCTTCACGCAGGGTGTCGGTGAGAATCTTGACGACCTGCTGGCGGATGGTGTCGCGGTCGTCGACAAATTCGACTTCATTGCTGGCTACCAGAACGTCGGTGAGCTGGTGCGACAAGCGGATTATTTTTTCCCTGGTCAGACGCATCGTTTAGAAACTTCTCCAATTCCTGGATTACATAAACCGGGCCAAAATTAGCGAAGCACCAGCTTGCGGTCGCGGGCCAACTGGCCCTTCACCTTTTTGTACATTTCCTGATATGAGACTCCGGTACGGCGCATTTCGTCTTGATGCTCGGTAAGAATCTGGCGCACTTCGTCGTTCAGGCGATCTTCGACGGACAATTCCTCGTTCATGCGCTGGCGCAGGCGCAGAGCAACGGCGTTGATCGCCTCCGTTTCGATTTGGCCGCCTTCCACGAGGCGTTTCACAATTTCGGTGGCGATGTAACCGACATAATCCCGCGCAAGCAGCATCGTTGATCGAGTCCTTGTGTACTGTGAGAGAAGTTGAGTTTACTGGCTGCGTGTGGAAAGTGCAAGAAAGCTGCGGCGATGAAGGAAATCGAGTGCTGGGCACGTTTCAGGTTGAAGCGGTGAGATAAAGGCAATTTTCTGCGTTCGTTGACGGTCGAGGAGGCTTCAGGTACGATGAAATGCGTAAGGGCGGTTAGCTCAGCGGTTAGAGCGTTCGGCTTACACCCGAAAGGTCATCCGTTCAAATCGGATACTGCCCACCATCCGTGCGCAATACCCTTCAGCGGGGACGTAGTTCAGTTGGTTAGAACGCTGTCCCGTCATTGGTTAGAATCCCACACTGTCACGGCAGCTTCCCTCCCCTGCTTCACAAGAGACCCATATAAAGGATACTTTTCGCATATCGCAGAGTGCGTTACCAGACAACGGCGATTGCGAAGCTCGCACGTCCTGTAAGGCGTCCGAAGGGCCTCCCTTTATCGATTACGTAGCTATGCAAACTAGTCCTTTGTCGGAGACTGTTTTGCTCGTGGCACACGCCGAGTAGGCCTGGGGAATCTCACCCCAAGCCCCTCACAGAATTCCGGACTTGAACCTCTCGATTCATCCGGCTCGTGCCATCCAACGAGAGCTGCCGCCCTCCGTCAAAACCGGCGGGCTCCTCCTGTTGCCAGTTGGCCCATTATGGTTCCGACGTGGATAGCCTGCCCGCTTCGCTCCACGGACATTACTCCGCTTCAACGCTACTACCAGGCAGTCCGCCCCTCGGCATCGCATCCGTACTCTCGCCCTCGTGGTTCAGTCCACTTGTGGCTTCTCCGTTTGCATCGATGCCAAGGTTCTCATGTTCCATACGCCCGCCTCTTCTAGGTTCAGGCCACCTGTATGCCGGATGCCGCTCCGTCCGTAAGCAGGTTCCGCCGGAGCTGCTCCCGCGATCTTCTAACTACCGCGGTTTCGACATCGTCTTAGCTATTTTCGACACGGCAGTGGTTCGCTTTCGTTCCTCTCCCTAGAAGTCACCTGACCCGAAGTTCGCTTCCGGGCCTTTTCCTTCTCCGCTCACCACCACCCTCCTGAGAGGGCAGCAGCAGAAGGTGGTTTGAGTCCTGCTCCTGCAAGCCGGTTCGAGGGGCCTTCCCTCATCAGTCGTATAGTTACGCAAAACCGAACGGCCAGCTGCGTTGCTCCGTTTTGCTCATGACGCAATTAGAAGTTCAATTTCAGGGCAACTTGGGCGACGCGCCCGGGTTGTGATTTTAGGATTTGGCCAAACGTAGCATCGTCGCGGTTGCCATCCACAGCATTTGCGCCATCGAATTGGGCATGGTTGAAGGCGTTGAAGGTCTCGAAACGGAACTCCAGTGAGGCGGATTCCGTGACCTTGGTGAGTTTTCGCAGAGCCATGTCGTAATTGTCTATGCCCGGTCCGTAAAAGAAACGGCGGGAAGAATTGCCAAACGTGCCTAGCGCGTTCGGGCTAAAGATTTTGGTGTTAAAGGCCAGAGAATTGTTGCGCGGATTGCGATTGATATCCAGCGACCCCTGACTCGGATTGAAATTGGGAAGATCGATGCTGACGCTGTTGACGCCGTTGTTCTGGACTTGAACCAATGCGTTGTCCCCGAAACTCTGAAACGTGACCGGCAACCCAGTGGCATAGCGGGTGATGCCGGAAATTGCCCAGCCGTGCGTGAGGCGATTCGATGTTCGGAACAATTTGTCGATGGGCAGCTCGTAGTTGTAGCTGAAAACAAAATTATGTTTGAGATCGAAGGCCGAAATGGCGTACTCCTTGCGAAAATCAAACGGATTGACCTGTTCTTGAATGCTGGACGTCCAGTCCATCGACTTGCCATACGTATAGCTGGCCAGGAAAGTGAATCGTCCCGCGGTTCGTTTGAGAGACGTTTGAAGGCTGTTGTAGTTGGCGTTGCCCATGTTCTGGTACACCGCGTCGGTGCCGATTGTATTTGGATACGGGGAGCGGGTTCCGTTGACGATCGTTCCGTTGGCGCGTGTGTACACGGTGTTTTCGCCAAATGGACCGCACGTGGGAGTTCCCGGCATTACATCTTGCGGCTGACTCAAACCAAGGCAGAGCGCCGGGTTTCCAGGACTCACCGAGTGAACAGCAAGCAGATGGCGGCTAAGAGAACCAATGTAGCCGATGCTCAACACTGTGTTGGAACTAAGTTGCCGCTCGACCGTTAAGTTGGCCGACATCGTGTACGGAGTTTTGTTATGCGGATATACGCTACCTGCACCGCTTATGGGTGTATAGCGCGACCAATCTACGTTGGGGGCGGGATTTGTGGGTGACACGTTATACGGCGGAACGTTCACCGGAAATTGCTGAATGTAGTTCGTCCCTGTCAGTGCACCGACGAAGGGCGTAGCCATCAGCGGGGCTTCCGGGCTTGTGTATGTCAGCCCGTACGGTGGATTGCCTGTCGGATAAGCGACGGTCAGACCTTCGACGGCCGTGAAGAACCGCCCGCCACCCGCGCGAATGCTGGTCTTTCCCGGCCCGCCTGTCAGTTTGCTTAACCATCCGCTCGAAAAAGATGGTGAATAAGCAACACCGACGCGCGGTGAAAAGTTATCGAGCGGTGACGGTGCGATCGCCGCAGGAATATGTGAACCGTTTGGCAACGGATCGCCCGGAACCAAGTAACCAAGTGGCGCACCTGGGAATGTAGTTGACTCTACACCCTGAACAAACGTAGTGGTCTGATGATGCTTCTCGGCCCAAGGGGTGAGGTAGTCCCAGCGCAGACCGTAATTGAGAGTGATGTTGGGTCGAATGCGCCAGCTGTCTTGCGCGAAGACACCGCCATTCGCGGCGCTCTCGTAGAATGCCGGCGAAGACTGCTGCGAGTAAAAATCGGGAAGGCCAAGCAGAAAGTCTGCGAAACCGTTGCCGGTGGACTGATTGCCGCTGCCGAAGAACGAAAATGTTCCATTAGCCACCAAGTCGGGATTCTGTTTCACCTTGTACCAGATGTATTCGAATCCGGTCTTAAGCGTGTGATTGCCTCTGACTTTCGAAACGGTATCGCTCGCATCAAAGGTGTTGTTGACCTGGGCTACGAAGAATGGCTCCGTTCCGGTTGTAAATGAGTTGAAGTACAGCGTCTCCACACCCGCAAATTTCGGTGCGCCCTGAATGATGCCCTGGCCCCCGGTCGAAATTCCTTGTTGGCTAAGGGTGGTGCCGACACCACCTTGCGGAACGCCCAGATTATTATTTAAGCGTGTCGCGCTGAAGCGCGCTTCGTTGACGAGTGTCGAACCAAAGGTCGTTGTGTTGCTGACCACAAACAATTGATCTAAACCACTGGAGGTCGCGTCGAAGGCTCCGCCGTTCGGATTGGGTACCGTTGCACCGCCGAAACCGGAGGGATAAGGATTGTCGAGATTATATTTGTCATAAAAATAGTAGAACGAGAAATTGCCAGAGCGATCTGTATTCCAATCGACACGGCCTGCCGCTTTTTCATCGTGAATCGTTAGAGCTTGAGAGGTCGATTCGAAATCGTTCGTTGCAAGATTGGGAGAGGGAATGTACTGAAGCATCTTGGTCGCAGGAATGGCAAACGCTGATTGCGGTATGACGTTTCCCGGAAAAACGTTGGAGAAACGCTCGCCCGAGGTCACTTGGTAACCCAAAAGATTCGAAAGTGTGTGGGCCAGATAGGGCCCGTTCACTTTGCCGGTGAACGTGGGAGAATCGGAAAAATTGCCGGCACGATTGGCCATCGAAGGTACCGCAACAACTCCGGTATCCTGGCCTTGCTTGGTGTGCTGTCCCTGATAATCTGCGAAAAAGAAGAGCTTATTGCGTTTGATCGGCCCGCCCAGGGTTCCTCCGTATTGGTTCTGCTGGAAGGTCGAGCGCTGGGTGGAGAAGTAGTTTTTTGCATCAAGATCGGTGTTGCGCAGAAACTCAAACCCCGAGCCATGGAAGGCGTTGCCGCCGATCTTAGTCACCACATTAATTAGGCCGCCGCTGTAGTTTCCGTACTCAGCATCAGTATTGCTAGTCAGGATACGAAACTCGGCGATGGAATCCAGGTTCGGAATGACTCCGGCTTGCTGGCCGATGCCTTCCTGAACATTGGCGCCGTTGATGGAGAAGCCGTTAGCATCCTCGCGTTGGCCGTTGATCGAGAACTGGCCGGTATTAGTTGCCCCAGCGACCGGAACTGTCCCAAAGCCTCCACCTGAGGTACTGTTTCCCGCACCGCTGGTTGTGAGAGGAGTGACGCCCACTTGTGTGGCGAACAGGTCTGTATAGCTCCTACCGTTCAGAGGAATCTCCGTGACTTTTTTGCTTCCGAGGACCTGCCCCAGTTGGGTGTCCGTGGTTTCAACTTGTGCAGCGCCTTCGGTAACCACAATCGATTGATCTTGCTGTTTCACTTGTAACGTCACGTCCAACACGAGCGCGCTGTTAATGTCGATCACCAGGCGCGAGTTTCGGCATGGTTGGAACGCATCCGAAGTCACATCGACCTGGTATTGCCCGACGGACAAAACAGGAAACGTGAACACACCGTCTTGATCTGTAGTAGCGGTCAGTTTCATTCCGGTTTGCGTATTTGTGATCACAACCGTCGCACCAGGTATGACTGAACCGGTTTGGTCCTTGACGACACCTGTGATTTTCCCTCCAACTTCCGCGCGGGCAGCGAAGGCAACGACAAAAACTGCAATGAGCAGAAACATAATTCTCTCTTTTACGCCATGCATGATTTTCTCCCTTTATTTATTCGCGAATTGGTAGCGACCACTGCTTACGAACGACAAATGGCGTCGGATATCTAGGCCCAGGCTTGTCGTCACTGCTCAAATGCATTTCCAAGTTTTTCCCTCCTTTCCTTTATTCATGTTCAGCCGCGATTTCCCAGCTGACTCCGCTGACGCCGGGCTCCAGACTCAAACGGCTGACAATTTGTTCGAGAAGCAAGTTCTGCCTGCCGGTGCTCGTCAAGATGGCCTTCACTTCTACCTTGTCCGTGTGCTCGACGTCGTCGCTCTGTAGGGACTTGAGGAGCAGCGGCTGCCCCCCCCAAGCGCATGAAGCAAGAGCGCACGCAGGTGAGCTTTCTGATCAGTTCGAGCGGTGATCCTGAATAGATAGGTAATGTCCACATCGGCGGGGCCCGCTCCGCGATTGAGGGCCTTCCCGATCGGCCGCAAACAAACGTTCGCGGCGATCACGGCCACTGCGCCCGTGACTGCGGAGCCATACATCCCATATCCCGCCAGCGTTTCGATAGCTGCCGAGCACCACAACGTGGCTGCGGTATTCAGTCCGGTAATGTTCAGCCCGTTGCGCAGGATTACCCCTGCTCCCAGGAACCCGATCCCCGAAACAACTTATCCCGCGATGCGAAAGCTATCGTCCGCACGGTCAGTAAGCGCCGAAAGCATGACGAACATCGCCGCGCCGGCCGCCACCAATGCGTTTGTCCGAAGTCCAGCCATGCGCTGCCGCTATTGGCGTTCGGCCCCGATAAAGGC
>DATMOS010000177.1:0-17009 GCA_035568155.1 Verrucomicrobiia bacterium | reverse complement strand
AGCAAAATGGACAGCAAAGTGGTCAGCCGCAAAGCTCCGATTACCCGCGACGCGATGATGCCCGGCGTGACGATACCGGAAGAGCCGATGACGATCGCGCGCGGAGAGATGATGGCAGATCAGATGTTCCCGAAGAGGGTGAACGCATCACGCTGCCGCCAGACTCCATAATTTCGGTGCGCATCGCGGATGAAATCAGTTCCAACAAAAATCATACTGGGGATATTTTCACCGGCATCGTGGACCCCTCAGTGCTGATTCACAATCAGGTAGTGATTCCGCGTGGGACGGAAGCGCATGTGCGGATGGCTGAAGACAAGAAAGGTGGACACATACACGGCAAAGCGGAGGTTCGCCTGGAGCTGGTCAGTCTGGTGGTAAATGGCCGCAGACTGGGCGTTGAGAGCGACCCGGAGGTGAGGGGGCAAGGTGCCATGGCCGCCAAAGCCAAGGCAGCGGAGAAATCCGGCGACCATGTCAGCGTCGGTACTACGGGTGTGGCCGGACCGGCAGGCTCAGCCGCAGGGCCGGTGATCGCGGCGTTTTCTTCGGCCAAGGTGGAAATGAAGGCAAACAGCCGGGTGGAATTTATATTGGCGGAGCCGTTCACGTTTGCGCGGCCGCCGGTGACAAATGCGCCGCAGGGTCAATAATCGCGCCGAGAACAATACCCAGGCTGGGTAACGAGCGCGACTAAGCCGTCGCCGGATTGAGGTGAAGCGGTGGTGTTCAACACAAACCGCCGAACGACAGCGGCAATTGACTGTGACAAAATCCTGGCATGAGAATCTGCCTACTGCTTACTTCCCTGCTCTGCAATGCGCTGACAGTATCGGCGCAAAGCACTTCTGCCGCGCCCGCTACGCTTTCGAAGAACACGCGAATCGTGTTTCGCGATGTGGATGTGTTTGACGGTTACGTCATGCTGCGATCGCGGACAGTCACGATTGCCGGCGGGATGATTGAAAGTGTGACGGCTGCAGAAACGGCACCAACCGCAGATTCTACTACTTCCACTGCCATAGACGGTCACGGCATGACTTTACTCCCTGGATTGATCGACGCGCACGTGCATATTGGCGGAGGCGAACAGCCGCTGGAGCAAGCCGCCGCGTTGGGCGTCACTACCGTGCTGGACATGTGGGGCGATCCCGGGCATCTTGCGCCACTGGAACAAGAAATAGCTCGCGGCGAACATCCCAATGCGGCCGATTTTCGCACCGCCGGCACGGGCGCGACAGTTCCCAAGGGGCATCCCACCGAGATGGAAGGTCCGCCATTTCCTACGTTGAAGCCTGAAGACGACGTGCAGTCATTTGTCGACGCGCGCTTTGCGGAAGGCTCCGACTATTTAAAGATTATTTACGAGCATGCATACCCGACGTTTTCCGTCGAACAATTGCATGCTCTGGTTCTGGCCGCACACAAGCGCAACAAACTGGTTGTGGCACATGAGGGCAAACAATCTGAAGGACTGGCGGAAATGAAAGCCGGGGTAGATGGCGTTGAGCACATCTTCGATGACTCACCTATCTCTCGCGAATTTATAGAGACGGCCGTGGCCACGCACATGGTATTCACGCCGACCTTATCCATTATTCAAGCCTTAGGCGGAGATCCGAGCGGGTCAGCGCTGGCGGTGGACCCACGATTCGAACCTTACATTCTGGGATGGGCGCTGCACATTTTAACGATCAAACTTCCGCCTGAATTGGCCCAGAAGCATCACTATGAAATTGCTAAAGCAGCGGTAAGGGCACTGCATGAGGCTGGAGTCACGATTCTGGCGGGAACGGATGCGCCTAACCCAGACACGAGTTATGGCGTGAGTCTGCATCAGGAATTGGTGCTTCTGACGGAGTGTGGTCTTTCCGCGGAAGAAACGCTGCGAGCTGCGACCTCGAGCCCCGCTCGGGAATTCGGATTGATTGACCGCGGGCGAATTGAAAACGGGCGGCGGGCCGATTTGTTGTTGGTGAAAGGAGACCCGACGAAGGATATACGCGCCACGCGAGACATCGTGGGTGTGTGGAAAGCTGGAATTCCGATCGATCGTAATGCGGTCGCGAAGATGGCAGCGGAGAGCAGAAAAGGCGGGCCGGGTAACTAATATTGCGGCAAGGCTGTGCTGGAGTATCTATCGTTCGGTGACGCAGATTTTCTCGTTGGCTTGGAGCACTGGAAGTGTCTCCACCGGGACCTGGAGAAACGGTTCCGCGATTTGAATCGTTGCGGGCTGTGACGGTTCGAGCGGCGGCGCAGGCTTTGAAATAGTCGGAAATTTATTTCGCGTGACGGCGGTGGGTCGCGAACGCGCGCGCCGTTGGCCGATGGCGATGGAGGCTTTGAAAATTGCGCCGACGGGGAGAAAACCTCCCAACTTGTGAGCAGCGACAGCCGCCAGGCCCATGGAGGCTATACATCCGCATGCGGCGCAATCGGGATTTCCGCCAAACTGGCAGGGCGTGATTTTGGTTTGCAGATCAGCCGACAATGTTTGAGTTGTCAGCGCGAACACGCAATCGTCAGGGCGGTGTGGCGGCGCAGCGAACTGACGAATTACGGCCTCCGGCATATCCAGCTTTGCGAACTGTTTTCGCAGCTGGGTCATTTCTTTTATCGCCTGCGACCGCTCATCTTTGCTGAGGATTTCGGGAAGCTGGTCGCCTATTTGCGGGGTGAACAAACTGAACCACACTTTTTTGATTTCGGGTCGAGGAGTCCAGAACTCCAGGAACTCTTCGAGATAGCCAGGGCGTTTCATCATTTGCGCGGTGATGGTGCTGTGAATGGTGACTGTTTGGCCGGCGATATTTTTTAGAATGCGCTCATAGGTTGCGGGAGCGCGTCGCTTGTCGTGCTCGGGCTGCAAGCCATCGATGGATACGACGATGTTCAAGTTTTGCAGATGCGCCCAGTCGAGGGACATCTTGCGGAACGCGCTGGTGACGATCTGCACGTGGATACCGCGCGCCAATAACTGTGGAATGAGGGATTCGAGTTCACGATAGCGGACCAACGGGTCGCCGCCGACGATTGAAAGATGCAGCGGCTTCAAATCATCCACCACTTCCAGAACGCCATCGATCAGAAATTGTCCTTTGCGATCATTCAGGTCGCGCAGGGTCTGGCCGCCGCCAAGATGGGCGTCGTCAAACGCGTAGCAACCCGGGCAGCGCAACGGGCACTCCCGAGTGATCTCAATCGAGAGCGAGGGATGCTCACCTTTAAGAATTTTGCCCCAAGCTTGAAGGACTTGAGAGGTGTTCACGAGTATTACGATGCGAAAACTTTGTCAGCGGTCACTTGGGGGAAACGAAATAAGTCGGGCGATGTTAATGCCTTTCGCCATAAGCATATCCACGGCAGCTGAATGCCGTAATGGGTTTGGAATATGTTACGCAAAAATAATGTGTTTTGGCTGCCGCGGATGAAAGAATGGTTACGCGACAATGAGGCATGCCGTCCTGTGCGGCGTGGTAACCGAAACAAAAATCTTGGTTTGAAGATGCAGACCGATAACGATGGCGGAATTTAAAGACTGGGCCCCTAAGTCCTTCCTGGTGTTGCGACATTATTCCTGGAAGCAGTTTGCCGCGGACCTGCTCGCGGGCGTTACCGTGGGTTTGGTGGCGCTGCCGCTGGCGATGGCGTTCGCCATTGCTTCGGGTGTTCCACCGCAGCTGGGATTGTATTGCGCAGTAATCGCTGGATTTTTAATTTCAGCACTGGGCGGGTCCTCGACGCAAATCGGCGGCCCCACCGGGGCGTTCGTTGTGGTGGTGTTTGGCATCGTGACGCGTTATGGGGTTGAAGGGCTTTATTTATGCACGTTGATGGCGGGCGTTTTCCTGGTGATATTGGGCGCCACGGGGTTGGGCACGGCGGTTAAATTTATTCCGCGCCCGGTGGTGGTGGGATTCACTAACGGTATAGCGGTGATTGTCGCCAGCACCCAGATCAAGGATTTTTTTGGATTGAAAGTTGAGCATGTTCCGGGAGAGTTTTGGGCGCGATTGGAAACTCTGGCGAGGAACTTCGGGACTATTTCTTATACCGAAACGTTGTTGGGAATCTGGGCGCTGATCGTAATTATTTTTTGTGTGCGGCGGCTGCCGAAAGTGCCCGGATACATCGTGGCGCTGGTTGTGGGCACTGCTCTGGTGTGGGTTTTGAAGCTGCCGGTGGAAACCATCGGAACCAGGTTCGGCGGAATACCTTCCGGATTGCCTACGCTGGTTATTCCAGCATTCCATTTCAGTCATTTGCGGCCGTTGATTGGGCCGGCGATTACCGTGGCGATGCTTGGCGCGATTGAATCGCTGATGTCGGCGGTAGTTTCCGATCGCATGAGCGGCGACAAACACAACCCCAACGTGGAGTTGGTGGCGCAAGGCATAGCAAACATTGTGTCGCCACTGTTTGGCGGTTTGCCGGCGACCGGGGCGATTGCGCGAACGGCGACGAACATCCGCTCTGGCGCGAAGACTCCCGTAGCGGGCATGATCCACGCGCTGACGTTGCTAGCGATTCTGCTATTTGCCGCGCCAATGGCGAAATTCATACCGCTGACAGTGTTGTCGGCGATTTTATTTGTAGTGGCCTATAACATGGGCGAATGGCGCGAGATTCCCGAGCTGTTAAAGCTTCCAAAACTGGAAGTGGGAACGTGGTTGCTTACATTTTTGTTAACGGTATTCGCGGACCTGACTGTTGCGGTGGAAGCGGGAATGATCATGGGCGCCCTGGTGTTCATCAGCAAGGTGACCAGCACAACCAAGATCACGCGTGTTACCGCTGATTACGTGGAGCATGGGCGGCAGCATGTCTTGCAAGACAAAGAAATTCCGTCGTATGTGGCAGTATTCCGGATTCATGGGCCTTTCCTATTTGGAGCCGCGGACAAAATGGAATCGGTCATCCAGAAATTGCCAGAACTTCCACCTGTGATTATTTTGCGGCTGCGGAATATGACTGCTATCGATGCGACCGGACTGCAGGTACTGGAGAACCTCGCCGATGCCGTTCATGCCTCGCATAAAGAGCTGTTGCTTTGTGGCGCACTCGAACAGCCCGCGCAATTGATGCAACAAGCGGAGTTTGAAGAGCATGTTGGTAAAAACAATATTTGCGGGAGTATCGCGGAAGCGTTGGAGCGAGCGCGGGAAGTTTATGAACACATGTGCGCGAGACTATTGGCCGAACCGGAACATGGCGAGAAACCAGATGAGCTTGTGGAACAGGGCCGCGACAAGCACAACTTCTAGATTTTAGTGTCCCAAACGATCATGCGGGTTGCCGCGATCACTTGGATGACCAGAAGGGTTGGGCTGCGGGCACGAACTTTACAGGGACTTCAGAGACAAAAGTTTTAAGCCAACGGGTGCACTCTTCCATTCCGGCTTGCTCGGAGGGAATGTGGCCCAGAACAATCAGGGCCTTGTTTTTCTTTTCGCTGACCGCGTCGGCGGCGTACTCCACGGTTTCCCATTCTCGAGATTCGCCGGTGATTAGCAACTGGATGTCGGGATTTTCGAGCGCACCAATTTCTCGCTGCATGCCAGCAGCGCCAGGAGAGAGCGCTACCCGAGTTATTTTCATTTGGGGGTCCCCGACGACGCGCATGGTGTGGAGTTCCAGTCGGGTTTTCAGTTCCGCCGCTAATTTATCGAGTGTGGTTTCTGGAATGGTGAAAAGGTATTGGTTTTGCTTGTCCTGGAAGGATTCCCAACCGAGGGCGCGTACCATTCCAGCCTCGATACCGTCTGGAGTGCGGCGATGCCAGTGATCGTGAAATCTCCAGACCACCAGATGGTGTTCCTTGATGAACGCTAATTTTTCGGCGAGGACCGGGTCGTTTTCTTTCTGCGGGATTTCTTTTAAGTCATCGAGATGATTATAGAAAGTTGGCTCGTGAGTGATGACTAAATTTGCGCCAGAAGCGGCGGCGCGTTGCAACACGTCGAAGGTGGCCATCATGGTGAGGGCGATGCCAGTAACTTTGGTCTCGGGATCGCCAGCTTTGAAGGTGTCGACGGTTTCTTTCTGCCAGGGGACGCCAACGTGTTCCTGAATTCGTTGGATAACTTCACGTGCGGTGAGAGGCCGGTCTTGGGCGGAAGCGGCGGAAAATCCATTCAGGAAAAAAGAGACAAAAAGTAGATGGGCGAGCCGCAGTTTTTTGCGCATTGAAGTGTGTCCTTAACTCGGCGTGCATTCTACAAGACATTGCGCCAAGCGCGACGGGCAAACTCTGTAGCAAGGTTTGTACAGAGTTCAGTGGCGATTACGTGCTTCGCTGAGGATAGGCGCGCTTAGAGCTTGAATAATTCGCGGAGGCGTTTGGTCTGGGCGCGGCTCACGGGAATTTCGGTTTGTTTTTTGTCGTTCATTTTCAGCATGTAGCTGGATTTAAACCACGGCACAACTTCTTTGATGTGGTGGATGTTGACGAGGAAGGAGCGGTGCGGGCGCCAAAAGGCGTCGGAGTCCAGGCTGTCATTCAATTCTTCCAGGGTGCGGTAATTTGAGCTGCCCTCCACATCGCGCGCGGTCACGGAGATCAAGCCGTCCTGGATCGAAGCGCAAATAAAGTCTTCGGCGTCGACAAGCAGCAAACGCTGCTGCGATTTGACGAGTAGTTTGGCGGGCGGCGAAGAATTCTGGCGGCTCGACTCCAGTTGCGTTACCAACTGCTCGAGACGGTCGGTCGCGGAAGTTTGTGTCTCGAGCATTTTGCGGGCGCGGTTGATGGCCTTGGCGAGGCGACCTTTGTCGAAAGGCTTGAGGACGTAGTCCACGGCGCTGACCTCGAAAGCCTGAACCGCGTATTGATCGAAGGCGGTGGCGAAGACCACGTGGGGCATTTTCATTTTGCGCTCGACCAACTTTTTCAGGACGCCGAAACCGTCGAGACCGGGCATTTTTACGTCGAGGAAGACCAGGTCGGGGAGATGTTCCTTGATCAAAGCGACGGCTTCGACGCCATTTTTTCCCTGCCCGATGAGGTTAATTTCGGGAAAACTCTTCAGCAGGAAAGCGAGCTCATCGCGGGCCGGCTTTTCGTCATCGACGATGATGGTGTTGATGGTCATGTGGGCAAAGTTACAGCGACGGATTTAGATTTGAGCGGCAGAACACGTCCCGTCACGAAGCTGCGCTAAGTATAGGCGGGGGCTGCAAGAGGTGCAATTGTGGACGGGATTAGCCGAAATCCTTAAGAGGGCCTGGAAGATACCGACGCCGCATAAGTTGGGCGGTCAGTTATGATTATCAGCGTAGAAACGGAGAAGACATGGCAAAGCGCAAGGCGGAGAAGGCGAGCATCCTTGGCAGCAAAATAATTTATAGCGGGCCAGTGTTTGGAATCCGCCGCGATGAAGTGATCGAACCTGGCGGAGTGCGGACCACCAGAGAAGTGATTACCCATTCTGGCTCGGTGGTGGTGCTGCCGGTCCTGGAGGATGGGCGAGTGCTGTTGATCCGGCAGTACCGGCATGCCGCGAGGGCGTTTCTTTGGGAGTTGGTCGCAGGACGCATTGATGAAGGAGAGAGTCCTCGCAAAGCGGCGGCGCGCGAGTTGATCGAAGAAACCGGATACCGTGCGAAACGCTTTCGGATTTTTCTGGACTTTTATCCGTCGCCGGGATTTCTGGAAGAGAAAATGTTTATTTTACTGGCGGAGGGCTTAAGCGAAGGAATAGCACAGCCCGAGAAGGACGAGAGAATCGAGAGCCGCGCGTACGATTGCAAGGAACTGGAACAAATGATTCAGAAAAGAATTATCCGCGACGGCAAAACCATCGCTGGTTTGTTGTACTACATTAGATTCCTAGCGAACACAGATTAATAACTATTAATCTCAAATTTATGGGTTATTTAGCTTTTCGGGCACAGTACATCCCAGTCTCCTCTTGACGCATCAACCCATTCTGATACACTCCGCGCAAATTATTTTATGGCGTCGACGCAGGGGCGTCGACGGGGAGAAAGAAATGAAACATTTGGGTCTGAGCCAGGAGGGCGTCCTAGTGCAAGGAATAGTCAAGTGGTTTAACAATTCGAAAGGATATGGCTTCATCGGACGGGATGACGGTCCAGATGTTTTTGTGCATTATTCAGCGATAAGCGGCGAGGGCTATCGCACTTTGCAAGAGGGAGACCCGGTGGAATTTGAGATCGTGCAGGGACCGAAAGGGCCGCAAGCCGCCAACGTATCGAAAAACAACACGTAGTTCAATTCTCATAGAAACATCTAACGTCGCTTTGCCACAGGTGGCGACGCCAGGCGGCGAAGCTTCCCTATCGAAGCAGTCCGCCAAATCTTGCCGGGGACGCGGACGATTACCACCTCAGATTAGCTTTTCAGTATGTTCTGTAGGACAGCCTGGATTTGCGCGGCGATGCGGCCAGATTGCACCAATTTGTTGAATTGTGCGTAAACGTCTTCCACGTCACGGTCTTGCGTGAGCCGACTGCGCAAATGACGGCAATATTCCTAGCGACGTACGCATGCCTCGGGATTTAAGCTCGCGGTGATCCCACGCTACAAGACCCACCCTCAGAAACCGAGGGTGGGGCACCCTCCGTGTCTCGTTGGCGACGATCGCATGCTACAAGACCCACCTCCGTGTCTTGTTAGGGCGGTAATGGATTTACAATGTGGGGATGGACAACAAGACCGTGGCGCGGATTTTGCGGGAGACGGCGGAACTGCTGCAGATCGATGGCGCGATTATTGGGCGCTACCGCAGTTATGAGAAGACCGCTGAATTGATTGGCGGGATGCATGACTCCATCGAACAGATCGCGCAGGACCCGGACAAATTGACGGAATTGCCGGGAATTGGCGACCGCATGGCGGAACACATCCTGGAAATTCTAAACACTGGCGATTATTCGCTGCGCGCGAAATTGTTGAAGAAGTTCCCTCCTACCCTTCTGGAAGTAATTCAATTGCAATCGCTAGGACCGAAGAAGGTGGCGTTTCTGTGGTCGACTTTTCAGGCCGCGACGGTCGCGGACGTGGAGCGGCTGGCGAAAGAGGGCAAGCTGCGGGATTTGCCGGGCTTCGGTGAAAAGACGGAGCAGAACATTTTGAAGGCTGTGGAAGTGCACAAGCGCGCTACCGGGAGATTCAGAACTGACAAGGCGGAGCCGGCGGCGGCGGAAATAATTGATTACATCAAGAAGTTGGGCGCTGGCATTGAATCCGTCACGTCGGCGGGTTCATTGCGGCGGTGCAAAGAGACCATTGGGGATTTGGATTTTCTGTTGATTCTGGCGGAGAGCCACACTTCGCAGGAAAAGATTGATGTGATCGCGGAGCACATTTTGAAATACCCGCGAATCGATCAGCTTTTGGCCAAGGGCGGCAACAAGGTGAGCTTCACGCTAGACAGCGGGCTACAGGTGGATGTGCGGTTAATTGAAAAAAATAGCTACGGCGCGGCGTTGATCTATTTTACGGGTTCAAAAGAACACAACGTGAAGCTACGCGGCCGGGCTATCGATATGGGCTACACCTTGAATGAGTATGCGATGACCACGCTGAAATCCGGGAAACGCGTGGCGGGGCGGACGGAAGAAGAGATTTACGCCAAATTGAAGTTGGACTTTATCGCGCCGGAGTTGCGGGAAAATTGCGGGGAGATCGAAGCGGCAGCGGAGCATCGGCTGCCAAAACTTGTGGAGCTGAAGGATATCAAGGGCGACTTGCAGATGCACACCACCGCGAGCGACGGCCGCCATACGATTGAGGAGATGGCGAAAGCGGCGCGGGACCTTGGACACGAATACATCGCAATCACGGATCACTCCAAATCTTTGACAATTACCAATGGGTTGGATGAAAAGCGGCTGGTGGAGCACTTGAAAACTTTGCGCGACGTGAACAAGAAGAAGTTGGGGATACGAGTGTTGGCCGGGTCGGAAGTGGATATTTTGAAAGATGGGCAGCTGGATTACGCCGACGAATTTCTGGCGCAGATAGAAGTGGTGGTCTGCTCGATACATTCGTTTTTCAACCTGGAACGGGCGGCGATGACGGAGCGGATGCTGGCGGCCATTGAAAATCCGTACACGCAAATCATCGCGCATCCTACAGGACGTATGATTTTGAAGCGCGACGAATTGGATTACGACATGGAGAAGATTCTGGACGCCTGCACGAAGTATGGCGTGGCAATGGAATGCAATTCGTATCCAGATCGGCTGGACCTGAAAGATGTGTATCTGCGGATGTGCAAACAGCGCGGCGTTAAAGTGGTGATTTCCACGGACTCGCACAATTCGCTGCATCTGCCATTTATTCGCCACGGTGTGGCGACCGCGCGACGCGGATGGCTGGAGAAGTCGGACGTGATCAATACTTTGCCGGTCGAGCAGTTTTTAGCGACGCTGCGACCGAAGCCTGGGGCTGCGAAACAATCGCCGCCCGGCGCAGGCAGCGTGAAGAAAACTGCGGCAAAAATGTGACAAGCAGGGCGACAATTTTCGTAGATAACTGCACAGTAGTACACTCGGCCCGCATTCAAATCAATTCGCAAAATACCCACCCTGCGTCAGCCAAGCGGTGTTGCTTGCACTTCATGAAAACCCGCACCCTTTGGAAATCACAAGGGTGCGGCACCCCCTTTCGTAACTGGCGGAGAAATTATCGCGCGTTGCGACGAGCCTTCCGGCCGAGGCGCGCAAATTTCTTAAGATTACCGTTCGGATGTGACTTCCAGCCCGCAACGTCACGGGCTATCGCCAGGCACGAGGCGCGCAATTCGTCGGCAAGCGCGCGGTCGAGTATAGTTCGCGCGACGATCATGCCGCCGATACACATTGCAGCTATACCCTGAGCTCTGGCGTGGCGAGCGTTGCCACTTTCGATCATGCTGCGTTCCAAGACGCTAACCATGGCCCTAAATACTGTTTCGAAGGCGGCCTTGGCGCTCGGACCACTGCGCGCAACATCTGAAGGCAACGCCACCATGGGGCAAGAGTTCTCAACGTCCTCGAAATGCTGTCGCGAAAGATACGCGTGGACAATTTGCGAGCCAACGTCGGTGGAGGACAAATCCACTTTCACGCCCTCCCAGCAGTTTTTCCAGTTGGGATCCGTGAAGAAACATCCCAAGACCTCGGCATATAGATCGCTTTTGCTTTTGAAGTAGCTGTAGAAGCCGCCGTGGGTGAGCCCCGCGCCAGCCATGATCTCGTGCAGCGAGACATTATCGAAGCCGCTGCGATTAAATAGCCTGCGAGCGCTATCGATGATGGCTCTCTTCGTTTCCATACGGTGACTCGCGGGGTATGGCATGAGGCCCTCCAGATTGATTGCGTGAGAAAGTATGTCTCCAAGAGAGTTTTCCAACTAGGGAAAATATTATCTTGAACATATTTTGCCAGCGTGGTCCCATGCCGACGGCAAATGAATTAAAAAAATTTGGAGGAACCGTGAGCGACGTCAAAAATGTGATGCAGGCAGATGGAGTCAATCGAAGGCACGCCATTTTGGGGGTGCTTGCGGCATTCAGCGCATTGGGCGTATTGGGCCCCGAGACCCTGGCCCACCCGACAGAGGAAATTTCTCATTCTGCGGAAGCGATCCATCAAGAGCCGGTGTTTAAAGCGAGCCGGAGGCGGGTATACGAGGCTCTGACCGAGACGAAACAGTTCGATAAATTGGTAAAGTCGAGCGGCATCAGTGATGCACTGGGGACGAAACCAACGCAGATCAGTAACGAGCCGGGCGGGGCATTTACAATTTTCGGTGGGCACATAATTGGGCGGCAACTGGAGTTGGTCCCCGGTGAGCGCATTGTGCAAGGATGGCGGGTGGTGGATTGGGAGCCCGGTTGGTACTCGATTGCAAGATTCAACCTGGTGGAGCAAGGCGCCGGGACCAAGATTGAGTTTGATCATACCGGGTTTCCAAAAGGCCTTGGGGAGCATCTGGCGTCGGGCTGGAAAGAACACTATTGGGATACGCTTGAGAAATATTTAGCGTGAGCAATGACGCCGCCGGAAGTGTCTCCTACTGAAATTTCTACGCTGCAAGGCGGATCCAAGATCCACAAATTACTAAAATTTTGACAGCAGCTGGCTTACTTGGCGGAGGTAAACAGGACTACGTCGCTTTGGTTGTTGCCGCGAGCCATGGCGACGGATTTGCCATCGCGGGTGTAATGGAAGCCCCAGATCTGGCCGGAAGTCAGATGAGTTAGTTGTCGCTCGGGAGCGTTGCCGAGAACGGGCAGGGACCAGATATTTGGCGTGCCGGTGCGGACGTCCGACAAAACCATAGAGCGATTATCGGGCGCCCATGAGACGGCGTTCGAGGTGTGATCGAGAGTGTCAGGAATGGTTGGCTGGGCCTCGAGCGCGCCATTGTCCGCGGAGACCACGGCGAGGAAGACTTTGCCATCTTTGCCGGGACTGGCGAAGGCGACATGGCGGCCGTCCATGGAAAGAAATGGGGGGCTGAACGCGGCGAGAGCAGAAAGACGGACGGGTGGACCTCCCGCAAGAGCCAATTTGAAGATAAGGCTGGAACCGTTGCCCTGTTCCAGGTAGAACACCCCGTTCCCGGTACCTCCGCAGGTAGGAAAACTCTCGCTCGGGCCGTTGGTTAATGCCGAGGAAACGCCAGTCTGCAGGTCGATCTTCCAGGCGCGATCGCCGCTGGAAGAATTACTGCCAAATACAACGGTACGTCCGTCATGGCAGGCGCTGGGGCCGGTATGATAACGATTATCGAAACTAAGCTGACGGGCGTTGCCGCCGTCAAAATCAGAAATAAACAAATCCCAATTGCCGGCATGGTTGGCGGTGTAAACGATGTGATTGTCCGGAGTGATGGTGAAATCGTTGATGCCCTCGGTGCGGCCAAAAGTAATCTGGCGGCCAGCGTCAGGGTTAGTGGCCGGAGCGGTCCAAAGGTCGCTAGTGATGTTTCTCTGTACGGCGGCGATGGTGTTAGCGTCAGCGGAGAGAGCGACGGACAAATAATCGCTGATGTCGTTGGAAATTCGGCGTACGACGCCGCCGGGATAAGAGATGGTCCAGATTTGCGCGGGAACAGCGGTTTTGTCTTGCGTGGCGAGAATCAGACCGCTTTGGTCTGGGAGCCAAACGAAGTCATGAAGCGAACGCCAGTGCCTGCCGGGCATGGGCTGCTGAGCGCCAGTGGCGACATCGACTTTTACCAGCGTGCCCGACAAACCGTTGGGCTCATTGGGATCGGTAACGTGCGCGACGATGAATTTCCCGTCGGGCGACCACCGCAAAATGTTGAAGTAACCGTATTGGAAGGTGGCTGGGTGAGTGGCCAGTTTGCGAGCGCCGGTGCCATCGATTTTAGAGACCATCAAACTGATTTCATTGGCGGCGACGTCCAGGGAGGTGTAGGCCATGCTGGAGCCATCCGGTGAGAAAGTAATGGTGCCGTTGGAGGAGTCCAACAAGCGGCGCGGGGTGCCGCCGAGGACGGGGATTTGATACAACTTGGCGCTCGCCTCTCCGTTGGCACTGATGGCGTAGTCGAGGAAATTTCCGTCTGGGGTGAAGGCGATGTCATTTATGGCGTTGTTGCTTGGCGGGATAATTTGAACGGCGCTGTTAATTGCTATCTGGCGAACCCAGAGACTGAATTTGCCGTGTTGATTGGAGACATACGCGAGGTAGCGGGCGTCGGGCGAAATGCGCGCTTGGATGACGTCTCCGGAGGAGGTAAGGATGGAGATGGATGGATTTTGAAATACCGTGGCAGCCATTCCGGAATGGAAGGCGCCTCGCCAGTACAGCAATGCCAGCACAACTCCCGCCAAGACGCTAACAGCGATGAGTGGTAATAGAAATTTTCTTGTCGCGGGGCGCTCAATTGCGGATGGAACGGATGCAGTGCGGCGAGAGGTGCCATCAATGGCGGCCGAAGCCGAGTCGGAAGCGGGGATGGCCATGCGCCCGGAGCTGGTGTCGCGCTTGAGGCGTTCAAGATCGGCGCGCATTTCGGCAGCGCTTTGGCAGCGCAGGTTGGGTTCCTTTTCAAGCGCATTGTTGATTAGCTCTTCGAGCTTGGCGGGCAAATCAGGATTTAGCCGCAGCGGTGGTGCGGGCGCGCGATTGAGAATCGCGTCAAAGATTACGCCGCTGGTGTCACCACGGAACGGCAACACTCCGGTGGCCATTTCGTAAAGCACGACGCCGAAGGAGAAAAGATCGGTGCGGGCGTCGAGTTCCTTGCCGCGGACTTGCTCGGGGGACATATAGGCGACGGTGCCGACGGTGCTGCCCGGGCTGGTTAAATCCTGCGGGTCCATGGTGGCCATTTGTTCGGTGGCCAAGGTAGCCAGGGTGGTGGAAGAACTAGCAGGCGATTTTATTTTTGCCAAACCAAAATCCAGAATCTTGGCGTGACCGCGCTGGGTGACGAAAATATTGGCGGGCTTGATGTCGCGATGGACGATTCCCTGGCGGTGTGCGGCGTCGAGCGCGTCGGCTATTTCTATGGCGAGCGGCAAGAGCTTTTCGATGTCGAGGGGATGTCCGGAGATTTGATGCTTGAGGGTTACGCCATCGAGATATTCCATGGCGATGAAGGTGTGGTCGGCGTCCTTGCCGATTTCATAAATGGTGCAAATGTTGGGATGGTTCAGCGCGGAGGCGGCGCGAGCTTCGCGGCGGAAACGCTCGAGGGATTGCGGGTCGCGGGAAACATCCTCGGGGAGGAATTTTAGAGCGACGAAGCGGCCGAGCTCGGTGTCTTCGGCTTTATAGACTACGCCCATGCCGCCACCGCCTAATTTTTCAACAATACGGTAGTGGGATACAGTCTGGCCGATCATTTGGTGGGCGCGTTTGGTGCAGTCATGTTACGGGTGGAAGCGAAGTTCGTCAACGCGAGTTCGAACTGGTGCGAGATTGTAGGTTGTCAGATTCGATGGGGCCTGTCGCTTGCACGGAACTTATGGCGGCGAGGGCTCGTATCCTAATATGGCAAGACGATAAGGGCAGTAACGGTCCCACGGCAACGGTGTAAGCAGCGACTTGGTTACGTTTCACGGAGGATTACAAAAATGATGCGACTTTCCAATGTGGGCTATCGGGCGGCGGCCAAGCTGGCGATGGCTGGCGCGATGCTGATGACTGTTGCTGCGGCTACTCCGAGCGCCCGGGCGGAAGACGTAACGAAATCGTTTACGGTAAATGGACGCGCGATTGTGCGCGTGGATACCAATGATGGCAGCGTGCGAGTCACTAGTGGAGACAACAAAGAGGTGCAATTCCACGTTGAATATCAGGGCTATGAATTGAACAGGAATTTGCGCGTGGATACGCGACAGGACGGCGACAAGGTTGAACTAGTCGCGCGCGTCAGTGGGCATTGGGGATTTTCGTGGGGCGGGCACGGCAGGAACCTGCACATCGAAGTGCGCATGCCTAAATCCGGCGATTTACAGGTTTCGACCGGCGACGGGGCGGTAGAGGCTGCTTCAGTGGATGGGAACATTACCGTTTCGACGGGCGACGGGTCGGTGAAAGCTAATGATCTGAGCGGGACTATTGATCTGCACACCGGCGACGGGAGCATCAACGTGAATCAGCTTAAGGGCGAGATCAAGATGCGAACCGGGGACGGCAGCATTGAAGCGCACGGGCTGGATGGCAAGGTGACTGCGGATTCAGGGGATGGGCACATCAAGCTTGAAGGGCGGTTCGACGGGTTGAACATCAGGACCGGGGACGGAAGCGTAGAGGCGCGGGTGAGCAACGGCTCGCGAATGAATGCGGCGTGGAATATCCATACCGGCGACGGAAGCGTGGACATGACGCTGCCTGGCGATTTGCAGGCCAACATTGATGCGAGCACCGGCGACGGGCACATCAGCCTGGGGATGCCGGTGACGGTGGAAGGCAGCTTCAGCACTTCGCAGATACACGGAAAGATGAATGGCGGGGGGCAGCCGCTGGTCATTCATACTTCGGACGGGTCGATTAGACTGAGCAAGACTTAATCGATCACGAATCAGGGCTCAAAAGTACCGGTACTGTAATGCAGGATTGCCGCGTCTGGGAGTCAGCAACAAGCGGTATTCACTGAAGTTACGCTCGCCATTACCATGGCCTTGCGTGGGGTTGGCCAAGCCCACCGGGGGACCCGATGATCGTATTCCTAATCAGCGCTTCCATCTTAACGCTCGTCGCAGTGACCTTTATCAGCAGAGCTGGCACCACACAGGGCCGCCGGGCCTAAATCTTGGAACAAAATGTATATCTCGTTGTCCAAATGCTTTCACACTTGTGAAGCGTTTGGGATATGGTGTGTTGATACTACAGGACTTAAAGATGGAGCCTCGCATGCAACCTTGATGGGTGAGGCCCTTCGATCCATGATTGTCATTGTTCTGGTGTTCGCTGTAGGCAGCTTGCTGGCGGTTACGTTTGTTGGCGGTTTGAACGAAAATAGGCGATAACACTCATTCCTGAAACGTCACGCACACGCCGTTGGGGTCAATCGCTCCGAATTCCTTCGTGCCCCAGGGCTTGGCTTGCAATGCACCATTCGGATGCACTCTTCCACCGTGTTTCTGGTATTCGGCATACATGGCCTCTATGCCTTGAACAGCGATTCGCACCATGGTCTGGTCTCCGACCATACGCGCCAGTTCTTTATCGCTCATACCGGCTATGTGCAGATAGGCGTCGCCGCGGTTGATTCCCGCGTAGTTCGGTGGCGTGGTATCGCGAAAAGTTTCCTTGAACCCACAGATTTCAACCCACCACTTCAGAGATTCCGTCGTGTCGGCGGCAGGAAGAACTGGGATCGCGCCTTTGATGATTGGGTCCATGACCGAAGGATAATCGAATTCCAGGAAATCTGCAGGGTTCAGCCGAACCCATGAATTACGCGTAGCGTGAGTTACTGCCCATCTATGATCAAGTGGATTTCCTTCATTTCCTTAATTTCCGTGATCACAATCGCATGCGTGCCTGCGCGCTCAAATACGGTCCCGCTAGCC
>DATMOS010000176.1:0-8451 GCA_035568155.1 Verrucomicrobiia bacterium | reverse complement strand
CCGGCGGCTTCCTGCACGGGAATCTGAATGGTGGCCACGGTCACGTCCGCGCCGGAATCGCAGTGCTGCTTGAGCATGCGGCTGTAATCCATTTTGTAAATGTGGTCGCCGGATAAAATAAAAACGAATTTGGAGCGTTCGCTGCCGATGGAATAAATATTCTGGTACACGGCGTCGGCGGTGCCTTGATACCACTGCTGGGACACGCGCATTTGCGGAGGAAGCACTTCGATGTATTCGCCGAGCCCGGCGAGCGGCGACCAACCGGCACGAATGTGGCGGTTGAGGCTGAGCGCTTTGTATTGCGTCAGTACAAAAACGCGACGCAAATTGGAGTTGATGCAATTCGAAAGAGTGATGTCGATGATGCGGTACAGTCCGCCGAAGGGCACCGCGGGCTTGGCGCGGTCGCGGGTCAGCGGCCACAAACGTTCACCTTGGCCTCCGGCGAGAAGGACTCCGATGGCGTCGCGCATATCGGACATGGACAGACCCCCGGTGACTGTGTACGAGCGGGTAGATTCTAACAGCAACGGCAAGGGCGCGTGCAAGCCTGCGAAAGCAGGGCATGCGCGCTGTGCGACTTCGTTCCACGCATATTTACTGCAGAATAATGCCGTTACTGTTTGCTACTGAATCACCGGCCTGGGCGCCGGGAAGCCTGCCTTCGTAAAGATTCCTTGACTTTAGTGCCCGCAATTGATTAGAAGATGCCAACGACCTCGTGAGACAATCTATACAGGACGGTGCCACATAAGGCTCCGCTAGAAACCAATCCTAACCGGATTGGGGGTGACTCAAAATTGGCAGAAGTAATTATCCAGGAGAGTGAGTCTCTGGAAAACGCACTGCGCCGTTTTAAGCGCAAAGTGCAGCAGGAAGACATCATCAAGGAAATAAAGAAGCACAGCTTCTACATGAAACCCGGCGAGAAACGCCGGACAAAAGAAGCGCTTTCGCGGAAGCGACTGCGTAAGAAGCAGCGCCGGGAAGCGGATTAATTTCCGCTTTGCGGCGTGGGCTCGGCGCGGCACTTCCGAGAATCAGGCCCCAGTCAGGCAAGTACGTTTGGGTTGTTGGCTTCACGTTCGCAGGCCCATGGGAACCGCGCCCGGCGTCCCCGGAGATCGCATACCCACGCAGTGGGAACTTCCACGAAGTCAGGCCATGCGGTGCAAGTTAACCCATCCCCTCGCCTCTTTTGGGGCTAAGGGGAGCGCCTCATGGAATATCACGATCGGGTCCTGAAGTGTTCGGAGTGCAGCGCCGAGTTTGTATTTACCGCCGGCGAGCAAATGTTTTTCGCCGACAAAGGCTTCAAGAACGAACCGAAGCGATGTAAAGGGTGCAAAGCAAGACGCGCGGAGGGTGCCGGACCAGGCGCCTCGGGCGGGTTGCAAATGCGCTCGGAAACAAAAACCAATTGTTCACAATGCGGGAAAGAAACCACTGTGCCATTCCGGCCGACACAAGGGCGTCCAGTATTTTGCCGGGAATGTTTTCAGCAGCGCAGGTCGATGGGCGCAGCTTAGTTAGTGGTGGTTGGTCGGAGTAAATGTATCGGGGGACAGCACGACATTCTGTCCCCGCTTTCCCTTCACAAGACCTCTCCACATCAAGCCAGGGATTCATCGGTTTTAGTACATCGGCTTTTCATTTCTGTTGGGCACTTCCCTATTGCGGCGGCCCAAGCATCGAAATTGGCGCGGGCCAGCATTGATACTTGCGTGCTCAGGGTTCCGATATAATTTAATGGACGGGAAGCGTATGATACGCACCTTAAGTGGCGCGAATCGTCAGGCCAAACAGAGGGCCACAGCATGGCTCACCGTTTCACCATCGGCGTAGAAGAAGAATTTCAAATCATCGACCCGGCGACGTGCGAGCTGCGTTCGCACGTGATGCAGCTGGTTTCGGAGGCTTCGCCGAGCATCATCGAGCAGGTGAAGCATGAAATGCACCAGTCGATCGTGGAGACCGGCACGAATATTTGCGACAGCGTGCATGAGCTGCGAATTGAAATGCACCGCACCCGGGGCGAATTGGTGGCCGCGGCCGAACGCGCGGGACTGCAGGTGGCGGCTGCGGGGACGCATCCGTTTTCCAGCTGGATCGATCAAGTAATTTCTCCGGGCGAGCGGTATCAAAATATTATTGAAGAGCTACAGCAACTGGCGCGCTCCCTGCTGATTTTTGGGATGCACGTGCACGTAGCGATGCCCGACAAACAAACCACCATCGACATGATGAATATGGTGCGCTACTTCCTGCCGCATCTTTTGGCGCTGTCGACCAGTTCGCCGTTCTGGATGGGACGCAACACCGGGCTGAAATCGTTTCGCACCACGGTATTTCGCAGGTTTCCCCGGACTGGGGTGCCGGAACAATTCGAATCGTGGAGCGCGTACGAAAATTTCGTGAACCTGCTGGTGAAATTGAATTGCATCGATAACGGCAAGAAGATCTGGTGGGACGTGCGGCCGCATCCTACGTTTGGGACGCTGGAATTTCGTATGTGCGACGTAACCACAAAAGTGGAAGAGGCGGTGGCTATCGCCGCTCTTACGCAGGCGATCATCGTAAAGCTCCACCGACTATACAAAGGGAATATGAGCTTTCGTTTGTACCGGCGCGCGCTGATCGAAGAAAATAAATGGCGTGCCGCGCGCTACGGAATCGAAGGAAAGCTGATAGATTTTGGTAAGGAAACGGAAGTGCCCATGCGTGAGTTGATTCCGGAGCTTCTGGAATTTGTTGATGACGTCGTTGATGAACTGGGCAGCCGCAGCGCGGTAGAGTACGTGCATACGATTATGAACGAGGGAACCAGCGCGGAGCGGCAGTTGCGAGTGTATCAGGAGACCGGCGACCTGAAAGCGGTGGTGCAGCACCTGGTGAATGAAACTCGCGGAGGAGTGGCGCAGTCAACGTCATCGGCGCGCGCTATAAATTAGTTTTGTTGAAACGCAGCCGGCTTCGTTTCCAGATTTTATTCTGACCTTAACCACCAGCCTGCTGCGAGTAGTTAAAATGATGCGAAGATTTTGCTGAGGAGCAAGAACGATGAAGAAGGTGGGGCTATTATGCGGACGGGAATTCAGCTTCCCTCCGGCGTTCATCGAGAGGGTAAAAACTTTAGGCGCGAAAGACGGCGTCACCGCTGAATTCGTGAGACTTGGCGGCACGCGCATGGACGAACCCGCGAAGTACCGGGTAATCGTGGATCGCATTTCGCATGAAGTGGAATATTATCGCGGCTACCTGAAACACGCGGTGCTGCAGGGCAGTTACGTCATCAATAATCCCTTCTGGTGGACGGCGGACGACAAATATTTTAATTATTCGGTGGCGGCAAAGCTCGGCGTAGCCATTCCGAAGACGGTGCTACTGCCGCAAAAAGGCTATCCGAAAGATGTGGATATTAATGCGGAATCGTTGCACAACCTGGAATTTCCGATCGATTGGGATGCTTTACTGGATTACGTTGGGCGGCCGGCGATTCTGAAACCTTATTCGGGCGGCGGCTGGAAACACGTATATAAGGTGCACACCAAGGAAGAATTGTGGGCGGCCTACGATCAAACTGCGCCGTATTGCATGACGCTGCAGGAATTTATTGATTTCACGCAATATGTGCGTTGCTTCACGTTCGGCAAAACGGATATTTTGCCTGTGCACTACGATCCGAAGGAGCGCCGCTACATCGTGGACCACAAATATCTCTCCGCGGAGATTGGGGAGCGGGTGGTTAAAGATGCGCAGACGATTAATCTGGCGCTGGGCTATGAAATGAACACTATCGAGTTTGCGATTCAGGACGGCGTGCCGTACGCCATTGATTTTCTGAATCCCGCGCCGGATTTTGAGCGCGACCGCATTACCGAATTTTATTTTGAGCAAGTGGTGGATAAGATGGCCCGGCTGGTGATTGATCGGGCGTTGAGTGGCGACGTTTCTAATTCGTGGCCACGCTGGGAAGAGATGGTTGGTATTAAAGCAGGAAATCAGGAAGGCGGGGTTGTGGGTTTCACTGGCGCGCCGAAATTAAAGACGCAAGCTGCCGCAGCGCAATCCCAAGCAGCACCGACACAAACGGCGGAAAAGTCATCGGCTACGAAACCACCGCCAGCTCCAGCTGCGACTGGACCGGCAGCGCCTGCATCCGCACCTGCGCCTGCCAGCCCCACCAAGCCGAAAATAAAATGAGCACCGCTTCGCCTAAATTTACCGGCAATGCCGCCGAATACTGGGACGCTTTGCTGCGTCCAGCGCTGGAGAATGATCGCGCCTTCGCGGACAACTTCTTGATGGAGCTGCGGGCCGCCAAACTGACCTTTGGCGATCGGGTGCACTGCCCTTTTCTTCGACCCTTCTTTCTTTCTCCGCAAGATGAAGATCGCGTGCGCCCGGTGGCCGAGACTATTGCGGAACTGGGAGAGCGCGTAGCTCTGGCGGCGCTGGCGGACGAAAAATTGTTCGAGCAATTTCATTTGCGCCCCGAAGAAGCGCGGCTGGCGCGTTTGCCCGGCGGGAATGGAAGAGTCAGCACGGCCTCACGACTGGACGCATTTTTGCTGCCCGAATCGCTGAAATTCGCCGAATACAATGGCGAATCACCGGCAGGGGCTGGCTATTCGGAAACGCTGGGCGAGATTTTCCGCGAGATGCCGGTGATGGCGCAATTTTCAAAACGATACTCAGTGCATAGCTACCCGCTGAGCGCGAAGCTGCTCGACGCGCTGGTGTTGAGTTATGTCGATTGGGGAGGCACGAGCAAGCGGCCGCAAATCGCAATTGTGGATTGGAAGGGCGTTCCTACGTGGAGCGAGTTTGAAATTCTGAAAGCGCGATTTGAAAGGATGGGCGTGCCCACGCTGGTAGCGGACCCGCGTGATTTGACGTTCGACGGACAGAAATTGAGCGCGCATGGCAAAAAAATCGACTTGGTGTATCGCCGTGTGTTGATCAACGACATTGTCGCGAAGCCCGCCGAATGCGCGGCTTTGTTGAATGCTTACACCGCGAATGCTGTGTGCGTGGCGAATTCTTTTAGGTGCAAGATTCCCCACGTTAAAACATTTTTTGCGGTTTTAACGGACGACCGAAACGAAGCGCTGTTTTCGCAGGCGGAGCGCAAAGTCATTGCGAATCATGTTCCCTGGACGCGGGTGGTTGCCGATGTGCGCACGATGCACCACGGCGAATCCATCGATTTGCTCACATTTATCCGCAAGGAGCGCGAGAACCTGGTCCTGAAACCGAGCGACGAATATGGCGGCACGGGAGTCACTCTCGGTTGGGAAACCAGTGACAGCGCCTGGGAAAACGCCATCCAAGCGGCGATTTCGAGTCCGGGTTCTGAAAACGGCGGAGCTTGCTGGATCGTTCAGGAACGCATTCCCATTCGTCGCGAGGTATTTCCGTACATAACGGCAAGCGGCGAGGTGGAGTTTCGCGACATGTTGGTGGACTTCGCTCCTTATCTATTTCGTGGAAAACTGGCCGGCTATTTGACGCGTCTTAGCGCCACAGGTTTGGCTAATGTGACCAGCGGCGGCGGCCAAATTCCGGCGTTTCGCGTCTCTCTAAAACACTCCCGGTCCACAAAGTAGTCAAAGACCGCGTGTCTCAGTAACCCTGATGCCTGATTTATATTGCCGGCAGAGTTGAGCCGTTGCTCTAAACGGCAAAAACAAGTCGTGGATAATCCCACTATCGCCGCCTGCGCAGACCCAGGAATTGGGTTCATTTAAATTAAGGTATCTTCTGTATGGTGCAACACATTTCGGCAAATTATCCTTCGAGTGTTCGCTTTCGCGTTGGTTGTCCCCCCAATGGGCGTGAAGCGGGAGGATAGCTGTGCACGGCGAGGAAAAGCGGTTTGCTCACGTAATTCTGTTCGAATGCCCCTGGTGTCTGCGATTATTGTCTTCAGCATTCCTGAGTTTCGATGAAAACTTGACCGATGAGCCAGGCGAAACGACGGACAATGAATCGACTACGATGTGCACGTGCGGATGGGTGGGCCGGGCTCTGAATATGCCGGCGGCAAGTCATACTGTGCAGGCATGGAGTCGAGCATTGGCGCAAACATCCACGCCGGAAGTGCCGCTAGCGGATGGAATCGCTGAAAAACGAGACTGGTTATTCCTGGTAGCAAAGCAGATTGGATCGCTTTCGGGGCAAAACATTTCAGAACACTCCGCCCTGAACGAAGGCTGAACCCAGCTGAAAAGAAATCGCTAAAAAATAAACAGCACTTCTATACTGATCATGCGTCTGGCCTGCACTGTGGCGGCGCCAAGCACACACAGTTCCCTCTTTCTGTCATTCCGGCAAAATAATAAAAAGGTTCCAAAAAGTTCGTAAATTCTTCAGTTTTTTTCTCAGTAGCCGCTAAGTTCATGCGCCGACTCGCGCACATTTTGTGAGCGCCATTCTTTATGCACCAAAAATATTTTAAATTTTTGGTTTTTGAACAACCCACAAGCAGGGCGCGCCATCTATCTATTCGCGGGCCAAGTACAAGGGAGACAGCGACGATCTAAATCTTCCGTTCAGCGATACCAACACCACGCACGCAAATCATTAAAAGAGCTTCAATAAGGAGAACAGCCTTGTCCAAGCTGATATTTCGCGCCACTGTGTTTCTATTGTTCGGAATGTTGATCATTGCCAATCATGCGCGGGCTCAGGAGTTCAGCGCATACTTTGGATTGGGCACTGCAACCAATAGCGCCGGGACAACTCCCGGATGTGCTTCTAAATTTATTTTCGATGGTTTCACGGGAAATTGCGAAGCAGCGCAGAGCATGGGCGGGCTTTTTGGCGTCTTCGGAGCGGACTACATGTTCCGGACGCATCTAGGTTTCAATGGCGAGTACGCATTTCGCTTCGCGCAGCAATCGTATTTGCCGGACGCTGGAATCAATGCCCGGCCCGCGTTTTACGATTTTAATGCGGTGTATCAGCCACTCTCGCCAAAAGCTCGCATCGTTCCCGTACTAGAAGGGGGAGTTGGCGGCGAGAAAACGTCTTTATATTTCAACCAGCAAGCCTGCGCCACCACCTCGATCTGCAATAACCAGAGTTCCTTCTTCGCGAGTGCCAATCATTTCCAGTTGCACGGCGCGGTGGGGGTGAAGATATACGTGAAACCAAACATTTTCATCAAGCCGCAGTTTGATCTTCACTGGGTCCACAACATGGATCAGGAATTCGGAAGAAACGTGGTGCCGCAGTACACCATCGCGGTGGGTTATACCTTCGGGCGTCTGTAAGAAAGCAAATTGCGTTGTATTTCCGGAGCCCCCTTTGCAAAATCAGCAAAGGGTAGGCCACCCGTTTTGTAGAACGGGGTTGAAGCAAACCTCTGCGCTTTTCAGGAGGCTAACGAGTATCTTTCGTTGAAGTAGCGTGAGTGATAGTGATGGAAGTCTTGTCTTCATTGTCATCGCGGCCGACGGTCACCATAACGCCTTCATTATCGTTTTTGGCGGCGGTCACGATGCCGCCTTGCGGAGTTTCTACTACGCTGGTCTTGGGTCCGAACTTGTCACGGTAAAAGGCCAGCACCTGCTGAACTGAATCGGAAGTCTTGAAGACGTAGGTAGCCATGGTGCCGCTGTCTCCGCCCAGCTTAAAACCGCCTTCCTCAGCGACGGCGCCCGGATAGATTGGCGCACCCACTTCCGATTCGCTTAGATGGGCGGAGGAGGTCCGACCGCTCGAGAATTTTCCCGCCGGAGTGGTGATGGTCATACCTCCGGCTCGGTCAACATGTACCGACCTCGAAATGCGCCACAGGCCGAACATAACGGCAAATGCGCTCAGCATTCCGAGGCAAACGATAGCTCCAACAATAATCAGGACGACTTTAAGAGTTCCGCTGGATGGCGCGGTAACGGCAGGGGCTGGTGCAAGGGGAACTTGCCCAGCGGGAACTGCGCCGACGGGTGGCACCGCCGTAAATCCAGTAGGCGCGCCACAACCCTGGCAAAACCTCGTGTCCGCAGACAGCTCAGCCCCGCACTTCGAACAAAAATTAGCCATGGGAGTTCCTCCCGTAATTGGCGTTTATATATCACATTAATGCGCGAGGGGCCCGCAATTCGCTCGAAGTCCCCACGTAATGGACAGCGAAATGGTTATGCAGGGAATGATCGAGGCCAAAGATAATGTCAAAAACTGAGAATTGGTGGGCCCGCCAGGATTTGAACCTGGGACCAACGGATTATGAGTTCAAAGAAGACCAAATCCAATTAAATCTGTGACGTTCAACGATGGAATACTACGGTCGACTATCACGTTGATTTGTCGGGTCATTACAGTCGATTCCTTCTCCTCTGTCGGGCTCCAATTCACGGAACATGCTGCTACCATCTGCGACGAGTGATGATGGAGCATGGGCAAAGTGATTTCGGATTTCAACCACCGACCTCCTGGTCCCGA
>DATMOS010000175.1:0-3568 GCA_035568155.1 Verrucomicrobiia bacterium | reverse complement strand
CAAGCTACTAACAAGCTGGCTAAGTCTCGGCTAATCGCGAAATCGGAAACTGACCGACCACTCGAAGCGGGACCCTATTTGTACCTGTTAACCGCGATTGGGTAAGATGCTCTTAGAAACTTGGAAACCAGGAGGAACATTATGAGCGTATCCGTAGGACAAGCGGCACCGGATTTCACACTTAAAGATCAGAGTCAGAAAGACGTGAAGCTTTCTGATTTCGCGGGAAAGAAAAATGTGGTACTGGTTTTTTATCCGCTGGACTGGAGTCCCACCTGCACCAATGAGCATGTCTGCTTCGTCAATGACATGAAGTCCTTCGAACAGCTCGATGCGGAAGTGCTAGGCGTGAGCGTGGACAGCGTCTGGTCGCACAAGGCGTACGCCGACAAAATGGGGATTCACTATTCGCTGCTGGCCGATTTTAATCCTCGGGGAGCCATGGCGGAGAAATACGGCGCGTTCCTGGCTGATAAAGGGATAACGAATCGTTCCATCGTGATCATCAATAAGCAGGGCAAAATCGCGTGGATTAAAAACTATGACATTCCGGTGGTGCCGGATCTGAAAGAAGTGTCTGCGGCGCTGCAACAAGTTAAATCCGCAGCGGCGTAGTCTTCAGCCGATTCGCTCTGGCTATTTGTAACCGCATAGCAAGAATTTGCTCGCGGTTATGGATTCTATTTGTCAGTGGCGGCCATCGAGCGCATCAACAGCACCAATTGCCAGCGCTGCTCTTCCGTCAATTTTGTTTTGAATTCCGGCATGGGTCGCCGGCCTTCGCTAATCTTGTAAAACAATTCGCCGTCGGACTGCGCACTCATGCGGCTGCCGTCCGTCAGATCCCTGGGAGATGTAGCGAATTTTGTCGCATCGGCACCGTCGCCTCTGCCGGTTTTTCCATGGCAGCGTTCGCAATGATCGTTGTAGAGGGTGCGTGCGGAATCGGGCGCTTGCGGGGAGGCGTGAATAGGATTCTGCCGCAGCTTGGCGTCTTCCGGGATGTTCCATTGGCCTCGGTGCGTCACCCCCAGCACGATCGATAAAGCGATCAGCGCCAATAACGCAACAAACAGAATCTTGCGCAGTCTCAATTTTTGTCGCGCATCCATAGTGTTCGCAAGGTCTTTAACGCGATCTTCAATTGTGGCGTGGCAGGATACTACGAGCGAAGAATCAGCCAGACCAATTCAGCATTGAAAAAAAGAATTGCGGCCGCCACCACCCAGGCGATGACTGTCGTGGTGCGGGAGTTCACCAACTCACCCATCTTGCTAGGGCTGCTCGTGAGTTGAATCAGCGGAATTACGGCGAAAGGCAATTGAAAGCTGAGAACAACCTGGCTGAAGACCAGCAGCGCGGTCACCTTGGATTCGCCCGCGACGCCGATAACCAGTGCCGCGGGAATAATGGCCATCGCTCGGGTAATCAGGCGCCGCAGCCAGGGCTTCAGCCGTATCTCCAGAAAACCTTCCATGACAATCTGGCCTGCTAACGTTCCGGTCAGCGTAGAATTTTGTCCCGAAGCAAGCAGCGCGCAGGCAAACAGCGTGCTAGCCAGGCTCGCGCCGAGGAGCGGGCTCAATAATTTGTACGCATCCGCGATTTCCGCCACGTTGTGCAGCCCGCGGGTGTGGAACGCCGCAGCTCCCAGCACCAAGATGGCGGCGTTCACAAACAGCGCGAACCCCAACGCAAAGGTCGAATCGAAAATGGCGTAGCGCACCGCTTGTTTGCGCTCCGGCGTGGAGGTACCAAAGGCGCGCGTCTGCACGATGCTGGAGTGCAGATACAAGTTGTGCGGCATGACCGTGGCGCCCAATATGCCGATGGCGATGTACAGCATTTCGCGGTTGCGCAGGATTTCCAGGTGCGGGATGAATCCCAGCGCCGCGTGACGCCACAGCGGCTGAGCGAAAAATATTTCGTAGGCAAAACATGCCGCGATGGAAGCGATGAGCGTCACGACAAAAATTTCGATCAAGCGAAAGCCACGACCTTGCAGCGCCAGCACGATCAAGACATCGAGGGCGGTGATAAGCACGCCAGCCAGCAGCGGCAAGCCGAATAAAAGCTTCAGCGCGACGGCGGAGCCCAGCACCTCCGCCAAATCGCAGGCCGCGATGGCAATCTCGCAGATGACCCACAGAAACATAGCCGTGGGCCGGGAATAATTCTCGCGGCAGGCCTGCGCCAGGTCGCGGCCGGTGGCGATGCCCAGCTTGGCGGAGAGCGCTTGCAGAAACATCGCCATCAGGTTGCTCAGCAAAATCACACTGAGCAGCGAATAGCCGAATTTTGAGCCGCCGGCGATGTCGGTGGCCCAATTGCCGGGGTCCATGTAGCCGACTGCAACGAGGTAACCGGGGCCGGCGAAGGCCAATAATTTCTTCAGACGCGAGGCGCCCGCCAGAAACGGAATGGTGCGGTGCGATTCCGGGAGTGATGGCATCGCCACGCTGCTGCGCGTCGGGCGCGCGGGCCACAGAGTTCTTGAAGGGCTAGTGGTTTCGACCGGGCTAGCTTCGGTACTGGAGGCGGGTTCAGTTTCGAATTGAGGAGGACCGATGCGTGCCATAGACCATGTTAACCACGTTAAAGTTACCTACTAAACTACACTTAATAGTGTTTGGCTGTCAATGGATCTGACCCGAGAATTTCTTAAAAAACGACTCGAGCAGATTAATTTTTCGCATTGCGGCACTGAATGCGCGAAGAAGGGATGCCTGCCTCATGCGCCAATACAACGCGTATGTGTTAACTTCGAGAAGCATTCAGGGAGAGCTACGCATGGACGAGCAGCGGCCACCACAGCAGGGTCAAGGTCAGGTTCAAATCAAGGCGGACGAAAAAGAATTACAGGGACAGTACAGCAACCTGGTGATGATTCATCACAACCTGGAAGAGTTCACCCTGAATTTCATCTACATTTTTCCCAACGGCGCGCAGGGCAAGTTGACCGGTAGCATGATCGTCAGCCCGGGCCACGCCAAGCGCATCTGGCGCGCGCTGGGCGAAAACATCGCGCGTTACGAATCGCAGTTCGGCCCGATCAAGGAATCACCTGCGGGCAGCGAACCCACACCCACGGTTGGCTTCGTGCAGTAGTTTCGGTCGGCGATAGCGCAGAGGCATTTGCACTATCGGGTGAATACATCAGAATCGCGGAGCAATTGCGGATTTAGCGCTGCCGTCGTAAACTGCTCGGGTTGTTTCCAATCGCCACTCCAGTTCCAAGGGCCTGTAGCTCAGGTGGCTAGAGCGCGCCCCTGATAAGGGCGAGGTCGGTGGTTCAAGTCCACCCAGGCCCACCATTTATTTCAATAGGTTACCACCAGCCAGTTGCTTAGGCTGTGACGCAAATTGTGAAGCCCGAACCTCTGGCCGTCCTCGATATGCGCTCCGGCTTTCTTTGCGGCTGGCCGCAGATAGATGGCCTTCAGGCGATTCATCACGCGTGTCAAATCGCGGGTGATCGTCAGATAACTACGCGCCAGTTCCTTCAGCGTGCGGATTCCAGTTTCGCCGTGATAGACCGGATGGAGCTTGTTCAGGAACAACAGTTCGG
>DATMOS010000174.1:0-17991 GCA_035568155.1 Verrucomicrobiia bacterium | reverse complement strand
GCACCCACTTTAATTTTTGCGCGGCGGCAAACTGGGCTGGGCGCAACACGCTGCCGACAAAAATATCCGCGTCGGCCAATTCGGCGGGCAGCCGTTCCACGTTGGTGACGTGGACAACGTTCATCTGAGGCCAGCGGTGACCGAGGGTGTAGGCCATTACCGGCTTGGCATTCCATTCGGAGAAGAAGGAATGCCAGACGCCGATTACAAGCTTGGTATTCGCGGGTTCGGTGCGGACGCTCACTGTGGCCTCTTTGACTTGTTGCGCTGTTGAATTCGTTACGAAGATAAGCGCAGATCCGTGCCGGTCATGTCCCTTGGTTGTCGCTGCCCGAGCACACCCAGAATTGTGGGCGCGATGTCGCGCAGCGAACCGCCGGATCGCAAGCGGAGTTGCCCGTCGCCGTTCACCAAAATAAAAGGCACGGGATTGGTGGTGTGGTAGGTGTGCGCGCCGCCAGTGTTGGGATCGACCATCATTTCGGCGTTGCCGTGGTCGGCCGTAATGAGCCAGGTGCCTCCGCGTGCTTTTAGCGTCTGATAGATTCGTGCCAGCCCGGCGTCTACGGCTTCAACGGCCTGGATGGCCGCTTCCAATTTCCCGGAATGGCCGACCATGTCGGCGTTGGCGTAATTCATGATGATGGCGTCGAATTCGCCTTTCTCGATGGCGTGCACCACGGTGTCGGTGATTCCTGCGGCGGACATTTCAGGTTTTAAGTCGTAGGTGGCAACTTTTGGCGAGGGGACGAGGATGCGTTCTTCGCCGCCGAAAGGCTTTTCCACGCCACCGTTAAAGAAATAAGTTACGTGCGCGTATTTTTCCGTTTCCGCGCAGCGCAGATTTTTGTAATCGAGTTCGGCGAAGACTTGCGCCAAGATCTGTTCGAGTTTTTCGGGAGAAATGACGTATTTCAGCCACGGCCAGTTTTTATCGTACTGCGTGGTGGCGACGAAGAAGAGTTTTTTGGGTCTTTGCGGGTCGGCAAATTTGTCGAAATCGGGCGCGGCGAGGGCATAGGTCATCTGCCGGGCGCGATCGGCGCGGAAATTAAAGAAAATCACCGCGTCTTCATCACGAATCAAACCGACTGGCTTGGCTGAGTCGCCGGTGCCTTTGATGACCACGATGGGTTTGATGAATTCATCGGTGACGTCCTGCTCGTAGCTCTTGCTGAGGGCCGCAACGGGATCGTCGGTGCGCGTGGGCGCTTCGCCGTGGACCATGGCGCGGTAGGCTAGCTCGATGCGCTCCCAGCGATTGTCGCGGTCCATCGCATAGTAGCGGCCGACCAGCGTGGCGATTTCGCCGACGCCCAACTCGCGCATCTTGCGCTGCAGCTGCTTGACGAATTCGCGGCCGCTGTGCGGCGGCGTGTCTCGCCCATCCATGAAGCAATGCACGAAAACTTTTGTAACGTTTTTCCCCTTGGCCATTTCCAGCAGCGCGAATAAATGCTGGATGTGGGAATGCACGCCGCCATCGCTTAACAGCCCGATGAAGTGCAGTTGTCGTTCGCGGCCGCGATCCATGGCTTGTTGCCACAGCGGCACGTTTTCCAATTGTTTGTTGGCGATCAACAGATCGATGCGGGTGATGTCCATATGCACGATGCGGCCGGCGCCGATATTCATATGGCCGACTTCGCTGTTGCCCATTTGTCCTTCGGGGAGGCCCACGAAGGGGCCGGAGGTGTGAATCAGAGTGTTGGGAAATTTGCGCAACAGCTCATCGTAAACAGGCTTGCGCGCAAGAGCGATGGCATTGCCGTTGATTTCCGCGCGGTATCCCCAGCCGTCAAGGACGGTTAACACGATTGGTTTCGTTTTTTTATTCATAGCGCGTCAGAATACACGGATTCGTGGCGGTGTTGTAGTGAAGGCGTTGGAATTGTAACGAGTCAGTCTGAACATTAAAGATTTGAAAATCGACCTGACCTAACGAACAGATAGCGTCAACGGCATTATGAAGTGCTAGTTACATTGTGGCGGTATTCTCAGGCTGCAAGAATCAAATGCATGCGAGCACTCATTCGCGTCACAGCATGGGAGCGTGTATCAACTTGGAGGCGCGTCACTGGCGCACTATTTCGCGTGGGGATTCTGATCGCGTTCTTGGCTGTTCTCATCGACCTGCTAGGCCCTCCAATCGGCATTTTCCTCACGACGAGAATGGAGGCTAGGAGAGTCCCGGGAGTGAAAATAGCCACGCGGGTGTTATCTGACTATTCGGTCATTGATGCGCCCGGAATGAAGCTTTCGTATTTCGGTTATGAATTCGAGGTCCCATGGAATGCGAGTTTCACTGAAAAAGTCGGAAAGAACCTCGTGCAGCTTAAGTTTCAGTCCGGGCAGGATGTACTTTTCATCGTTCCCTCGGGTCAGCGCGGCCTACTCACGGAGATTGTGCAGGATCAATCTTTAAAAATGGGCGATCTGCAGTTGGTCTTTGGCGATCTGATGAACCGTTCGGCGTACGACCAGTATGGCGTGCTCTTGAATACGACTCCTCAAAATATCCGAGCGTTTGGGCCACGAGCGGATGCGGTTCGCGGAGTAACATTGCTGACCATAAAAGCGATCGCTTTCGGCCCAGGGCTGGGTACAGGGACGTTCTCGTTTGAGCTACCTAGCAAACGGGGGTTTCAAATCGGTGATCCTCAGAAATCACGGCGCGTGGACCTAGAAGTCTTCGATTCCACAGGACACCATGTTGAAATTCTCTGCGGCTCCACAAACGGCAGCATTCGATACTCACAGGGAGAACTCAATCGTATACTCACGAGCCTCCATACCACTACAGCTTCGGCACACTTGGCCGCCCTACAAAACTGACCCTAATCTTGTTGGGGCGGTGCGGCTGCCGGGGCTGAAGGCTGAGGCGGCTGCGGTGCTTTGGTGGCTTGCTGCTGGGACTGCGGCGGCAACTCGTCGCGCAATTCGATGGAGAGCCAGTCGCCGGCGTAGTCTTTGGTGACTGCGGGGCGATAACGGATGACCGCGTGCATGCCTTCCACGTGGTGACAAAGACTGAAGTGGTCGCTGCCATACCAAAGGGTGTCTGAATAGCCGATCATCTGGCGTCCTTTGCTTTTGAAAACCATGAGGTCGTCGCCGCGCTGCAAGGTCACTTCGTTTTTGCTTTTCTCGCCACACGAAATGGAGAGCATTTTCCCTTCCGCAGCTTGGGATTGTTCCTCGACTTCGTCGATCACGATGGCGTCGACGGGCCGACTGGCAGTGGGGATGCGGTTCCACAAAGCTACAGCTTCGTTATGATCGGGACCGTGCCAGCGCTCGGCGACATAGCGCGCAGATTCGGCGGCTTCTTTTTCGCGTTTCATGCGCAGCAGAATTTCACCACTCAATAAATGATAGCCGGCTCGGGAAGGTTCCAGTTGCTCGGCTTTGCGGGCGGCCACCAGCGATTTAGTGCCTTGTCCGTCGGCAATAAATAACATCGCCAGCTGCACATAGGCGGGAGCGAACTGCGGGTTCATTTGCGTTATCTGCTGTAACTCCACGCGCAAAGCCTCGCGCTGTTCAGGAGTGTCGCGCTTGGAGGTCATCATGGCCTTGAAATATTGCGAAAGGTAAAGCGTTTTATCCAACTCGCAGGCGCGAGAAAATTCGTGGACGGCGTCTTCATCTTTGCCTTCGCGGAAATTAATGAAGGCTTTTTCCTCATGCGCGGCGGCGAGCGCGGGGTCATCCTGCAGCGCGCGTTCGACGAGATCGGCGGCTTCGGGGGAATCGTGGGCCCACAGGCGATAGCCAGCAATTTCGGCATCCGATTCGGCCCTGCTCAGCTTGCGGGAGGAAAAATCTTTGGCCTGAATGGCGGTGAGATTTTCGATGGCGTAAGCGCCAAACGCGAATGCCTGGATATACCTTTGCAGCCCGTCTTCCACTTTTTTCAGGTCACCGAATACGTCGCGGAAGGCCTTTACCTGCTGGTTTCCGGCTTGCAGTTGGGCATAAAAACGACTGAGCTTTTTGCCCGACTCCATGTCCGGTCCGAAAACCAGGTAATGCACGAGGGCCCAGGATTCGGCGTAAAAGGTGGCGATTTGATTTTCGTCCCCGTGGTAATAGGTCCAGGGATTCACGATTAAAAGCGTTTCGAGCGGGATCAAGGTGCGATTCTTCAATTGGTAGACGCGGGTGCTAGGCGCGCCCACGTAGGATTTTTTGGGATCGAATCTGGAATTGCCGTAAAATTCGGCCAAACCTTCGTCCAGCCAAGTGGGCAACCAGCGAAAATTGGTATGCAGCAAGCTGTGCACATATTCGTGATAGACCACGTTATAAGCGCCCGGAATATCCACACTGATATTCACGACGGCAAATTGTTTCTCCCAGCCATGTTCGAAGTAGCCGGCAGGCATGGGGCCTTTACGATTTTTCCATATCGCGGGAGCCAACCATTTGATGTCGTTCTCGGTCTGCAGCGCAAAAATCAGGAGCGGGGCTCCGGTGGTGAGGCGCATGTTAGGAAATCCGACGGCAAAGACAGCGCGCATCTGTTCAAATTCGAGCGCGATTCTGCGAGCCTCATGTTCGCTGCCGTTGGTGAGGACGCGGAAGTTGGGGCTGCGAACTTCGGTGAAGGGTTTTTCGGCGGCGCGCGATGAGAGTGCGGAGAACACCAGCAGCAGAGCGCTGGTGCATACCAGGATTTTCCGTCGGTGACGAAAGAAAACGTTCATTCGGCGGCCTCCCGCAGCTAAGGCGTTGCGCATTGACTCAGTTAGCGGACGGTCGGGCTCACTATACAGGTTGCTGATGATTTTTCAACGGTCTCTAAGTTCACACAATCCGGTCAGTAACCTCTCTACTTCGTCGGCGGTGTTGTAGTGGACCAGGCCGATGCGCAGGAGGCCGCCGGTAGATTGCACGCCGAGGCGCTCGGTTAAATTCAGCGCATAAAAATTTCCGTCCCAGGTGAAAATGCCGCGCTCGCCAAGGAAAGTGGCGGTCTCCGTGGGAGTGTGGCCATCCAGGCGGACGGAGACGGTTGAACAGCGCTGATCGAATTTTGCGGGATCGGTGATTCCGAAGACGCGGAGGCCGTCGATCTGCTGCAAGCCATGCATTAATTTTGCGAGTAACGCCATTTCCTGTTGGTGAGTAACCCGGTAGGCAGCTAGAAGCGCGCTGCGGCGGTCTTGCGCGGCGGGATCGTGGCGCTTTCCCAGTGCGGCGAGGTATTCCACGGCGGCTGCGATGCCGGCGATTAATTCCTGGACTTGCGTGCCGGTTTCCCAGCGGTCGGGGAGGGCTTCGGGCGCGGGGCGGACTTTATACGGTGAAAAGCGCATTAAAAGGTCGTGCTTCCCGTAGAGCGTACCCATGTGCGGGCCAAAGAACTTATATGGGGAGCAGGCGAGAAAATCGCAATCGAGGGCCTGCACGTCGATGGCGCCGTGGGGCGCGTAATGTACGGCGTCGACAAAGATGAGCGCGCCGACGGAATGGGCAAGTTTGGCAATCTCCGCGACGGGATTGATGGTGCCGACGGCGTTGGAAGCGTAGCCTACCGCAACGAGCTTGGTTTTTTTGGTGAGCTTGCGTTTTAAATCGTCCATGTCCAAGGTGCAATCGGCTTCGCGAATATCTACCTGGCGCACATGTACGCCTTTTTCTTCGAGCGCGCGCCACGGAGCGACGTTGGCGTCATGATCGAGCGTGGTGACTACAATTTCGTCTCCGGGGTTCATCTCGCGACCGATTGCCCGGGCGAGCGCGAAGGTGATGGTGGTCATGTTTTGGCCGAAACTTACTTCGTCGGGGGCGCAATTGAAAAAATCGGCCATGGCCTGGCGCGCGCCGCAAATCATGGCATCGTTGCGGCGGCTGGTGGCGAAGGCTCCGCAGGTGTTGGCGTTATCGTGGAGCAGATAGTTCTGAATGGCGTCGATGACTTGTTTGGGAACCTGCGTGCCTGCGGGACCGTCGAGAAAAGCGGCGGGTTGGCCGTTGACTTGGGTCTGCAAGGAAGGAAACTGCTGGCGCACCCAGGCGGTGTCTAACGATTTATTTCCCGCGGCGTGCGTAACTGATGAGCTCATGGTTTTCTCCGGTGGAGTAGTTTCTCACAAAGGCGCAGGAACGCGAGTGGTGACGAGTGGTGACGCATAGGGAATGCCACATTGGCCGTTGCGGGTGGCGCGCGACGTCGTGTTAGCATCGAAATGATTGTTCCTCACTCATGCCGCATTGGCGCCGGCTATCAACTCTGCGCCACGATTCACATAGAGGTGTATTTTGCCGGAAACTTTCTCGCCGACGGAGCGCACGCGGGTGGTGCGCGAACCGCATCGCGGGTCGTTTGACCGCGAGACCATTTACAAAATTCTTGATGAAGGGTTTGTTTGTCATGTGGGATTCACGATGGAGGGGCAGCCGTATGTGATCCCCACGATGTTCGCGCGCGTGGGAGATGCAATTTATTTTCACGGATCGGCGGCCAGCCGCATGTTGCGAGGATTGAGCGGCGGACTGGCGGTGTGCGTTACAGTGACGCTGATCGACGGGCTGGTGCTGGCGCGCTCGGTGTTTAATCATTCGATGAACTACCGGTCGGTGGTGGCGCTCGGGACGGCCACGCTAGTCAGTGAGACGGAAGAGAAAATCGCGGCGTTGCGCGCGTTTACCGAGAAGATTCTGCCGGGGCGGTGGGATGATGCTCGCCAGCCCAACGAAAAAGAATTAAAAGCCACAAGCATCCTGCGACTGGCGTTGAGTGAAGTTTCCGCGAAGATTCGTACTGGCGATGTACAGGACGACGAAGAAGACTACGCGTTGTCGGTGTGGGCCGGAGTGCTGCCGATTCGGCTGGCTGCCAGTGAGGCGATTCGCGATGGACGCTGCGATGCGAAACTCGCGGTTCCAGCGGCGGTCGCTAATTTCGACAAGCGGTTGGGTGCGCGGTGACTCAAAATAATTTTACGGCTGCACGGCGCGAACGAGGTCGGCTACCAGGCCGTAACCGGTGGCGTCGATGCCGGGGTTGTGTTCGACGATTGACAGGCCAAAGACGTCCATATCAAAACGAATCGCTGAGCTGGAGCCTTCCAGATTTGCGAGCGGGTCGCCGGCCAAGAGCAATTCCGGTGCTACGGTGCATTCCACGCCGAGACCGCGGCGCGCGGCTCGGCATACGAGTTTGTAGCGCATGCCGGCGTCACGCACGGAGCGAATTTTTTCCTCGCTCAAATCGCGGATGCCGGTGCGGCGCACTTGCTCAATTTTTACCGGCACGCCCATAAGCACGGTTGCCAAGGCGACTACTTTGAAGGCGGCGTCCCAGCCATCGACATCGGCGGATGGGTCGGTTTCCGCGATACCCATGGCTTGCGCGCGCTTGATGGCTTCGTCGAAGGAGAGGCCTCTTTCGATTTCGGTCAGCACGACATTGGTGGTGGAATTCAAAACTCCGTGGAAGCCACGTAAATCCACGGCCGGCAAGCCCAGCGGGAACATGGAAAAAATGGGGACGCCATCCATGACCGTCGATTCGTAAAGGAACTTTTTCTTTTTCTCAACGGCAAGCCTGGTCAGTTCCTCGAAGGCGTAGACGATTGGGCCTTTGTTGGCGGTCAGCGCGTGGGCGCCGAACTCCAGCGCGGTTTTCAGGTGCTCAATGGCGGGCTGGCCGGACTGCAGATTCAGCGAACTAGCTTCGATGAAGACATCGGCGTGCGATTTTTCTAGCCATTCGCGAATGTCTTTAGCAGGTATTTCACGCTGGGCAGGCCAGTGGCCGTTTAAAAGCGCGATGGGATTCAGCCCGTACGGATCCGCGAGCCAACCGGAGCGGCGGGTGGCAACGCCAGTCAAGCGCCAGCGCAAGTCATAGCGTCTGCGGAGTTCCGATTCTTTTGCGATGAGCAACCGCAAGAAAGAGCGGCCCACATTTCCGAAACCGATTAAGGCGAGATTGTATGACGGAATAGAACAGTCCTTCCGAGACGCGCACGGTTAGTTCTTGTAAATGCGAAAAACTGAAGCTGCCAGTTAATGCGCCGCAGCGGTAAGTTTTGCGGCCGCTGCGGAGATCAATTCGGCCTCATCCTGCAGCACGCCGGCGACAACAACAATGCCGGCTTCGGCTTGTTTCCATTGTTTTTGTTCGATGGCCTCGCGCACCGCGGGCATGGTTTTGGCGGCATAGCCGGTATAGAAACCCGGAGCATAAATCTGGTGCTTGAACCACGGACGGTTGGGCAAGCCTTCGGCATTGGTAAGTTTTCGTTCGCTCTCGATCAAAAGTTTGTTCACGTCCGTGAGAGATGCCGCGGCCATGGCGCTGCCGCCATTGGCATTTATCTTTTCAAGAGCTTTGCGATATTCCGAGGCGCTACGGCCGAGCGCTACAGTGGCGTTATCCAGCGGAGCAAAGTTTAAATAGGGGGCCAGCGGTTCGACGGGCGGCGGGATCAACGGTTTTTTGGGGTCGTCGGTGGCCTGGAACACACCTTCTTCGACCTCACGATTGCGTTCCTGAATGTCGGCCTGCGTTTTCTGCGCCAGCGTTTTCAATTCCTTCACGTAGGTGTCCATGGTGTCGGCGAAGTCAGCGAATTCGAAGGGCAAGAGGTCGGCATCGGCGAGCCGCAAAACGATGGTGCCACCGGTCTGCGCCAACGCGCGACCGTACACAAAATTCGTATCGCTGAAATGCGTATACCAGTAGAAGTCGTCGTAAATCGAATGGTAGATGCCGCCGCCGTCTTCTCCGCCGAAGCCGATATTCATGGAGGCGACGCCATCATGTTGCAGAAAAGCAGTGTAGTCGGATCCAGAGCCAAGGGCACCGATGCGCTCGTCAGCCCGCTGGCGAATCTTTTCGCGGTCTTCGGGTGATTTGGCTTCGGCAATTTCGTGCAGGTGATTACGCTTCCAGGTGGAAAGCTTGGTTTCGGGGTCGGTGATCTCGCGAGAAATATCGTTGCTGAATTTTTCGAGGGTGTGGGAGCCTTCAATCCCGAGATAACCTCGTCCATTGGAGTCCGAGTTGATGTACGCCACGGCATGCGCTCGCAATTCGTCGTAATGAGCTTCCGCAAATTCGGTTGAGCCCAACAGGCCGGGCTCTTCCCCATCCCACGCGCAATAAATGATGGTTCGTTTGGGCTTCCATCCGGCCTTTAGTAACTCACCCAGAGCGCGAGCTTCCTCCAGCACCGCTACAGCCCCGGAAATTGGGTCTTCCGCACCATTGACCCACGCGTCGTGATGATTTCCGCGCAAGACCCACTCGTCGGGAAAGGTCGAGCCGGGAATTTTTGCGATCACGTCGTAAACGGGTTTGGTGTCCCAGTTGGATTTCACTTTCATATGGACTTTCGCGGCGCCCGGTCCGACGTGATAGGTGATACCCAGGCCACCGCGCCACTGTGGTGGCGCGACGCGCCCGGTGAGGGCTTCCAGCAAAGGTTGCGCATCGGCATAGGAAATCGGGAGCACGGGAATTTTTGTAATGGTGAGGGCCTCTTCGATCTTCAAGCGCTTGGCGTCTTTTGTCGCGCCCACGCCCGGAGTCAACGGATCACCGGGATAAAGGGGCATATCCGCGACGCTGCCGCGCTGCACGCCGTCCTTGGGACGCCATGCGCCTTTGGGAAACGTTTCGCCCTGAAAAAATCCATCTTCATGCGGGTCGGAATAAATTAGGCAACCGACGGCACCATGTTCGGCGGCGACTTTTGGCTTGATGCCGCGCCAGGAGTGGTAATAACGGGCGATGACGATCTTGCCCTTCACGGAAACGCCCATGCGATCGAGTTGTTCGTAATCCTCGGGAATTCCGTAGTTCACGTAGACCAGTTGAGCGGTAACGTCGCCGTCTTTTGAATAGGCATGGTAGGTGGGAAGTTGTTCCTTTTGCTGGCTTGACGTTGGGTCTTCCGGCAGCGCGGGCTCTTGCAGCTTGGCTGAAAATTTCGGGCCGCCTTCAACCAGTTCGACGAGGCGTTCCTTAGGGGTGGGATAAAGCACGTCGAATTGTTCGATGTGCGTATCGAGTCCGAAGTCTTTGAATCTCGCGGCAATCCATTCGGCGTTTTCCTTGTCGTAAGCGGTGCCGACGTTGTGCGGCCGGGCCGAGAGATGCTGCATATACGCGCGGAGATTGTCCGGGCTGGGGATTTCGCGGAACTTCTCTTCCCACTGGCGCTCGGCGCGGGATGATTCGGGCGAATATCCCGCGAGCGGCTGATCGCCGGCCGAAACCTGTGCAACTTTGTAGGCGCCTGCGAGTGCCAGCGCCAACGCGCTCAATAAAACGGACCCAACCGCAACACTGCGATTCATATCGTCTCCTGAATGGCGCAGACATTCTGCCTGAAGTCGAGTCAGTTTGGAATGCGGAAGCGTTTATGGCGAGAAACCATAATCCGGATAATCCAATTGCCAGCTTCCCGGAGAGCGAAGGAGAAGAAATAAACATGGGGGCAAATTCAAACGGGATGGCGACGGTATGTCGTGCGGTGAATTCTTTTGTAGTCAGGTGCGATGGGGCTCAAAGAGGGTTGATGAGCGCAGAAGAGAAAACCGAAAGCGAAGAGAGATTCCTCCACTGCGTAAGCCGACTCCTTCGCAGGAGCGAAGGAGAAGAAGCATCGGCTTACTTCGGTCCCGCCGGAGGCGGACAGGCGGAATGACCGTGCTATGGCAAGACGATGCTGCGGGGTGGCAATGCCGTGGCGTGGCAATGCTGTAGGGCGACAACACTGTGGCGCGGTGGCGTGCGGGTGATAATTTTCTAGTGGCTAGGTGATGTGCGGGGTAAAGAGGGTAAATAGAAAATGGGCGATCTTTCGCATGGATTGAAAGATGGTGGCGATTTGAAAGGTCAGAATAAACAGACACGCGTAAAAGCTTCCCGGTGAACGCTGTAACCACGGCATTACAAGGGTGCGTGCCCAATCACAAAACAGTTTGGCACGCGCTATCAAGGCAAGCGCGATTCCGATCAAGGCTCCGCCCAGAATATCGGTGGGATAGTGAAACCCCAGATAGAGTCGCGGCATGCCGATGAACAAAAATACATAAATCAGCGCGGCAATTCCGGCAGCCCGCCATACAAAGAAAATGGACATTGCCAAGGAAAAAAACACCGCGGCGTGATCGCTCGGGAAAGAACTCCAGTCAATAAGACCGCCGTCGTCGCCTCCGTAGGGGCGCTGAAAATGAAGAGCGGCGACGACCATGGGGCGCTCCCGAAAAGGAAGCATAAGCGCCAAAGCGCGCGCAATAACCACGGCCACCAGGCAGGCAAAAATTGCGCAAACTAAATGTTGCCGGGTGTCGTCCTTGCGGGCATCGGGGCGAAACCAGGTCCACCAGATAAGCGCTACGACGACTCCGCCTTTGAGCAAATCATTGCTACTCAGCATGTAGACAAAGGAGTCAAAGGCCCACGAGTGGCGGGCAAACGAGTTTAGAAACGTAATGATCGGCGTATCGAATGAGTTCATGAATGTTTCATGTGCTTTATAGCAATGGGGAAAACGCCCTAGTCACAATGGTAGGATAACATCCGTAAAATTGGCGCTATTCAATGATTTACGAGCGATTTTGTTCCATCACGCATTATCGAATACGTTTTAGCATGCCGGGCGATTAACCTCAGATTAAGTTGATATTAATCGCGCTGGCCTGATCCGACAATTGGACGGACTCACGATCCAGCACTGAAGTATCAGCCCCAGTGTGGAATTAGTGCATCGTTACAATAATCGACACATACAGTTTTTGCAGTATTGATGGTTTCTGAGCAGCTAAATAGTCTTGAATTGTCCCGATGGTCTTCCCAGCACAGATCAGTTCTCCGAGTTCCGGCCGAGAGAAAATGTCGTCAGCAGTGTTCCATCAGTGGGAGTAAAAAACGCCTTTTTTAAGGAGGATAGAACATGAGAAAGTTTATTGGCGCAGCGTTGCTTGCCACGATGCTTTTGACTGGCTCGCCCGCCCTTAAGGCTCAGGTATCCGTCGGAATCGGAATTGGCGCTCCGCCTCCGCCGCGGGTATATGCGCGACCAGTGGCACCGGGACCCGGCTATGTGTGGGTGGACGGCTACTGGTATCCCGTGGACGGCCGCTACGTTTGGCACCGAGGCTATTGGACTGAGCCGCCTTATGGTGGAGCAGTCTGGGTTGGACCTCGTTGGGAAGGGGGCCGCTACTACAACGGTTACTGGAACGGAGATCGTGGGCGATTCGAGCATGATCACCGCTGGGACCGCGAGCATGAGCGGGACCACGACCGCTGGCGGAACCATGATCGCGAGCATGAACACGAACATCGGTGATGCGGTTTAAAATCTAAAGGGATGTAAATGCCGGCGTGGCTGGTCCTCTGGCAGGTGCTGAGGACGAAATAAAAGCCATGCCGGCATTTTATTTGGCTGATAATTTTCCGGGTACATAAACTGAACCCCTAGGCCTTCCACACATAAGTTTCCGGGGCGAAACAAAACATCGCGACGAAATAATTTGGCGGTATTTGCGTATTGAGCAGTATGGAGCCCGGCATTCGCATGCGGCGCGTACTGTGGAGCGCGGTGGTTTTTCTCGCGTTCATCGGGACTGCTGTTGCTGTGAGACGGATGACAACTGTAGTTCCGGTGGTTCTCCACGGGTACCGGCCGCTACCGCCTGCGAGCAATCCTGTGGCTGCGCAATTTGGTGCGTTGGATGATTTATTCGCGCATCATCCGAAACTAACGCTGATTCACATTGTTCCGGGTTTGCTGTTCATGCTGCTGGGGCCGCTGCAATTCAGCTCAAGCATTCGTGCGCGTCATTTAAGGTGGCACCGTTGGAGCGGGCGGGTTTTTGTGGCGTGCGGGTTTGTGATTGGAATTACCGCGTTGATTATGAGCTTTGGGATGCCGGCGATCGGCGGCGTCAATCAAGCGGCCGCGACCACTTTATTCGGGTCTTATTTTTTGGTGGCGCTGTCCCGGGCATTCTGGCTTATACGGCGGCGAGAAATTGCGCTGCATCGCGAGTGGATGATTCGCGCGTTCTCGATTGGATTGGCGGTGGCGACTATCCGGCCGATTATGGGGATATTTTTTGCTACCAGCCGGTTGTCGGGGCTGACGCCGCGCGAATTTTTCGGCATCGCGTTTTGGATTGGTTTTACGCTGCATCTCATGGCCGCCGAGGCCTGGATTCGGGCGACACAATCACCGCGACGGCAATTCGAAGCGGTGCGCGAAATGCATACAGCGAAGAGAGATTCCTCCGCTGCGTAAGCCGCCTCCTTCGCGGGAGCGAAGGAAAAGAAAAAGCGTCGGCTTACTTCGGTCCCGCCGGAGGCGGGCAGGCGGAATGACTGTGCTGTGGCGTGTGGTCGAAGATTTATTTTTTGTGAGTGGTGTTGAGGATGGCGTCGGGAATGATCAGACGCGCTACCGGTGTGCCGCCGACGATGTGGGAGTCGATGATTTCGTCTACGTCCTCGGGCTTGACGCTTCCATACCAGACTGCTTCGGGGTAGACCACGACCGTGGGGCCCAGTTCACACTGGTCGAGGCATCCGGATTTGTTGGCGCGCACGTTTTTAATGCCACGCTGCGCAAGCTTGGTTTTGAATAGGCGCTGCAATTCGCCTTGGCCGGTCGGGTCGCAGCAACCGCGTGGGTGGCCTGCTTCGCGCTGGTTCATGCAGATGAAAATGTGCTTGTCGAATTTAGGCACAGCTTAAGTTTAACTCATGGGCGCGAAGTAAATCAGCGGCAGGCGATGAAGCCGGACCAACGGCAGCGGAATATTTACGAAGAAAAATCGAGAACGTCAGGAAAGTCCGAGGTGATCGAGTTGGTAGCGGCCGCGATTAATGACCTGGTCCTCATCGATCCAAACATCGCACTTGCGAGTCAGCACATCGACATGCGTTTTGGAGGCCCAGTCGGCGTGGGTTTGGCTGCCATACGGATCACCGAAGGCCAGATGGACGCCGGGAAATTTTTCGTCCTGTAAAAGCACGCCGATCATTCGTGATAGGCCCAAATTTGTGCCAAAGGCCAATTCCCCGACACGGTCGCTGTTCTTGTCGGTGTGGCAATATTCCCAGAACTCCTGCTGCAGATCTTTGCGCGCGCACTCGGCGTGAACGAGGCGGGCTTCCTTGATTTCCAGAACCAGCGGCGTGGATTGCAGGTCGCCGTACTTGCCATTGAAGTGGTCGCCGGCGGTGGCATCACACACAAAAGTGCCGTCGACCATTGCGGGAGTAGTAAAAACTTCGCCGGCCGGAAGATTGGACCAATATCTGGGGCTGATCAGGCCGCTCGTTTTCACCCAATCGAGACCGGGATCAAAATGGGCAGCGATGTTGGTGCCGGCCTCGGTTTTTACTGTGAGGGTTTCGGCGCGCATCATGCGCTCGCGAAGTTTGTCGCTCAGGCGGTCCACCATGCGGTAGTCGGCGCGCATGCCCTGCTGCATGATTTCGGCCGTGACGCCGACCATGTGGGCGTAACGAATCTGGCGGCGTTCGACAATTTTTACGATGGCCATGCGCGCGCCGAGTTCGCCGGGTTGCGGGGTCATGCACATGATGCCCACGTCGGCGGTTTCGAGCGCTTGCAAAATTTCTGGTGGAGCTTCGCGCATGGGGCGCGGGCCGAAATCTTCCAGCAAAAATGCATGGTATTTCGCGCCGCGATCGTCGAGGGCCGCAGCGAGGCTGGCCGCGACCGGCTTGCTTACTTCATCGGCGATCAACGTCACGTTTTCGCCGGCACGGACAGCGAGGCAAATATCTACGGCGTTCTTGGCGCCGGGCATCAGCTCATTTTTTGCGCTGCCGAATAAATTGCGCATCATCTATTTATTTTAACGAATTTTTAACGAGGAGTTAAGACGTTGGTGAACTAGACGCTCTAGTCGCCAGCACCTGGCTGCCCAGCAATCCACTTGTCCACGCGCGCTTCAAGAAGATCGAGCGGCAAGGTTCCGCCATCGAGGATCTCATCGTGAAAGGTGCGGATATCGAACTTGCCACCGATTTTGCCCTGCGCGCGGTCGCGTAGTTCGCGAATTTTGAGTTGCCCCAACTTGTAGCTGAGGGCTTGCGCTGGCCAGGAAATGTAGCGGTCGGTTTCTGACTGAATAGTGGGTTCATCGACGGCGCCGGATTTGCGGAAGAACTCTACGACTTGATCGCGGGTCCAGCCTTTCGAATGGATTCCGGTGTCGACTACCAGACGCACGGCGCGAAATAGTTCGGAGGAGAGGCGCCCATAATCGGAGACGGGGTCCTGGTAGAAGCCAACTTCTTTTCCGAGTTGCTCGGCGTAGAGCGCCCAGCCTTCGATGTAGGCGTTGAAGCCGAGGCCGTGCTGGCGAAATTTAGGCAGGCCGGTGAGCTGCTGCTGCACGGACAATTGCATGTGATGGCCGGGAATTCCCTCGTGGTAGGCGATGGCTTCGTCGTCGATTAAGGAACGCTCGGCGAATTTGGAGGTGGCCACCACGACGCGGCCGGGGCGCTTGCCGTCGGGAGTTCCAGTGACGTAATGAGTTGCGGCGGCGGACTGGAAGGCCGGAATAGCTTCGACGGTTACGGGCGACTTGGGGAGCAAAGTGAAAAGTTGCGGCAGTTTGGGCTCCATCTGCGCAATGTAATGGCGGAAATCGTCAAGGATCTGCTCAGCGGAAGTGGGGATATATTTTGGATTGGTTTTTAGCGACGAGCGAAAAGCAGCGAGATCGGCAAAGCCTTCTTTCTTAGCGATGGCGATCATTTCTTTTTCGATGCGGTCTATCTCGCGAAGTCCGAGCTGATGTATTTCGTCGGGGGACATGTGCGTGGTGGTGCGGGCGTAAATATTGTTTTGGTAGCGCTTCTGGCCGTCGGGTAGCGAAGTGATGGCCAGCGTGGTGCGGCCTTCTGGGGCGTACTTGGTGCGAATAAATTCGCCGAAACTACGGTACGCGGGGAGGACTTCGTTGTTGACCGCGTCATTGATTTGCTGAGTCAGACGCTTCTGGTCCTCCGCGGAAATACTTGAGGGGAATTTTTTTGTTGGCAGAAGAAACGGGTCGGCGTCGACGATTCCCTGGCACTGCGCCGGAATTTTCTCGGCGAGGAATTTCACGGGCATGAGTTTGTCCTTCATGCCGGCTTGCAAGACTTCAATGGTCTGGTTGAGCGCGCGCGGGATTTGGTGGAGGCGGGAAATGTAGTCTTCGTAGTGCTTCACGGAATCGAGGGGAACGGAGAGCGGCAAATCGGCGAGCCTGGTATGGATGCCGTTCTGCTGGTTGATGGGCATCTCATACTCTTTGAACTCGAAATCGGTGATGCGCTGTTGCAAAACGCGCGCCAGCAAATCATGGGAAAGCTGGTCCTGGTCGGCGAATCCGGTAGTGGAGATGGCTTGAATACGGGCTAAAAAGCTTTCATCCATTTTGTGGTGCTGCATGACTCCGTCGAGTGAGTAATCATCGAGCTTGTAGTTGTAGCGGTAGTCGCCGAAGGCGGTGGCGCGTTCCGGGAAATTGCGCAGTTCGGACTCGTAGTAGTCGTCGAAGATGGCATTTTGCGCGGCAACGCGGTCCGCCGCGGGTTTTGAGTCTTGGCCGGAAACGGATACCGCGAGGGCGAGCAGGAAAATCAAACTTAGGTAATTTCGCATAGGCTGAAATCGTACCAGAGCGACGTTGAGGTACTCAATTCTTCGAGACAACAGAAAGACCCACCCGCCACGGCGGGTAAACCCTAAAAATGGAGGGTGGGGCACCTCCGAGTGAGTTGAGTTTTGGCGGTTTGAACGACGTTTTACAGGTGTGCGTGTGAAACGAATGAGCGCGAAACTATTCGGTATCCGTGAGTTCGCGAACCCAGATATTTCTGAAGCGCACCGGGTGGTTGTGGTCTTGGAGTTCCAGGGGCAATTTTGCGGCGTGGGCCTCGTACGGCTTTCCGGTTGCGGTGGGGCCGTGGATTTCCACGTTGTCCTGCACCAGCACACCGTTTTGAAGAACTGTTACATGCGCGGGACGCAATAATTTTCCGCTGGCGTCGAAACGCGGGGCGTGAAATATGATGTCGTAGGTCTGCCACTGGCCGGGCGGACGCGAAACGTTGACGAGCGGCGGATACTGGCCATAGACGGCGCCGACTTGGCCGTCGGGATAGGTTTTGCTCTGGTAAGAATCGAGCACCTGAATTTCGTACAGGCCCATGATGATTACGCCGCTGTTGCCGCGATCCTGATCTTCGCCAACGGGCGGGGCGGGCTCGCGAAATTCCACGTGTAGTTGCATATCGCCAAAGGGCTGCTTGGTAATGATGTCCTTGGTTTTGGGAACGACTTCGAAGTATCCGTCGACAACTTTCCATTTCGCGGGACTGCCGTCTTTCTGCGTCCATTGGGCAAGATCTTTGCCGTCAAAGAGCACGATGGCGTCCGAGGGGGCGCGACCTGTAGAAGTTTCCGTGCCGGGCATACCCGGATCCACGGCTGCGGGCGCGGGACGGTTACGGTCCTTCGATTTCCATTTTTGTTCCGTTTGCGCGGCCACGGAATGCGTCCAGCCAATCATGAAAAATAGAAGCGCCAGGGTCTTTGTCAGAACGTGAAAACATTTTTTCATGAATATTTCTCCAATACGATGTGCGTCGACGTTTCAACAGCCTCTTTTGATTGATACCAGTCGCGTTGAGACTTCAGGGGCTGAAGCCCCCACTGATTCATAAGCCTCTTCGTCGCGGCCTGCCTGCGGCGGGCAGGCTAAAGCCACCGACCTACAAAACGCGACTTGCTACTGCGACCTACAGACCGCGACCTAAAAACTTTATTTTAGGCGCTTTTGCCTGACGGTGAATTCCATCCTTCGCGATATTCGCGCCGCAGAAAATCATTGGCCTGCGGCACGTTGGTGATTCTCATATTTGCACCGTCGTAGTTGATTTTTTTGCCGGCCCGCAGCGCGACCACGCCCAGGAGCATGACTTCTGTGAGCCTC
>DATMOS010000173.1:0-4201 GCA_035568155.1 Verrucomicrobiia bacterium | reverse complement strand
GTTCCGCAGCGCTCTTATCTCCGGCAGGAGATGCGTGGAGAATTTATAGACGCTGCCGGAACGGCACCCGCGCCCGCAATTGCCGCAGGCCACGCACTTTTGCGTAGAATCCGGCCGCAAGTCGACGGCTTTCCTGTTCTCCAAAAAGAAAAGATCCGGGCCGAGCGAGCCGGCGTTGCTGTCGATGAAAATGCGGTCAATTTGTCTGGCGCTGCGGGGCGCGAGAAAGGATCCGTCCGGAAATTGACGCAAACCATTGCGCTCACCCACCACCAATGCGAGCCGCTCGACCTCAGAATAGTGATCGGCAAGATCGCCCAGAGAAATCGGCCACCGGCAGTCCTCACTATAGGGATTGCGGTTGGCAAAATCGTCCTCTGAATACCTCAGGCAGATCCCATTCCAGAGGTTCTGCAAGCCGTTGACGTGGTGAATTTGGTAGTGATGGAACCCGCCTTCCCGTGGACGTTCCATGGAGCTCCGGCTACGGTCGTCCGCGAGGAGCGGATGAACGATAGAGATTTCCGGCCTGACCGGGAAAGTGGTGTGAGGGCCTATTTCAAAATGGCCCTTTTGTTCAGGGCTCAGCTCGTTTTGAAATTCGGATTGCGCTGGAATACCGCCTGAGTTGATGACCAGCACATCGGCACCCGCCTTCGTCAGACGGTAGGCGAGGATGCCCCCGCCGGCGCCGGTGCCGATCACGCAGAATTTCGCGCGAAGCGTCACCGGCCTGTCTGGGCCGAGCGCGCAAAGGCATCGCTGGCGAAATACAGGTACTCCACAAAATCGCAAAGCACCTTAATTTCAGACGGAGTGAAATATTGCCGCGGCGCCAGATCAGGCGTCGCATTTTGTCGCCACGCCGTCCATAAAGGGCGGAGTTGGTCGTTCCGCTCCATGATCTCCGGGATCAGATCGATGATCGGCTCGATGCGGCCGGCGTATGGTGAGACCTGGCAGAGTCGCTTGGCCAGCGAGTCATGGCCGCTCATTGTCGGACCATCATCCTTAAGGCCCATCCGAACGGCCATGGAGTCGTGTAAACAATCCGCCACGATTTTGAAAGGTTTTCCACCGTAATTACTTTAAGCGCTCACCCCTCCAGGGGAATGTAAACAACTGTACCACGGTTAAAGGCGGCAGTTCCCCTCCAGGGCCTGAGCTTCTGGGAGTCATCACCTCCCATGGGTCGACAACTACGCGACTCACAAAACGGCGATGATCCTGAAGTGGTTCTCCAAGCGCCCACGGTTCCACGTTCACTTCACGCCCACCTACGGTTCCTGGATCAACTTGGTGGAACGCTGGTTCGCCGAACTTACCAACAAACGGATACGGCGTGGTGTGTTTCGCAGTGTGAAAGAACTGGAAACCGCCTTCCGCGAATATATCCAGATCCACAACCAAGATCCCACGCCATTCGTCTGGACCAGAAGCGCAGACCAAATCCTAGCCAGCATTGCTCGCTACGCACAACGCACTCTCAACGCACACCCCGCTCGACTTATCGGACGAACCATTTGGGCAGGAGACTAGTCGGGTCATTTGATGTTGTATTTGTTGTGAACTCCGGGAAAGGGGTGCTGTGTCCTCAAGAGCGGCATGGAAGCTTCTTTACAACCCACACTCCGACGCAATTTAGCCCGCGAGTGACTTAGCTAACGGGGATTTTTCGTGGCTCTCGGATGCTTCGCACAGACATGAGATGCGAACTCTTTGTCACGCTCCTCGGCGTAGTGCTTCTTCATATCCTCAAGGGATTCCCCTAGGAGCGCCCCTAAAGGCCTGAACACCCATTCGCATTCGGAGCAACCCCAGCCCCAAAAACCCTTTTCTTCGATCCACACCAGTTTGCGACGCATCGACTCCATGGCCACCTCGAGATTTGGTGCGGTTATGCTTCTTAGAAAGACGGTCTGGCATCGGTCTCCGACGGGACTGCGACGGCAAAAGGCGCTCTTTTCACTTCCGTGAGCGAAGTTCTGCCCAAGTCACGGCTTTTTGAACACACTTCAAGGCCGAAGTGAATCCACAACGCCGGAACATTAGCGATAGAAAGAGGTTGCTGTCTGTGGGGTATCCAACGCTTGCAAAAATTGCTATCTCAATCCGAGGTCATCTTCGAACTGATGAATGACACCGTAGCACTCACAAGTGGATTTTTCGAGCTTCCTGCGGTTCACAATCTTCACTGCACCTCGCACGTAATCTATAATCCCCTTTTTTTGCAGCACTGCCGCCGCCAGGCTCACCGTGGATCGGTCAGTACCCATCATGGTCGCGATGAAATCGTGGGTGATCGGAAGTACTCCTAATCTCACCCTATCCTGAGTCATCAGCAGCCACCTCGAGAGGCGCTGCTGTATATCGTGCAGCCGGTTGCACGCCGCGGTTTGTGCGATTTGCATTCCTTGAAGCCCCGTATGCCTGTTCAATATTGCCTGCAACTGCGGGGCCGACCGCAGAATGCGTTCCAGCGCATTCCCCATCATCCGGAAGCCATCACCGGCGATTTGGATAATTTCGCGCACGGAACTTCTGCTCAAGCCGGCTGCCAATCCTGCCCCAACGTAGCCTTCGTTACCCACTACACCCACTTCCACGGTTCGGCCGTCTTTGGTCACCACCACTTGAGAAACCATTCCCCGGTTCGGGAAATAAACGAACTCGATGCTCTGCGTCGGCTCATGAAGGCTCAGATGGTGCGGCAGGTCGATATACGCCAAGTCAGGACGCATCAATTCGTATTCATTGTCGGGCGTTGCCAGCAGTACTTTATTGCTTACTTGTTTTCCCTCGACGTTGGTCCGTTGGCTTGCCGGTGCGACTCGAAAGTTTTTCCCACTCATTTCACTCCTGGACGGCACCGCAGTGCCTCGCATTACCTTATGCGAAACTTTATGGCCTCTGAGATTCACTGTTGATTAAACCAAAAGTGGGCTCTAACAATCTGTCCGAAATGGGACATTTCTCAAAACCAAAGAGGCGTAGATCGTGCCGTGGATCACGCGCCGCTTCAGTCAAGTATCGTAGAGCTCGCAAAATCTTGGAAAGAAAATCACTGAATAACGCCGTCGTTTGGCGAAGGCGTTTAGTAAATCGCTTTAGCTCGTTAGAACGCAGGTGAATTGCGGTTTTCAAAGTATCCCCTGTTCGGTAAGATAAGAGGCGAATTGCCGGGAGAATTTTTGCGTCTGCGCGCCTGCGCAACAGCTGGTGCGCACAGGGCCATGCCGGCGACGGATTGGAATTCAACTGAGAATCGCGCTTTTCCGCGCGGCATCATGGAAATTGCACCTTGAAGATCGATTTCACTAGACGAGACTTTTTTGTTGGACTTAGCAAGGCGGCACTGTTTTCTTCGCTGCCGGGTATTGCGTATTTCCCGTTCGGCTGCGGCGGCGGAAGCTCGCCTAGCTCTCCGCCACCGCCGATAGGGGACGGCTACCCTGGGACTGATGACCAATTGCTCGAGGAAATCGAGAAGTCTGGATTTCTTTTTTTCTGGGAGCAGGCTGACCCCACAACCGGACAGGTGAAGGATCGCGCGCTCGCCGCCGGAAACGACACGCGAACGGTATCGAGCATTGCAGCAACGGGATTCGGGTTGACGGCGCTGTGCATTGGCGACCAACGCGGCTACCAACCTAGCGCGACGATCGCAGCTCGCGTGCAAACGACGCTCAATTTTGTGTTGAACCGATTGCAGCCGAATGGGATGAACGGGTTCCTCTATCATTTCGTGGACATGACCACGGGCGCGCGGGCATTCACTTCCGAGGTTTCCTCCATTGATACCGCGATCCTGCTTTGCGGAGTGCTGATGTGCCGGCAGCATTTTTCGCAAGATCCGCAGATTCCCGGCCTGGCCACGCAGATTTACAACAACGTGAATTTCGCCTGGATGCTGAACGGCGGCACGACCCTTTCCATGGGCTGGAAGCCCGAGAGCGGCTTTCTCTCGGCGCGATGGGACTCGTACAACGAGCTGATGATGCTGTACTTGCTGGCAATGGCCTCGCCGACATTTCCAATTCCAGCTTCCAGTTGGGGAGCGTGGGCCCGGCCTACTATCCAGTATCAAGGGCTGTCGTATATTTCCGGTTCGGACCCGCTGTTCGTGCACCAGTATTCGCACGCGTGGTTCGATTTCCGGAGCAAGAAGGACGCCTTCGCGAACTATTTTCAGAATTCGATC
>DATMOS010000172.1:0-2941 GCA_035568155.1 Verrucomicrobiia bacterium | reverse complement strand
GTGAAGCCCGGAGCCGGCTTTAACATCAATCCGGCGAGCCTCGACCCGAAAGCCATCGCGGATTTTGCGGGCCAAGCCAAAGCGCAGAGCGTGACAGAATTCCTGATGCATATCATTCCGACGACAGTCGTTGACGCCTTTTCAAAGGGCGACATTTTGCAGGTTCTTCTCGTGTCGATCCTGTTTGGTTTCGCGCTATCAGTTATCGGTACGCGCGCGAAGCCGATCCTCGATTTGCTGGATTCTTTGACTCGTACAATATTCCAAATCGTGAACATGCTGATGCGATTCGCTCCGATTGGGGCGTTTGGCGCAATGGCCTTCACCGTCGGCAAGTACGGAATGTCAGCTCTCGGCCCTCTGGTGAAGTTGATTGCCGTGTTTTACGCGACGTGCATCGCATTCGTTTTCATCGTGCTCGGAGCAATTGCCGCAGCCGCCGGATTCGGCATTTTTAAGTTTCTTGGCTTTATCCGGGAAGAAATTCTGATCGTTTCCGCTGTAAACACTTCCGAGGCCGCGCTGCCAACGCTGATGGAAAAATTGGAGCGGCTGGGCTGCTCGCGTCCGCTCGTCGGCCTCGTGGTTCCCTCCGGATACATATTTAACACCGACGGCACGGGCCTTTATATGACGCTCGCGGCCTTGTTCGTAGCTCAGGCGACCAATACACATCTGACACTGACCCAACAACTGACGATTTTTGCAGTCGCCACCCTTACCTCGAAAGGCGCGAGCGGCGTCTCGGGCGCCTCGTTCATCGCTCTGATCGCGACGCTTACTGTCGTGCCGGCCATTCCCGTTGCGAGCATGGCATTGCTTCTGGGAATCGAGCGCTTCATGAGCACCGGACGCGCTCTGGTAAATATGATTGGCAACGGCGTCGCAACAATCGTTGTAGCGCGGTGGGAAAAAGAATTGGACCCGGCGACGCTAAACCGGAGCCTGGTTGAATTGCGCGGCAAAGTCATTGAATCGAAATGGCTGTGAGCTTTAAGTAAGGCTTGGGCGGCAGCGTCTACGTCACGATTTAATCGCGAAGCAAAAGTTCTGTATTTCGACTCTCCTGGCCCGCCACCTCATTTCAATGGCCTTCGTGTAGGTTTCAAACCAAAACCGCCGCGACTATCGGCCTGCTGCTGCGCTTTTGGCGGCCGGGCGCGTGGGCGTCTGTTGGACTACTGCGGGCGGAGCTTCGGCGCGTTTTGGGGCGGGTTTCTCGATGGAGCGGAAGAAGAGTCTTTCTGCGAAGCCGCTGGCGAACGCCACGATGTACTGGGCGCTGGAGGTGAGAAAGGCTCCGTCCTCAGCTCCCACGTGCAGCACTGGAAAATCCACGATTCGGAGCTGCAAGAACAGAGTGATAATGCCAGCCGCAAACGCGCCCAGCACAGAACGGAAGAATAACTGAACGGGCTCGATGCGAAGCTCACCGGGCGAGATGCGCTGACGCCGGTACTGCATCGTTGCGCTCAGCATCCCTCCGCACGCGCCAAAGAGCAGCACGGGAAGTTTTCGCCACTGCGAATGGACATCAACCTTGAGAATTACAAACAGACCTAGCACGCAGAGTAATACGGCAAAGAGAATCAGATTTGAGCGGAACGCAAAGACGAGGAAATCGCGCCGCAAGTCGTCATCCCGCCGGATGCGGAATCTGCCTTCGTCGATCGCTTTGGCCAGCGCTTCTACTTCCACCCGAAGATGACCGTTGCCATCATGCGCTCGAATAGAGTGCTCGATCGCCTCCAGCTTTCGCGGGCTCCAAATCTCCTCGCCATTTCTATCGAGATGATCGAGGCGGGACTTCAATTCCAAAATAACGCTCAGGAGTTCGTCGTCAGGACAAATCAGTATGTAGCGCCGATAAGCCAGTTGGTAGATGCCGCGTTTTGTGCGAATGTCCCCTGCCTTGATGGGATTGAGGCTGTTCTGAATTTCCTTGATTTCCAACTGAGGACCGTAATTCGCTCTCGAAAGCGCTTCGAGTTTGTTGCGCAAATCGCTCACCTTCATCTCCAAGTATTCTTCGTCATACTCGGCGACAAGGTCGCGTTTTAGGGTGAATGCTTTGATGGGTTCCATCTAACGCCTCCGCGTCAGAATCAAGCGTGCGGCTTGTTGCCGGGCACTGCTCGTCCGGTCGTTACCGCGCGCTCCCCCAGGCTGATTCGAAATGCAAAAAACCAAAATACAACTGTCTGTGCTCCCCTACTATGAGATGCAGTTCACTTCGATGGCGGCGGGATGTCTACTCGCGCATCGCATCTCATAAAACCCTGCCCGCGACATTTCAGAGTCACGGTTCCCGCACCAGTCAAATCTGCCGACTTCCCTTTGTTCAAGACTCCGGTAAATCCCGGGCCGGCCACAAAACAAGAGACCTGCATATTGGGAGTTTCCGAGACGCCGTTAAGGCAAGTGACGGTCGCAGGGCCTGAAATTTCCGTACTCGCCGGATGCTCGCCCCCTTTGTCAGAGGTCGCCTGGAGTGCATGTACTTTCCCGCGCTGTGCTCGCTGAGCGTTGCTCCCAGACGAGACGGCCAAAAACACCAGCAGGCACAGCATCAGAATTGAAGATAGCGGCCTCATCGCCCACCTCCGGTAGGGTGTGGAAATGTACACCCGTGAGGGCTTTCCAGCAACACTTCCTGCACAATGCTAGGGCATCGCTGGAAGACGATGGGTATTACTTATTTAGGGGCGCAATGTTTTGATTCAGGCGGAAGAAGTTCGAAGGGTCGTATTGCGTTTTCACCTTCAGCAGGCGCTGCCAGCGATCTTGGTAGGCTTCGGGGACGCGTTCCTGTTCGTCGCCGCTCATGAAATTCACATACACGCCGGGCTTCATGTGTGGCCGCAAGTTGTTAAACAGGCTCCGAACCCATGAGACGTTCGCGGCGTCGTCTGCCGGAACCTTCCAATCTGCCAGCAGATTC
>DATMOS010000171.1:0-39492 GCA_035568155.1 Verrucomicrobiia bacterium | reverse complement strand
CGTAGCTCATTTGCGGGTTAAACAGCACTCGAAGTTTTTCACACAATACGTCATCAGCTATGTCGTCATATTCGGGATAAATTCTGCGGAACTGCTCGATATTTAAACCGAAGATGGTGCCCGCCATATAGTTTCTGATGGCATGACCAAGATCATTGATCGCATGTGGATAATCGTGAAGTTTCAAATACACGTCTGCGCGATATTCGTAGGCCCCGCACAGGGTATTCTCGCAACCCTCAGCAATGCTCTTGGTGTAATCGAGAATGGCGGCTTGATATTCTTTTAACTCCGATTCTGCGGAAGCCCGGTCTTGATACAGATTGGCCTTCGGGTCAAGGTCCAGTGCTTTTGTGTAGTCCCGAATTGCTTGGCGATACTCATGCAATTCAAGGTGAGCACCGGCACGTAGAGCATAAGCAGGCTCAAATGTCGGGTCAGCGGCGATTGCCTTCGTCAGATAGCGCACGCCAGTGCGGTGGATTTCGTCCAATTCAAGGCACGGTTCGGTGCGTGGGACCACATCATCAAGACATTTGGAATTCGCTTTCGATACCCATCCGCCTATGCCGCCATAAATGTACGGATCCGCGGTAAAATAGGACGGGACGGCCGAAAACGGATTAAGTTCAGCCGCATGTTCAAATGATTTCAATATGGGTTGATAGTCTTTGTTCAAAGAATAACGGGAAAATTGAAGTTTGTATAAACCAACGTAAAGCGACGTTCGGTAATCATTCGGAAACAATATCGCCAATTTGTTTACATCAGCCTGTGACCACATGCATGGGGTGGATGTCGGTTCCTCTGGTTTAACGTTGCCGTTGTTGAATATTTGATCGGCGCGTCCGTAATCGATCCGGATACCCGCGTCAAGATCATTTAGCGCATCGGCATATCGCGTCAGCAGAAATTCGACTTTCGCTTTCTGTGCATAGTGATCCGTTAGCGAGTCGAACGCGCTGTTTACATTTGGCTTCCAAAGTTGGATGGATGTGTCAACGTCTCTGAGGATTCCTTCTTTATTGCTGCCCGCGATTTCACACGAGACAATTGCTCTCATAAAGAAAAAGTCCGTATCTTTCGGGTCCTGCTGAATAAAAGATGTGATTTCGCGCAACGCAGTCGCAAGTACTGATGGGTCTTTCGACTCCAAGTGGTTCATTGCGGCACTTTCGGCGAACGCTCGTTTTGCGGGACTCAAAATAATAGGCTTTTTCGGCGGACCACTGAGTTCCACAGGATCAACGACCGCTCGCGATAGTCGGCGAGATGGCACGTTTTGAGCCGACAATGTAATCGTCGCCAACACAACGATGGCACATAGACAGATGATATTTCGCAGGCTCATTTGCGATATCCTCTCGCCGGACAATTCGCGCTCGCTATTGTAGTATCGCGGGAGACCTCACAAACCAATGAAATCGGCTCGTTAGTTAGCTAGTCGGTTACTCGGAAATTTATCGCGACGGTCTCTACGCTGCCACTCACGCTTCCCCAGGGGGTGGTCCCTTTTTTCCGGCTGTATCCGCTATCCCTATGGCGCGTTGACACTGCGGGGGGCGTCGTCAATACTTTGAGGACATGATTGGCCAGTTGCGCGGAAGGCTTGCCGAAAAAAGACCGAACCAGGTGCTGGTGGATGTGGGCGGCGTGGGATACGTGGCGCAAGTGCCGCTCTCGACGTTTGCCGCGCTGGGCGAACTGCACACCGAAGTAACACTACTGATTCATACTCACGTGCGCGAAGACGCGCTATCGTTGTATGGATTTGTTTCCTCGCGCGAGAAACATCTTTTTGAAATGCTGCTTTCCGCGTCAGGCGTGGGGCCTAGCCTGGCGCTAAAAATTTTGTCGGGCATGAGCGTGGACGAATTAGTGCCGGCGATTCGGGGAAGCGATCTGGGAAGATTGACGCAGATTCCGGGAGTAGGCAGAAAAACCGCCGAGCGCATGGTGGTGGAATTAAAAGACAAGCTGGACGCGGTGATCGTGGAAAAAGAACGACCGGCGGCGAGTTCGCCTGCGGGTGTGGAGGCTGATGTAGTTTCGGCGCTGGTGAACCTGGGATACGACGCGCGCGTCGCGGAAAAGACAGTTGATGAAGCGCGCAAGGAATCCGGCTCAGCCAATTTTGAAAAATTGTTGCGCGCGGCGTTGCAAGGGCTTAGCCAGAGCAAGGGGCGAGCCGCCAGGACTTCCTAAATGCCAGACGGAACCGCAAAACGAGTGATCGGCAAGACCGCGGAGCGCATCGTATCGGCGCAAGCGTTCGATGAAGACGCGCGCATTGAAGCCAGCGTGCGGCCTAAACGGCTGGACGAATACATCGGCCAAAAGCGGGTAAAAGAAAATATTCAGATTGCCATCGAGGCGGCGCGCAGTCGCGGGGAAGCGCTCGATCATGTGCTGCTGTATGGCCCGCCGGGATTGGGGAAGACCACGCTGGCGCAGATTATCGCCAACGAGCTGCAAGTGCCGATCAAAACCAGCGCTGGGCCGTTACTCGAGCGCAAAGGGGATTTGACGGCGATTCTGACTTCGCTGGAAACGAAGGAAGTATTTTTTCTGGATGAGATCCATCGCTTGCAACCAGCCGTGGAAGAAGTGCTGTACCCCGCGATGGAAGATTTTCGCGTCGACTTGATTATCGGGCAGGGGCCAGGCGCGCGAATCCATCCATTTCAGTTGGGGCACTTCACCTTGATCGGAGCCACCACGCGCGCGGGATTGATTACCGCGCCGTTGCGGTCGCGATTTGGAATCGTGCACCGGCTGGATTTTTACGAGCCGGCGGATCTGCTGATAATTATTCGGCGCTCGGCGAAGATTTTGAATATTGAGATGGACGAGGCCGGCGCGGAGGAGATCGCGCGACGCTGCCGCGGGACACCGCGTATTGCGAATCGATTGCTACGGCGCGCGAGAGACTTCGCAGAGGTGCGCGCGGCGGGGCGCATCACCCAGGCGGTCGCGCAGGAAGCGCTCGCCATGCTTGGTGTAGATGAGCAGGGGCTTGATGAGGTGGACCGTAACCTGATGCTGGCGCTGCTTGATAAATATGGCGGCGGCCCGGTGGGTGTCGGTACGCTGGCGGCCGCGCTGAGTGAGGAAGAAGACGCCATCGAAGAAATTTACGAGCCTTATTTGATGCAGATCGGAATGATCGATCGCACGCCGCGTGGGCGGATGGCGACTCCGCGGGCATATGAATATTTTGGCCGAGACCTGCCCAGGCGGCAGCCGCGGCTATTTTAATTTCCTTCGCGATCACCAATCGCGCGCCGGGCTTCTCTCGTTGTCGTTATGAATGCAAACTCGCCGAAAAAATCGAAACGTAACTTAGCGCAGAGACAATCAGTGCAAGCAATAAAATCCGAAATTGTTTTCTTATCGCTGGGTTCGAATGTTGGGGACCGCGAGAAAAATGTTCGCGCGGCGATTGCTGCGCTGCCCGAACTGGGCGTGAAAATAAAAAACGTTTCGTCGATTTATGAGACGGAACCGGTTGATTTGCTGGAGCAGCCGTGGTTTTTAAACTGTGTGGTCGAGGGAGAGACCACTGTGCCGCCGGTAGAGCTGCTTAAAAAGCTACGAGAGCTTGAGAAGCGCATGGGCAGCCAAAAACTAGTTGCGCGTGGTCCAAGATTGATCGACCTGGATATTTTGGTTTACGGCCAGCAGACAATTGATTCGCCGGAGTTACAGGTGCCGCATCCGCGCATGCTTTTGCGGCGATTTGTCCTGGCCCCGTTGGCGGAGATCGCGCCGGACTTGAAGCATCCCTCGTGGCGCGGAACCGCGGCGCAGTTGCTCGCCGCGCTTGAAGATCAAAGCGCAGTGAAAAAAATCAGCGGTGATTTACGAACGCCCAGCCAAAAGATGCGAAAGTAGATTAGTAGAGCGGAATATATACATTCCGCCCTTTGCGCATTGCTTAAAAAAAACTAACTGGTGCGGTGCAATAGCAGGCGGTGCAGGGTCATCGGCTTGGGCTCCAAGGCTTCTAGCTCGATTTGGGCCAGCCGGCCTTCGGTGATTTCGGACCAGCGGTAAACGCCGGGCTCGCTCTCCACCTGCTCACGACCGCGCAAGCGTCGGAGAAATTCGTCGGCATCGTCGCGCGAAGCAACTTCGCGAAACGTGGGGCGGGCGAGAGCTTCGACAGCATAACTGCGAAGCAGCTTGGTCCAGTAGTGATGAAATAGATCACTGGAAGCAAAGATGTCGCTCCAGGCCACTTCGCCTCCATAGGCGACGACCACTCCGACAATGCGTTCACCCTTGCCGCCCGAAGTCGCGCGAGCAAAGCGGCGCTGCACTTCATCGACGAAGTCGTCGACAGAAACGCCGACCCTGCTGTGTTGATAAATTTTTGAATAAGACTGTGTTGGGGCGCTGGCCACGACGTCATTGAGTTCTCTTGCTTCAATGCGCGGCGCTGCACTGGGTGCGGCAGTAACGTTTGAGGTGGTTCCTTTTCGTACCGAGTCCCACACCTCGGTTTGGCTCTGGTTGACCGCGGCTTGTTCCCGAACGCTGGGATGAACCATGGTATTGGCGGCGCTGAATTGCAATCCGGAAGACCAACGCCCGTGTTCCACGCAGAAAACATCCAGCGGCAACGGATCGGAGCCGGGGGCGACGATGCGGTCTTTGGCGATGATGCGATCCTGTTTGCCCCCGCTGACAAGTTCGCCGGCCAGAAGAACAACGGGCCGCTTCCCGCGGTTTATCAAGACGAGTTGATTCACCGACGGGCTGCTGTTGTATTGCGGCAACGCAACACCGCGGCTGCGCGCCATGCCGTCGCTACCTTGCTCGCGGACGATCACTTCGCCGCTGGAAAGTCCCTCATCCAGCGTGACGAATGCACTGGTATCTCGCGATACAGAGCTGATCACCGGAAAAATGGAAATATTTTCGTAGGTGATGGGATCGAGAAGACGCCAATCGCCTTCCGGTTTGGGTTGCGAACTAGGCGACCCTGAGCCAGCCCATACGAAAGCGGCGCTTCCTAAGGCGCTGATTCCGAGAAGAGCGCCGGCGAGGGCACTCAATAGCGAGCGTTCCATGTGAAACCTCCTGTGCGTGAGCGCACGGGATTAGAACGAGCCACTAGCAAAATCTTGCAGTGCGAAAATGAAAGAGGGAATTTGCCCGGCAAGAAGAATAAATTGTGGTGCGAGGCGGCTTACCCGTTGGGATCGCCGAGATTGATGCGCGGTTTGTGGCGCTTACTGGAACTAGCTTCCTGCCGTTCGTATTCCGCCACTTCTTCCTCGGAGTAGGAATAGGACTCCCGCGAGGCGAACATACTTTTGTTGGTGCGGCTGGCTTCCAATTTCTTTTTTCGTTCTACGCCGAATTCACGACTGACTTGGCGGAGCGGAGCGGCGATCGCGTGCACCTCGAATAGCAGATCGCTGACTTTTTGAACAAAATCGTGGAAATTGAAGGGCCTAGCGACGAAAGGAAGACGCGCTTGCTCCAGCGATTGCACATATTTGATGTCGGCCATTTCGGGAACGATATAAAGCACCCGGATGCGACCGCCATCTTCCGCCGGGACGGAGGCCAGTTCCTGCAAGGTGACGAAGGCCGCGCTGTCTGTGCCGGTGACAGCCAGGTTGGCTACTACCAGGGCCCACTCGCCGTTGCGAAGTTCGTTTAAAAGAAGAGTCGTGTCGGTGACGATGTGGACTCGCCAGCCTTCGGAATCGAGAAGCTGGCGAACGGCCTTGGCGTTTTCCGCGTCCTCTTCAAGAACGAGGATGGCCACCTGGCGAGGTTTTTCAGCCGTGGTTGGAGTGCCGCTTTCCATCCTTCGATTATAGCTGCTGGATAGGAACGGCGATTTAGCAAGAGTACAGGTGCGGCGTATCGGCCAATGAACAAAGGACTATTCTCTGCCTAACGATGGGCTGGCGGAGGTGTCGGGGACGCGGTGCCCGCGCTTTGGAGGTGGCAGCCGGCGGCCAGGGATTTGCTGCCACCGGATTTTGCAGAACGGTCGAGACTCCCGACTTCATCCTTGATGCGCCAGACGACAGCACCGTCGGTATATTTTTCACCGTCGGATTCGTCGGCCTGTTGCAGGTTGTAGGTGTGACCTTTATAGACCACGCGAGCCTGTTTTGCGTGTAAGTTGACGACCACCTTCGCGTCACGGTCGCACGTGTACGTGAGGCGCCGCCAGGTGCGCATCATGTGCGCTGCAGGAGAAGCGCCTGCCGGCGGATTGGCCGGGGCTACCGGAGCGGTTGGAGCGCTGGGGGAATTGGGAGCCGGCTCTGATGGCGGTGGTATGGGGCTGGGATTCGGCGAGGGTTGTTGAGCTCGCAGCGGCTGGGCGATCAACATAAAAAGAGCGAACGCGCCGTAAACGATCGATGTTCTCGCGACAGATGTTCGCTTTACTGGAGCTGCCCAAATATTGCTGGCCATGACTTGTTCTCCAAACTTTTTACTGACCAACTACAAAATCGGTTCCATCCACATAACGGCGGGCCCCGCTGCCGTCCCAGAAAATCCGATAAGTCAACGAGGAAGTGGCCGACATGCGACGAGTATAGAAGATTTGGATACCGTCGCGAGACCATTCCCCGTGGCTGGACCACTGCTCCGGCGGGGTTAGAACGACACGCCGTTTGGCGCGAATCTCATATAGGAAAATTCCGGCCGCATCGGCGGGAGCGCCAGCCGGCGCAGTGAAATACCTTGCGGAGACCAGCAATAAATCCGGGTTAACGGGATTGATGCGTATGGTGTCGGAATCCGATAACCGGAATGAGTCGCCGTAGATTTCTTTGAGCGACACGGATTGCTGCGGCCGGTCGTCAGCGATCCAGGAAAGACTCTGCGGGTCGTTTGCTAGCACCGTGTGGACATCTGTCCAGCCTTGGAGCGAATCTACACTTCCATTGTAAAGAGGGGCAGCGGTTTCTGGTGTGCTGACCAGGGAAGAGAGCACGCGCCATTTTTGATCCTGCGATTGCAGATAGGCGAAGCGCGAATCGTCCGGCGACCAGAAAGCCTCGCGCACTGTGCCATGGACCAAGTCTTTTGAGCGGGCCGTGTCGAAATCGTAGAGCACGATGGTGCGCTCGGAACCCATTTTGGAATCGTCGCGCGTGTAGAGAAGTTTTTTGCCGTCGCGAGAAAGCGAGAGCTCGGTGCCGGCAACAGGAATTACTTTTTTGGCCGCGCCACGGCTGACGATAATTTTGCCGGTCGAAGTTACATAGGCTACCGCTGTGGGAGCTTTAAAGTTTGTGATGGCCGTAACCGGCGGTTTTTTCTTGTCGGTGTCATCGTCGTCCGCGCTCTGATTCACGATTTTCGGGAAAAGCTCCGCGGCGACGCGGGCGCAGCCGCGAAATGTGCCAATCTGGCCGTGCTCCAGGACAATGCGAAACGCATTCTTTGCGATGGTTGAGGGAGGTGCGGCGGATGTTGCAGTTTTTTCAGCTGGCGTCGGTGTCGGCTTCAGTGTGGTCTCGGGAGTATTGGGTGCTGCTGAATCGATGCACACCTCGCGCGTGAGATGAATCGTTACGTCCGCGCCGGTCGCGATGTCTTTGGCGCGATAGACCCAGGACTCCGCGCCTTCCGCGCTGACACCAGCCGGCTCAAGCGCGATCGGCGGGTAATTGGCGCGGTCAAATCGTTCAGGGCCTTTCTGGCCGATGAGCACACTCCAAACGGGATCGCTACCGTGCCCGAGAAGGAGGATTGGATAGTGCGTGGATTGCGGACTGGCGGGCGCCTTCGCAGGCGCAGGGACCTGAGCGGGCTGTTGGGGAGGTCCCCCGGATTGCTGGGCGAAGGACTGGTCGCCGTGGAGGTTAGCGCAGAAAAGCAACGAGCATGCCAGGCAAAGTAAACGCAAAAACATACTCGATGTATCCCCTCGAAATGGCGTGCGCAAATCAATGACTTCAGGCTACGGCAGGATACTCCGCGAAGGCGAAGGAGGCAATTCGGGCGAACCGGGTAGGAACGGACAGTTTACAGATAGGCGTGACAAAATGCTGCATGCGAAGAAAAGGCGAAAATAATTGTTGACTAGGCGAACAAAAAGCGAAATACTCAGACGTGCTTCGAGGTGGGCTATGTCCCCAATGTCGTTCCCCCCGCCGGCGAGAGCTTTCGCTCGACGGCGCATCGCACCATCAACCACCGCGTCTCTCTTTCCCGATGGCCCTAACACGCAAAGCCCAAAGAATGGGATCGCAGACCCTGCCCCGGTCGCTGGCGATCCACACAACAGCAACCCGGGTACGAACGTGGCGGATTGCCCCCCGTCACCAGCGGTTTCGGCAGGCTCCCAAAACCTGTTAGAGACCGGTACCCGTGCTGCTGTTGTGGCGCCTGGCAGCGGTGTAAACCAGCCGCTGACAGGTATAGCCCGCCTCGCAGCAAAATCTCCTCCGGCAGAAACTCGCCGGACTTCTTCTGAGCGGCCAGAGTACTTTCTGTTGCCGGTTAAATCTATTCTGAACCGCTGCGATTCGCGGCGTGTGCCGTTCGAATGGACCATTAATCCTTATCGTGGCTGCGAATTCGGCTGTCATTACTGCTACGCTCGCTACACCCATGAATACATGGAGCTGGACGGCGGCGAATTCGAGAAAAAGATATACGTAAAGAAGGATGCAGCGGCGTTGTTGGCCTGGGATGTGGCGCGCAAATATTCCTATCAGTCGCAGGCTTCCGGCGGCCAGCACCCAGACCACATCGCCATCGGAACGGCGACTGATCCTTACCAGCCGGCGGAAAAGGAATACGGCGTTACCCGAGCGTGCCTGGAGGAATTGGCGAAACGGCAGGGCCTGAGCATTTCGGTAATTACCAAGTCCAATCAAATCGTGCGAGACATTGACGTATTCAAACGGATAGCCGAGGGTTCCTCCCTTTCTCTCAACGTGACGATTACTACTATGCGGCCCAGGCTGGCTCGGCTTCTGGAACCGCGAGCGCCGCGGCCGGATTTGCGCGTTGCGGCGGTGAAGCAATTGAGCGATGCGGGATTAGCAGTAGGAGTTTCGGCGTCGCCGCTGATTCCTGGAATAACCGATCGCGATGGAGATTTGGAAGCGGTCGCTGCGGCGGTGCGCGCGGCCGGCGCACAATGGTTTTTCTCGAATGCGCTGTTTCTTATGCCCTCTTCGGCGAAGCAGTTCCTCCCGTTCGTGCGACAGAAGTTTCCGCGGCTGGCGAAACAATACGAGGAGTGGTACGCGAAAAATGGCTATGCGCCGGAAGAATACCGACGAAAAGTTGCGGAGCGCGTGGCGAAAATTCGCAAGGAGCACGGATTTTCGACGCGTCCCTGGGAGGAACGGACCAGAACAGGAGGTTGTCCGCAAATGTCGCTGTCGTGGAATGGCGGAACGGGGAATCGCGGGCTAGAGCAAATTCAAAGTTGCTCGTTAAGCAAGGCGAGTTAGGTTTCGCAAGAGAAGTTGCGGTCCAGAGGTGAAAAAAATCCTCAGGCCATGATGACTTTGTTCTGGAAGCGGCGTGCGGCAACGATCAGCAAGAATGTGCCCATGGCGAAAAGGGCCACGCCGTCCATCCATAGATGTTGAATTCCGGCGCCGCGCAAAATAATTCCGCGGGTGATGTTGATGAAATAGCTGGCGGGGACGAAATAGCTTATGACGCGAAAAAAGATGGGCATGGTTTCGCGCGGGAAGATATAGCCGGAAAAGAAAATGCTGGGCAGGATGGTAACGAAGGCCAGTTGCATGGCTTCGCCCTGCGTGCCGGCTTTACTGGAAATTAAGATGCCCAGTGAAAGCGACACGAACAGGTAAGGCAACGAGAGCAAGGCAAGAAGCAAAACGCTACCGTGGATAGGCACCTGAAAGATAAAACGCATGCAAGTAAGGATCAGGCAAAGTTCAGTGAAGCCGATGAAGAAATAAGGGAGTAATTTCCCCAACAACAAGCCGAATGGGCGCACTGGCGTGACGAAGAGTTGTTCCAGAGTGCCGCGTTCCTTCTCGCGCACGATGGCGAAGGCGGTAAGAAAAGTGGTGACGTTAAGCAGCAAGATGGCAGTGAGCCCGGGTAGCAAGAAATTTGGAGAGCGCGAGTCGGGATTGAACAGTAGTTTTGGGCGCATGTCCACGGCGAACGTGGCGCGGTCGGGAAGTACGCGGCGAAGTGATTCGTCCAGGCCGATGGCGGTGGTTACGTTAATGGCTTGTCCGGCGACCGACGAGTCGGAGCCGTCGATGAGCACCAAAACCTGGGAGCTCATGTTGTGGATCAGGCGGTCTGAATAATCCACCGGGATTTTTATGCCCACGCGGGCGCGGCCGGAGATGATGTCGTCATTGAGGTCCCGGTCGTTGGTTACATAGTCGATGATATTGAAGGTGTCGGAATTTTTTAGGCGATCGATGAGTTCGCGACTTTCGCGCCGGCCGTCGCCATTAAAAACCACGGTATGAACCTGTCTCACATTGGTGTCTATGCCAAAACCGAGCACAAACATTTGAATCAGAGGGATGAACAAAGAAAAAAACAGGGTGGCGGAATCGCGCCGCACGTGCAGCACTTCTTTGTAAAAAACGGCCCCAAAACCGCGAAAGAGATTATTCACGGACGGTCTCCAGTTGCGCCTGATGTTTGTAGGTAAGCTCGACAAAGACATCTTCCAGGCTTGGCGTCAGCGGGCGGATGTCGGTGACAGTGATGTCGTTTTTAAGCAATTGTGCGCGAAGGTCGGGAAGGTCGAAAGAGTCTTCGACCAGGGCATGGATAGATTCACCAAAAATTGTCGCGCTGCGAATTCCGGAAATTTTCCGCGCCACTCGAAGCGCGCGAGTCACTTCAGGAGTGCTGATTTCGACGCGCTTGGTGCCGGTGGGCTGCACGTCGGGAATTTTTTTTAGCTCGACAGGAGTGCCATCGGCAATGAGTTTGCCGTAATAAATGTATGCAACGTGACTGCAGCGCTCGGCTTCATCCATGTAATGCGTGGTGACAAAAAAGGTGATGCCGTGGCCTGACAGCTCGAACAACAAGTCCCATAATTCGCGCCGCGCGACGGGATCGATACCAGCTGTAGGCTCATCGAGAAATAAAAGTTTCGGCTCGTGAAGCATGGCGCAACCCAGCGCCAAACGCTGCTTCCAACCGCCAGAGAGGCGGGCCGCGAGGCGATTCATGTACGGGCCCAATCCGTTGAGTTGGACAATTTCATCGATACGCTTCTTCATGCGCACCGGCGGCAGGCTGTAAATGCGCCCATAAAATTGCAGGTTTTCGGTGACTGTAAGGTCGTCGTACAGACTGAATTTTTGAGACATGTAGCCGATGCGTTCGCGGACAGACTCCGCATCGGTGCGCACATCCAGACCCTCCACCCAGGCAGAGCCTTCGCTAAGTGGCAACAGACCAGTAAGCATTTTGATGACGGTAGTTTTGCCGCTGCCGTTGGGGCCCAGGAAACCGAAAATTTCTCCTTTTTCGACGCGGAAGCTGACGCCGTCGACAGCGACGAAATCGCCAAAACGGCGAACCAGATTTTTCGCGTAGATGGAGGCTTCTTCCGGGCGTTGTCCGTTATCGGCGGGCATAAATTAATTCGCAGCTTTCAACTTCACGTCAGCCGCCATGCCGCTGCGCACACCACCGGTGGTGTCATCGACGCGCACTTTCACGCCGATTACTTCGTGCACCCGTTCACTGCGAGTCTGCACGTTGCGAGGAAGAAATTCGGCTTGCTGATTGATTTGCTCCACGACTCCGTTGAAAGCAGTGTGGGGAAAAGAGTCGACGCGCACTTCTGCCTGCTGGCCAATGCGCACGCGGCCAATTTCCGTTTCGGGGACGTAAATCCGGATGTACACCTGATCGCGCTCGAGAAGTGTGGCGACCGGTGTATTGGGCGCGATAAGATCTCCCGGTCGGACGTCAAGCACCTCCACGGTTGCATCGGCCGGGGAAACGACTTGCGCTTCGCGCGCGCGCGCGGTGTCGTAGTTGTAAGCAGCTTTGGCTAGGTCAATGTCTTCAGCGCGGCTGCCGTGTTCGAATTTTTCCTGGGTTGCCAGTGCCGCGCGATAGCGCGCTTCCGCGGAAGCAATTTCTTCTGGACGGTACCCACGTTGAAGCTCGGCCAATTTTTGCTGAGCATTTTTTTGTTGGGCGGCGGCCACTTTCCAAGCGGCCTCCGCGGCATCGCGTTGCTGACGCGAGACCAGATCTTTTTTCGCTAAAGCGTCATAGCGGTCGAAGTCATTATGGGTTCGCACTTCCTCCGCATTGGCGCGATCGAGGTCCGATTGAGCCGCGGCGATATCCTCGCTGCGATACCCGTTCTTGCGTTGTTCGTAGTCGGCTTTGGCCTCGGCAGTGGCGGCGCGCGCCTGGGCAATATCTTCCGGGCGCGAACCAGTGTGAGCTTTTTCCCACGCGGCTCGTGACTGCCCGAGAGCGGCTTGCAATTCCTTGTCGTCAAAGGTAATCAGAATCTGGCCCGCTTTTACGTAATCGCCCTCGCGAACGAGCACCTTGTCGATACGCCCTCCGACTTTGGAACCCACGCGGATATCGCGCGCTTCCACGGTGCCGGATCCTTGCAGAGTGGAATCGTTGCGCCCGTGAAACCATCGAGCAGATACCACCGCCGCAGTTACAAGAACGATCATCACGATTAAAATCGCAATATTCTTACGACTCACGTCGCGCCTCCTGTTGTACCCCAGGAACCGCAGGCGCCAGATCATCACGCGGGGATAAGCCTTGCCAAAGCACATCGAAAGCGGTGCGAATGCGGGCGGACAGCGAATCGTCCCCATAAAGGGACCAGATCAGCAAAGTCCCGAAAACGGTTTGGCGAAAGACGTGAGCAATATCAGCAGGGGGCAGATCCTTGCGCAGTTCGCCGCGCTGCTGGCCAATTTCCACAAACTCCGTGAGCAATCGGTGTCCGCGGGTCTGGTTAATGCGCATACCGTCGCGCACTGGAGTGCTAGACAAATTGGCGAGCAGCAAGGCGCGCATAAGCGACGGATTGCGACCAGGCTCTTCGGTCATGCGCACAGCAAGAGTGCGAAGAAATTGAGGAACCGGTTCATTGGTATTGCGAAGATTGTCGATGATGGATTCGAGCTTGCTGAGTTGCATTTCAGCGAAGGCCAGTAAAATGTGATCCTTGCTGGGGAAGTAGTTGAAAAATGTGCCTTTGCCGACATCGGCGGCGTTGGTGATGTCCTCCACAGTGGTGTCTGCGAAGCCGTGCTTGGCGAAGAGATCGAGTGCAGCACGAAACAGGCGTTCCCGGGTCTGCGAGGAACGCCTCTGGCGGCGGTCCGGAGCAGCAGCTGTGGATGAAGAGCTCATATGACCATTAACCATATATGACTATAAGTCATACATGGTTGCACGGCAAGCATTTTCTAGGTCAATTTCCATGCATACAGGAATAGAAAGGAACTCCCAAGTCGTTGATGACTTGGGAGTTCCCTGTCGCTGAACCTCTTACTGAATGCTCTCTTGGAGCCTGGAAGACGCGTCCACTCCCCCTAGCAACTAGTCCTCGCGCAAGGATCGCGGATCTGAAGTGTTCTTCGGGCTGCGGCGGTCGAGATAGGAAACCATGCGCTGCGCTGCCTTCGGTATTTTTGCGCCATGACCGAAAACGATGTCATGAGCCTCGATGCCTTTTCCATAGAGTTCCTCATTGGCATCGCTGTCCGGCCGCAGGCTTGCTCCTGCCAGTGAAACTCCCGCAAACAGCCCTCGCGAACGTGAATAGCTGAGAACTTCGGCGCGAAGGGCTGCGTCCGTGGAAGCTTCCGCAGTGCGTCCCTTGGGGCCCGCAGCAACGGAGGCATCTGCGCCCAGTTTTACCTTGTTCTTGAGCATGGAGTGGGCGCCGCGGGGATTGGTCACCAATAACACGAAGTCGGTGGCCTGTCCGCCAATCTGGAACCCGACGCTCCCGGCTTCCATAACCATCATGGATGGAGCGCTCCACGGGCCACTGTAATGCTCGCCGGTTCGGCAAGTCATGGCGCCGCGGCCATAACTGCCGCCCACAACAAAGGCCGCTTTGAGGACGGACGGGAAAACGATGATGCACTCGGCCTTGTCGATCAGATCTTGTGGGATGTCTTCGGGAATATCCATAATTTCCCGCAGCACGGTGCCGCAGTTCTGGAGCCGTTCCGTTACTTTAGTGTCTGCGCCAGACATTGGCAGAGCGAGTGTGGCTAGAGCCAACAACGAAAGCATTCGCTTCATTTTGAATTCACCTCGGTTTCGATTTTTGCCGCAATAGTTGGAAAAACGGTTAACGTGGACGCGACCAGCGGACGTTGCGTTCTCAGACCCAAGTGCGCATCGCCAATGATGAGCTAGCGCTCTAAGGGAGTGATCCGCGGCGCTTCGACTATACTTTCGTTGACCGTAATTTACCAGCGGGGAGCGGCATGCGTATCGGGCGAGTGAGTTTGAAGTGCGCTGCGACGATATGGGCGCTTGTGTTTTGTGGTTTGTTTTTGAATCCGCCCGCAGCGCTGGCGCAAAAGAAAACGAACCGGCACAGCGGGAGCGCCACTAAAGGGGCTACGGCAACGTCGCGCTTCGCGAGAAGAGTAGACGCACTAGTGGGAGTCGAGCCTAACAGTAAGGGCGCGTGGGGCTTGTTGATTGCCGATGCAGAAACGGGCCAAACGCTATACGAGCAGAATGCAGCGAAGTATTTTGTGCCGGCATCCAATATGAAACTGTTTACCACCGCGCTAGCACTGGACAAGCTTGGCCCGGAGTTTCGGTTTCGTACCACACTGGAAAGCACCGGAGTGGTTTCGCCTGAGGGCGAGTTGAGCGCGGACCTGGTGCTGGTGGGCCGGGGCGATCCCAATCTTTCGAATCGCAAATTCCCATTCAATTTGAAAGAAGAATTCGATGGGCCGCCGGAAAGAGTTCTGGCGGAACTTGCCGACGCCTTGGTGACCAAGGGCGTAAAGAAAATGTCCGGGGATGTGATCGGCGATGACAGTTACTTCCCGAGGGAGCGCTATCCCAACGGTTGGGAAATTGACGACATGGTCTGGGAATACGGAGCGGCGATTTCGGCGCTGGTAGTGAACGATAACACCGCGACGGTGACGCTTACGCCCGGACAGGTCGCAGGCGATGCTGTGCAAGTCGTGGTCGCGCCGCCGCGCACTCAGGATTTTGTGGTGAATAACCAGGTAACGACCAGCGCAGCCAATGTCAAAGCTGATTTGACGTTGACCCGAGAGCCTGGCGCGCACTTGGTGGTGGTGCGTGGAACGCTGCCGGAAAGAAGCGCCCCGCGAAAATTGGTGCTCGCGATTGAGGAGCCGGCTCTGCATGCAGCGACGTTATTAAAGGCGCTGCTGGAACAGCGTGGTGTAGAAGTTAGCGGCGGAGTGCGAGCGCGGCATGAGGCCATTACGGTTGAGGGGATCACGCCGACGGTTCTCGCGGATCACGTATCGGTACCGTTAGGCGATTCCGTGAAGTTGGTCAACAAAATTAGCCAGAATTTGCACACCGAAGTATTGCTGCGAACAGCCATGCGGCAAGCAGGCGCTTGGAATTCTTTCGATGACGTCACGAAATTTGCGGCGGACTTTTACGCCCAGATGGGAATTGCTCCACAGGACATGATCCAGACCGACGGCTCGGGATTATCACGGCACGACATGGTCACTCCGCGAGCCATGCTTACCTTGTTGCGGTACGCGCAAACACGGCCGTGGTTTGAAAGCTTTTTCGCGTCGCTACCTGTGGCTGGAGTTGACGGGACGCTGGAAGAGCGCATGAAAAATACGCCCGCAGCCGGAAGAGTGCATGCCAAGACCGGATCGGTGGAGCACGTCAGGAGCATGTCGGGATTCGCGGATACGGCCGGGGGACGCAGATTGGCGTTTTCCTTTATGACCAACAACGAATACGGGAAAAATCATGAGACCACGGACGCGATGAACGGACTGTGCCTGGCGATGATCGAGGAATTTAATACGGTGCCCGCCCAACGCTCCCGCGAACACAAGCAGCCACAGTAGGCGGCAAAGAAACATGAAAAAAGAAATGATCGTCAGCGTGTTTGGGAGTTCGCGGCCGCGCGAGAATGATCCTGAGTATGCGGAGGCGCGTGAGTTGGGGCGCGTGCTTGCGAAAAAGGGCTTTGCGATATGCACAGGTGGGTACGGCGGAACCATGGAAGCGGTGTCGCGAGGTGCGAAAGAAGCTGGCGGCAAGACTTACGGTGTGACCGCAGAATTTTTCCGGGCGGCCAAAGCCAATGCGTGGGTCGATGTGGAAGTGCGCGTGAAAACCTGGCAGGAAAGATTGTTTGAGATTATTCGTTTAGGGGATGGATTTGTCGCTTGCAAAGGCGGCACCGGAACTTTGGCCGAGCTGGCTGTGACCTGGGAAATGATGAACAAGTCTGTGATGCCGCCAAAACCGTTTGTAGCGCTGGGGAAATTTTGGGCGCCGATTTTGAATTGCGTGCGTGGAGTGGAAGTGGGACAGGAAAATCCCTGGGCAGAATCGCGGGCGCAGATTTTGAGGACTGTGGCGACGCCAGAAGAAGCAGCCGAGTTTTTGTGGACTAGTTCAGAAAAGGAAGCGTAAGCGAGAAATGTCGCGCACGGCGTTGGATGTATTGGAATTCGACAAGCTGCTGGAGTTGCTGCGGCAGAGAACGACTTGTGCGCCGGGGCGAAGGTTTGTGGATGGCTTGCAGCCGGGGATGGACCGCACTGCGATTAGCGCGGCGTTTGCGTTGATTCGCGAAGCGCGTGAGTGGCTGCGAGCCGCTCGCGAATTGGGATTTGGAGCGCTGGCCGATCCACAAAACTGGCTTGAGCGAATCGAGGGGCCGGGAATGGTCCTGGAGGCTCGTGAGTTTTTGGATGCTGCGACTTTGCTGGAGACCGCCGGATGGTTGCGGCAGCAGTTTCGCGAAGAAGAGACAAAATTCCCGCTGCTGGCGGCGCGAGCTGCTGCGCTGAGCGAATTCAAAGATTTGCTGGCAGTCATTCGCAGTAGCGTGATGCCGAATGGTGAGATCAGCGATGACGCTTCACCTGCGCTTCGGAGAATACGAGCAAGCATCACGCAAACGCGCGACGCCATCCAGAAAACCCTGAAACATATTTTGCGCACCAAAAATGCCGAGGCTGGCGAAGACTACGTCACTTTGCGCAATGATCGCTTTGTGATTCCGTTACGTGCGGAGAATCGTCGCGGCGTGCCGGGAGTAGTTCACGGCGCGAGCGCGACGGGGCAGACAATTTTCATGGAGCCGCTGGAGACGGTTGAAACCAATAACCAGCTGGTGCAATTGCGGGACGACGAAGCTGCGGAGATTGTTCGCATCTTGCGCGAACTCACGGAAAAACTGCAGCGCGTACGAGAGCCGTTAGTTTTGGCGGCGGAAACCATTGCGGAATTGGACAGCGTGTTTTCGCGGGCCCGGTTTGCTCAAGAGTTTGATGCCGCGATACCGGAATTTTCGGACGCCAGCGAACTCCGGCTTGATGCGGCTCGCCATCCGGTGCTTGAAAATAAGCTGCGCAAGGAAGGTCGCGCAGTTGTACCGATGACGCTGGCGCTGGGTGGTGAAGAGCGCGTGCTGGTGATCAGCGGACCGAACACCGGCGGAAAGACGGTGGTGCTGAAGACGACGGGGATCGCGGCGCTGTCCGCGCAATCAGGAATTCCGGTGGCAGCGCAAGCCGCGGTGCTCCCGTTCTTCGACCGCGTGCTGGTGGACATCGGAGACGAGCAATCCATTGCCGCCGATCTTTCTACTTTTTCCGCGCATATGTTGAATCTGAAAGCGATGCTGGAGGCGGCCACACCCGAATCGTTGGTGTTAGTCGATGAAATGGGAACGGGGACGGCACCGGAGGAAGGAGCGGCACTAGCGGTGGCGCTGCTGGATGAATTTCGCGCGGAGAATTGTATTGTGCTGGCCACCACGCACCATGACCGCCTGAAGACTTACGCGTCGACAACGCCGGGAGTTGTGAATGCTGCCGTGGAATTTGACGACATAAATCTCCGACCCACGTACCGGCTGATGGTTGGCGTGCCCGGCGGGTCCAGCGGAATCGCGATTGCGCGAAGGTTGGGAATCGCGGAACCGATTATCGCGCGCGCTCGCGCGCTGATGGCCCCTGAAGCGCTCGAAGCTTCGGACTTGATCGCTTACCTGCATCGTGGCCGGGACGAACTGGATCGCATGCAGCAGCAGATGACCGCGGAACGGCATGCACTGGACGAAGAACGCAAGAAATTGCGCGATGAGTGGGTGGGCCGGCAACAAAACCGCATCCGGGAACTGGAAGAAAAATTTGCAGAGATGCAGAAGCGCTTCGACGAAAATGTTGCGCGCGTCGTGGAAGCGGTAAAAGAAAGAGAGTTGCGCGGGTCACTCGACAAATTCGCGCGGCGCAAGTCACAGGATGTGCGAGGCGAAGCGCGCGAAGAGCTGAATGCTGCGGTGGTGCAAACTATTTCGGAGTCGCAACAGGATCTTGGCGCGCCCGCGGGGAAAGAAACACTCACTCAAGCCCAATTACAGCCGGGTACGCGGATTCATGTGCGTGGATTCAGCAAGCCGGTGGTTTTGCGGCGCATCGAAGGAAACTCCGCGGAAATTGAAGCCGGCCCGTTGCGCATGAAAGTAGGACTCGACGAAATTACGAGCGTGGAAGGGCCCAGTGCTAGCGGAATTGCGCGGTCGCCGAAAGGCAGTGTTACCGTTCGCGCGCAAGCCAGCGAGGTAGTAACCGGCGGGGAAATTAACCTGATTGGGTGCACCGTGGAAGAAGCCACCGAACGCGTGGACAAATTTCTCGACGAAGCAGCACTGGCCAATCGCTCGCGTGTCCGAATTATTCACGGGCACGGGACGGGCGCCTTGCGCAAGGGGCTGGGGCAGTTTCTTTCCAAGCATCCGCTGGTGGATAGTCAATCGTTCGAAGCTGAGGAACGTGGCGGCAAGGCGGTAACCATCGTGGAGTTACGGGCATAAATGGCGGAAGCCGGATCATTCGCGGAGCGCGTGAAGCAGCAGGCGGACATTGTCCGGGTCATCGGCGAATACGTGCGTCTGAAGAAGAGCGGGCAAAATTTTACCGGGCTGTGCCCTTTCCACGCCGAGAAATCGCCTTCCTTCGCGGTGCATCCCACAAAACAGATTTATCACTGCTTCGGCTGCGGAGTAGGCGGAGACGTTTTCAAATTTGTGATGGAGATGGACAAAGTTGCGTTTCCGGAAGCAATACGCGTCGTCGCGGAAAAATGTGGGATTGCCATTCCGCGTCCGAAGGCCAGCTCGCCTGAAGAGCGCAAGGAAAATCAGCAGCGCACTTTGCTGGTGGAAATGCACCGCGAAGCGCAGACTTTTTTTGTACAGCAATTGGGGGGAACACTCGAAGGCAAAGCGGCGCGAGCGTACCTCGAGGATCGCGGCATGGATAACGATGCGATAGCCCGCTTTGGGATTGGCTACGCTCCGAGCGGAGGCGACGCGCTGCTGCGATTTCTAAAATCGAAATATAAAGAGCCGCTGCTGATTGAATCGGGGCTAGTATCCCGCGATCAAAGCGGCGGCGCCAGAATGTACGACCGCTTCCGCAGAAGAATCACCTTCCCGATCGCCAACGACTCAGGAAAGATTGTCGCCTTTGGATGCCGCGCTCTGGGGGACGATCAGCCAAAATATTTGAACTCGCCGGAAACTCCGATTTATTCGAAGAGCAATGTTTTATATCACCTGGACCGCGCGAAAGAAGCCTTGCGGCGAGCGGATTTCGCCGTGTTGGTGGAAGGCTACATGGATGCGATCGCCGTGGCGCGCGCGGGCATCAGTAATGTAGTGGCCAGTTGCGGCACCAGTTTGGCGGAGCCGCAGATCAAGCTTCTGTCGCGCTTCACCAAGCGGGTTATTGTGAATTACGATCCCGACACCGCGGGACAGCTCGCCACCGAGCGCTCCATTTCGCTGTTGCTCGAAAACGATTTTGAAGTGCGCGTGCTTGCACTCCCGACGATGAATTTAAACGCAGGCGACGGCACTAAGTATTCGAAAAACGCCGATCCGGACCTTTATATCCGCGAAATGGGGGTTGAGGCCTACACCAAATTATTAAAGGATGCACCCCCGTATGTGGACTACTTAATCGGGCGTGCGCGGCACATGGACCTTTCGACCGGCGAAGGGAAATTGCGCGCGGTGAATTTTCTTTTGCCGTACGTCCAAAAAATTCCCAACCGTCTGTTACGGTCGGAATGGGCCACACGCATCGCGCAACAACTACGGCTCGAAGAGCCGGTGTTGCGCGCGGCGTTGAGCAAAGCAGCCGCGGAACGCCGCAGTGGGTTAAAAGTTGCGCCGGAGTTGGTCGGCCGCGCGGCCAAGCCGGTAGAGCGACGATTGATCCGCATGCTAGCGGAAGCCGACAGTTTTCGCCATGACCTGGCACGGCGGCTGAGCGAGGCGGGATTGTGCGTCGGCCTTGAGACAGAAAAAGTTTTTGCCGTGTTGATCGCGGCAAACCTGGCGGGCAGCACGATAGAAGCGACGGAAATTGCAGCTGGCCTGGAAGAACGCGACCGGCGCATGCTGTTCGAGATACTTTTCGAGGAATCCAGCGAATTCACCTGGGAAGAAGCGGAAAGCTGCATCGAATCACTGCAAAACCGGCAAACGGAGAGGGCTTTGGCGGAAGTGCAACGAAGTATTGAGGCTAATCCGGCTTCTGCAGAGATGCGCATGTTGCTCTCGAAAAAGCAGGAATTGATGAGGCGGCTCGCCGCAGGGCGGTGACAGGACGGTGACCAATTGAGGGCGGGGCGTGCGATATCCCTTGGAAGCCCAGTGCGTATAGAGATATCCTAAGTTTTCCAACGATTAATAGATTGACGGGGCTAGAGTTAAATGTGTAGCGTAGTAGGGCTTCGCGCGTAACTGTTTGGCTCTTAACTGCATCTTATAGATGTATTTACAGGCGCAGCAGGTTTTCATTGTGCGGGAAATTGGGCAACGCACACGATTCAGCGACAAGCAAGTGTTACGGCGCGGTGGCATTCACGAACAATTCGATTGAATTTAAGGGGCATGCGCCGAAGCTTGCGTTCAGCTTACCTGGCCAGGTTTTACAAAGAAATTACAAAATTTTAGGGTTCCGATACCGCGGGAGGTATTCGTGGCTGTAGCAGGTCTTGAAGAAAAATATGATGCGGTACGCCAGCTTATTGCGGTAGGCAAAGAGCGCGGCTACTTGTTGTACGACGAAGTGAACGATTCGCTTCCGGCCGAAGTGCATTCCTCGGAAGAGATTGACGATCTTCTGACCACGTTCGAGCGCAATGGGATCGAAATTTACGAAGATGCGGCGTCGGCCAAAGCGGCACGCGCGGTGGAAGTCTCTGCTGAACCTGGCGCCGACCACGATGTGGTGGTGGTGGAGAAAGAAGGTCACAGCGAAGACGGCGACCTTGATCTAACTCCCGGCTCGCTCGAAAAAACCAATGATCCGGTGCGCATGTACCTGCGTGAAATGGGTACCGTGCCGTTGTTGACGCGCGAAGGCGAAGTAACCATCGCCAAGCGCATTGAGCGCGGACAACTGGTGGTGATGAAGTCGATCACTCGTTCGCCGATTGTGATCAAGGAATTGATCGCTGTTGGAGAGGATCTGCGCAAAGGCGCGCGCTCTATCAAAGAAATCGTCGTGTTTGACGACGAAGAACTCACCGAAGAGAAGATTGCCAACAAAACCAAACAGACCCTGAAGTACATCGACAAGATTGCGAAGTTGTACGAACAGGCTTTGAAGCAAGCGGTGAAGCTGGACAACACCGCGAAAGCCAAAAAGAAGCCGTATATTCGCGCCAAGTGGGAAGTGGCGCGCACCCGCGTGGAAATTTCCGTGGCCATCCGTGCCATCGTTTTTAATCCCTTTGAAAAGAAGCGGCTGATCGACAAGATGCGCGGAACCGTCGAGCGGCTGCAGTCGCTGGAGCGCGAGGCTGGCCGGCTGGAGCGGCGCGCGGACGTCGCGAAAGGCGACGTCGCTTTCGAAGCGCGCAAGGAATTACGCAACCGGCGCGGTGAGCTGAAGGATATTGAAGACGCCAGCGAAGTCGGGCTGACCGAACTAAAGCGCACTCTTACCTTCATCCATCGTGGTGAAGCGGAAGCCGACCAGGCAAAGAAGGAATTGATTGAAGCCAACCTTCGCTTGGTGGTTTCCATTGCGAAAAAATATACCAACCGCGGATTGCAATTTCTTGACCTGATTCAGGAAGGCAACATCGGGTTGATGAAAGCGGTCGACAAGTTTGAGTGGCGCCGCGGCTACAAATTCTCGACGTACGCGACATGGTGGATTCGCCAAGCCATTACGCGAGCCATCGCCGACCAGGCGCGCACCATCCGCATCCCCGTGCACATGATCGAAACGATCAACAAGCTGGTGCGCACCAGCAGGCAATTAGTGCAGGAACTGGGACGCGAGCCGACCAGCGAAGAAATCGCCAAGCGCATGGACATTCCGGTTTCTAAGGTCCGCAAGATTTTAAAGATTGCGCAGGAGCCCATTTCGCTGGAGACACCGATTGGAGAAGAAGAGGATTCGCATCTCGGCGACTTCATCGAAGACAAGGCGGTAGTTTCGCCGTCGGATGCGGTTATTAACCTGAATTTGAAGGAACAGACCTCTTCGGTGTTGAAGACCCTGACGCCGCGCGAAGAAAAAGTCATCAAGATGCGCTTTGGGCTGGACGATGGCAGCGAGCACACCCTTGAGGAAGTCGGCCAGTCGTTCGCCGTCACGCGCGAACGCATTCGCCAGATCGAGGCTAAGGCGTTGCGCAAGTTGCGGCACCCTTCACGTTCGCGGAAGCTGCGAGCGTTTTTGGAAGGGCCCTCGCGGGATTATCTATAGATGTAACGAATTGAGTTGTTGCAAAAACGCCTCCGACTCGGGGGCGTTTTTTTTGTTTGGACCGTCCAAATTAAAACTCACGTGGGAGATTTATTCGGTTTGGCCGCCGGCGCGTACTTGTTCGGAAGTTAAGCCGTAGAGCGGTGGCGTAGGCACACCAAGTAAACCGAGATAAAGATAAAGTTGGCCGCGGTGATGCACTTCGTGTTCGACCATGGCGCGCAGCCATTTGGCGGTCTGAATTGGCGCGCCACCTGGCGTTTTGCATTTGCGCTTCAGGTCTTCATCACTTAGTTTGGCGAAAATCGCCAAGGATTCGGCGTGGAGACGCTTCATCAGTTCGATGACGCTGTCATAGTCGGCTGCTAATTCAGCTCCGTGGCTGGTGTAGCGGCTGTCGTGATTCTGAACATTTTCCGCAAACATATATCGCTCGGTGACGGCGATGTGGCGCAGAAGATCGCCCAAAGTAAATTTTCCCGGCGCATAGGTCCAATCAATTTTGCCGGGCGGAATGCAGCCGCCGACGCGCATGGTGCGTTCGCGTACATTGTCGAAATATTTTAGAAACGGACCGATAGTGGTGATTTCCATAGTGACCTCAAGACATTTCTTTCAACTTCTAACGCAAATCTCTCCGCGAAATTTCTAGGATTGCGTGGCGACTCTGAGCAGTTGCCGCGCGCGAAAGGCCGTAAGCGTTGCGCCCGCGTAAAGCAAAGCCAGCAAAGTGTAGCCCGCGATGATGCCCGCTCTTTCCGCTATCCATCCGAGCGCTACGCACATTGCCAGTTGCACCGCGGTGGTTACGATGGCCATGGCGGACTGGGTACGGCCCATAAAATGGCGTGGAACAATGGACATGAGCGCGGACTGCGCCACGACCCCGCCAAGCGCGCGAAAAAACCCGAACAACCCTTGCAATAGTGACGCGGCTAGAAGAAACGCGACGAATGGAGCAGCCATGTGTCCAAGCGCCAGCCCCGCAAATGCCGCGACATACAAGGCAAGCCGCACTTCTTCGCGCAATTTTGTGGCGATCAAACCGCCAGCAATCGCGCCGGCCGCCCATCCGGATTCGAGATAGCCTAACCCGCGCGCGCCGGCGTGCAGGACATCGCTGGTGAGCGCCACGACCATTACGTTGGCGCTGACTACTCCGGCCATCAGAATGGAATGGGTGATTCCCAAAGCGCGCACCAGTGGCTGCTGCTTGAGGTACTGAAAACCTTCGCGGAGGTCGGCGTACATCGCGAGCGAAATTCCAGCTTCGGCGACTTCCGGATTTTCTCCCGTCGAGAGTGCTTCGGCAGTGGCTTCGGTGGCTTCGGAATATTCGCGATATTTTTGATGATCGCGCGGCGAAACATAGCCGCGGCGAACTTTGTACAAACAATAGGCGGAAACAAAGTAGGTCAACCCATCGATCGCCAGGATTCCGGCAATGCCCGCGCGATCGTAAGTAAAACCGACGAAGGCTCCCGCGATAAGCAGGCCGCTCTGCACGCCGATGAGCACGGCAGCATTGGCGGCGGTGAATTGGCTCGGCGGAATCACCTCCTGAACCAGGGCATTGACTGTAGCCCAGTACATCGCCGAGGCGACGCCGGTGACAAGCGTCATCAGGTACAGATGCCAAAGCGCAAGATGGCCGTGCCAGGCGATGTATGCTGTCGCCAATACGGTTACGCCGCGTGCCAGGTCGAGCGCTACCCCAAGGTAGCGGCGGTCAAAGCGATCGATTAGAACGCCGCCGATGAACGGGATGAACAAGCCGGGCAACGTGACCACGATAACTTGCAGGCTGACTTTTACCGTGGAATGCGTTGCCGCCATGATGTACCAGCTCACGCCGGCAAAATTCATGCCGCCGCCAAACAGGGAAATGAACATGGCGGTAAAGAAGTAGCGGAAGCCGCGTTGGGCCCAGATGAGCGTCCAGTCGATTCGGTTGGTGATTGCCGTGGCCATGGGACCATTAAGTTTACTATTGCGACGATTCGGGCAGCGTGAAAGCTGCGCGTCACGTGAATCAAAGATTTAGGATATTGATCCGCGACCGCTCCGGAGGAAGGGAAGGAGATTTATGGGCAACGAAGTGAAGTGCCGGGCGCGCTTAGGCAAGCAGGAATCGGAGGGCAAAGCGTTGTTGGAGACCAGCGAAATACTTTTTCGGGGCGATTTTCGGTTGAAGATTCCGTTCGCGACGATTCTGTCTGCCAAAGTTGTAGGTGATGAATTACAACTGCGGACCGCAGAGGGTGTGGCGATATTTGAACTGGGTGTCTCGACCGCTGAGAAATGGCGCGAAAAGATTCTGCACCCGAAAACCAGGATCGAAAAACTTGGTATCAAGCCGGGAACGAAAGTCTCGTTGATCGGTTTCGAAGATCAGGATGAAGAATTTGTAAAGGAGCTAGAAAGCGCAAAAGCCGTAATGATGTCCGCAGACAACCCACTGTCGAAAGATTGCGATTCTATTTTCTTGAGCATCGATACGCAGAAGCAGCTTACGCAGATCGTGAAAATCGCCAGAAAGATGCTCGGTGCGGTCGCGCTATGGATTGTCTATCCAAAAGGACAGCAGCACATTACCGAAGGTGATGTCCTATCCGCAGGTCGTAAGGCAGGCTTAAAGGATATAAAAGTTGTGGGATTTTCACCCACGCACACGGCGCTCAAGTTCGTCATCCCGGTAAACAAACGCTAGCCCGCTTTCCATAGCAATAAAACAGTGAATGACAATTAGTGGAAATGATGCGGAGTTTTTGTGTTCCGCGATTGGATTTTCGTGTCTATGATGGCGCGAGGGTGGATGAGTTTCAAAGTATGAGCGAATTGCTCGATGTTCGCGGGCTTACGGTGGATTTGCCCACCGCGCGAGGTTGGGTGCGTCCCGTGAACGAGGTGACTCTGCGTATCGGCGCAGGGGAATCCCTTGGCCTTGTTGGGGAATCGGGCAGCGGCAAGACCATGATGGCGCTCTCCCTGATGGGATTGTTGCCGCCGGGAGCGCGAGTCACTGGCGAGGCCATCCTTTCACCAGCCAATTCGGCGCCAGAAAATCTGGCGGAGTTAGATGAGGCGCGCTGGCGGCGATTGCGTGGCCTCGACGTCGCGATGATTTTCCAGGAACCAATGACTTCGCTGAATCCGGTGATGCGAGTTGGGAACCAGATAGCGGAAGCCATCGCCGCCCACTTCCCGGATATAAATGAGGAGAGGATTAATTATTGGGTGCTCGAAGCGTTGAGGCTCGCGGCAGTGCCGGAGCCGTCAGTCCGCGCCGGACAATTTCCTCACCAACTATCGGGAGGGCTGCGGCAACGAGTGATGATTGCCATGGCCATCGCCGCGGGGGTTAGCGATTCCGAAGATGAAGCGCCCCCGCTCGAACTTCGCAAGCCCGGGATACCGCTGACCAAGCCGCGATTGTTGATTGCGGATGAACCTACCACCGCGCTGGATGTAACGGTGCAAAAGCAAATTCTCGAATTGTTGGACGGGCTGCGCCGCAGACTTGGCCTGGGCCTGTTATTTATCACTCACGACTTGGGCGTGGTGGCGCGAGTGGCCGACCGCGTGGCGGTAATGTACGCCGGCCGCATCGTGGAACAAGGGCGCGTTGGCGATGTGCTTCGTACGCCGCGTCACCCGTACACGCAAGGACTGATTGCGGCATCGCCAACGTTGGAACGCGGAAGGCTTTCGCCAATTCCCGGAATTGTGCCGCAGCTCACCGAGCTTCCGCCGGGATGTTCTTTCGAACCGCGTTGTCCGGTGCGACTGCCCGAATGCCGCCTGGCGGTGCCGGAGTTGCGCGATGCGGGACATAATCAGGCAGCGCGCTGCATCCTGGTCGGAAATGCAAATGAAGTTGCGCTGAGGCAATAGCATTAAATCGGTGATCGGAGAGTTTTATTTCCAGCTTTCTTAGCGTGCGAGAACTGTCGAAGAAATATAATCGCAGCGGAGGCCCGTTCAAACCCGCTTCCGAGCAAGAACAGTTTATTGCGGTGGATCATGTCAGCTTCGAGGTGACTCAAGGCGAAACGTTTGCGGTAGTAGGCGAAAGCGGCTGTGGCAAGACCACTCTGGCGCGCATGCTTTTGCGGTTGATAGAGCCGGACAGCGGAGAAATCGTTTTTGCCGGACGTGATCTGCTTGCACTCTCAGCAGGGGAATTACGCGCGCAACGTCGCGAGATGCAGATGATCTTCCAGGATCCGTTTGCTTCGCTTGATCCGCGAATGCGGGTCGGCGAAATAGTCGGCGAACCGCTAGCCATCCACGAGCCGAAGCTTTCCAAAACCGAGCGAGCATCGCGCACCTTAGGAATTCTGGAGCGAGTGGGACTACGCGCGGACGCACTGCGCCGCTACCCGCACGAATTTTCTGGTGGCCAGCGCCAAAGAATAGGAATTGCGCGCGCGCTGATCTTACGGCCCAAGCTGATCGTGGCCGACGAGCCGGTTTCCGCGCTGGATGTTTCCGTGGGCGCACAAGTGTTGCTGCTATTACGAGAATTGCAGTCAGAATTTAACCTTACTTATGTTTTTATATCCCACAGCCTGCCAGTCGTGGCGCAACTCGCAACGCGCATTGCGGTGATGCGCGGCGGGAGACTCGTCGAGGTCGGCAAAGCGGAACAGGTTTTGCATCAGCCCGCGCACGAGTACACCCGCGAACTGTTGTCCGCCGTCCCGGCACTTCCAGTAGCATAAATTTTTCATCTGCTGTAATTTACTTGCGCTTTTCGGCGTAATGTCTAAATCGGCCACGTTTAGGCAACTGTCGTTGTGCGCCTCCACGCTTGAGGTAGTTCGTTTAAGTCCTCCTGGCGCCGCATCGCACGAGGAGATTCATGTCCACCAATCCAATAGCCGTCCCCGAAAGCCAACCCACCGGCCAGCCTGAAACCGGCGCGCTAGGTCGCATGACCGGCGTAATCGTTAGTCCCACACGGACATTTGGAGAGATTGCGCGGCGCCCGACATGGGTGGTGCCGTTCATCACCCTTTGCGTGCTTAGCATTGTCGTCTCGGGGCTGTTGGCCCAGAAAACGGACTGGCGCAGTTTTTTTGAACGCCAGATGAGCAAAAATGCGCGGCTCGATCAAATGCCGCAAGACCAAAAAGACCGCATGCTGGAAAATCAGGTGAAGTACGCGCCCAAATTCGCATTTGCCTTTGGCATCGTCTTCACGGCGGTGTTTGTCCTGTTCATGACACTGGTGTACTGGGGAGCATTCAATCTTTTCAACGGGGCAGCGCTAACCTTCAAGACGGCTTTCGGCATCGCTTCGCACGCCTTCGTTCCGCTGATCATCAGTAGTCTGTTGGCAATTATCATTCTCCTGATTAAGCCTCACGGCGATGTGGATCCTGAACATTTTCTGGCCAGCAACGTTGGCGCGTTTTTGCCCGACGACGCCCCGAAGTGGCTCGAAGCGTTGGGCCAGTCGCTGGAACTGTTTTGGATATGGACCTTGGCGTTGGCAGCGCTCGGCTTTTCCGCTGCCAGCCCAAAGAAAATTAAACCGGCGGGTGCGTTCCTTACCGTGTACGGCCTGTGGGCGGTGTGGGTTTTGGGCAAAGTGGCCTGGGCAATGTTTTAACAGCGCCTGCTGCTAAACTGCGTAAGTGGATTTTTCGTTTGAAGTAAAAAAGACCGATGCGACCGGCGCGCGCCGCGGCCGCCTCACCACTCCGCACGGACAAATTGAAACCCCGGCATTCATGCCGGTGGGTACCGCCGCAACAATTAAGGCCCTGACCCATGAAGCGTTGGAAGAATTGGGCGCGACCATCATCCTTGCCAACACCTATCATCTATATTTGCGGCCTGGACACGAATTGATTCGAAAGCTCGGCGGCCTGCATCAGTTTATGTCCTGGCAAAGAGCGCTTCTGACGGACTCCGGCGGATACCAGGTATTCAGTCTTTCCGCGCTGCGAAAAATCACCGATGGAGGAGTTACGTTTCGATCGCACCTGGATGGTTCCGAACATTTACTTACTCCAGAAAAAGCTGTCGAGGTTCAGCTGGCATTGGGGTCCGACATCGCCATGGTGCTCGATGAATGCATCGAGACACCCGCGCCGCGAGAAAAGGCGGAAGCCGCATTGGTTCGAACAACGCGGTGGGCGAAACAAGCGCGCCAGCATTTCTTGGCAAATGAACCCTTGTACCCAGGCGTAAAGCAGTGGCAATTCGGAATCGTCCAGGGAGCAACATTCGCAGATATAAGGCGAGAGAGCGCCCGGCAGTTGCTGGAACTGGATTTTCCCGGGTACGCAGTCGGCGGGCTGGCGGTCGGCGAGCCCCACATGATGACATGCGAAATGACCAACGAGGTGACGGCATTGCTGCCCGCCAATCGGCCGCGATATTTGATGGGCGTGGGCAAGCCCGAGCAACTCGCTGATTACGTGGCGCTGGGTATCGACATGATGGACTGCGTGCTACCAACGCGGGCGGCGCGCCACGCCTGTTTGTATACCAGTGAAGGCCGCGTGCTGATCAAAAATGCGCGCTACGCCGCGGACACCCGCCCGATCGATGGGCAATGCAGCTGTAGCGTTTGTAAACGCTACACTCGCGCGTATCTGCGCCACCTTTTTGCCGCCGGAGAAATCACCGCGTCGATCCTGGCTACCCACCACAATATCCACTTTTACCTTGACATCATGCGGCAAATTCGAGAGGCTATCGAGTTCGGGAACCTCGCAAAATTCTCAGCAGAGATGCTGGCTTGCTATGTAGCCGGTCCGGCCTGAGTGGTGAACCGAGGCGCTTCATGGGAGCGCTTAATTCCGGCGCCGAAGATGACCGCGGGCAGTCGCATCGCGGCCGCTAATATCCAAGATAATGGCGGGAATTAACGCGGGGAACTTGCCCCAGAACAGTTTTTCTGTGTTTTTTTAAGGTATGCTGGGTGCCGCTTTCCGGGCTAAACCAAGGTTTGCTGGGAAGAGTAAAAGAAGGGATCGGTTGCACAGATCATCATGATTTTGGCTACGTTTTTCCAGGCAGGCGCCCCGTCTTCGGGCTTCTCCAGCTTCCTGATCCCTCTGGGATTGATGTTCGCGATCATGTATTTCATGGTCATCATGCCCCAGCAGCGGCAACGCAAGAAGGTGCAGGAAATGCTTGCAGCCATCAAAGCCGGTGACCGGGTTATTACCAGTGGCGGCATTTATGGCACTATTAACGGCCTTGACGGCGACTCCGTGATTCTGAAAATCGCTACGGACCCTCAAGTTAAAATTCGCGTCGCCAGGTCTGCCATTGCGCAGGTGGAGACGCCGGAAGATGCAAAATAACGGATGCAAACTAATTTTCGCCGCCACCCGGCCAAGCTCCTGATCTTTTAACCATGAATCCCAATCTGAAGTGGAAAGCGCTGTTCATCGTTGCTGTCATCCTCGTTTGCATTTACGTGCTTATTGGCACGCCGAAATTTCCTACCTCGGTACAAGACATAAAAGATAATTTCAGCCACCAGATCAAGCTGGGCCTGGACCTCCAGGGCGGCACGCACTTGATTCTTCAAGTGCAGGTGCAGGAAGCCATTGCTCAGGAAACGGATCAGACCGTTGACCGGCTCATCGGACAACTGCGCGCCAAGGATATTCACTACGACGAAATCCGCCGCGTGGACGACACCCACATTCTGGTGCGCAACATCGATCCCGCGCAGCTTTCCACATTTCGCGACATCGTCACCGCGCAATACAGCAACGTGTGGGACATGTCTGCTGCTCCCGGCGATCCGTCTGGCTATCTGCTGACATTACGCGCTGCGGCAATTGCACAGATCCAGGATCAAACCATGCAGCAGTCGCTCGAGACTATCGAGCGGCGTATCAACGCGCTGGGCTTGACGGAGCCGACCATCCAGCTGCATGGCCGCAAGGACAACGAGATTCTGGTACAACTCCCTGGTGAAGGCGATCCCACGCGAGCCAAAGCCGTGATTCAGGCTGGCGGTCAACTGGAATTGAAGTTGGTTGAGGATCCGTCGTCGTTCACCTCCGAATCCGACGCGCTGGCCAAGCATGGCGGGGTTCTACCTCCCAACACGGAACTCGTACCCGGCAATTCTGAACGACGGACCGCCTCGGGCACTCCCGAAACTGGAGAAAGCTGGTATTTGTTGAGCCGTGCGCCAGTGGTGACCGGACGCGATCTGCGCAGCGCCACGGAAAATCGCAACACCAATAACCCGGGCCAATTTGAAGTGAACTTTACGTTGTCTGGCGATGCCGCGAAACGATTTGGACCATTTACCGAGGCAAATAAAGGCCGCCAAATGGCCATCGTGCTGGAACATCGCGTTTACTCCGCGCCAGTGATTAATGGGCGCATCGATGATTCCGGAATGATTGAGGGAAATTTCAGCCAGGAATCCGCCCACGACCTCGCGCTGGTCCTGCGCGCCGGCGCTTTGCCAGCATCGATTAAATATCTCGAAGAACGTACTGTCGGCCCATCCCTCGGCGCCGATTCCATCAGGCACGGTGTGCAAGCTTCGGTCCTCAGCCTCTTGGTGGTCATGATTTTCATGCTCTTCTATTACCGCTTGTCCGGCGCAAACGCGGTTCTGGCTCTTATCTTGAACCTGATCATTTTGCTCGCGGTGCTGGCGCTGGCTGGCGCAGTTCTAACCTTGCCGGGCATCGCAGGCGTGATTTTGACCATAGGCATGGGCGTGGATTCGAACGTTCTGGTCTTCGAACGGATCCGCGAAGAGTTGCGCAACGGCAAGGCAGCAGCCTCGGCGGTGGAGTCCGGCTTTGCGAAAGCCTTCCTGACCATCATTGACACGCACGTCACCACGGTGGTTTCCGCCTTCTTCCTGTTCCTGTTTGGCACAGGCCCCATTCGAGGCTTTGCGATCACCCTGACCATCGGCTTGATTGCCAACGTCTTTACCGCGATCTACGTGTCGAAAACGATCTTTCATTACCACTTGTCAAAGATGGACCGGCAAGCACAACTCAGTATTTAAGCAGGCTTTAGGCTGTACTAGGACCCGTTAATACACGGTTCGCTGGATACAAAACACGACGGTTATAGTAAAGACTCCGTTCAGCGTTTTGTGGCCCTACCGCACCGGGAACAAACGGGAACCCTTTGGAGTCTAAAGAAGGGAAGCCAAAACGGGCATGATCGAGCTCTTCAAACAGCCCAACATCGACTGGATGGGCAAAGCGAAGTACTTCTATGCGCTCAGCGGGTTGCTGCTGCTGACCGGTATTGTTTCGATTGTTTCTCAAGGCGGGATTCGCTACGGACTGGACTTTAAAGGCGGGACAAACGTGGATGTGCGGTTCGCGCAGCCGCCGAATATCGACCGTCTGCGCTCCGGACTTGCCGCACAGGGACTGGGCAACAGCGAGATTCAGGGCATCAGCGACATCGCCAATCCCAATGCCAACGAAGTGGTGATTAGTCTGGAACAAAAAGGCCAAAGCGATCAGGCTCTGGACATCAGCAAGACGCAAATCATCAACGCGTTGAACGCTATCTATGGAAGTTCGAACGCGGGCAAAGCGGATTTCAATGCCGCGACTCCCGCGTCCCTCACCGCATTCTTGACACAACGCGATCCACTGCTGCTCTCGACCAACGCGGGTGACCGTTATTCTCAATTGGCCAAGAAGATTCTCGATTACCGGGATCGCGATAAGAACGGCGTGCTGACAAGCTTTGACGACCTGTCCAAGATATCCGGCGTAACACCGGCGGTGGTTAGCGCGGTAAAAGACAATTTCGTTTTGGGCGCGTTTGCCATCCGCAACGTGGAGATTGTAGGGCCCAAGGTAGGCGGGGAACTGAGACGCCAGGCAATTCTGGTTACCCTCTATGCTTTGGCAGGCATGCTGGTATATATTGCTTTCCGCTTCGAATGGGTTTATGGGGCTGCGGCCGTCCTCGCGGTTTTTCACGACGTCTTAATCACGATCGGATTTTTGTCACTGCTGCATTTTGAAATTTCGCTGACGGTAATTGCGGCCATGCTAACTCTAGTTGGATATTCGATGAATGACACCATCGTGATTTTCGATCGCATCCGCGAGAACAACCGCTTGCTGCGACGTGAATCGTTTGCGGACGTGGTGAACAAATCCATCAACCAGACCCTTTCTCGAACGCTTTTGACCAGCGGGCTGACATTTCTTACCGTATTGGTTTTGTTTCTGATGGGCGGGCAGGTATTACGCGCTTTCTCCTTTGCCTTAGTGGTCGGGATTGTGGTAGGAACGTACTCCAGTTTTGGCATCGCCGCACCGATGGTGGTCGCGTGGAATCGCTGGCGAGGTCAAGGTCTTGCGACAAGTACCGGATCTGCAGCCGGTAGTAAAACCCGGACAAGTTCGGGCGCCTCAGGGCGTCTCGCGCCTGCCGGGAGGAGGTAGTAACCATGTTTGACGAGATGGTGGTCTCGAGTCCAAATCCAAAGAAAACGAACAAGCCCTGGACCGTCGTTCTGTCCATGATTTTCCAGGTGGCTTTTCTGGCGGTGTTAATCTTGATACCGCTAATTTATACCGAGGCGTTGCCGAAGACCATGATGGCAACCTTGCTGGTCGCACCACCCCCTCCACCACCTCCCCCGCCGCCGCCGATCGCGCAAGTCGTTCACGTTAAGCCGCAAGTCCACCTGATGGATGCCGGCAAGCTGGTCACTCCGAAGGTCATACCGAAGGACATCAAGATTATTAAGGAAGACGCTCCAGACATGTCCGGTATGCAGGGTGGAGTAGTTGGCGGTGTCGCTGGCGGCCAGATGGGCGGCGTTATCGGCGGCGTCATTGGCGGCGTAGGCGCAGCACCTCCCCCACCGAAACCGACTCAGACGCGCATACGCCAAGGCGGCCAAGTGCAGGCAGCCAAGTTGACGAACAAGGTGCAGCCACTGTATCCGCCGCTGGCCCGCCAGACGCGCATTTCCGGGACGGTACGACTGCATGCCATTATCGCCAAGAATGGCACGGTCGAGCAGCTTGAAGTGATTTCTGGTCACCCGCTTCTGGTGCAGGCGGCGCTGGATGCCGTAAGGCAATGGCGTTATCAAGCAACCACTTTGAATGGTGAGCCCGTCGAAGTGGATACCACCATTGACGTAATTTTCTCTCTCAACCAGTAACAGGTTTGGGCGGTTTGGTGTTGACGGTGCGTGGCGCCGGTCATGGGGCAGGCGTTTCGAGCCGAGTAGAAAGGTTTTAGCAAACACTCTTAAGGAGCATACGAATGGTAGCCACTCTGTACGTACATGCGGCCATATTCCTGCAATCCGCCACCACTAGCACGTGGAGCTTGCAGAGCATGTGGTCCACGATGAGCACCCTACCCAGGGTTGTCGTCGGGATTTTGTTTGTTCTTTCCGTTTATTCTTTTGGTGTGATGATCGACCGCGCCTTGATGTATAGCGCGGCGCGCAAGCAGTCGCGTGTGTTCGTTCAGCAGGTTGCCGGGGCGTTGAAGGAAGGCAAACTGGATGAAGCGATCGCCATCGCGGAACGAAACAAGAAGAGCCATATCGCCAAGGTTGTGGCCACTGGACTCTCCGAGTTTCAGTCCGCTTCGCAGCAAGTATCCGACGCTGACGTGATCGAAGCCGCCAAGCGCGGGCTGGAGCGCTCCATTGCCATCGTGCACGCGGAAATGAAGCGCGGCCTCTCCGCTCTCGCGACGATCGGGTCCACGGCTCCATTCGTGGGACTGTTCGGCACGGTGGTCGGAATTTTGAACGCGTTTAAAGGTATCGAGAGCAGCAAGGCGACTGGTCTGTCGGCGGTAGCCGGCGGTATCGCGGAAGCCTTGGTCACCACTGCATTCGGTTTGCTGGTTGCCGTGCCTGCAGTGTGGGCCTACAACTACTTCACCAATAAGGTCGAGGCCTTCGACGTAGAGATGGACAACTCCTCCATGGAGTTGATTAACTACTTCATTCTGCGCCGCGGCGCCCGAAAGTAACCGGCCATGGCGTATAAACCCACAGTCGGGGCGCAGATGTCCTCGCCAAACGTAATTCCCATGGCGGACATCATGTTGGTGTTGCTGATCATCTTCATGGTGGTCACGCCTATGTTAACCAAGGGCGTGTCCGTGGATATGGTCACCGCCAACACCCCGCGGGATATGCAGGATGCTGACAAGGATGACGCGGTCATCGTGGCGGTAACTCGCGACGGCAAAATTTACCTGGGAAATACGGCCATCAACAAGGAAGACATCACCGGCCAGGTAAAGGACCGCCTCGCCAACCGGCTCGACAAGACCGTTTACGTGCGCAGTGACGCCCGTGCTAAATACGGAGACGTGGTCGGAGTCGTCGACGAAATTCGATCCGCGGGCGTGGATCAACTTGGGTTGCTCACGGAGCGAAGGCAAAACCGTGAAACTCCGCCGCCACCTCCGAATAACGGGAAGCCGTCAGTTTAATAGCAAGTATTGGCGCTCCTGAACCTTTGATGAAAGTTCAGGGGCGTCTTCGGTAACAAAGAGGAGATCTGCAATGGGCATGAGCGTTGGTGAAAATAAGGGTGGTGCGATGGCGGAAATGAACGTCGTTCCGCTGATCGATATTTTGCTGGTGTTGTTGATCATTTTCATGGTGATCACGCCGTTGACGCCGAAGGGGCTGGACGCGCTCGTACCGCAACCCAATCCGAACAAAGACCAAAGCCAGGACTTGAATGATAAGACTGTGGTGGTGCAGGTTGCGAAGGACAGCAAGCTGAAAATTAATAGCGAGGATACTACCTGGGAGGGACTCGGTCCCCGGATGGAGCAGATCTTTAAAGATCGCGCCGAGAAAGTAGCTTTCGTCAAAGGCGATAACGATGTACTGTTCATGGACGTTGCGCGGGCAATCGACATCATGCGCAGTTCCGGCATCGACAAAGTGGGTTTGATTACCGCCAAGCTGGAAGCGGGTCAGTAAATTACCAAGCAGAAAATGCCCCTCGCAGGGCGGACGTGAATCCTAGCGTGGACCTCTTTAGGCTCGCGCCTTACAGGGATGGATGATTCGATGACTTATGCTTCATCGGTTCGAATCGCTCGCCGCGGTTTTTCGCTAGCGATGCTGGCGGTAGTGGTGGCGGCGGGTTCAGGGTGCAACAAACTCAAGGCTCGCGACCTGCTCAACAAAGGCGTGGCCAACTTTAAGAACGGCCAGTACGATGCCGCCGTCGAGGATTTCAAACAAGCGAAGGACCTCGATCCATCGCTGCTCAACGCCCGGTTGTATCTGGCCACGGCGTATGCCAGCCAATACATTCCCGGCGCGCCGTCTGAAGAGAACGTCCAGCGCGGCAATGCAGCTATCAACGAATTCAAAGGCGTGCTGGAAAAAGATACGAACAATTTGAGCGCTATTGACGGCATTGGCTCCATTTTGTTTCAGATGAGCGGCCAGCCTTTTAATCCGCAAAAGTTTCAGGAGTCCAAGACTTACCATCAGAAGCACATCGATCTGAAGCCCAGCGACCCGGAGCCCTATTACTGGATCGGCGTAATCGATTGGACGCTGGCATTTCGGGGCAACGCGGAGATGCGCACGGACTACAACAAAGACCATATTAATAAGCAGATCAAAGAGGGTGATCCGCTGCCGGCTGCTGTGCGTACCCAGTTCGTGGATAAGTACGGGCAACTGGTAGACGAAGGAATCGCGTCCCTGCAGAAGGCTATTCAGCTGCGGCCGGATTACGACGATGCCATGGCCTATTTGAATTTGCTTTATCGCCGCAAGGCCGACATGGTGGAAAGTGCTGAAGAGCGCGCCAGCTATCAGAAACAAGCTGACGACCTGGTGGAGAAGGTAAAAGAAATCAAGCAGAAGCGCGCGGATCAACCGCAGCAGACTTCGTAGCCGCAAAAAAGCACTGGCTGTATCGGTTAGGAAATTTCAAAAGGGCATTCTCACGAATGCCCTTTTTTTATTTGATGTAAGGGCTAAGCGATGGACGCCAATTCATACAGGAACTCGACGTGCGATCGCGCGGCTCCATCCATGCCTTGTACTTTTGGATTGGTCGATTCGATCAGGTAATATTCGTCGGGCGCGTGAGCGCCGTTACCGTGCCCAAGCCCAAAGTGTCCGGCGGGCAGGCGCAGGGGATCGCCGGTAAACACGTAGCCTGGCCAGGAACCCGCTAGTCTAGGCAGCAGCACCGGATCGATTCCATTTTTGTGGTATACGGCGGCCGAAGCTCGAATAATCTGAGCATCGGCGGCGGTGGTAGTGGGATCGTAACCTCCGCTCATGTGCACGTCGATATCTGCGAAGCCGTGTTTGGCCAAGTGAGCTTTCAAAGAAGCTAGCGCCTCGGCAGCAGTCATGTCTGGGACCAGTCGGAGATCCATCTTGGCGACGGCTTTGCCCGGCAAGATGGTTTTGCCGCCCGGGCCGGTGTAACCGCCTACCAGCCCTTCGATATTTACAGTCGGGCGAGACGTGAGCAACTCCAGCGCTTGTTGCCAATCGACATCGTGAACCCAACGCTCGACGCCAAGAAGCTTTTTGGCTTCCGCCTCGTTTAAGCGCTTTGCCGCCTCCGCGATCATTTGTTTGTCCGCAGCGGAAAGCGGGTGAGCCTTGGCGGCGTAGCCCTCGATCACCGGGTCGTTGCCGTCAGGAGATACGAGGGTGGCCAAAGCCTCAACGAGATGCCACGCCGGACTGTCCACCCTGGCTTTATTGCTGGAGTGGATGTCTTTCCGCGGGCCGCGTCCCCATTTCTCGCCGCTGGAAGTCAATTCCAGTTCAACCACGCCTTTTGCGCCAAGGTACATGGTGACATCGCCACCGAGTCCCTGCGCCGCGAAAGGCATGAAGACGCCGGTGCACTTGCGCAACGCGGCTTCTACCTCGGGACGCCGAACAATTTGGGGAAAATGCGGCGAGCCGATTTCTTCTTCGCCTTCCGCGACAAAAACGAAATTTACCGGGAGTTTTTTGCCGGCGCCGCGAATCGCATGCAACGCGGCGAGGAATGTAGCTTCCGGGCCTTTCTGATTTACTGCTCCGCGACCAACAATGATTTTGCCGAGGCCGGGTTTGTCCACCAAAGCGGCATCGAAGGGCGGCGAAGACCATTCCGCCGGGTCTGCCTGCTTGACGTCGTACATGAAATATAGGCCGACAGTTCGCGGCGCACCTGCGTCGAGTGTCGCAAAAATTCCGGGTTGGCCATCCGTAGAGACTTTGGTTACCTGGCTGAAGCCGGCTTCGCGAAGCATGTTCATGGTCAGTTCGCAACCTTCGTTCATGCCGCGATTTTCCGCGGCGATGGACGGTTGGCGAATCCAGGTCTGCAGGCGCTTGACGCTTTCGTCGTGCCGCTTGGCGATTTCGGCGTTGATAGCGTCGAGGTCAGCGGCGGCCGCCTTGGAGCGATGCGGCCAGGCGAATGTCGCAGCGCCGGCCACAGCGGCCAGTGAAGAAGTTCGCAGAAATTCGCGACGACCCAGTGAGTCTGCGTCCGTTTCGACGGGTTGGCGATTCTCATCGGTTCCATGCCGGTGCGTCATCAGCCCTCCTTTAATTTCTTGAATTTCGTGGGCAAAGAATAACAGAGGAAGTGCCGCGGTATTATCGGAAAAATTTCCGGACGGCATTCTCGAATGCGCTTTTCATTTGCCCAATCCTTTTCGGTAAACTCGTACCCGCCGGTGTCGCCCGAGGTTTCCATGACAATTAAGAGCACAACCAGCAGCGAAGCTGCGCATCCCACGCAGTTAAACATTGACGCCATCGTCAGACTTGAGCATGAGGCGCTGCACCGGCGCACCATTGCGGAACGGGTGAGCGACGCGGCCGCCAAATTTATTGGCAGCGTTCCGTTCCTAATGCTGCAGGTCTTACTGGTCCTGACCTGGAGCGCCATCAACCTGAAGGTAATCCCGGGTGTGAAACCGTTCGACCCTTTTCCTTTTGGGATTTTGGCGTTGGTGATCTCTTCAGAAAGCGTGCTGCTGACCATCTTTGTCCTTATCAGCCAGAACCGCATGACCCGTCAGGCAGACCGGCGGTCCCATCTGGATCTGCAAGTAGGAATGTTGGCCGAGCAAGAACTGACCGCCATGTTGCAAATGCAGCACAAGATTTGTCAGCGCTTGGGCATCGAGGGTGGATCGACGGCTCACGAACTCAAAGACTTCGCGGATGCCACCGACGTCAGTAAATTGGCCAGCGAACTTGAGGATAAACTGCCGGATTTATAGCACCTAACACTGCACGCCAGTCGGGCCGTCTTGCGCTACAATAGCCTAAAAGAACGATATTGTAACGGAACGCTCCAGAGGTTATCCAATAGGTTATGCCGTCGGCGCCGAACAATCTGCCGCTGCACTTCCACCGCGACCGCACCGAGCGGCAGCTCGATGCGCGGCTTGAGGAATTGCTCGCCAAGCTGCGCAAGAATCGCCCGTCCGAAGATCCCTGGGTGGTGCGGCGGGCTTATGAAATTGCCGCCGAGCGCCATCGCGACCAACTTCGGAGTTCCGGCGA
>DATMOS010000170.1:0-19562 GCA_035568155.1 Verrucomicrobiia bacterium | reverse complement strand
GCCGCGGGTTTGCACAATTTTCCGGATGCCCTCCAACGATTCTTTTACGATGGAAGCAAATTCCGCTCCGCGGTGATCCATCACCGGGCGATCGATGGCGCGCAGGACGCGATCCGGCACGTTGCTGGGGCCAGGTATTTGAAGAAAATGCCGACCTGTGTGGATGACGACCTCCGGAACTTTACACCTGCAAAAAGCTGATCAATTCGATAAACGTCACAAAGCGACTGACGGAACACGTCAAGCGAATTTCTCGGAGAGCATACTTCACGGCGCTATCCTTGCACTTAAAACCCATATTAATTTATGTTTAGCATCAGAAATCGGATGAGGCTTCCTCAAATTCAAGAGCGGGGCCATACAGTCTGTGTCAACCAACTATGGGAGCTCCACGGTTTCCGGTGGCAACAAAAGCTTTGATCTTTTTTCCCAATTAGTCTCAACAGCCATCTATGTTCGTGAGTGCCGCCGTCAGTGTAGACCGGGCGGTTCTTGTCGCTCAAGATAACTGAAACTTAATTTAAGATTTATCACTAATCGCAGTACGATTGCGCCGCAATTTGTCTGAGAATGCCCCTAGCGACATGAAACTCACTGCAGTCGTGCGCACCGCGCGGATTGGTTGAACTATGCAAATACATAATCGTCAGAGATTTAACACCCTGTTGACGTGTATTGCCGCCTGCACCGCTGTACTTGCCGCTTATACACCAAGGTTTATAAGCGCTAACGAAAAGCCATCAGCGCCAGCGCAAACCTCATCTCTGAACTTTAAAGCCTACCGCGCGCAGATCGAGCCCATCTTCCTGAAAATGCGTCAAGGTAACGTGCGCTGCTATGACTGTCACTCCGTAATGAACACGCGTCTGCGATTGCAACCACTGACAGCAGGGGAAACAACATGGAGCGAGGAGCAGTCGCGCCAAAACTTCGAGGTAGTGTCCCGGTTGGTTACGCCCAATGAGCCCATGAAGAGCCGCCTGCTTTTGCATCCGTTGGCGCCGGAAGCTGGCGGAGATCCCACTCACACCGGCGGCAAGTTCTGGGCCTCGCAAAATGATCAAGAATGGCAAATGATCGCTGCATGGGTGGGAACTACAGCCAGCTCCGTAACGACGCAGCCGCACGATAGTAAAAACGGAGGCGACCCAGCGAGCTTCGAGTCTTTTAGAGCCAACGTCGAGCCTATTTTTTTGAAAGAACGCCCCGGACACGCCCGGTGTTACGGTTGCCACTCAGAAGGCAACCGACCTTTTCACCTCGGAAAATTATCAACCGGCAGTACGATCTGGACAGAAGAACAATCGCGGCTCAACTTTCAGAATGTTCTGCAATTGGTTACGCCAGGCGAGCCCACGTCAAGCAGATTGCTGATGCATCCGCTCGCACCCGAATCCGGAGGAGAAGCATTTCACTCCGGAGGCCGGCAATTTGCCTCGCAGAACGATCCAGACTTTCTAAAAATTGCGGAATGGGTGAAGAGTCTCAGCCCAACCGTTATAGCGCCCAAAGTACGCCTATACGTAACGAATAGCGCAGGCAATACCGTTGATGTTATCGATCCCGCGACCAACAAGACGGTTCAAACTATTGATGGCATCGAGCTTCCGCACGGCGTGGTCTTCAGCCCCGACGGGTCCCGCGTTTACATTAGTAACGAATCGGAAAGTGTCCTCGATGTGGTAGAAGGCAGCACCGGACGTATCGTGGAAAAAGTGCCGCTCAGCGGCCACCCGAATAATCTGACCATCACCAAAGATGGCAAACGGGTGCTTGTGGGAATTCGCGAGAATTCTGGATGGCTTGAAGTCATCGACGCGGCATCGCTGAAGAAAATCAAGAACATCCCTGTGGCTGGCCCGGTGCACAACGTGTATGTGACTCCCGACGGCAAATACGCGGTTGCGGGTTCCATCGACACAAAGAACTTAACGGTAGTGGATCTGGAAACGGAACAAGCCGTCTGGGACCTGAATCTGGGCAGCGGAGTGCGCCCGATGGCCTTTGAGACGAATCCAGACGGTTCGACTAAACGGATTTTTGCGCAGCTATCTGGCTTCAATGGGTTCGCGGTCGTCGACTTCGCGAAACACTTCGAAGTTCAACGAATTAAGTTGCCCGATCATCCGGGCGGTTACGGCATTGCTGAAGGCAGAACGGGCACGCCTTCCCACGGCATCGGTGTGGCTCCGGACAACAAGTCGCTATGGATAGCCAGCACCACGGCCAACGCGCTTTTTCAGTACGAGCTGCCTTCTCTCAACCTCCTCGGGTATGTAGAACTGCCACGTGTTTACCCGCAGGGTCAGAAACCTAGCGGCTCTGTTCCCGAGTGGATCACCTTTACACCCGACGGAAAAACACTCTACGTTTCAAACTCAGGAGATCGCTCAGTGTCCGCCGTAGACACCGAAAAGCGCCAACTCTTGGCCATCATTCCCGCGGGAGAAGTGCCCAAGCGGATTAACATGGCCGTAATTCGCTGAAGTTTTTTAAGTTTTTACCAAGTAAAAGCCGCCATGCGCGGTCCTCGGCTCGTTTTCAACAACACATCGTGCGAGTGAAGTTCTTCCAGTGCGACTGCACCCGGCGGCCCCTCAAGAATCACGTCGAGCCGCGCCGTACTTTTTCTCGCCGTATCGCTGACTGCAGAAAGTAACAGCCGATTAGGCGGGACTTCGCAGCGAATTACAACATCAACGTCACTTTCAATGGTTGTCACCCGCAAGCCCGTCGCAAGCTGGTATCCAACACTGCCCACCGGTCCCCACACGAATTTTTCTCTTTTGCTGAGCTCGTCAAACAATGCTAAAGCCGCGCGCAGGCGTTCGGGAATTACCGCAAAGTTCTCACACCAACTGCGTTCTGATGCTAATGATTCAGGGCTTCGAAGATTTCTGACATCCCTCAATTTTACCAGCGCTGCAAAACGCAGTTCTCGTCTCGCGCCCCTGATGCCGACAGCAACAAACCCTGGCGGTGCCTCCGCGCGCCGCACTACAACAACTGGCATTCGTCTCAGAGCGTCACGCGCCCAGGCTGGCTGAAGCTCCCGGTATAGTTCCGCATCATCCGCGATCCAGAGAAGGTCGTGCGGTCTCACAATTCCATCGACCATTGCGATTCCAAGATTCTCCGCACTTCGAGTGATATGGTTCGTGATGCGCGTCCTGCAGGCGATTCCAGACGCGCCCGCGGACTCTTCGCATCGGCGCGAGCTCTTCGAATCGCTTGCAATATTTCACTGCGCACTTCTTCAACGGATTGCGCACTTGGTTCGTCAGCATCATTTACCTTCAAGAGACAACTCACGCCTCCAAGGGCCGCAAACGAGTGCACATCCCGCGCCGTCGAAGGAGCGATCCGCGCCAGTGCTACGACTTCCCCTAGGCTGCGGCGCGTTACTCGTGACACCGATGCTTCCGACATCACATGTACCTCCACGCCATTGTCGTCCAGCGCAAGAATTTCGCTGGCTTGCAGTCCATGCGCTAGAAAAGCTCCTGAAATTGCTTTCCCGACGATTAGAGCGACGACAGGATGACCAGATTCCCTGGCTGCGATGTGCGCATCCGCAGCAGCAGCCAACGAGAGATGGATTCCCAGTTGTTCTTCATGCAATCCAAAAGCCTGCCCCGGGACATCAACGATGGCCACGATCGCGCGCTCGGTTTTTCCAGCCGCGTTATCGCTGTCAATTGCGTCCCAAACAGCCCGAGCAATTCCCCACCCTTCCTCCACTCCCATTTGTCCCTGTCGTGCGCGCGGAAATCGGGCCAGCGGGTTTGGGACCACACTGATCGCACGGATCGTCTCCGTGCCCCATTGTGCGTCGCCAACGAGAAGTGATTTGCCCTCCGCATGTTCATCCGCATTCTCCATCAGCGCGTTGTACCATCGCCGCCCGCGTCCAGAAGAAGACGTCTTTGCGTCGCCAGGTTCCAAATCCGCCGTCGCATGATCTTGGATTTTTTGGGTTTGCGCCGCGATCGCGCGCGTCCTTGCGACCGTTCCGCGCTGTTTTTTTGTCACTCCAAGATTTATCTGCGTGGCTATGCATTCTTTTATGGCGTCAACCGAATCGTCCACCAACAAATCAATTTGACCCATCGCGAGTCTTCGACGACAGCCCAATGTCTGCCAGATCAGCACTCGATCGTGTGCGTCAAACTCGTTCGTCCCGGCCTCCTGCTCGATCACTTCAGGCCCATTAAGTCCGAGCCTCCCTACCTCGCTTCCGATGAGGAAAGTGGAGAGTGCGGCCGCGATTGCCATTCCACCAAAACAACCAACACGCCCAGCGATCACCCCGATCACCGGAACAAATTCACGCAAGGCCACCATGGCAGAGTGAATTTCGCTTATCGCCAACAATCCGAGGTTGGCCTCTTGCAAGCGAATGCCGCCAGTATCGAGAATCAGCACGGGGAAAATCCGCTTGCCCTCACGGGCATCCCTCAGTGCTAATTCCAGTGCGCCGGCAATCTTCGCGCCGTTCACTTCGCCGACTGAGCCACCCTGGAAGCCGCCTTCCAGCGAAAGGACGAGAGCATTTTTATCGCTGAGCTTTCCTCGTGCAATGACTACTCCATCGTCGCTTTGCGGAACTATTTCTTGCACCGGCAAGTGCGGGGATTCAAGTCGCGCAAAGGGGTCGAGCAATTCGCGAAAAGTGCCGGCATCCAGCAGAGAACGCGCGCGATCTCGCGCCGTCTTCTCCGCAAAGCTATCCGTTTTCATTTTCGCGATTCTTCCAGCGCTTGTTCCAGGCGAAGCAACACGATAGGTGGTGAAGCCCCTCCATCATTAATTTCGATTGCTGCGGCGACATCGTGGCGTCCAAAAAAGGTCCGCAGAATCGCCATCCACTCATCTCGGTAGCCATCCACGCTGGTACGCACACGAACTCTCGACACCGGAGAAAATTCCGGTTCAAGCAGCACCTCGAGATTTCCCGAGGCCACCACTCCGACTTGTACTCTGCGCTGGATAAACTGACGCCCGGCGCGAAATTCAAAATGCAACGTTTCCAATTTGTACTCTCTTTAAATCGAAACTGCGCTCAATAAAATCGAGGAAAAGCACTCCTGCCAACAAATCTGCACTGCCGCCTGGAGATGCGTTCAAACGCAGCAACTTGTGATCCAGATCGTATAACGCGCGAAAACCATCGGCCGTCGAGGTTCCTCCAAGTTGCAAGATTATCTTTGCGTCGGCCTTGGCCAAGGCCAACGCCGTAAGTCCGCCACGATGCAGCAGGCAGGTGTCATCCAGGTCGGCCATGATCGCGACGAGGGCGTTGATTCTCGCGAATTCTTCCGTGAGCCCTTGTGATCTCGAGTTCCTCAGCATAGGCAAACCGATTTCGACAATATGAGGGAAGCCCTGCTCCGCTTCTCCACGCGCGCCGCGCACTCCAAACCGTTGATAAGCTTCCTGTCCGTGAGATTTTTCCGGAGATGTGTAGGAATCGGGGAGACGCGCGATTCGTGAAGCTCGCTCACATATATTTCCAGCAGAGTTTCGCTTTTCCGGCAACATGGCAGCGCCCGCGCATAACAATCCCAGCGTCCATATTGCGCCGCGGTGAGTATTCACGCCGCGTGTCGTACGCAACATGTTTCGTTCGCCTTCGCGACCCAACCGCGACAACCTCTTCCGCAGATAAGTACTTTCGGTAGCCTGCCATGATTCGCCGGCAATGCCCGCGAACGTTCCCCACAGAGAACGTGCCGAACGATGGAGCATTTCGAGACTCATGTCGCAGTGAGCGCCACAACCGCGCGCATCCACCAGGGCCGGCTTCGGCGTAAGACTGGCCTCGTCCATCAAGGACCATACCGCGGCGTCAGCGAGAAACTCCGCCGATGAGCTGCGTTCGCAATTTCCGGCCAGCGAAGTGGCGGAAGGCGAAATGTCGACCTGCGCACAAACGCTCATCACCAACTCCGAAATTTCATCGGCGGATTGTATACACCGCCCGACCATTCCACGAGTTCCTTCACGCTGTGCGCAGCGAGCAGTGACCGGCGAGCATCCGACCGGCGGATTCCCAGATCCTCAGGCAACGCTACGATTCCTCGTTTCCTCAAATCGTCAGTGGCCTCAAGCGAACTTTCCGCGCCCAAAGCCGTCACTCCTGCTATCGCGGAGAGCGCTGCGCGTCGCTCTCGCAAACTATCAACTCGATATAAGTACGCAATGCCTTCTTCGGTCACCACATGTGTGACGTCGTCGCCATAAATCATGATTGGCGGGACGCCTAATCCGGCGTCGCGGCCCACGGCGATGGCATCCAGCGTTTGCACAAACGAAGGCTGCATTCCTTCGCGGAAAGTTTGCACCAGCTGCACGACAATTTTCCGCCCGCGAACGAGTTCACGACCCTCAGGACTCATTTCCAGCCAGGCAGGGGTGGCGTGCCGGCGCCCTCGGGGATCGCTGCCCATATTGGGAGCCCCGCCAAAGCCGGCTATTCTCCCGAAAGTCGCCGTAGACGAATTCGCTTCGCCGTCCATTTGCAACGTCGACCCAATGAATAAGTCCGTCGCGTACAAACCCGCCATCTGGCAGAAGGCCCGGTTCGAACGCAGTGATCCGTCGGCGCCAGTGAAAAAAACATCGGGCCTTGCCGCTACGTAGCGCTCCATACCGACTTCGCCTCCAAAGCAATGCACACTCTCCACCCAGCCGCTTTCGATTGCAGGAATTAGCGTCGGATGCGGATTGAGAATCCAGTTGGTGCAGATTTTTCCGCGCAGTCCCAGCGACTCTCCGTATGTCGGCAGCAACAACTCGATGGCAGCGGTATCGAAACCAATGCCATGATTCAGGCGGCGCACTGCATGGCGCTCATAGACTCCCCGGATCACCAACATAGCCATCAATATCTGAACATCTGTAATCAACGCAGGATCCCGCGTGAATAAAGGTTCGATGGCATATGGGCGGTCCGCGACCACTATCAGGTCTATCCATGAACCGGGTATATCGACTCGCGGCAGGCGCTCGCGAATTTCGTTCACCTGCGCCACCACAACTCCGTCCCTGAAGGCAGTGGCCTCCACGATCACCGGTGTCTCTTCCGTGTTCGCACCGGTGTAAAGATTCCCCTCTTTATCCGCGCAGTCAGCGGCGATAAACGAAACGTCAGGGGTCAGATCAATAAAGTAACGCCCGTAAAGTTCGAGGTAAGTGTGGATCCCGCCGATCCGGATTCGCGACTTGGCGACCATTTCGGCCAGACGGAAGGCTTGAGGCCCGGAGAACGAAAAATCCACGCGGTTCGCGATTCCACGCTCAAACAAATCCACGTGCTCCGGACGGCTTAGTACCGAGATTAAGAGATGTAGGTCATATATTCGCTCTGGATCGACTTGCGCCAACTTGCGGGACAGAAAATCGGCTTGCTTCTGATTGTTGCCCTCGAGGCAAATCCGGTCGCCCGGTTCGACCAACTCTTCTAAGGCCGCGATGATTTTCTCGCTGTCTAGCACACGATCGCTGCAGTACCTGGCGACCCGCCGCAACCTTCTACTTTTGCGTTCCCTTCGGGTCGTCCATGATTTTTGGGCGGAAACCTCTACGACGTTCATGGAAGGGTCACTGCTCCGGGTTCAAAATTCGATCACTTTCATCGCTCGCATAATTCCCTGAATTGCGAGCAAAGCCGCAAAACTCTTAGTTCGGCAAAACTTGCCCACGCGTCTCTTGCGCAAGAGGGATGATCAGAAGCCCCAGTCCAAAAGCCACCGCAGTGTACGCGACAGGCTTCCCGATCGTTCCAGCGTGACGCACCATGGCGCCGATCATGAAATTAACTCCGGCTCCGATGAATCGTCCAAAGGAGGTAACGAATGCGAATGCTGTCGCGCGAACCGATGTTTCATACTGCTCGGGAAGCCACAAGCTGAACAACGTAAAATTCCCTCCAAAAAATCCCAGAAAAAATAGACAGGTGATAAATGTGTTCAAACCGTTGTCCAGATAAAATGCCCAGCCGAAACTCAGCCAGATGAACAGGCTCATGCCGACAAAATAGATCGCCAGAGTTTTCTTTCTCCCCAAACGTTCCGCTAACTTGGGCGCCATCAGGCAGCCCAGGATTGTTCCGATAGAAAGAATCGCTGTTCCCACTGACGCGGTCTTTGACGCCTGCGCCAGCGACATGCCGGCTTTTTTCGCCAGGGTAATAATCGATGTAGGTTCGTAAACCGCTCCAGCCCACAGACCAATGATTGCCACCGTAAGCAGTGCTGCATTGACGATAGTTTTCCGGCGATACTCTGCCGAAAAAATTTGAGCAAGTGATCCTTGACGGCGAGGCTCTGCGGCGCTCTTCTTCCACCGTTCCGGCTCTTTGACACGCATCGTGATAAGGACAGAGATGATCACTGGAGAGAGGCCGCAAAGAAACATCGCGCGCCAACCGAATCGCGCGCCAACGGTGTAGTTCAGGGCCGCAGCAATGAAAAATCCAAAGTAGTAGCCGGTCTGCAAATATCCGGCGCCCATTTTCCGGCGGTCTTCCGGCCATGCTTCAGCAACGTAAGTTCCAGCTAACGCCCATTCGCCGCCGATGCCGATGCCCGCCAACAACCGGAACAATCCCAATTGCCACACATTCGCCGCCAGCGCTGCGGCGCCAGTGAACACCGCGTACGCCAAAACGGTGGCGGCCAATACCCGTGTGCGTCCGAAGCGATCGGCGACAGGTCCCCAGATAAACGAGAGCCCCCAGCCCACCAGAAATAAGGCGAATAAAATCGATCCGGCAAGGCCGACATTTTCAGGTGTCTTGGCTATTCCAGATTTTGGTAGCAGTTCTGAAAGCGCCGGACTCAAGACCAACGCATATATAAAGGAGTCCATGCCGTCTAGAGTCCAACCGCACCACGCACCCCAAAATCCGGTGATCTGCGCCGATGTTAGTCTCGTCTGTGGCATGCATTTCGCGACGCAGCCGTCTGTAGAAATTACGCAATTAGAGGAATGTCGAACGCTACAAATCCCACTGATCTAAAGGCGAAGGCGCGACACCCGGCAGTCTAGCTTCTTGCTGTCGCGCATGAGTTAAACCATAGTTAATTTGCGTTCATCTGCATTTCAAACTTCCTGAACTTCTCCGCATTCCGAAGCGAGGAGCGAAACAAAATGGTACCCGACGCTCATACGTTACTCGGCTGAAATAAAATTAATGTTGTTTTCAGCCCGTCCGCTTGCTCGCTGACATACACTACGTCGTCGCGAATTACCGCGAACGTTTCATAACACGCAGTTCAGCGAGTCTAAGAAAAAATTACGGAGTGAAAGATGAAAAGCTACCTGGTCGCCCTTTGTGCTTTCTGCATTGTCGCAACTGTGCCCGCTCACGCTCAGACCAACCAACCCATGAAGCTGGTGCAGACCATTGAACTGCCCAACGTCGAGGGATACTTTGACCACATGGCCGTGGATATCAAAGGCCAGCGCCTCTTCCTTCCTGGCGAGAATCAGCGCACCATCGAGGTCATCGATCTTGGCGCCGGAAAAGTAATTCACACCATCACCGGTTTCGGCGGCGACCCGCGCAAGACCATTTATTTGCCGGAAACAAATCAAATCTGGGTGGATGATGGCGACTCAACGGTCAAAGCCTTCAGTGGGGATACTTACGAATTGGTGAAAACCGTTCCTTTGTCCGGATCTGATAAAGATAAGGACTCCAAGAAAGTTCCGGATAACGGTGTCTATGACCCTGCCACGCATCTCTTTTATCTGGGCGATCGCTCGGACTCCACACCGAACGCTGGGCCCAAAGGTTCCATCGAAATTGTCGATCTAAAAAACGGCACGCTGGTCGGCTCTATCGATGTCGATGGCAAGAATCCAGCAGGTCTGGTCCTCGATCCTTCCTCCTCCAAACTTTATGTGGTGATGGGTGACACCAGCCAGGTGCTTGTCATTGATCTGCAAAAGCGCGCAGTCACTGCGTCATGGCCAATCACGGGAGGCCCCGAGCCCCACGCCGTCGCAATTGACGCGCCCAACCGACGCTTATTTATCGGCAGCCGCGTGAAGCGCAGCCACATTTACAAACCCGGCAAGCTGGTGGTGATGAATGCGGACACCGGTAAAGTAATCGATGCCATCGACACCGAGGGCGGCGTGGATGAGGTCGTCTGGGAACCGCACACGCGCCGCATTTATTACACCGGAACGACTGGCTTCGTGGAAGTGTTCAAACAAATTGACGCGGATCACTATCAGAGTTTAGGGAAAGTTGCGACGGGCGTACTAGCAAAGACTTCTTTGCTATCTCCGGAACTCAATCGCTTCTACGCCGCTATTCCGAAGCACGTAATTCTGACGCCGCCTGTTCCACAGGCAAAGGAAGCAAGCATCGAAGACGCGCACGTGATGGTCTACGAAGTATTGCCGTGATTTTCATCCGGCTTTCAATCTGGGGGATCGATCTCGCATGAGTCCCCGATGGGTTTTGATCGCTTCACTTTTATTTTTTTCGCTGGCAGGTGCCGCGCAAGAACAAAGCGTCGTCCCACTTAAGTTGGAGCCTCATCATCACCTCGTCCTGCATAACGATTTCGTGAATGTTTATTCTGTCCGGGTACAACCGCAGGACTCCGTGCTACTGCACAAACATGATTTCGATGCCATCGGAATCATGTTGAGCGACGCTGAGATTACCGTCAGGGTTGCTGGTAAACCTGATTCCCACCAGAAAGTAGTCGCTGGCCAGTTGCGGTTGCAGCAGGCAGGCTACATCCATTCGACAGCCATCGACGGCGACACTGTTTATCGTAATGTGACGGTTGAACTTCTCCTGCCGCAACTAGAGCGCCGCAACATTTGTGGTGGTGTAATTTCCGGACAGCCCCTGAATTGCCCATCGGCGCAGACCGATAGTTCAGCCCCGGAACAACCGCAATTTGAAACCAATCAAACCAGGATTACTCTGATCCGCCTTAAACCGCAGCATAGCGTTACCTTAGATGCCTCGGCTCAGAGCCGATTGATTGTGGCGCTCGATGACACCGCCGTTGTAAGCGGTGCAAACAGTCCCCCGAAAGCATTGCGAAGCGGAGATATTTTGTGGCGCGACAGTAATAGGTCAAGAGAAGTTTTCGAGAATGCCGGCAGTAAAGAAGCGCGTTTGATTATTTTCGTTTTTACAAACGAACACTCTGCGAAATAATATACGTCAGAAATATTCTTATTTGGCGGTCTCGAATAGTTTATTTTTTGATGGAATTTGTTGCGCCAGTTCTTCGCCAACCTGTTTACCCAGCTTGGCCGCTTCGGCCTCCTGGCCATCGGTGTAATTGAAGCCCACGACGATTAGTCCCACCGTACGCCCGGAGCTGTCCAGCAGTCGCTCCAACACGGTCGTGGACTTACCCTTCATTTCCATTACCGGGATGCCTTTTTCCACGACGTGCAGGTCCGCGCAGGAAGATTTCTTCCCGATCTTTCCGGAGTCGGTGGAGGCGAAAATTACACTCTTTTTGGATTTCGGAGTATGGCCATGCAAACCCAGGTAAATCAGGTCCGGCTTGTGCTTTGCGGCGATTTCATCCACCAATCGTTGTCCAAGAATCTTTTTACTCTCCTGGTCCTGAGCCGACAGTGGTCCTGCCAATATATGCGCGAGAGCTAGCACAGCGATTGCGCCGAAAGCGCGGGTAACCAGATTGCCTTTAATCGGTGATGGCATAATTCCGCTTCGTACGTGTTGTAGCAAAAACATTTCTCGGGCTCCTCAGTTTTTTTATGTTTTACAAATAGAGCCTGTTCTTCAGAAATGCGAGTCGCAATCTGCAACGCCCCCGGCGAGACTGCCCACTCTAGTTACCATCGGATAACGCGCGACAAGGCAACCGAGACACAATTTACTAAGAAATCGCCGCCTCGGGAGCATCCCGCTTTTGCGAAACCTAACTGCTAATGCCGCGACCTATAGCGCGGGCGTCTTTACTGTTTAACCGACATATTAGTATTTACGCTTTTGAGTTGAAGTTTGGCGCTGACTTCCGGCGGGAGTTGATCGGCCTTAGCCAACAGCGCGCTCACCTGCCACATCTGAGTTTCCGAAAGAGATTGTTTAAATCCCGGCATTCCGGAAAGGCGAATGCCGTTCTTTACTTTCCAGAAGGATTCGCCAACCGGATCATCTGTCACCATGTCTTCCTTGTCGAGCAATTGTGGCGCGCGAGGAAACATTCCCTTCGCGGCGTCCGGCTTGGACTGATTTGGCAGACCATGACAAAACGCGCAGTCTTTCTGGTAAATATCTGCTCCCGCTGTCAGATCAGCGGTGCTAAAGGTTGAAAGATCCCGCTTGGGTTGTTCTGCCTTAATCCTGGATTTCCTGCCAATCTTCGCAAAAAATGTTTCCATTGGCATGGCCGCATCGGCCGTGGCCACCGGCGCGTGTCCCGTCGCAACGTACAAATACAAAGCCGCGGGGAGAATTGCCAAGCCGAGTAGAACACCGAGTAGAAATCTAACTGTAGAATTCAATGGTGGTCACCTCTGCAGATTCCAATTAGTTTTCTGAAACGATAAACGCGCGCTGAGCCGCACCGTATAGCTGTGCGCCAGTTTCGCCTCATGCGCCAACAACAATCGGTTTCCATCACGAAACGTACTCGCTTCACGGATTCTAATCAGTAACCGCTAGCGGTCAAATTAATATTTGTTCAGGTCGAAGATGAGGTGCGGCGGTTTTCACGCCTTTTTATGTCGCGGCTTGTTCTACCCGCTTTTTGTTTGTCGATCCGAACATCACTTGCAGCGGCGTGCGGACGCTGGGTTTATCATACTCTTTAACGTATCGTATCACGATATAACTACACTGAACGCGAATTCTCCGCAGCACTAGCAACCATGCAACTAACCCTGCCTTCACTGCTATTCAGAAAATCGCTACATCAAATCTAAATAAGTATTAATTTTCGTTTAAGGCCTTCCTCTTTGCGACTGCACTAGACTCCGCTTCACTTAGGGGGTATTCAATGCTCTTCCGTAACGGTTCCGGGAACTTTGTGCTCGCTGCAACCTTGCTGCTTTGCTTCGTGGCTGCTTCTTCCCTGCCAGTACGCGCACAGGTTGCAGGCGGGACTCTGTCGGGCACCATCTCGGACCCTTCCAACGTAGGGATTCCAAAAGCGGAAGTAGTGGTGGCGAACCTGGACACCGGGGTCTCCCGATCCGTGAGCACCGATGACGACGGATTCTATACCGTAGTTAATCTGATGGCTGGCCAGTACGACGTCACCGTCACCGCGACCGGCTTCAGCACCGAGATACGTAAGGGAGTGACCATCAACGTTGGTGATCGAACGTCGATAGACTTGGTGCTTAAGGTCGGCGAGGCCTCGAAAACCACTATCGTAGTCACCGGGGAATCCCCGCAGGTGCAGCTGGCGTCTTCAACCATCAGCGACGTCGTCAACGAAACTACGGTACGCGAGCTTCCGCTCAATGGTCGCAGTTGGACCGATCTGACCACCTTGCAGGCGGGCACAAACGCCATCGTCACACAGCCGTCTTTCGCTACCGGTTCGGACCGCGGCAATCGCGGCTTCGGGTCGCAGGTGACAATTTCCGGTTCTCGTCCGCAGCAGAACAACTATCGCCTAGACGGGATAAGCGTGAATGACTACGCTAACGGTTCGCCAGGCAGCGTCTTGGGTGGAACTCTAGGAGTGGACGCTATCAAGGAATTCTCGGTGTTAACCAGCAACTACTCCGCGGAATACGGGAAAACTTCCGGCGGCGTAATCAACGCCATTACCCAATCAGGAACAGATTCGTTCCACGGCAGTGCCTATGAATTCATTCGCAACAGCGCTGTGGATGCCAAGAATTATTTCGATTTGCACAACGCGCCGATACCATCGTTCAAACGCAATCAGTTCGGCGGGACAGTCAGCGGGCCGATCATCAAGAAGCGCACGTTTTTCTTTGCCGACTACGAAGGCATTCGACAATCGCTCGGCGTCACTTCTCTCAACACAGTACCCTCCCCAGCAGCCCGGGCTGGTTTGTTGTGTTCTATACCGCAAGGACCACCAAACCCTTGTAGCCCGACGCAGCTACCCGTCGGTCCAAATACCGACACGAATGGCGTGGACCTATCTGCGAAGGCGTATCTCACATTCTTTCCCGTGCCGAACGGACCGCTCATTGGCAACGGTGATGCGGGACTATTCACCTTCTCTGGGCAGCAGATCATCAACGAAAACTTCGTTACTACGCGTGTCGATCACAAGCTGACGGAGTCAGATAATCTTTTTGGTACCTACATCTTTGATCAAGCCCCCTACACGTCTCCCGATGGCTTCGGCAACGTTCTGCTGACGACGAAAACATCTAGACAGGATTTTATCGCAGAGGAAACGCATATTTTCACTCCCGCATTTGCAAACACTGTTCGCTTTGGCTTCGGGCATGAAAAAGTCGCCAATGATCAGAGCCTCAAAGCCCTTAATCCGGCTGCGGCCGATCCAACATTGGCTTCCATGCCTGGTGAGATTGGGGCCGCGCAAGTATCGATTGCTGGTATCACTCCGTTCACGGGCGGTATCGGCGGAAACCCAACTTATTACTATTACTGGAACGCGTTCCAAGCATACGACGATGCGTTCGTAAACAAAGGCAAGCACACCATCAAGTTCGGCTTCGCTTTCGAGCGCGACATGCTGAACGTGACGGCGCTCTCAAATCCGACTGGCGTGTTCAAGTTCGGACCGCTGAGCAGTTTTGATTCAAGCGGGAATTTCTTAGATAGTTCTTTTCTTCAAAATATTCCCAAGACCTTCAACGCCGGTCTGGCTAGTACGCTCACGCCGCGCCACCTTCGCCAAAGTATCGTGGGAGGTTACATTCAAGATGACTGGCGGATCCGCCCGCATCTGACTCTGAACATCGGCGTGCGATATGAAATGGCGACTGTGCCGACCGAAACAGACGGCAAACTCTCGAACCTGCCGACTCTCTCATCCGCCTCCCCGCATCTCGGCAGTCCTTATTTCCAGAACCCCACACTTCGAAACTTTGACCCTCGCATTGGATTCGCGTGGGATCCCTTCCACAATGGCAAGACGGCGGTGCGCGGAGGATTCGGGCAGTTTGATGTTCTTCCGCTGCTTTATCAGTACACGATCCTCTCGAGCTTAGCCGCTCCGTTCTTTGAGTTGGGCAGCATCCACCCGCCAGCCGGCTCGTTCTACCAAGGGGTAGCTCCGCTTCTCACGGCCAATAGTCTTCGGGCAACGTACATCGATCCGAACCCCAAGCGCGGATATGTCCTGCAATATAATCTTAACGTTCAGCAACAACTCACTTCGACGCTCAACGGCATGATTGCCTACGTGGGCTCGCGTGGATTGCACGAGCCCTTCCGCACGGATGACGCGAACGTTGTTCTTCCTACGCTCACTTCCGCCGGTTATCTCTATCCAAATCCTGTTGGTTCCGGCAACGTCATCAACCCGAACTACGGCGATATCCGAGCTATGTTCTACGATGGACGGTCTTACTACGATGCCATGGAACTGCAACTCACGAAACGCATGAGCCACGGCCTACAGTTGCAGGCCGACTACACCTGGAGTAAGTCCATCGATACCGGTTCGGCCACGGTGGCCGGAGACACCTTTGCCAATTCGATTTCCAGCCTGGATTGGTTTAATTTGAAAGTGGATCGCGGCCTCTCTGATTTCAACGTCGGCCACACATTTATCTTGAACGTCATTTGGCAAGCGCCCTCGCCCAAGTTGGCGTTCAAGGCGGCGGCGTGGGCGGCTAGCGGCTGGCAATTGGGTCTCATCTTCAAAGCGAGCGATGGCGTCCCGTTCACGCCAACGTTCGGAACAGACGGCGATCCGCGTGGTTTGAATAGCAGCGACCCGTGGGATTACCCGAGCCGGCTGACCGCACCGGGTTGCGGAACGCTCACGAATCCCGGCAATCCGAGCAATTACATCAAGACACAATGCTTCGGAATTCCGACCGCGCCAAACCAAGCTTTCTACACTGCGAACTGCGATCCTACGCAGGGGAACGCTGCGCTCCTGCAGTGTTTCAATCTGCGCGGTAATGCGGGCCGAAACATCTTGATCGGGCCGGGAGTTACCAACCTGGACTTTTCGCTGTTCAAGAACAACTACGTGCGTAAAATTTCCGAAACGTTCAACGTTCAATTCCGTGCGGAGATTTTCAATATTTTGAACCACCCGAACTTCGCGCCGCCGGCGAACGGTACCAACACGGACATCTTTAATTCCTCCGGGGCGCCGAACAGCGCGGCCGGCTTGCTGACCTCAACCACGACGACGTCACGGCAAATTCAGCTGGCGATCAAAGCCATATTTTAGGGCGGAAAGACATGGAGTCTGCAACGCCGTCTTCGCGTGGTCAAGCTAACAAGCGTGGTAAGCGCTTTCAAACGCTTCGGCTTGCCCTGCAAGAAAGACCGAGCTTTGAGCTTCGAAATCCGACCTTCTGATTGGCCTGGCTACTTATAGAAGCCGCTGAAGATAAAACAAATGTAATTGTGATTTAACTTATCTCCAGCAGGGCCAAGCTAGACTATTACACAACACAAATGGTGTTTTTTTTTGAAGCCCGGCCGATGATTAGTGTTGCGACAAACTCATTTGTATTTCCGCTTAGCAATCCACATTTAAAGGAGTCTTACATGAAGTTTTTAAGTTTCGGTCGTTTTGCGTTGGGTTTATTCCTGGTGTTGCTCAGTGCATGTTTATTGTCGAGCGTTTATGGGCGGCCTCAGCCAGCGGCCCAGGGCTATCACCTAATTAAGACGATTTCCTTGCCGCCGGCTCCAGGTGGCGGCGAGTATTACGACTACATTATGCTCGATGATGCGGCCCGGCGTGTTTACGTATCGCACGGCACAGAGGTGGTGGTTCTCAATGCCGATGATTACTCCGTGGTGGGCAAAGTCGAAGGTCTAGTGCGTGCCCACGGGATAGCCATTGTCAAGGAGCTTGGTAAAGGTTTCATCACGGACGGGGATTCCCGACCGGGCGCCGAGGTCCAGCAGGTCGTGATTTTTGATTTAAAGACCTTAAAAGTTACCGGCAAAGTGTCCACCGACCAGCCTGACACGGATGCCATCATCTACGAGCCAGTAACCAAGCACATCTTTACCTTCAACGGCGATAGCCACAACACGACAGTTATCGACCCGGTTAAAGAAAAGGTAATTACGAACATTGATCTAGTTGGAGAAGTCGAATTTCCGGCCGTTGACGGCAAAGGCATGGTCTACGACAATAATCCGGGGAAAAACGAGGTTGTTGCAATTGACGCCCGCACAAACAAAGTCACAGCCCGCTGGCCCACCGCACCCGAAGGGCATCCCGTCTCCATGGCGATGGATCGAAAAAATCGGAGGCTATTCTCGGCAGGTCGCGGGCCACAATTTGTAATCATGATGGACGCCGACACAGGAAAAGTTCTCCAGTCTTATCCCATTTCGGCGGGCGTGGATGCCAATGATTTCGAACCTGCGACGGGCATGCTGTTCGTCGCGACGCGCGAAGGCATGCTGCACATTTATCATGAAGATTCGCCAGACAAGTTCAGCGAGGTTGAAACCGTTAAGACCCAGTACGGGGCGAAGACGTTGCAGGTTGATCCAAAGACCCACAATGTTTTTCTCACTACGTCGGACTTCAATCCCCCGGCCGCTCCAACCGAAAAGCAACCCCATCCGCAGGCTACACCCAAGCCTGGAAACTTTAGAGTGCTCGTATACGGGCGCTAAGGGGGGCGATGGAGAATTACCCGCTCTCGTCGGCGTTCCAATCGAACGATCAATCTGGAATCATTGCCGAAGCGCAACGCAAGCGACGATGGAAAAAACGTAAGTCCATGAATCGTCGCAAAGGGCAGAACAGCGTTGCCGGTTCGAGTGTCGTCGCGTATTGATTAATGGGGCGACGCATCGGGAATCAAGAGGCCGTCGCTCCAAAGCGGCCGTTTGTTAGGTAAAAGGCAAACACAACCTGGAGACCCGCGCGGCGTGCTTCGACTCGGCGGCAATACCGGCGGGTTTGCCTGGTGGACTCGTGCGCTCGGCCTCCGATAGGTCGTGCATCTGTCTTGTGGTCAATCCGCTTCCAACCAGGTAAATCTGCAGTCCGCAAGGGGAGTGATGTTTCCATGACCTGGATTTCTGAATCAAAAACACGCGACGCGGTTGAACTGGCCCTCGGTTATGTTCTGGTTTTGCTCGCAGAGTGGTTGCCCAATTCAGCGGTGCAGCGGTTTTTGTTTTGGTTCACGCTAGCTTGGGCGATTGTTACCACCATTCTAACCAGGCCGGATGCGCGAACGCTCGGTCTTCGGCCTTCGAATGCGCGCTCAATCTGGATCGTTCCGGCCATATTACTTCTTGGTGCCGTCGCTATTTGGATGGCGTCTCAGCTCCATACCCTCCATGATTTTTCTATGGGCACGCTGGCGAGACGGGTACGCGGGTATTTAGTGTGGTCGTTGCTGCAACAATTCATGCTGCAGGATTATTTCCTTCTTCGGCTATTGCGGTTAATGCCGGGTAAAGCTGCCGCAGTATCGACAGCAGCCATACTGTTTGCCAGCGCACACATTCCTAACCCAGTCCTTATTATAGGCACTCTGCTATGGGGCTTGGTGGCTAGCCTTCTGTTTCTACGTTATCGCGATCTGTACTCTCTAGGTGCCGCGCACTGTCTGCTGGGCATATGCATTGCTGTTACTGTCCCCGCGCACATACATCACGGGATGCGCGTGGGCCTTGGTTATTTCCTGTACGGGCCGCGCGTGGAACGGACTCACTTCAGCCAGATGGACCAGATGGTGTCGACGGAAGCATGGGTGATCGCGGATGCCGTCAATCGGTGTTCGGCTCGCCAGGCTCGACCATAGAAAATGCCCGCGAACGTGGCTAACAAAACATAGCGCCAGTTGAAGTGCGTCGCGCCTTTGTTGAAGTGCGATAAACCAAATATGGGAGCGGTCACCAATAGAGCCCAGCGTGACCCGATGCGGCGCTCCAGCAGATTCTGCAGCAATCCACGAAAATAGGTTTCCTCCAACACTGCAATGACAGCAAAAATAGCCAGCCACGATAGCACGAAGCGGACAAACGGCGGAAGCACGGCGTGCCAATGCAAGAACCCCAACCACAGTCCTAAAGGAACAGCGATCGGCGTATAAAAAGCCAACTCCCGTAAGCCAATCTTCACGTCCGGGAGCCTAGGCACAAAGTGAAATCCAACATTGGTGAGCTGGCGGATCACCAGGAATCCGTACACAGCAGTGTCCAGCAGAATCAGGCGATTGAACGAACCTCTACCCGCTGGCCACGCCCGTTCGAATAAATGAAACTCCACCACCACACCCAGAATCAGCAGCACCAGAAAATCCCGCCAGTCACCGCGCTGCTCTGGATCGCGCCTGCTGGCATCCCAGATGAGGATCACCAAAATGACCGGCAGCACTGCGTAGATGCCGACAAACGACCATCTGAAATTTTCGCTGGAATGTGCGAC
>DATMOS010000169.1:0-5597 GCA_035568155.1 Verrucomicrobiia bacterium | reverse complement strand
GCTCGTTTTTTGGCTGATTTTTGGGTTCATTTTTCTGCGATGGCGCTGCCGCTGAAACGGCAGTGGGTGGAGCGACCGGGAGGCGAACAATAAATTCGGCGCCGGAACCGGAGTTGTCGCGCACCGCGACGGTGCCACCGTGCGCCTCGATAATTCTCTTGACCAGATTCAAGCCCAAGCCGGTGCCGTGAATCTGGTCGTTTAACGGGCGTTGGCCGCGAAAGAAGGGATCGAAAATGTACTCACGTTCTTCGGTGGGAATGCCGGGGCCATGATCAGTCACGCGAATCTCGATGGCGGGCGGTCCGCCGTTTTTTGTGGATGTTGCGGAGATGCCGATCCAATCGCCGCCGGGGAGACCGTACTTCATGGCATTCTCAAAAAGATTTTGCAGCGCGTGCTGCACAGATTCCCGGTCGGCGAGGATAAGAGGCAAATCCGGCTCGATATGTTTTTCAACGATGACGTCTTTTGTGGGCGCGGCATTACGGGCGGCAAGCAGGCCGGCCTCTATCAATTCCTGAACGGAGACTGGTTCACGCTTCCGAAGGACGCGGCCGGCGCGAGCGTTTCCATAACGAAGGACTTGTTCGACGAGGGCAGAAAGCTTTTCGGCTTGCTCACTAATCAGTGAGCCGTAACGTGCAACTTGACCGGGTTGGTTAGCAAGATCACCGCGCAGATTGTAGGCAGCAGTGCGAATGACGGTGAGCGGAGTACGCAATTCGTGGGAAACCCCGGCAACGAAATTCATCTGCAACTCGGCGAGATTTTGCGCGCGGCGGGAGAAACGTACCAGCGCGTAGGTGGTCGTAAAAATGAGAAGCAGCAATCCAGCGGCGAGAAGGTCATTGGTGCGGCGCCCTTTTGCGACGATGGTCTCAAGGGAACCGGCGTGATGATGTACGCGCAAGGTCCACAGTGCACGGTTTGGTCCGGGTTCCGTGCCGGTATTGGACGGCTCAACGACGAGGACCGCCGGATGGGAATCTGCGGACCAAGATGGCGGCCCGGGGATTGCCGATTGCGGGCGAGCTATTTCCAAGAGGTCGACGGAAGCGTCGGGAATCCATGTTGCCGCTCGTGAGGAATCGGTGGAGGAGCGATAAATAGTGAGTGCAGGATTTGCGCGCGCCACAACTTCCGCGTCGTACTCGAGTTTTCCATGTTGTCCGAGATAGCGATTCAACATGTCGGAAAGCAGTGTGTGGCCGATGTGATCGGCATCGAGGTCAAGCAATAGCCATTCCTGTTCCACGGAACGAGGACCCGAGCGCGTGTCGGTGCCGAAGCGGGGAAATTCCAGCAGGGTTGAAGATTGATTGAGCGGCGCGGGCCCTCCACGTAAGCGCACGATAAGGCTTTTTCGCATGGCATCCCATTCGGGCGGCCAATTTCCCGGGACGAGATGCGTTCCAGTGGCGTCCGGAAATAACAATACGAGATCGAGTTTATCTGGAACGGCAATGGCCATGCGCCGCACCACACGGTCACCAGATTCTTGGCGATTGCGATATTGAGAGAGGTAGGCCAGGTCCCTGCCGAGCTTCTGAATTTCCCGATTGGCCGGAATGTAGCCGTAGCAGGCAGCAAAAACTTCATCGTTTAAATCGCGACGTAAGAGATTGAGCCGGTACTGCAGATCCTCGCGGAGGTGGTAACTTTCGGCGTCGGCGACTTCCCGGATCCAGCGATATTGCAACCCAGCAAGCACCGCGCAAAGAGCTACGAGGAGGGCGACGGCGGCCCACGATAGCCAGGTACGGTGTTTTATTTTGTCAAAATCCATAACGCGATTTTGCTATGCGAAGTTCCATTTTTATTCTGCGAAGCGGCATTTCCATTCTACATCGCAACGCGAGGGGCCTTTCGTAAAGAGCGCGCAAAGATTGAGTTAAGAACGTAAACCTCTTGGTTGGAGCGACAACGTAGCATGCAACCCGCTCATCTACCACCGTGTAGTTCGAAAAATAAATCGCCGACGAACGATGAAAAAACTGACGGGAGATCAATGATGAACAATACTCTTTCCAATACACGAGGCGCATACTGGGTGGTGATCGTTGCAGCGTCGCTGACATTTGCGACGCATGTTGTGCAGGGGGCCAGATCGATGAAGGAAACGCCAGAAACATCCGTTAAACCGCAAGGTGCCGCGACTTCGCAATCGCGCGCCATTAATCCGTTATCGTCCGCCGCTTACCGTGATGGCTTATACGTGGGCAAACTGGCGGCGCAGCGGGGCGAACAACGTCTGGCTCCCGTGGGGCGCTGGTCCGCGCAAGACGATCGCGAAGCATTCCTGGCCGGCTATCAGCAAGCAAACGCGGAGATAGCTGAAGCTGACAACGAGAACTAAATCGAAAGAGAATTCAGAAATACTTTTTTATTCCGGCCGTTGCTGAATATATAAGCAAACTGACGCCCACCCTCGGAGAACCGCGGGGTGGGCGTTCAGCTTTGGAATTGTATTAATTCCCTTCCAGTAATTTTCGTCACAGCGAGTTTAAGAAAACGTCCAAGAGTTGTTTTTGAGGCGCGTTCAGCTGGTTGTATTTTTGTACTTCACTGGCAGCTTCATGAGTGTGTTTTTGAATGGCCTGTTCGAGGGTCACGGCAGAGGCATCGTGCAAGAGTTGGGTGCGCGTGCGTAGTCCCCAAAGAGGCGCGGTGCGAATTTTGTAGGCGGTGTCGGCTGGTCCGTTTTGCTGAATCCCGTCGCCAGTGCCAATGTCATGAAGTAAGAAATCTCCAAAGGGATGAAACTGCTTGCCGCCTAGTGCTGCGGAAACGACATAGCTGCCTCCGTGTATCGCGGTCCCAGCTGGGGCGGTGACTAATGTGCTCACGTGGCACGTGGCGCAGCCGATGGCTTCGAAGATGGCTTGACCTTGATTCACCTGGGCGGTGATGGGGCCCCGCGGAGGAACTTTTGTGGCCCGCATGAAAAGGGTCAAGTTGACGAGATCGTGGTCGACGTCATTCGGATGAGGGACGCCACCGGGTTCGCATGTGGTAGTAACTTCGTCTGGGAATAGCTCATTGGTGATGCCCATCTCGTTGAAGTAGGCGTCGCCCGCAAAGCTGAAAAGACTGGCGTGTTGATTTTTCCAGCCGAAGCGGCCGACTTCGGAAATGTTGGGCGATTCGAGGACCGGAACCGTTATGGCCTCGCCACCGTTTTGTTTTGCCAAGGCCAGAAATGTGGCATCGGGAACGACTTCGACAAACGCGTCACCCAGCGTACTGAGAGACAGGCGCGGGGTGCTGACATTTTCAGCGGCGCTAACGTGGGATTGCGCGTCGGCGCAGATAGCGCGTTGGTTTATCAGGGAGCGATCAGGAATTGTGTCGCCGTTCGTCAGGATGGCGGTCGCGGCGGTAAAGGTTGCTGAACTGCCGTTGGTATCGTTGCGGCGGCGGAGGTCGTGAAGATAATTGTCTCGCGAATGTTCGCCGCGGGACGCGTGACCGGCGCGGAGAACGGTGGTCTGCGCGGCGCCTCCAGTGGCCATGTTCTGGTGGCATTCCACGCAAGACGTAGCGTTGTAAGTGGGGCCTAATCCTTTTTCGGGAGTTTCTATCTCGGTAAAAACGGCGGCGGCCGTATCCATGGCAGTCTGTGAGGCCGTGCCGTTAGTTTGGCCGTCGAATCCCGCGGGAGCCTCGGAGGGGGATTGAGCGCCCAAGTACATACCGATGGCCAGTAATGAGGCGGTGAGCACAACTGTAGCGATGAAAATGGTGCGTGGCATTTTTTGTTCCCCGTTTCAGATAGAAAGAGCACCGTTGCGCAGCCGCAGCGTTGCGATTTCTGGTTTGCGTCCGATAGTCTCGAGGACCGGGAACAAGAAGGCGACGATTGCTGGTGGATGCGGCGTCGACTGGGCAGAGTTTATGATTTCGATGGTAGAGCCGCTACTGGACGCGGGTACAGAAACAGGACAGTACTAATGGGATAGTTTTGTGCAGCCTTGTTGGCGCACAATGCATGCCGCGTTCGTTGTGAAGCATGTTGGGAGCAGAAAACACTTTTGAGCGATAAAGACGCGAGGCCACAAGACTATCAATGTTTGCAGCTATGTTCATGAATACGATTGCGAAGATAGGGCAGATTGCGGGCGCGGTGGTGCTGATGGCCGCGGGATTTGCGGCTACTGCGAGGGCGCAAGCGTGGGGTGAGCCGGTGTGGAGCGACGAATTTGACTCTAATGAAGCCGGTGCCGCGCCGGACGCGAGTAAATGGACGTTTGATGTTGGCGGAAGCGGATGGGGCAATCACGAGCTGGAAGTTTATTGCGCGCCGGGGACTTCTGCTCCCGCGCCGTGCGACGCGGAACATCCGAACGCGTTTCAGGATGGTCACGGACATTTGATCATACGCACTTTGAAAGTGGGCGAAGAACCGGCTCGCACTGGATCGTGGACTTCCGCACGGCTCAAGACTCTGGGACTGAAAGATTTTCAATACGGGCGGATGGAGTCGTGCATAAAACTTCCTGTCGGCGCGGGATTGTGGCCGGCGTTCTGGATGCTGGGCACCGCGGGGAAATGGCCGGCCGGGGGCGAGATAGACATCATGGAGAACATTCCGGAGTCGGGCGGGTCCGGTGCGGGACTCGGGCCACAGAAAAGCCAATCGACGATTCACGGGCCGAGTACTGTAGCGATAGGACGCTATAGTCTTGGCAAAATATTTACGTTTCCAGCGGGACAGCGCATTGATGGTTCGACACCGCCCTGTCACGCGTATGGCGCGATATGGTCGCCGTTCATGCTGCAGATGTACGTGGATGATTGGCGGAAACCATTTTTTATTCGTACGGCCAGTGATGTGCCCGCTGGGGGACGATGGGTGTTCAATGCGCCTTTCTATTTCTTGCTGAACTTGGCTGTGGGCGGAGATTGGCCAGGGCTGCCGAACAGCGCGACGCAGAGTCCCGCGGACATGGTGGTTGATTACGTGCGAATTTACAACGCGAGCCGCGTGGACGGGCCAACGATGACTGCGCCCGCGCTGAGAGCACAAGGCGAGGCAGCGAGTAGCACGATTCTTGAGCTCCGATCCGCAGTCGGAACGGGTTTTGTATTTCTAGCCTGCGAGGTGGAAGGCTCCGACAATAAATGTTCCGTGGATACCGGCAACGTCTTGAATGCTTCCGTGGCAGATTTTCGTTCCAGCGATTTACAAAGAGCAAAAATCAGTGTTACGCATGGCGGTGCCTCACCGCCGAGTGAGCCTGGCGCGGCAAAAACCCCAGTGATGGTCACCGCGTACACCGTGAGCGGCGAGCAGTCCATCATTGCGATCCCCATCGAGTGACGTTCATCGCGCCCTGCACACGATTTGAGGTGTAAGGACATCCAAGAAAAAGCAGGTAGCGGCAAGTCCCGCCGCTTAGAAAGCATGCAAGGATTTCTCCTAGGGGGGAACCATGAATGGACGGATCTCGGCAGCATTGGTGGCGATGGGCGCAATGGCTTTCTTTGCGGGCAGGGCGCCCGATCGCGCTGGCGCTCAAAGCTCTTCTAGAGAGACCCAGTTGAGCGCGGCAAATGTCCAGGACGATCGCCAGGATAGCCGACAAGACAATGGG
>DATMOS010000168.1:0-9747 GCA_035568155.1 Verrucomicrobiia bacterium | reverse complement strand
ACCATCGTCCCATCGGCCGCCTTTACCTTTACCTCTTCCGATTCAATTCCAGAAAAATCCACCGGCGACACCGGGATTATTTTTGTGTCCACGACCGCGTTGGTCTTCGGATCATAGTGAAAGAACATCGACGATTTGGTCCACGAAGCCAGCCGCACAAAAACGCCTGGCTCCGTCGGGTTCACAAATATCTCTTGAATTGCGCCCTCAAACGGCAAGCGAATTTCCGTCGCCGCGTCGCCCTCGTACGGCAAACGCCACAATTTTCCCAATCCACCATCGAGTTTTTGCACGTACAGCGCGTCCCCCGCTGCTTGTATCCCGGTCACCACCGCATCGGAAGCCGGCATCAAAACGCGCGCGTGCGCCACCTCATCTTTAGGCAAATCAACGCCCAACACCTTGAATCGCGACGCCTCGTAATGCGAAAGCAGATAAACGTGATCGCCATGAATATCAAATCCCGTCACCTGGTCGCCTACGTCAGCGATCTTCCGCCATGAAGCGTTGGCGTCGCGTAAGCTGGCCAGGCTGGTCACATAAATCGTGTTTTCGTTCTGAACTCCATGCGCAATCACTCCAAAGGCATACTTCGATCCCGGAGGAACACTGACAAACGGAAAATCGCTTTCCGTCACGCTCACCGCCAGCGATAAACCATTGCCAAATATCGCCACGTCTTTTTCGGGATCATCGGCGACGTGGTGCAAATAATCCTTGCTGTTCAGGTAATACGAAGTTCGCGGATCCTCCGGCGCAGGTTTCCTCAGCCGGTTATAAAAAAAGCTCTGACTGTCGGGCAGCCAGAATATCGCCCCAAATTGCGCGCGATCGATGCTCGGACCGGCTTCCTTTCCGTCGCTGGCATCCAGTACATGCAAAACGCTGTTCTCCGAACCGCCCGGTGAGATGCCCACCGCCACTAGCTTCCCATCCGGCGACGCCTGAAAATAATCAATCGAATAATGCACCCCGTTCGCCGTGCGCGTTTGTGGATCAAGTAGCAGCCGCTCCGCGCCGCCGGCTCCGTCGCGCACATACAATCTGCGATTGTCCTCGCCCGTCGCCTGCTTCAAATAAAACAACCGCCCGCCGAATGATTGCAGCCCGTTTACTCGCACGCCGCTATCATCCAACTCCGCGATGCGTTTCCGCAGTTTGTCGCGATTGGGTATCTGCTCCAGCACCGCGCGTGCGTAATCATTCTGCGCGCGCATCCACGATGAAACCTCCGGACTCTTCAGGTCCTCCAGCCAGCGATACGAATCGTTGATCTCCGTCCCAAAAAACGTTTCCTTTACTTCGCGAACCGGAGTCTCCGGCGGAGCCAGCCCCGCAATAGGTGCCTCTTTCTCCGCAGTTTTCGTCTGCGCTAAAGCCAGCGTCGAACTTCCGGCGCCTAAAATCAGTACCGCCATGATTCGCACAGTTAGCGCGCGCATTCGCTCTCCTTCTTTTCCTTATTACTTCCGAATGGATCTGTCGGCTGGACTAGGGGGCAAGGCGCAGATTACACGTAAAGTCCGCTCCAAAACAGTAGATGCTGCATATCCGTACTCATCGAAGCAATGCCAAGCTCGCGCAGGGTGCCCCAGGTTCGCAGTTGAGTTTGAACCTGGGTCTTGAGTTTGCCCTATTCGCGTCGAATTTCTTGGCCTCCAGGCCGGCCCACTAACCTGAGCAAAAAAATCTTGGAACCACTAGTCATATTTTCCCAGCCCGCGTAGCCTGCCAGTCGAATTGCGCCTCTCTTCCTCGCCGCGTATCATTATCTGTTCATGCTCCCGGCGCGTTTTCACCACTCCATTCTTCGATCGCCCTTCCTCGCAATCTTCACGTTCACGCTCTTGTTCGGCCCCGTCTCTTATTCGCGCGCTCAGCAATCAACCGACATCCTCCCGCTTTCGGAAGTCCATCCCGGCATGCAGGGCTACGCCTACACCATTTTTGCCGGTGACCAAATTGAAAAATTCGACCTTGAAGTCCTTGGCATCATGCCCAATTTCCTGGGCCCCAAACAATCCATCATTCTCGTTCAATTAAAAGGCCCTAAGGTCGAGCACACCGGCGTTGTCGCCGGTATGAGCGGCAGCCCCGTTTATCTGGACGGCAAACTCGCAGGCGCCCTATCCCTCAAGCTCGGCATATTCACCAAGGAACCCATCGCCGGCGTAACTCCCATCGCCGATGTTTTGAATCCTCCAGTCCCATCAAGCGCGTCACAACCCGCGCGGTCAGGTCAAAATACAGCTCAGCAGTTTTCGCCTCCTTCCCTGCCAAACGACTCCTCCTCGAATCCCGCGAATGATTTCGCAGCGCAACAAATTACCCTGCCATCCGGCGCCGCCTTGGAACCCATCGAAACGCCTCTGGTCTTCTCCGGTTTTCAAGCTTCTGCTCTACGCCAATTTTCTTCGCAACTCCAGAGTTACGGTTTCGTCGCTGCGCAAGGTGGCACCGCCGCCCCGCGCCCCGATGACTCCCAACTCAAACCCGGCGACATGGCCGGAATGGTGCTAGTCCAGGGTGACGCCTCCATCAACTCCGCCTGCACCGTTACCGCGGTGCAAGCCGACCGCGTTTTCCTGTGCGGCCATCCCTTCTTAAGTCTCGGCGACGTGCAAATTCCCATGGCCCGCAGCCGCGTACTCGCCACGCTCTCCTCCGACATGGCCTCCACCAAAATCGTAAACGTGGGAGGCTCCATCGGCACCATTACCGGCGATCACCTCACCGCGGTTACTGGAAAGCTCGGTATGTCACCGGCCATGATCCCGCTGGAGCTCACGCTTTCCGTCGCTGGCGCGGAAAAACAACTCCACTTCCAGCTCGTCAATCATCCCCGCTTAACCCCCATCCTAGTTGCGCTCACCACTTTCAGCGGCCTCACTCAGAATTCCCTTTACGGCGAAGGCACTACCCTGCATCTCTCCGGCGAAATCCAGCTGAAAAATCACGCGCCGGTGCAGATTGAAAATACCTTCGCTCCTGGCGACGCTCTTTCCCCGGACGGTTTGCCCATCGCCCTCACCATGCAAAGCATTTTCTCGCGCTTGTTCACCAATAATTTTGAAGCCACCGCCATCGAGCGAGTTTCCCTCCGCGTCGAAAGTGTACCCGGCCGCCATTCCTTCACTATCGAAAGCGCCTGGCTCGAAAAAGGCGAAGCCGCTCCCGGCGAAACTTTGCGCGTGCGTGTCTTGCTCCGCCCCTATCGCGGCCCCGCTCAAGTTCAGGAAACCACGGTGCGCGTCCCTGATCAGGTCACCCGCGGCACCATGCTGCGCGTCCTCGTCAGCGATGCCGACATGCTCAATCGCGCATCGCGAGGATTTGCCGCCACCGGTGCCGGCGCCTCCGCAAGCCTCGATCAACTCATAGCTCTGCTCAATCGCGAGCGCCGCAATGATCGCCTGTACGTCGGACTCTTCGCTCCCTCTCCCACCATGCTGTGGGAAGACAAGGAATTGCCCAACGTGCCGCTTTCTCAAATTAATATCGTTGATGGACGCCCAGCACCCGGCACTGTTCAGGTCCTTCGCGAATCACTTTCCAGCGAATCTTCTATTCCACTTGGCGGCCCGGTCGCCGGAGTTATCTCACTCAATCTTCAAATACGATGACTACCTTTAAAACCTTACCGCCAGGAAACCACGCGTGAAATTTCATTTCAACATTCGACCATACCGAACTTTTTTGACATGCCTGGTGCTAGTCGTTGCCTGCGCCTTCGTAGCCCGCGCCGAGCACACTCGCCGTTGGCGCAGCAGCACCTACGAAGAATTTCTAAAGGGTAAAGCCAATGGCGTGGCCGTCCGCAGCGATGGCCGCCTCGAATTAGCTCCAAAGTTTGCCTTGATCGCTGACGCCGATGCCTCCTATCTGTGGTCTCTGCGCACCGATCCTAAAGGTGTGCTCTACGCCGCCGCTGGCTCGCCCGCAAAAGTTTTTCGCTTTGACACCGCGGGGAAGCCCACCACGGTTTTTGATTCTGGTGATCTTTCTGCCCAAGCCATCGCTTTCGACCCGCAGGGCAATCTCTATGTAGGCACTTCCCCTGATGGAAAGGTTTATCGCGTTTCACCCTCCGGCGAAAAATCCGTATTCTTCGATCCCAAGACAAAATATATCTGGGACCTCGCGTTTTCCCCCGACGGAACTCTCTACGTAGCCACCGGCGATAAAGGGCAAATTTTCGCCGTCGATTCCGGCGGTAATGGCGAACTCTTTTATTCCAGCGATGAAGCCCATATCCGCACACTGGCATTTGATCCCAATGGAAATCTGATCGCTGGCACCGAGCCCAATGGCCGCGTGTTGCGCGTTTCCCATGCCAACACGAAACCCTCCCGTCCCAATAAATCACCGGACAAATCACTCCCCGCGGCACAAGGGTTCGTGCTCTACGAAACCGCTAAACGTGAGGTCACCGCTCTGGCTATAGCTCCCGACGGCACCATTTACGTTTCTGCCATCGGCGAAAAGCAGCGCAACGCCACTCCCGCTCCTTCCGCAGTCTTTGTCACCCCACAAGGCACCACCACCATTACCAACGCTCCGGGAACCTCCCCCGCTCAGTCCACCGCGCCCTCGGTGTTTTTGCCCTTTCCCCCGGTCGTTTCTTCCAGCATCTACCGCATCAGCGCCAGCGGCGCGCCCGATGAGCTTTGGTCTTCCCGTGAAGATGTGGTCTACAGCCTGGGCCTCGGCGCTGACGGCCGTCTGCTCGCCGGCACCGGAAATAGCGGCGCGCTATTAGCCATCGATTCCAAAGGCGTCTTCGCACAACTCGCCAAATCCGGCTCCGCACAAATCACTGGAATTTCCCGTGATAAAAACGGCAAAGTCTTTGTCTGCACCGCCAATCCCGGCAAAGTTTTCTCCGTTGGCCCCGAATTTGAAGCCGAAGGCACCTACGAATCGCGCTCCTTCGATGCACAAAACTTTTCGCAGTGGGGCCGTCTGGAGTGGTGGAGTCCGCGCACTGCCCAGAGCATATCGTCGGCCGCGAAAAAATCCTCCGCACATGACACCGAGCCGCGCGTCGAATTCTTCGTGCGTTCTGGCAATACTGAAGATCCTGGCAAGGAATGGTCCACCTGGTACGGCCCCTACACCCGCTCGGGCGTGGAGACGGAAATTCCTCCCGCGCGATTCGCGCAATGGAAAGCCGTGATCCACGGCGGCCAACCGGGAGATGGCGTAGATTGGGCCAGCCTGGCGTATCTGCCCCGTAACGTCGCGCCGGTAATCGATGGCATCGCCATCCAGGAGCCAGGCGTGCGCGCCAACGCCACCAACATAATTTCCGCCGGCCAGCCAACCACGGTCACCCTTAAACTGCCTCCCTCGCCCAATACTTCCGGCCTGATCATCACCCAGTCGAGCACCCCGCCAAGATTCGAACCGCCGCCGCAGGGCATTCAGCAAAAAGGCTACGCCACCGTGCTGTGGACCGCGCACGACGATAACGACGACGAATTACGCTACGCTGTTTATTACCGCGGCGAAAATGAGCAGGATTGGAAATTGTTGAAGGACAAACTGGAGCAGAAATTTTATTCTTGGGACGCCACATCATTCCCGGACGGCGCCTACTACCTGAAGATTGTCGCTACCGACGCGCCCTCGAATCCGCCGGCCACCGCGCTTACCGTCGAACGAATTAGCGAGCGCTTCGAAGTCGACAACACCCCTCCCGTCATCGAGCATCTCTCAGTTGTCTCGGGTATCACCTTCAGCGGGTCGGTTGCCTCAACTTCCATAGGTGTCAAGTTCACCGCACGAGACGCCGGCAGCAGTGTGGAGCGCGCCCAATATAGCCTCGACGGAGGCGACTGGATTCTCCTATCTCCCGCGGGAAACATCAGCGATGCGCCTGAAGAACACTACGAATTTATGATTAGCAATCCGCCCGCTGGAGAACGCACCGTCGCAGTTCGCGCTTACGATCGCTTTGAAAATGTGGGAAGTGCAAAAACTACCGTAACCGTTCCAAGTTTAAATCAACGTTAAGATCTAAGGCCTTCCTCGGCAAGGCTCATCACTATAATTGCGGACTAATCCCAGCGAGGCGGCCGCATGGCATCTGTCTGCTCTTCAATTTCCGCGCCAAACCCTATTCTTCCATCCCCAAACGGCTCACCCCGTGTGTGAGCAATCCGCGCCGTGCAATTTATTTCCTTCGCTGCGTACCCGCCCACCTCGATCGGCATGCGCAACGTAACTTCCAGTCGCATTCCGACCCGCAGCGGCGCTGACGATGCGAAAAAAAATCCTCCGCGCGAAACATTCAGCGCTTCCGTAAAATGTTCTACGCTATCCGCGTCAACTCCCAGCGCGCGAAAGCGCAACGGGGTACGCAAATTGTAGCGGGTTAACCGCCGGCGCTCCTGGTCTTTCATTTTTACTGGCTCCAAGCGGGGAAAAACGGCTTTCGAGTCTTGACTTGCGGGCTTCAAGTCAGCGTAGCAAAGCTGCGGGGCGCGTCAAGTGACAAATTAGCGGCCATCACGCGCGCACGGTTACCCTCAATCGCTTTGCGCCCACTCGCGCTTCCAGTATTCTGCTGTGCATTGGGCGCCAATAATGGCTCCCAAACTCAAAACACATGGCCCATATGGAACCTCCTCAAAAAACCGCAATCATCGAAGATTTCGCGCCTCCCTCGTGGGACTCCATCAAGCAGGCCCACGCCCGCATCGCTCCTAAAATACATCGCACTCCCGTACTGACCAGTTCTTCGCTCGATAAACTCACCGGCGCGAACATTTTTTTCAAATGCGATAATTTTCAGAAAACCGGCTCTTTCAAAATTCGCGGCGCCACAAATGCCATCTTCTCGCTCGCCGACGCCGAGGTTGCAAACGGTATTGTCACGCAATCCAGCGGCAATCACGGCGCTGCCATAGCCTGTGCCGGTGCCTGGCGCCCTGTAAAAACCTGGGTGGTGATGCCCAAAAACGCGCCAGCCGTAAAATTCCGCGCCGTCGAAAGTTACGGCGCGCAGGTAACTCTCTGCGAGCCCACCGTCACCGCACGCAATGAAGCCGCCGCACGCATTCGCGCCGAGACTGGCGCTTACCTCATACATCCCTACGACGACGATCGCATCATCGCCGGACAAGCCACCGCAGCGAAGGAACTCCTCGAAGAAATCGGCGATCTCGACGCCGTCTTTGCTCCCGTCAGTGGCGGCGGCCTCCTCAGTGGCACCTGCCTCGGCGCAAAAGGCCTTCGCCCGACTATTCGCATCTTTGGTTGTGAGCCGGAACGCGCCGACGATGCCTATCGCTCCCTCGCCAGCGGCACATTACAGTCGCAGGACTCCAGCGACACCATCGCCGACGGTTTGCGCGCTTCCCTCGCTCCGCGCACCTTCGCCATTCTGCGAAAACTTGTAGATGGAATTTTGCTGGCCAGTGAAGAAGAAATTATTTCCGCCACCCGCCTCATCTGGGAGCGTATGAAAATCATCATCGAGCCATCATCGGCGGTGGCCATCGCCCCATTACTAAAACCCGGAGCAATTGCCGCCTTAAACTTGCCGCCACGCGCCGATGGCCGCCCCCCCAAACTAGGCGTGATCTTCTCCGGCGGCAACGTCGACCTATCTTCCCTGCCGTTCTAACTTGATCACGCCCGCCCAAACGCGTAGGGTGCCCCAGGCTCGATTTGTAGCCTGGTTCTTGGGGTGGAACCTGAGTCTTCGGGTACCCCAGGTTCGCATTTGAGTTTGAACCTGGGTCTTGGGGTTGCCTTCTGACGCCACTCGATCGCGCGCCTCTTCCCAGAATTTACGTTTCCCGCAATTTCAATTTGCCCGCACCTTTATTCTCTTCCAGAAAAGCCCGCAAATCCTGCGACGCATCCAACAGCCGCACCCACTGCTCGTAATAAAGCGTGACCGGAAACCGCCCCAGCCCATACACACTCACGCCACCCTTCTCACCTACACGAAATTCCAGCGCTCCAGTGCGCCGTCCGGAGCCTTTCTTTTCCAGCTCCGCTATTTTTGCTTTCAGTTCCTCATAAGATGGCTCGGCCATTTTTCCTCCATTAAACTCGGATGCCGCCGATTATACCGGACCCGCCCATCGCAGTCCCAAAGTGAACGGTACCTCGAGGTGTACTCGCAACTCGACAATCCTTTGCTCACCCGTCCCCTACTTCAGCGTGATTTTTTCCGCCAACGGCAAGTCTTGTGATGACCCTCCCACCATAAACGAGTAAGTGCCCGGCACAAGCTTCCAGCTCTCCGACCCCTCGTCAAAAATCGACAGATATGAGCCGCCGACGTTAAGGGTCACTTCTTTGCTTTCCCCCGGCTCCAGCTTAACCTTGCTGAAACCCACCAGTCTCTTCGGCGGCTCTCCACCTTCCGCAGGAAGTGCCACATAAATCTGAGCGACTTCTGCTCCCGCCCTGCTACCCGTATTTTTCACTGTAAACGTAACCGTGGTCTTCTCTTTGCCAGGTTTCACCTTCAACTCTGAATATGCGTACGATGTATACGCCAACCCAAATCCAAACGGAAACAGGACCGGTTTCTTTTCAGCGTCATACCACTTGTAGCCAACTTTCAATCCCTCGTCGTAATGCACTTCAAACGTCGGCTTAGCCTCCCCACTTGCCATCACCGCTGCTTTACCCAACTGGCTCGGCGACGGAATCACTTCTTGCGGATGCGGCAAATCCGCCGCACTGCGCGGAAAAGTCATCGGTAATTTACCGCTGGGATTTACGTCGCCAAATAGAATGTTGGCCACCGCGTCGGCGCCCTTGCTCCCCGCATACCACGCTTCCAGCACGCCACTCACTTTATCGATCCACGGCATGGTCACCGCGGTTCCGGATTCGATCACCACGATTGTCCGCGGATTCGCGGAGGCTACTTGGTCAATCATCGCGTCCTGGTTATCCGGCAACGACAAATTCGGCAGGTCAAAGTCCTCGCTGGTCCACTGATGCACAAAAACGATCGCAACATCCGACTGCTTAGCCAAAGCCGCGGTAGCTGCAGGATCGGCCCCAGAGGCAAACTTCACGCTCACCCCTGGTGCCTTGGCTGCGACAGCCTTTAGAGGCGAAGTCGGAAACCACACATGTGCCTTCCATGCAGGCGCCGTAGATCCCGGCGGATCCACCTGCGCCGATCCCCCACCGGAAATCATGCCTTCATCCGCATGCGTGCCAATAATTGCGATCGAGTGCACCTTGGCCCGATCCAGCGGCAAGATGCTCTTATCATTTTTCAGCAGCACGATGCTTTGTTCCGCAATCTGCCGCGAAGTTTCCAACCCACCTTCTACATCCACGACGCTTCTCTTCCTCGGATAGTCCACAATTCCGCTCAAAAATTCTGACCGCAGAACCCGCCGCACGTGATCATCCAGTTCTGCAACAGGCACTTTGCCCTCCTGAACCGCTTTCTTCAAAGGCTCGCCATAATAAATATCTTCAGGTTCCTCATTGTCCAGACCAGCCGCGGACGCTTTCACCGTGCTGTGTGTGCCGCCCCAATCCGACACCACGAAACCTTTGAATTTCCACGCTTTCTTCAGCACCTCCGTAAGCAAATATTTGTTTTCGCACGCAAAATCGCCATTAACCGCATTGTAGGAACACATCACCGCGGCCGGATTGCCAATCTCGATGCCAATGTGAAACGCCAGCAAGTCCGTCTCCTGCAACGCGCGCTTTCCGATCACCGAATTCACTTCGTTGCGCCCGCTCTCCTGATCGTTC
>DATMOS010000167.1:0-12063 GCA_035568155.1 Verrucomicrobiia bacterium | reverse complement strand
GATTCTGGAGAAGTCCAGAATATTGTTGATGAGCGCGGTCAGGCGTTCGCTCTCCTCGCGGATGATGCGGAAATATTCCTGATACTTTTCCTTTGCCGAGAGGCGTCCTAACTCCAGAGTCTCGGCATAAAGGCGAATGAGAGCCAACGGGGTGCGTAATTCGTGTGATACGTTCGCGACAAAATCAGATTTCTGCCGCGCGAGGTTCATTTCTTTGGAAACGTTGCGATAGGTGAGAAAGATTCCTGCGACCATGAACAGAGACAGCGCGGCGAGAACGATGTAGTTGTATCGAAGAAATCTTGCCCCAATATCCGCTACGGTTAATCCCTGGTACTTGATCGCGAGAGTTAGCTCAGGAAAAACCGATTGAAACGTGCGTTCCGCCTCTGGACTCGCTCCGTCCCAAATTCCGGAAGTCACCCACGGGGTCGAGTCCTTCATGTAATGGATCATCATGACCGGGGGATTAGCCTCGATTTCTGGGACGGTGTTCTTGCTGGACAGCACATCTTTCATCATGGCCGGCAAGAAGGTGTTACGCACGTAATCCGGGTCAAAAGAAACCACACCCAAGACCGTACGATCTTTCGGAACACCCGGTGGGACGAAATAGGCAATGCTCCAGTAAACAGGTTGATTATCCCGGAGGGCCCAGCCTCCATAGAAGTTCACCGGTTCTTCCTCTTTGTCGAGCATCGCTCGAAGGTGCGACGTCATCTGGGCAGCTTCGATGGGAATCCAGGAAGCAGCGGCGTTGATGTCCTGTTGCGCAATTGCACAGAATTGCTGGTCTTGTTCGCGGGCTGGCTGCATCCGGCTCAGAAGTAGGTTGTTCTTTTTGTCATAGAGTAAGGCGTACCCAAATTCAGGATGAGCGGAGAGCAAGTGGTCCAGCTTGGCTTTGATGGCGGCATGGTCTTCATCGGGGTTAGGAAAAGCCGTGCGGACTGGAGTTGTCAACTCGATTGCCCGGTGCAAAGTTTTCTTTTCCGCTATTTTCAGCACGTGAGAAAGTTCGCGCTGGATAGCCGCTTCGAACCCCCCGGAGTGTTGGAGATGCTTCAGGTTCCAGATACTGAAGCCCATTAGCGCTGCGGCTGGAAGCACAATGGCTAGCTCCAACGTCAGCAGAGTCCGGGTCCGGTCCGTCAATCGCCACTTCTTAAACATTCAAACCTCGCCTGTAGGTTCAGAGCGTTGCAACAACTGCACTATAAAGAACCCGCTGCCGGGGATGTGTCAAGGCTTAGCAAACCGTTGTAAAAAGTTGTAAAAGGGGGCAGCCACATTGGCTCCCTACTTACACGATGCTGCGAACTACAGGCAGAGCGTCGGGAGGACTCTGAGAATTCGGCCGAGGTAGATTGGCCGGAATTGGCAGGCCAGTCAGGCCTTTATACAGATTTGCTAAGGCGCTTACTTGCGGGCGTAGCGTTCGAAATCGACCATTTGGCGTTCCATTTCCTCTCGCGCGGAATCGGAGGCGGAGCGCACGCCTTGAATGCGAAGTTTGAATTCGTCGGCGTTGGAAGCGCGGAGCAAAGCTTCGTCAAGGGTGATGAGGTTCTTGGTGTAGAGATCAAAGAGCGATTGATCGAAGGTTTGCATGCCGTATTGGCTGGTGCCGGCGGCGATGGCGTCGCGGATCAAACGCGTTTTGTCGGCATTGATAATGCAATCACGAATGTAGTTGGTGGCGATCATTACTTCCACGGCGGGGACGCGGCCTTTGTCGTCGGCCCGACGCACCAGGCGCTGGGAGACGACGGCTTTTAACGTGGCTGCCAATTGCAGGCGAATTTGTTTTTGTTCCGGGGGAGGGAAGACGGCGATGATGCGCTGAATGGTTTCGGTGGCATCGAGGGTATGCAAAGTGGACAGCACCAAGTGGCCGGTTTCGGCGGCGAGCAAGGCAGTCGATATGGTTTCCAGGTCGCGCATTTCGCCGACGAGAATTACGTCGGGGTCCTGACGCAAGGCGGCGCGGAGAGCGGTAGAGAAATTTGCAGTGTCGACTTCGACTTCGCGCTGGTTAATAAAGCTTTTCTTGTCGCGGTGCAGGAACTCGATGGGGTCTTCGATGGTGATGAGGTGGTCGGCGCGATCGGCGTTGATGCGATCGATCATGGCTGCGAGGGTGGTGGATTTACCAGAACCGGTGGTTCCTGTTACCAACACGAGACCGCGTTGCTCCTCGCAGATGCGGCTAATTACGGCAGGGAGATTTAATTCTTCAGAGGTGCGAATTTTAGTGGGAATCACGCGCAAAACCATGCCGACGTTGCCGCGTTGCTGAAAAACGTTGACGCGGAAGCGGCCTAGCCCCGATACACCATAAGCCATATCAAGCTCGGCGGTTTCCTTGAACTTTTGCTTCTGACGATTGGTCATCATGCTGAACGCCATGGACAGCATTTCTTCCGGCGTCACGCGAGGAACATCAGAGAGCGGGGCCAACACGCCTTCGATGCGGAGATAGGGGTGATTGCCGACTTTCAGGTGCAAGTCGGAGGCCTTGGTGTCCACTGCGCGACGTAAGAGGTCGTCGATACTGAGAGCCATAGAGCTTATCCCCACAAGATCGAGCTAATAACGGACGTTAACATCCGAGTGAGGGAGCAGCAAGAAAACAACCGGGAGAGGTTACGAGCTAGTTACCTGAGATCCGTCCAGCAGAACATGAATGGTTAAAGCTCAGCTCGCTTGAGGTACAGGAAATCGTAGAGCAAGGCGGCGGCAAATCCTCCCGTCAAAGGGCCGACCCAGAAAACACCGTGGTTAGCCCAATGGGTGGCGGCGAGGGCAGGGCCAAAGGCGCGCGCGGGATTGAGAGCTCCGCCTGTAAATGGGCCGACGACAATTATCCCGAGGGCGTACATGAGGCCGGCACCAAAGCCAGCGATGGAACGGAACGTTCCGCGATCATCAAGGGTGGTGGCGAAGACGGTGAGCACCAGGAAAAAGGTTGCAGTGGCTTCGAGGGCCATCCCGGCCCAGCGTGGAAAATCGCGAGCGAATTGAGGAGTGCCGAGCGCCACGGCTCGCCAGGTGTCCTCTGGAATGATGGTACGTAGCAGAAACGCCGCTGCAATTGCGCCCGCTAACTGGGCAATCCAGTAAAGAATAACGTCGATCGTGTTCTGGCGTCTGGTGACCCAGTAGCCAATGGTTACGGCGGGATTAAAGTGACCGCCGGAAATGTGACCGAGAGCGGAGATCATAATGGCGAGCGCTAGCCCATTCGCGAGTGCGACACCGAGAAGTCCAAGGCCGCCGGCGCCGTGCAGGAATTGATCTGCGCAGATGGCGCCTGCTCCGAAGAAGACCAGGGCAAAGGTGCCCAGGAATTCGGCGGCGAGTTTTTGCGTGCTGGTGTACATGCCAAATCCTCCGGCGGAAGATACACGCAACGAGGTACGGAAGAGATTTTAACTTGAAGCCGGCGATGCGACTACAAGAAGCGTGGAGACATGTTTCCTGACTTTGGGATTGGCGAATCAATATGAAACGCGCGTCATGAAATAAGAAAGTAGGTCGGCGCGCACAATCTCTCATACAAAAAAAGGCACATCGCGCATTTTTCGCCTTAAGATTTTTGGCCGGGTCAGCGGGATGTGGCGGCGACTGGAGCGTTCACGGGAGTCAGCCAATTGTGGCGGTCGGGTTTGTTGCCACTGGTCAGAGCGAAAAATTCATCCTGTAGTTTGCGCGTGATCGGGCCGGCAACACCTTTGCCGACGGTGATGTGATCGACCGAGCGGATGGGAGTAATTTCCACGGCGGTGCCAACGAAGAAAACTTCGTCGACAATGTAAAGCATTTCGCGGGGGATGACCGATTCCTTTACGGGGATGCCAAGATCTTCAGCGATTTTGACGACGGTGTCGCGAGTGATTCCGGGAAGAATACTGGTCGCGAGAGGCGGGGTGTAAAGGGTGCCATCGTGAACCAGGAACACGTTCATTCCCGAGCCTTCGCTGACATGGCCGCCAGAATCGAGAGCGATGCCTTCGGCGTATCCGTTGAAGGTCGCTTCCATGCGAATCAACTGCGAATTCATATAGTTGGCGGCCGCCTTGGACATCGCGGGGAGGGTGTTGGGCGCGATGCGGGTCCAGGAGCTAACTCCGACGTCAACACCCTTGGTCAGAGCTTCGGGACCAAGGTAGGCGCCCCAGGTCCAGCAGGCCATATAGACTTCGATGGGGGAGTTAAGAGGATTGACGCCAACTTCGCCGTAACCGCGCAGCACAATCGGTTTCACGTAACAGGAATTCAGTTTATTGAGGCGGACTAACTCGGTGGCGGCGTTGCCAAATTCTTCAGCGGAATAAGCCAAGTCCATTCGATAGATTTTCGCGGAGTTCATGAGCCGATCCATGTGTTCGCGAAGACGAAAAATGGCGGGACCCTGCTTGGTTTCGTAGCAACGAATGCCTTCGAAAACGGCGGAGCCGTAACTTACGACGTGGGAGAGGACGTGTAATTTGGCGTCGTCCCAATTTATCCATTTTCCGTTGTGCCAAATTTTTTCTGTCTTCTGAACCGGCATCACTACACCTCTTAGACTCGCAAAATCGCGCTAGAAAAGCAGAATACGGTACGGCGAGTGGAGCGTCAATCCAGAGTATCGGGGATCGGGCGAGGAGCAAGAACCAATATGGCGCTTTCTTTTCTGCATTACAGACTTGGCGATTGCATGCTGAACAAGGGTTGAATCTGGGGTGAAGATGCCGGATTTATTTCGTGGACTCACCACGATGGCCTGAATTTTCGACCGCGTGCATGGTGGCTTGTGATTCCGCGACGAGGCGGCCAGTACGATTTTCGTACACGCCCAGTAATAAGAAGGGGATGGCGGTGGCGGCTGCCCATAACTTTGCTCGGCGGGGAATTTTTGATTCGGCCTCCCAACGGAAAAGTTGGGCGGACACAAAAAAGGTGGTGGCGGCCCAGAAGCAGAGGATGACAACGCCGAGCAGCAAATGTGTAATGGATATAGAGAAGACAATGGCTCGTTGCAGACCGTTGACCAAGTAAGTCGCGGGAAGGAACACTCCGACACGCTGTACAACGGCAGGAAGGGACGGAAGCGGTATGGTCGCACCGGAGAGAAAAATCAGCGGGAACCAGAGCAGCTGATTGATGATCTGCGTTTCCTGCATGGTGTTGGTGACGCTGGCCACCACCAGGCCAAGTGAGGCGAAGGAAACAGTGCCGACGGTGACGAGAATAAAAAAGGCCAGTATGTCGCCGAAATTGTGCACGTGGAAAAATACGCGGGCGAAAAGAAGCTGTAAAAGAACAGTGGGCAGGGTCAAAAAGTAATTGGCAACGACGCTGGAAGCCAGCATGTCGCTGGGCGTGACGGGGGTGACATGGAAGCGCCGCAAAATGCCCTGTTCCCGAAATGTGACGAGCGCAGCGCTCAGGCCCCAGAAACTACCCATGACCGTGAGGGCAACGACAGGACCGAGAAGGTAGCGCACGCCCTCAGGAACGCCCTTGGCGAAAACTCCCGCGTATAGAAAAAAGAAACCGAAGGGCATGAACACGCTGAAGAACAAAAACATTTTGTTGCGAATAGTCAGCTGAATTCGCATGCGGGTGAGAGCGGCAAAATTACTCAATCGCGTAACCTCCTGCCAGTGAGTTCGATGAATACGTCTTCGAGGGACGGAGTGGCGATTTCGAGAGAGATCAATTCGTTGCCCTGGGATTCGAGATGTTTCACGAGAGAAACAATGGCCTGGGGCGGGCGTTGGCATTGCAAAACGTAGCTCTCGCCCAGGATGCGGCAGTCCGAGACACCTTCCAGTTTTCTTAGAGCTTCCGCGGGTTCGGGGCGAGCTAAGCGAACTTCCAGACGGGTCTTGTCGCCGGAACGCTCTTTTAGTTCGCGTGGTGTACCGAGGGCTATCACGGTGCCGTGGTCAACTATGGCGACGCGATCGCAAAGGCGCTCGGCTTCTTCGATGTAATGAGTGGTCATTACGATGGTTTTTTTCTCGCGGCGAAGCTCTTCGATGATGTCATAAATTTCGCGCCGCACCTGAGGGTCGAGGCCGGCGGTGGGCTCATCGAAGAAGAGCACTTTGGGATCGTTGATCAGCGCCATGGCCAGAGCGAGGCGCTGTTTTTGGCCTCCGGAGAGCTGGCTGTAAAAGGTATTGCGTTTCTCTTCGAGCCCGAAGCGCTTGAGGAGCTCTTCAGGACTTCGATGGCGGCGGTAGAAGCTGGCAAAAAGCCGAAGGGCTTCGATGACCCGCAGTTTGTCGGGGAGAGAAGTCGACTGGAGAGCCGCGCCGATCTGGTGTTTGAGTTCTTGCCCATTTTTCTGGGGATCCAGGCCGCAAACGGACACTCGGCCGGAATCGAGGGTGCGCAAGCCCTCCATGATCTCCACAGTGGAAGTTTTCCCCGCGCCGTTGGGCCCTAACAAACCAAAAACTTCACCTTCTTCAACGTTGAAACTGACGCCGCGCACGGCTTCAACGTCACCGTAGCGTTTCACCAGGTTCTCAACCTGCAAAATCGAATTATTCATCGCAAAGAGTTATAGCACAGGTGCCGAACACGCCCGATTACGAGCGACAAGGGAGAGATTGCGAGGATATAGCGATGCACTTGCGCCAGTTAATTCAATGGCCTAGGACCGGGGACGGCGGCGTGGCTGAGTTTTGCGCGATTTTGCCGTGGTGTGCTTTCCCGTCGCGCCGATTGTGGCCGGAGGTTTCCAGGCATGCAATTTGAGATCTACGCGAGATTCGATTAATTTCACGCCTTCACTTTCGAGGAGTTTTTTCTGCAGCATGGCATAGGGTCCGCGAATGAGGATTTTACCCCGCTCTCCAACCACGCGATGCCACGGGATGCCTTTTCCGGACGGAGTACTGGCCATGGCGCGTCCGGCGGTGCGAGCTCCACCAGGTAGACGCAGGGCTTTAGCCAAGGCTCCATAGGTTAGAACCCTGCCGCGAGGAATTTGTTGCACCAGCCGGTAGACCTTGTCCCAGGACATTTACACTCTCCAAAAAAGACGCGATTATGCTAAGTCGCGCTATGAGGTAGAGCAAGACAAAAGTCTGCAAATGGGGTTTAACAAAGTGAAAGAGAAGTACACAAAAAAAGCATTCGCGAACAGAGGTGTTGCGGAAAAGCTGATGAAACGAAACGAAAAAATTACATATGCAATTCGGAATAAAAGCATCTAACTTAAAGTCAAATAAATTGTATGAATGTATTTGGTTTACGAATTGGGCACCGAGCGATTGACGCTGTAGTGGAAGTTCAATACACTACAGACAAATGGGGCGTGTGAGGTAAGGTCATGGCTTTTATTCGCCGCAAAGGAAATACCTTTTATCTGGTGCACAATGTGCGCCACGGCGGAAAAGTGCGGCAGTTGCATCTCGCGCGCTTAGGAAACCGCGCGAGGATCACGGATCAGGTAGTGCGCGAAGTGTCGAAGAAGCATCCCTTCATCGATCTAAACTGGCGTTCGCTGCGCGAACATTTGAATAGTCAGTTGGACCTCGTTAATCCCGACTCCCCGGTAATACAAAACCTAGTATCCAATCTGCGAACGCTGAATCTGGATTTGGCGGATTTGTTTCCTCCGCTGTTGCGAATTTCTGAATCGCCTGTAGTGGCCCGGGAATTGCTCCTACAGTTACGACTGCTGCAGTCGACGCTTGAGGTCAAGTTAGATCAGTTTGACCGGAGCGGCGTGCGATTCAGTAATGCGCCACTGCGGTTGCGTGGTGCAGGGAGGCGGTCATGAGTACAGGCACAAGTCTACTTCCGCTCGATCCGAGTAAACGAAGCACGGGGACGTTGGATTTCGAAACGTCGCTGCGCTCGAGAATCGTTGGTCAGGAAGAGGGCGTTCAGGCGCTGGTTGAGCTATACCAGGTTTTCTGCGCCGGATTGAACTCTCCAGGCCGGCCGGTGGGCAATCTGCTGTTGCTGGGTCCCACGGGCTCAGGCAAGACGCGCATCGTGGAAGCCGCTGCTGAAATTCTGTTCGGCGATGCTCGCGCGATGATCAAGGTGGACTGCGCCGAATTCCAGCATTCTCACGAAATCGCCAAGTTGATTGGGTCGCCTCCGGGCTATTTGGGGCACCGCGAGACACATCCGTTAATCACTCAGGAAGAGCTGGCTAAAAGCCACACAGAGAAACTGAAGCTTTCGTTCCTTTTATTTGACGAGATTGAAAAGGCTTCTGATTCGTTGTGGCAACTGCTGCTGGGCATGCTGGACAAAGCCACTTTGACGTTAGGTGACAACCGCAAGGTGGATTTGTCGCAAACGGTAATTTTCCTGACCTCCAATCTGGGCGGCGGTGAAATCACTGAAATGATGCATGGGGGCTTGGGTTTCGTGCAGCCCCAGGACAAACCGATCGTCGGTTTGGATAAAAAGGTCGAGCGCACCGCAATGGAAGCGGCTCGGCGCAAATTCTCACCCGAGTTCATGAATCGGCTGGACAAGGTTGTGGTATTTCATCCCTTACAGCGGGAACAGCTTGAAGAAGTTTTGCAAATCGAGCTCGGCAACGTGCAGAGGCGGGTGCTGGAAACTGCCAAGGGCCAATTCTTATTCCGTGTGACCAACGCAGGGCGAGACTTCCTACTAAAGGAAGGCACCGACCAGCGTTACGGAGCACGTCATTTAAAACGCGCCATCGAGCGCCACGTTGTTTACCCGCTGGCGAACTTGCTGGCTACCGAGCAGGTCCAGCTGGGTGACTTGGTGCGCATCGATTGGGATGGCGAGCACAACTTGCTGACCTTCGTGCGGGAAGGCGAAGGGGCGCTAGTGAATACCGCGACTCCGCAGTTAGCACGCAGCGCCGCAGCGGATGAAGTCCGTGACGGCCGATCCGTGGATGCTCCCGCGGAAGTGGTGCTCGAAGCGAAGAAATCGCGCGCGGCTTTACCCGCGGCGACTCCGGCGGCTGCACCGCAAGGCCGCAAAAAAACGGAACGGTAACTCCGCAAGCCATAGTGCCGCGACTGCGTATAGTCAAGCCACAGCGGGAGTAAAGTGCCGAAATTTGTCGCGTGCGACTGACACAAATATGTTTCATCGCTCTCAATTTGCTCTCAGATGAAACATTGTCTCAATCCATGAGACAGTTCCCATAATTTCAGCCAACGTAAGTCATTGAAAGTGCAAGATATTGCCCTTTCAACAGTCCTCGAACCGGTTGGCATTCCTCATGCTGTATCTCAAAGAAGCTAGGCATTGAGACTTCGATCGTCTTCCACACCCGTGGCCGAGGCGAAGAAGGACTGGGGAAAATGAGAGCTGCAGTTCGACATCAACTTGATCCGTCCATTCGCAGCACGGACACTCGCGACTTTGAAAGTTCATTGCGTTCCAAGATTGTTGGGCAGACCGAAGGAGTGCAATCCCTGGTCGATATGTACCAGGTGTTTTGCGCGGGCTTGAACTCGCCTGGGCGTCCGGTCGGCAACCTGCTGTTTCTTGGTCCGACGGGCTCGGGCAAGACGCGCATCGTGGAAGCCGCAGCGGAGATATTGTTCGGGGATCCGCGGGCGATCATTAAAGTGGACTGCGCAGAATTTCAGCATTCTCACGAAATTGCAAAATTGATTGGTTCCCCCCCAGGCTACCTGGGGCATCGGGAGACCCATCCGCTGATCACCCAGGAAGCGTTGGCAGTCAGCCATACAGAGAAGCTGAAGTTGTCTTTCCTGTTGTTCGACGAAATTGAGAAAGCGTCTGACGCGCTGTGGCAGTTGCTGCTGGGGATTTTGGATAAGGCAACACTGACGCTGGGGGACAACCGCCGCGTAGATCTTTCGCAAACAGTGATTTTCCTGACCTCGAACCTAGGCGGCGGAGAAATTACCGATTTGATGAATGGCGGAATGGGATTTGTGCAACCGGGCGATAAGCCGGCCGCAGGTTTAAACGACAAAATCGAACGAACCGCGGTAGAAGCCGCGAGACGCAAGTTTTCGCCGGAATTCATGAACCGGCTCGACAAAGTAGTGGTGTTCCACCCGCTGAAGAAGGAACAACTCGAACAGGTGCTTGAGATTGAGCTTGAGCAGGTACAGAAGCGAGTATTGCAGACCGCCAAAGGGCAGTTTTTGTTCCGCGTTACCGGGGCCGGCCGCGAATTCTTATTGCAAGAGGGAACTGATCAGCGCTATGGCGCTCGGCACTTGAAGCGCTCTATTGAACGCCACGTTGTTTATCCTCTGGCAAATTTGCTGGCTACCGATCAGGTGCAACTGGGCGATCTGGTTTGCATTGATCAAAACAACGAAAAGAATGGCTTGACGTTTGTACGCGAAGGGGAAAACCTGGCGATGCCTGCGAGAAGGCCGGAACCTGCGGTTGCTGCGCGGCAAGTGCCGGTACGCAATGGCAAATCCGTGGAAGCTCCTCCGGTGGCGTTTGGACCTGAAGGAATGCCCCGGATGGCTCGATAGCATTAATTAATTGAAGACTTATTTCGCCCGCGACGATGTTTGCCGCGGGCTTTTTCTTTTAAAGATTAAGTGGCTGGGTGCAATCCAAGTTTAGTCGGCGGCTTCCGATCGTGCGGGGGCTTGTTTCCACCGCAGGATCGGTTTGCGCGCTGCGCCGACTTCATCCAAACGGCCGACTCGTGTCGTGTGAGGCGCTGTTTTCACCAGTTGAGGATTGGTTGCCGCTTCATGGGCGATGGACTTCATCGCATCGATGAACAGGTCACACTCTTCCTTGGATTCGGATTCGGTGGGCTCGATCATCATGGCGCCCGCCACAATCAGCGGAAATGCCGTGGTGTAGGGATGGAAGCCGTAATCGATCAGGCGCTTCGCGATGTCCATGGTATTTACGCCATTCTGTTTTTGACGTGCATCGCTGAAGACCACTTCATGCATAGATGGGAGGGAATACGGCAATTCGAAAAAGCCTTCCAGATTTTTGCGGATGTACGTGGCGTTGAGGACGGCGTCCTCGGTGGCCTGCCGAATTCCCGGACCATAGGCAAGTATGTAAGCGAGCGCGCGGACGAGCACACCAAAATTTCCTGCGAAAGCTTTTACGCGGCCAATGGAATCAGGGCGGTTGGCGTCGAGTAACAGCCGTCCGCCGTCCTTTTCAATAAGCACTGGAGTCGGTCGAAAGGGTTCCAGAATTTTTTTCATGGCTACCGGACCGGCGCCGGGGCCGCCACCACCGTGCGGGGTAGAAAACGTTTTGTGCAAATTGAGGTGCATTACATCAACGCCCATGTCCCCGGGCCGGGTAATGCCAGTAAGGGCGTTCATATTCGCTCCGTCCATGTAGAGCAGGGCGCCCTTGCGGTGAAGAATGTCGGCGATTTCCGCGATGCGCGGCTCGAAGATGCCCAGCGTGGAAGGATTGGTGATCATCAGTGCAGCAACATCTTCGGTGACCAGGTCGCGAAGTTTGTCGACGTCGATCTGACCGTGGGATTCGGACTTTATATTTTCGACTTGATAGCCAGCGATCACGGCGGTAGCTGGATTTGTGCCGTGCGCGGAATCGGGGATCAAAACTCTTTTTCGCGGATTGCCCTGTTTCTGCAGATAGGCGCGGATTAAGAGCAGACCGGTGAGTTCTCCTTGCGCTCCGGCCGCGGGTTGCAAGGTGATGGAGTCCATGCCGGTTATCTCGAGGAGACAATCTTCGAGCAGCTTGATGATTTTCAGGCAGCCTTGCGAAAACTCCTGGGGCTGATAGGGATGCTCGGTGGCGATGCCATCAAGGCGCGCGACGAATTCGTTTACGCGCGGATTATATTTCATGGTGCAGGAGCCGAGGGGATACATGCCCAAGTCGATGGCGTAATTCCAAGTGGAAAGACGGGTGAAGTGACGTAGAACTTCAATTTCGCTCACTTCTGGAAAATCCGAGACGCCCTCGTGGCGATGATGACGGCCCAGTAGTTTCGCGGCGTCGGCGGCTGGGACGTCCAGCGGGGGCAAATCAAAGGCGCGCTTTCCGGGCGAGGAGGTCTCAAAGATGAGGCGCTCGTTCTGACTAACGTGTTGAGATGCTTTTTTG
>DATMOS010000166.1:0-5186 GCA_035568155.1 Verrucomicrobiia bacterium | reverse complement strand
GGATCATATTTATAGAAGTAGGAACGCCAAGCTCCGTTCGGACCTTGAAAAACGTGTAACCTCCGACATAAATGGCGAGAGGTGAACAGATAGCCGTTTTTGCGCTCTCCGATGTACCGGCGGAGGCACCCGACAACTGCCCGGGGAAATAAGACATACCGATATCCACATTTACCGAGCACCCGGATGCGCCTTGCCTCCAGATCTACGTCCTCGACACGCATATTGCGAACTTCGCCGGCCCGTGCGCCACTACCGTAGATGATTTCAATCATTGCTCGCTCATGCAGGTTACGTGTCGCTGCTAGCAGTTCGCGCACCTGTTTTTCATTTAGCACGGGTGGAACCGTTTTTTTCAATCGGCGCAAGCGGACAGATCGCGGAGGCGACCAATTGATGAGCCCTCCCATGTTGAGAAAATCAAAGAAGCAGCGTAGGCCACACAAACACCTCCAGATCGTGGCTGGCTTCACACCTCTTTCTGCGACCGAGGCGAGGAAATCTCGAATTTCTAGATGTGTGACTTGAGTTGCCGGAAGTTCGTCCAAATACTCAAAAAGCAACCGAATGGAAGAGATGTAGAAGCGATTGGTGCTCTTTGCATATCCCATCACCCCCAGCCAGCGAACAAACCTTGGTAATAAGGAACCATTCAAAGCTTTTCCCGAGGTGATTATCGAGCTAGGAGATGAATTCATGACCAGTTGATGAAGCACAGAGTAGACAGCGCGAACCTTTGGGGTGTCAATCCGTCTTAGTTGTGCAAAAAATTGGAAATCTTGGGAAAAGCAGATGAATAGCTGTGCCAATTCTTCATGGCGGCAATGAATGAAATTCGCGGTCGATCAGCGTAGCGCTGTACGTGCAACAGAGCTAATATCGGTCAGCGGACATGCGGGTCTAGCCCCCACTTTACCGGTAAGCGCTGCGGGCTCAACCGGTCGATGCAACACCAACTGGTGTAGTGTGGATAAGCACCTTCGCCTGCGCCCGGTGGTTCCATCGCGCAAAAACTATCTCAGAAAACTAGGATCGGCCGAAAGAGTCGTAGTCGAATCCGAGTTCCTGCATTTTTCTTGTGTTGTACAGGTTTCTGCCGTCGATGACCAGGCGGCGACCCATCAGGTGGCCGGCTTTTTCCCAATCAAGCTTCCGGAAAACGGGCCACTCCGTGCAGGCCAGTGCGGCGTCAGCCCCTTTCAGGGCTTCGTACGGATCCTCGAAATAGGAAACATTCGGGAAGAAGTGTTTTGTCTTTGCGATGGCCTGCGGATCGGTGGCGTGCACCTGCGCGCCTTCTTCGAGCAGGCGGCGAATCACTTCGAGTGCGGGGGAGAAACGGATGTCGTCGGTGTTCGCTTTGAAGGCCAAACCGAGAACCGCAACGCGCTTCCCGCGGACCACCCAGAGTGCCTTGTGCACTTTTTCGAAGAAGCGGTCGATGCGCTGCTTGTTGACGCGCTCGGCGGCCTTCAACATGTCGAACTCGACGCCCACTGCGGCGGAGAGGTGAATGAACGCCTGAATGTCCTTGGGAAAGCAGAAGCCGCCGAAGCCGAGGCCGGCCTTGAGGAATTGCGTGCCGATGCGGGGATCAAGGCCCATCGCGTGGGTGACTTCCTCGACGTCAGCGCCGATACGCTCGCAGAGGTCGGCGATAACGTTGGCGTAACTGATTTTCAGGGCGAGGAAAGAGTTGGAGGCATGCTTGATAAGTTCGGCGCTGCTGATGGTGGTGACCAGAAGCTCGCCGCTGGAACCGCCCTGGCACTTGCCGGCGTGGATCGGGCAATGAAATTTCTTTTCGAGGATGGGCCGGTAGATCTCGCGGAGGGTCGCGGCGCTTTTTTCGTCCTCGACGCCGACGACGATACGGTCCGGATGAAAGAAATCGGCCACGGCAGTGCCTTCGCGGAGGAATTCCGGATTGGAAGCGACTTGAAACTTGATGCCGCCATCCGGGGAATAGGCGGCAAGCGCCTTCTGCAGCTGGACGCCTGTTAAGGCCGGAACGGTGCTCTTTTCAACCACCAGTTTTGGAGTGCGTGCCTCCATGGCGATCTGCCGGGCGACATGGTCAATCGCGGAGAGATCCGCTTCGCCCGAGTTCTTTGGCGGCGTGCCGACGCAGATAAAGATGACTTCACCGCGGCGGATGGCTTCCCCGGCGTCGGATGTATAGATAATTTTCTTTTCATGAACAACACGCCGCAGTACCTCATCCAGATATTCCTCATAGAACGGAACTTTGCCGACCTTCAGTAGGTGGATGCGATTTTCGTCAATATCCGTACAAAATACTTCATGACCGGCCGCCGCGAGGCAGGCGCCGGTTACCAGTCCCACGTAGCCACACCCGATTACTGTCAATCGCACTTGCATGTCTCCTTTTCTATTATCGGCCAGCTGCAAATCCGTTAACATCAATTTTTGTTTTGACTTCCCGGCCCCTGCCGACTTGGTCTCGCCCCGTTCTCAGCTCATGTGACCTTCGTTGCAGTCTCGCTCCGCGGTTGGAAAATATTGTTCTTGCGAAAGTGGTGCCTTTCATTATTTTGTTCAGAAAAATCCGCGCTTGGCATCCCGGGAAAGCCAAACAACTGCTGGGCGAGGCCAGTTGGGAGTTAAAGTAGGACCCCCAAGTAGGCCGGCCAGCCCGGCAAATAAAGCGAGTCGCTCTTTTGCCCAAGACTTTGGACTTCCCCCGGCAAAAAGAATATTCCCTGTAAATAGTGAGCGGGGTTTCCGAAGACGCACCAACGATTGCTGCCGACAGTGGACCCGCGACAAGACCTTGGAATGGGGGATATTTTGGTCTTGCGCAAGGGGAGAGGATCTCACTTCAGATCGTAGTCACCAATAAAAGTGCCGCGACTGATACCAAGCATGCTCAAAAAAAATGAGGCAAAGATGATTTGGACGCCGAGAAATAGCCACATCGCCCAGAAAAGGACTTGACGGATTGCGTAAAGGGGACCGAAACCCGCGTCCACCCATTTCCACGTGATCCACGCACACCCCGCAAAGCCGGCAAGAAAAATAATGCCGCCGATCAGTAGCCCTGTCTCTAGCGTAATCGTTTTCAGAAGGCGCTTGAGGGAAAGCGTGCCACGATCGAAGCGCGCAGAGTAACTGAACACCTTGGCGAATGCGCCGATCGAGAGGATCTGGGCGCCGAGTAAGGTGAAGATAACACCAAACACCATTGTATGGACGTCGAGCGTGACGTGTGAAGTGACATGTCGAGGACCTGGTAACAGCCAGAGGACTAAAGCAAAGCCAAAACTCATGAGCAGCCCGCCCGGCAGAAGATACAACCAGTTCGGCGCGTATAACAGCATGAACCGCAAGCTTCTCCAACCGTCGCGGAAGCTACGCAAATGCGGTGGCCGTCCTCGCTTGTCTGGCCAAAGAACGATCGGTATTTCGGAGATACGCGCCCCAATTTGGCTGGCTTTGATGACGAATTCGAGGGCAAATTCCATGCCTGTGCTGCGGAGGTCCAATCGGTCGAAAAGGTTTCTGCTAAAACCTCGCATGCCACAATAACTATCCCCGACTCCGGCTCCAAATAGAAAGTTTAGGAGCCAGCTCAAACCGGGATTGCCCAGGTGCTTGTGCAATTTGGGCATTGCGCCCGGTTTGATGCCACCCTTGAAGCGGTTCCCCATGACCAAATCGTAGCCTTGACGCAATTTCTCAACAAAATTGGGTACCTCGCTGAAGTCGTAGCTATCATCGGCATCGCCCATGATGATGTACTTGCCTCGCGAACTTGCAATCCCGGCCTTCAGCGCCGCGCCGTAACCTCGCTCTTGGACGTGAACCACTCGAGCTCCATTGGACTCGGCAATTTCAATGGACCCATCGGTCGAGCCATTATCGGCGACGATGACCTCACCTCGCAGACTTGCCTTGCCAAACGCAGTCACCGCTTTCTCGACGCAAAATGCAAGCGAATTGGCCTCATTCAGACATGGGATCACTACGGAAACATCAAGCGGTACTTCAAATTGCTGGGCGGAAAGCAAAGTTTGCGTTGAGAACTGTGGCGTAGCGTTACTCTTCATTTCGCAACCGGAGTCAAGTTCGACTCGAAATCTTGGTACTTTCTGCTTTGTGCCTCTCGACTTACTCGAAATTGCTCGCCGGTACTGATCAGCCCGAGGACTTAGTCCTAAAGAAGTGAGAGAGTTCTTTTATTCTTCTCATCATCACCAACATGAAGCACACTCATGAATCACACCAAGTATATTGAATTCGCAGATTATCAAGCAACCGTGTCTGTAGTTGTGCTGATTCCTCAGGGACGCTTATGAAGGAAGTTATGTGCGACTGATTTCTTGACAGGAATATGGGAAGGGAGCTAAATATTACGGGTGTGGGCGGTCTGCTTTCCGTTCCTTCCACTAAACTGGAACCCAGAATGGATGCCTCTGCAAAGGTGCGGATCGCCCTCCCATCGGGATTCGTTTTCCCCATGGTGGGTGCTGATCCCGTGATGGTAGGGGAGTGACTTTTTCGGGCGGCGATTGAGAAAGCGTCGGTCGGGCACGGCTTCAGCCGGGTCGTGAGAGCAAAAGACCTCGGCTTCAGCTCATAAGGTTTCCGGGTAGTCGTCGCCTTCATAAGTTTATTAGTGGCACGATTTTCAATCTCCGATATTAAACCGGACAATGTACCACAACGCCTGCACGCCGTCTTTCCAGGTGATTTTCTTTCCCTCTTCATACGTCCGCCCCGCATAACTGATTGGCACTTCATAAATACGCCAATTGCCCTTGGCAATTTTCGCCGTAATCTCCGGCTCGAATCCAAACCGGTTGGATTTCAATTTGATATCCTTCAGCACCTCGCGACGGAACACCTTGTAGCACGTCTCCATGTCCGTCAACTTAAGATTGGTGAAAATATCGGAAAGCAGCGTCAATGCCTTGTTGGCCACATAGTGCCAGAAATAATGCACGCGTTGCGGCCCGCCCAGGAATCGCGATCCGTACACCACGTCGGCGCGCCCCTCCACGATCGGTTCCAGTAGCTTGGGGTAGTCACGCGGGTCATACTCAAGGTCGGCGTCCTGTATCAGCACGATATCTCCAGTCGCCTGAGCGAAGCCACGTCGCAATGCCGCGCCTTTCCCCTGATTCTCTCCTTGAAAGAAAATCCGCAGGTTCCTCAACTCCACG
>DATMOS010000165.1:0-3074 GCA_035568155.1 Verrucomicrobiia bacterium | reverse complement strand
GGCAACGATCCCGAAAGCGATTCGCAAACATTTGCGTCTCAAGCCGGGCGATCGCGTCAAGTTCTTCCTGCATCCCGATGGCACCGTGGTCCTCCTTCCCAAGCTCCCAGCCTCCGCTTTGCGCGGCATAATCAAATCCCGTCGGGGGCGGCCGGTCACGATTGCGGACATGAATAAAGCCGTCGCGAAAGGCGCCGCCGATGCGTCCCCGCGCTCTTCGCGCAAATGATTGGCCTGGACACCAACGTCCTCGTACGCTACCTCGCCCAGGATGATGCGGTTCAATCGCGAAAGGCGGCGGAAATCATCGAGCGCGGCCTAACAGAACAAAACCCCGGCTTCATCAGCGTTGTTGCCATGGTCGAAACTGTCTGGGTATTGGACCGCGCTTATCGCCTCGCCGCCCATAAAATTGCCGCTGCCGTCGAACGCATGCTCCAGGCCGACACGTTCGTTGTGGAAAACGAGCAGCAGGTTTTCACCGCCATGATTGCACTCAAGAAGGGGCACTCGTTCGCTGATGCCATCATCGCTGCCCTGGGCGCCAAGGCGGGCTGTTCGTTCACCCTGACTTTCGACCAAAAAGCCTTGCGCCTTCCCGGATTCAAACTCCCTTAATCCGCGCGCCAGCTTTCGGTGTTGCCAAATCAGCAAAGGTGTCTATGGAGCGCGTTGAGTTTCGTGAGGCTCCGGTAGACAATGAAGGCGTGAGTCCGCACAAGCACCGGCTCGCCGATTACCTGCGGCCCAAAACGCTTTCGATGTTGCTGCTCGGGTTTTCTTCTGGCCTTCCCTTTTTTCTGGTCGGCAATACGTTCGGCTACTGGCTGCGCGATGAACACACCTCCCTGACGGCGATCGGTTTCTCTTCCTGGGTGGGCACTGCCTATTTGCTAAAGTTTCTGTGGGCGCCCGTGATGGACCGGGTCGACCTGCCGTTGTTTAAACGGCTTGGACGTCGGCGCGGATGGATGATGTTCTCGCAGATCGTCGTCGGGCTGGCGCTGTGCGCCATGGGCGGAACTGGCACGAAAGCTGGTCTAGGCCGGCTTATTGCTTTTGCGATGGTTGTCGCGCTAGCCTCAGCGACCCAGGACATTGTGGTGGATGCCTGGCGAATTGAATCAGCAGATGACGGAGATGAGCAAAGCCTCTTCGCGTCTGCCTATCAGTTCAGCTACCACCTGGCGCTTCTGACTACGGATTCCCTGATCCTCATCGTGGCAGCGGCCGTGGGCTGGCGCATGTCCTACGGGATCTACGGCGCGTGCATGGCTGTTGGAATGATCGCCACCTGGTTTGCGAAAGAACCGGAACGCGCGGATGCGGTGATGCTTGAAAAACAGCGCGAAGCGCCGCTTTGGACGCCGCGCGGTTTCTTCGATGCCGTTGTGGGACCGTTCATCGCTTTCTTCCGTGCGCATGGCTGGCTCGCGCTTGTCATGCTAGCGGCAATCAGCCTCTACCGGTTGCCGAGCTTCATCATGGGTCCGATGGCAAATCCCTACTACCACGACCTCGGTCTCACCAAGCAAACGGTCGGAGCGGTGCGCGGCTCCATCGGACTCATCGCTACGTTTGCAGGCATCGCAGCGGGCGGATTCTGCTCGCTGAAGTTTGGCTACATGCGCGCGCTCGTCATCGGGGGCATTTTGCAGGCTGCCGCGACTGCCGCGTTTGCGGCCCTCGCATTCGCGGGCGTGAGCCTTCCTCTCTTCGCGCTTGTCATGGCAGGCGACAACTTCGGCATCAACTTTGCAGCCGTTGTGCTTGTTGCCTACATGTCGAGTCTCACCAATCTGGGTTACACCGCCACGCAGTATGCGCTCTTGAGTTCAACCTATGTCTGGTGGGGAAAGATCTTGAAGGGATTTTCCGGTGCTGCGGTCGAAAGCCTAAGCACCACGCACGGCCTCATTCACGCCTACGGCATTTTCTTTATCGTTTGCGGACTGACCGGCGTACCTGCGGTCCTTCTGTTCGCGGCATTGGGTTACTGGCACAGGCGGAAGCAACCGGCGCCAGCCGCTGCCTAGGAAAGTCTTCGGTCGTAACGCAAAGCCACTGCCCGGTCGACGCGCGAGGCACGCTCAGCTTCCTCGGGCTCGGCGTCCTTGGGCCCATCCCCAGCCATGCTCAACGACTTACCAGGAGCCATGCGACTTGGATACTTGGCCGGTCATTCAGCTGGATTTTCTAGACTTCAGCTTTTTGAACACCCACAAACCTACTCCGCCAATCACCGCGGTGCCCCACGAAAAAAACGGGCTGGAAAAAATCCAGCCTGGCAGCGAAGTAGGAACTATGAGACAAGACCCCGAGCCTGGAGGCCAGTCAGCCGCCGGATATGTTGTTGCCGAAACTAGTTCTCCCTCTTCGGTGAAAGAGTAGTGATGCTGTCCCCTGCCCGTATACACTTCGACCCCACCATTGGCAGGGCATTCCACCTTGAAACCGCCGCCGTGTGCGCCAACATGCCAGCCTCGCAGAAAGTGCCAATTTGCATCATAAATCTGCACTCTGCCAGACGGTTCCAACGGGACGACATGCTTGCCATCGGCTGTGGATTTGACTCCACATACATTACCTACCGGCCACTCAAAGGAATTCGGCAGTTCCAGAAAACCAACAGCCGCCAAGCCAGTTCCAAAGAAGCCGCTTGCGCCGACGAACACAAGAACACCCATCAATACAACAAACCAATTACCGCGATGGCCGCGCTCAAATATGCGAGCGACGTCACGGAACACAAAGTAGAGCCAGACTCCTCCAAAAAGCGCAAGGAACAGACCGAAAAGCGGATTATCCATGGCGAAATGGCTCCGAACGCTCAGCAACGAAATCATCGCAAACCTGGCAGGTCAGTGACGGCGCGTGGCGAGCCCAGGGGCTACTTGGTGAGGATGACCGGTGTGCCGCGGCCTAGATTCAAGGTGCGCGCCGCGCTCCCTTTGTTCACGCCAATTTCAATATATCCACTTGAGCCCACATAAGCGATAGCTTCGCCGTTGCTGCCGATTGCGTAGGTATCGACCAGCCGCGCCACCTGGTGGGTTCCCACTTGAAGATTGATC
>DATMOS010000164.1:0-3627 GCA_035568155.1 Verrucomicrobiia bacterium | reverse complement strand
GCATTTTCCAGGGCACGGTGATACCGCGGCCGACTCGCACATCGATCTTCCGGTGATTCACGCCGACAAAGATCGGCTGGAGCATCTGGAACTGATTCCCTTTCGCTCCGCGATTTCCGCCGGCGTTGGTAGCATCATGACCGGCCATCTTTCCATTCCTGCGCTAGAGCCCGATCCCAACACTCCGGCCACGCTTTCCAATAATGTGTTAACGGGACTTTTGCGTAACGAACTTCAATTCGAGGGCCTGGTCATAACCGACGCCATGGATATGGGCGGCATCACTACACGTTATGCTCCGGGCGAAGCGGCAGTGCGCGCTTTTCTCGCGGGAGCCGATGCGCTGCTGATGTCACCGGTGCCAGACGCGGCGTTCGAAGCGCTGCAGGCCGCGGTGAAATCAGGACGCATTTCGCATGAGCGACTTGATGCTTCGGTGCGCCGCATTTTGCAAGCTAAGGCGCGGCTGGAACTCAACAAGAACAAACTCGTCGATGTGAACGCTATCAACGAAAAGTTTGGCCGCGCGCCGTGGCAACAAGAAGCGCAAGACATTTCCGATCGCGGAGTTGCGCTGCTGCGCGATACCGTGAATCGCTTACCGTTGAGCGCCGCAAAACCGTCGCGCGCTCTGCTGCTGGCGTTTTATGCCGACCCCGAGCCGTATCCGGGCGAAGACCTTGAGCGCGAATTGCGCACACGCTTCGATTCGGTAATCACGCTGCGCGCGGACACGCGCTTTGTAAAAGCCGACACTTTAAAGTTGCCGCCCGCCGATTCCTACGACATCACTATCTTGGCGCTGTTTGTGCGCGTGAGCGATCGCAAAGGCGATGTGGACATTCCAGCTGAGCAAGCGGCGTTTGCGGCCCAGGTTTTTAAAGTTGGCAAACCGGTGATTGCCCTCGGCTTTGGCAGCCCTTACCTGATCGAAAATTTTCCGCAAGCGGAAACATGGCTGGCCGCTTTTGGCATCAGCGATGTGGCGCAAATTTCCGTGGCTCGCGCGCTGTTTGCGGAAATTCCGGTGCGCGGCAAGTTGCCGGTCACGATACCAGGAGTTGCTCTCAAATCTGGATTTGGCATTTCGCGCCCCGCTGATCCCGGTACGGTTCAGCCGATGGACGCGACGGCTGATAAAGAATTGCAGCCAGCGTACCGGGTGATTGAAAAGTCTATCGCCGACAAAGCTTTTCCCGGCGCCACGCTGGCGGTCGGCTACCACGGCAAAGTTGCGATTCATGCTTTTGGTAAGCTGAGCTACGACGCGCAGGCACCGGCCGTCGCGGAGCAAACGAAATACGACATCGCGTCTCTCACGAAAGTGGTGGCCACGACTACGTTCGTCGCCAAATTAGTGGAAGGTGATTTTCCTGTCGGCCTCGATCTGGATGCCAAGGTCGAGCGTTATCTTCCTGAATGGGGCACGACACCGGGGCAGAAAGAATGGCGCAGTAGAGTTACCGTGCGCCATTTGCTGACGCACACTTCCGGGCTGCCGCCGTTTAAGGAATATTGGCGCACTTCCAAAGGCAAGCAAGATACTTTGAGCAGAATTTTTGCCGAGCCACTGGATTATGAGCCCGGCACGAAAGAAGTTTATTCCGACCTGGGCATCATTTTAATGGGCGAAATCATCGAGCGCCTTACTGGCCGCACGCTTGATGATCTAGCCAAGGGCTACATTTTCGATCCGTTGGGAATGTCCAACACCATGTTCCGGCCAGCGAAGAAACTCTGGCCGCAGATCGCGCCCACGGAAATCGATAACAATTTGCGTCATCGCCTGGTGCAAGGTGAAGTTCACGACGAAAATGCTTTCGCCGTCGGCGGGGTTGCAGGGCACGCCGGGCTCTTCAGCACCGCGCCCGATCTTGCGGCATTTTGTCAGATGTTGCTGAACGGCGGCAGTTATGCGCACCATCGCGTGCTGCGCCGCGCGACGGTCGCGCAGTTCACTGCGCCGCAACAGCTCTCCAGCGGTACGCGCACGCTCGGCTGGGCTGTACCCACCGAAGGCGGCTCCAGCGGTCACTTTTTCTCAGCGCATAGCTTCGGTCACACCGGATTTACGGGCACTTCCATCTGGATCGATCCTGACCGCGAACTTTTCGTGGTGCTGCTCACCAATCGCGTGAACCCCACGCGCGATAATCAAAAAATGGCTCAGGTTCGACCGGCGCTTCATGATGCGGTCATGGAATCGCTGGGACTCGCCGAGCCTGCACACGCTTCCCGCTAGGAATTGCCGGCGCGTCATGTTCTTTCGCGAGGCATTTTTTTTGGTTTGATTTACGTTGGATAACTCGTTACGCGGAAAAAATTCCTTGCTCTAAATCACGTGCGGCTTGCTGGAGGTCGGCGGGCTTGCCCAAGTCGCGCCAATAGTAGTCATCGGTGCAAAACGCAAGAATTTTTTCTCCAATTCCGGCCAGCCGTAGATATGTATCGATGATGGAGAAAATACCTTCTTCCTTCATTAGCGTTAACAAGCGCGGAGAGATGACATGAATGCCGGAGAACGCCAACGCATCCGTGTCTGGTGCGGTTCGAACAATTTCTGGTTTCGCTTCGCGGCTAGCCCGGCGGCCGCATAACTGGTGGTGCTCGTCAAATACCAGTCGGCGGCTGGAATCACGATGTTGCACCGCAAGGGTGGCGAGCGCTTTATTGTCCCGGTGAAACTGCACCATACGCTGGAGATCAATGGTGCTCACGACGTCGACATTATGGAGAAGAAACGGTTCCGCGCCCGCCGGACCGGACTGCTCCAGGAAGAACCAGCTGGCCTTTTTCAGGCCGCCGCCGGTATCGAGCAGCATATCCTCTCGCGACACTTCAATGTGCATGCCGAAATTTTCGTGCTCAGCAAGGAAGGAAATCACTTTATCGGCGAAGTGGTGCGCGTTGACGATCACATCGTGAATGCCGTAAACACGCAGTCGAGAAAGCGTAATTTCCAGCAGGGTGCGCCCGCCTACTTCGACTAGCGCTTTAGGGCGGTCGTCGGTGAGCGGCCGCAAGCGCGTACCCAGCCCGGCTGCGAGCACCATTGCCCTCATCGTGGGGCGCTCACCGCGTGGATTTTGATGGACCGGATTTCAGCGAGAAAACCGCATCGCTCCGTTTGCATTGCGAAGGGCTTCATTTGCCCATCTTTTCGAGTTGCACATGGCGCACCGCTACTTCTACGCCGTTCCTGGAGCGAAAGTGTTTTGCCAATTGTTCCGCAAGATAGACCGAGCGATGTTGCCCACCGGTGCAGCCGAAAGAAACCATAAGGTTTTTGAATCCCCGCTCGCGGTAACTGTTTACGCTGGCATCCACTAACGACATCACACTCGCCAGAAATTGATGCACGCTCTCTTGTTGATTGAGATATTCAATTACCGGAGTATCTTTGCCGGTGAGCGCCTTGAAGCGCTCTTCACGGCCGGGATTCGGCAAGCTACGCCCATCGAAAACAAATCCGCCGCCATGACCGGTTTCATCCTTCGGTGCTCCCTGATGAAACGAGAAACTGAAAATGCGCAGCGCGAGAGGCTCGGCTTGACCGGCCAATCCCTGCAATTTCTCCGAGGCCAGCATGCTTTGGAACGCAGCCATCAGCGTAGGCAGTTCAATCGG
>DATMOS010000163.1:0-15229 GCA_035568155.1 Verrucomicrobiia bacterium | reverse complement strand
CGTCGAAATGTCCGATCTGCCCAGCCATTTGCACTATGGAACCAGCGAGCGGGTCCCCGATAGCCATGAAATTCTTCCCTTGGATGAATTGGAACGCCGCGCCATCTTGAAAACCCTGCGCGAAACTTCCGGCGATAAACTGGCCGCGGCGCGCATGCTGGGAATTGGAAAAACCACCTTGTACCGCAAACTGAAGCAATACGACATGAAGCACGAAGAGAATTGAGATCAGAAAATTGAAAGCAACAATTGAAAGCAACAATTGAAAGCAGCTAACTCTTCACCTCTGAATTGCTGACTACGAAGTCTCTCTCTGCGTGCCGCGTTTTTGACCGGGCCTTTTTAACACCGATGTTCAGATCCTCGAAATGGCGGCGTATCATGCGTTTGCCATTGGTCAGACAAATCTTCAGCAACTCGCACAATGGCTCCCGCCAACGCCTCTTAACTTGTAGCCTATCGCCGGTGATTTGAAACTTTCGAAGCTCGACGCGTCATTAGCGTGAAAGCTTCTCGCTATTTCGTTTCGGGAATAACCAGAGATTCGAGTTTCGACACGGGATATAAGTTCCCCTTTTCTTCGCCTCGCTCGCTCGTAACTCACTGATCCTGCCGCCCCAAGTTTATCCGCACAGTTGGTCTTGGCGATGCAATGTCTGCTCGATGCACACTTTCTAATAGCGAGTAGTTTTTCCCGGTGAGTAGCAGCATCGCGGATTCAAAGCTCAGGACCGGAATAGGACGGACTCGCGGTGGAACATTTTTACCGCGATAAAGATCGCCGCTCCCCCGTACAGGCAGGTGGAGAGAAAAATCAGCGCAATGGAATTCCAGTGGTAGTTTCCGGCAATCAAATCTTTACAGAGTAGACTCACGTTTAGAATGGGCACCAACGACAGTCGTGGAGTGAGCTCTATTCCAGGCAGCATGGCCGCGATGGCCGGAACGACGACCACTATCATTAGCGGCGAAATGTAGCTTTGGGCTTCCTTATAGCTCTTGGCGAACAGCGCGATAGTCAGCAAGGCCGCGGAAAACATCACTGCCAGCGGCAAGGCCACCAAAAAAACAGCAAGAACCGCGCCCAGGCCAATCTTGATGTGCATGGCAGACCCGGACGACTGGTCCTGAAAATGTTGAATCACCCATGAAGAAACGCCCATGGATGTGACCGAGAGCGCCGCCGTAACCAGCGAGGCGGTCAGCACCAGGAGAAACTTGCCGAGCACCAGGTGGGTTCGCGAGATCGGGCTCGATAGAATGGTCTCCATCGTGGCGCGTTCTTTTTCGCCCGCCGTAAGATCCATGGCGGGGTACATTGCGCCGGTAAGACACATGATGATGACCAGATAAGTAATAATTCCACCGACCGTTTCTCCCGCGACCTTTTCCGCTGATACGACGTTTTGCTGCTTGATGACAAAAGGCTTCAAAAAGCTGGCCGGCAATTTTTGGACGGTTAGCCGGTCGCGCGCCAAATTATCGCGGTAATCATTAAAAAAATCTTCAATGCGTTTCGCAGCTGTCGTGGATTTCAGATCTCCTGAGTACATGTAAATTTTTACTGGCGCGAAGTCTGTGCCTGCGCCGGACTGTAAACCAGGGGGAATTTCCACCGCAGCGCGAATCTTTTTATTGGAAATGAGGTCCACGTAGTTCGCGGGCTCCGAGACTACAATCAAATTCTTGCTCTTTGCCAGGTTGCTTACGATACCGGGAGAGTCAGTTCCACCCAGGATCATTATTCGTGCCGGTTCTCGGTCGGCTTGCTCAATGAGGTCGGCAATGACGAACCCCAGCCCCACGGTAAGTATCGGAAACAGCAGGATGGGAACGAGAATGGTGGAGATCAGCGTGCGCCGGTCGCGCAGGGCTTCCAGCAACTCTTTGCGGTAGACAATACCGATATTGCGCGCGGACATCCTCAGGAAACCTCCACGCCCGCGTGCGGAGCCACACGCGTAGTCACGACTTTCACAAAAATTTCTTCCAAATCTTTTTCCTGATACTTTTCGCGCAACGACGTCGGAGTGCCCTCGGCGAGCAGTGCTCCGTTGTGGATAATTCCGATCACGTCGCAAAGTTTTTCGACTTCACTCATCACGTGAGTGGAGAGAATGACGGTCTTGCCCGCTTGGCGGCACTCGCGAATGAACGCCACGATCGTACGCGCGGCCATAATATCGAGCCCCAGCGTAGGCTCATCAAAGATCATAACCGGAGGATCATGAACCAGTGTCCGGGCAATAGAAGTTTTTTGTTTCATGCCTGTGGATAGCTTGTCGCACCGACGGTCGCGGAAAGAATTCATATCCAGGCGATCGAAAATGTCATCGATGCGCTTTTTTAAAGTGGATTCGTCCAAACCATTAAGTCTCCCAAAATACTCGACCATTTCCTGCGCGGTGAGACGCGGATAAAGGGCCGTCGCGGTAGAGAGAAAGCCGACGCTGGCGCGAACTTTTTCCGGATCTTCGACGACGTCATGGCCAAACACCAGCGCGGTTCCACCGCTAGGCTCAAGGATGGTTGCGAGCATGCGGAGCGTCGTGGTTTTGCCCGCTCCATTGGCGCCTAGCAAGCCATAAATGCTGCCGGGCCGGCAGGTAAAACTGACGTTTCCCACCGCGCTAATCTCGCCGCGTTTTTTGTCGTGGAAGCGCTTGGACAAGCTACGGGCTTCGATCATTGTCAGGGCCTCGCGTTTAAGGATTAGGACCCAAGTGTACTACGTGCGGACACATCGAAAGCTACGTTTGGGGCATCCGCATCCCGGTTTGCAAATCGTGATGCGGCCATTGGCACGCCGGCTAGTAACCTGTACCTCGCCGCTCGCCCTAGATAGCTTGTGGACCGAACGCAGCATCTAATTCTGAGGCCCCACTCACTCGGGTCCGGTGCCCGTAAAGCAATCCTGCCGTCACCGTTATGGAGAAAGATACAAACGCCTTGCTAGAATGGGGTATTCTGCCGTGTCATCCATCACCACAACTCAACAGGCGGCCACCTGAATGCCTTCGGCGTAAAGTAATCGGCAGCCTGGCGGGTAAATCATAACGAACGAATTGGGCGAAACGCAATGAACAGGAAAAATGGATCAGCGTAAGCTGCGCAACCGGATATTGCTATTTCTGGCGGTCGCCGGGATTGTGGCTTACGTTTTGGTGCGTCTCAGCGGACGGGAGCCGGTGGCGAAAATTGCCGCTGTCACCCCCGTGCGAGACAACCTCGTCTCCTCTATCTCCAGCAACGGAAAAGTCGAACCCATCTCACCGTTTGTGATGCGCGCCCCGCTGGATACTTTTGTGGAAAATGTAACCGGAGTTGAGGGCCAGCAAGTCAAAAAGGGTCAGCTATTGCTGGAATTGAACGTGAGGGATGCGCGGGCCCAGTTTGACGATGCCGAGGCCCGTCTGCTGCGCGCGCGAGATGAATTGCGCGCGGCCCAAAGCGGTGGCAAATCCGACGAAGCAGCGCGGGTTGCCGCAGAACTTGCAAAAGCTCAAGGAGATCGCGATCGTCTCTTGAGAAATCACGACGCCCTGGAAAGGCTGATTGCCAAGCAAGCCGCTACTCGCGATGAGTTGGCCGCTAACGACCTCGCGCTGAGTAATGCGCAGGCCGAAGTGAAGAGACTTTCCGCCGTGAAACAGGAGTTCGAACGCGGGGTCAATCTGGATGCTGGGCGTACTGCGTTACAGGTGCAGCAAATCCAAAGCGAGATTGCGTCCTTGAAAGCCAAAGTCGCCAGCGCGCGAGTCACCGCCCCTACCGATGGAACCTTGTATTCGCTGCCGGTGAAGACTGGCGACTACGTGAAGACCGGTGATCTCCTGGCGGAAATGGCGGACCTGCATCGCGTTCGCGTGCGCGCCTTTATCGATGAACCCGAACTCGGGGGGCTGGTGCCTAACGAACCGGTTAAGATCACCTGGGATGCGCTGCCAAATCGCACCTGGACTGGGAGAACAGAAGTCATTCCCAAACAGGTGGTGCCGCACGGAACACGCAGCGTCGGAGAATTACTGTGCGCGGTGGATAACCAGAAGTTGGAATTGCTCCCAAACATTAATGTCGACGTGAAAATCCATTCGAACGAGAGAATGAACGTGTTAACCGTGCCACGCGCTGCCGTGGATGCCGAGAGCGACCATAGATATGTCTTTGTAGTGACTCAAAGTGCGCTCGGAAAATCCCGCTTGGCACGGCGAGAAGTTCAGTTAGGAATTGCCGATTCGACAAATTTTGAAGTCATTAGCGGCTTGCAGGAAAACGAGATGGTGGCGCTGCCGGGCGATGCTGTCTTGCACGATGGCATGGCGGTAAAGATTGTGAATACCGATTCCGCGTATGTACGGGGCCATTCGGATGGCCGGTAGGCTAAGGATTGGGCTGGTGGCAGCTGTTCTGGCGCTGGTAACTGGGGTATCGGTAGCTAGTGCTCAAGCCTTGCAAGACAGCGGTTTGGAAGCCGCACGACACGCTTATGAACTGAGCGATTACGAAAAAGCCGTAAAGATTTTGCAGGACGCTGTGGCGAAAAGCCCGCGCGATGGAGAAGTTCTCTTCCTGCTGGCGAAAAGCCATTTCGAGTTGCGACAGTTTGACGCGGCCGTGGCTAACGCCGAAAGGGCCGTCGCCGTGGCCCCCGGTAATTCGCTGTACCACGAATGGTTAGGCAGGTCGTTTGGAGAAAAGGCCTCCAAAAGTTCCTGGTTTTCGGCATTGTCTTTAGCCAGAAAAACACAGCAAGAGTTTGAAACTGCCATTCGACTAAACCCGAAAAATTATTCCGCGATCCAAGCGCTGATCGAATTTGATTGCACCGCTCCCGGCATTGTCGGCGGAGGAGAAGATAAGGCACTACTAAAAATCGAACAATTAGCGGCAATGGACGAAGCTGAGGGCCACTACGCGGCAGGCAATTGCCGTCGGCAAAAAAAAGATTATCCCGCCGCAGAAGCGGAATTCGATAAGGCTCTCGTCAACGCCAAATCCCCGGAGTTGATCTTTGATATCGGGGACTATGCGATGAAGCGCAATCAACCGCAGCGCTTGCTGACCGTAGTCGCAGCCGGGCAGCAGGCTTCGCCCGGCGACCCGAGGACAAAATTCTATCGCGCTACAGCTTTGATCCTGCTAAAGCAAAAACCAGACGAGGCCGAATCACTACTACGCGAATACTTGAGTACTGCTCCGAGGCGTACCGGTTACCCGCGTCCGGCTCTGGCCCACGACTGGCTCGGGCGCTTATTTGAAAATCAAAATAATCGCGACGCGGCCGCCCGGGAATACGCGACCAGCTTGCATACTGATCCTAAAGACAAAACCGCGCAGGAAGCTTTGCGACGCCTTGGGAAGGCCTGAACATGCATTTGCGTGAAACGGTGTCTGTGGCCTTCGACGCATTACGCAGCAACAAATTGCGCGCAGCGCTGACCTCCCTGGGCGTGATTATCGGTAGCGCTTCCATCGTGCTGGTGGTTACCGTGGCGCTGACCAGCAAGAAATTCGTAATTTCACAAATTGAAGGCGTTGGTTCGAATCTCATCTGGGCGGAAATGGTGCACGCCGCGGGGAAAGCAGAGCCACTCAGCCACGAAATTACCGTGGGCGACATGGAGGCGATGGGGGCCATGCCTGGGGTGGTGGCGGTTGCCGGAACGCGTGAACTCCCGATGTCCGTGGTGGTTTCAGGCGTGGAGCGGCCGGTCAATCTGATTGGAGTGACTGAAGGCTTTCAAACCATCCGTCGATTGGTGATTTACCGTGGGCGCTATTTCGATTCGGAAGACATGGCATCGCGAGGCAAGGTCTGTTTGATCACCAAGGACTTATCCGAACGTGTGTTTGGATTGGAAAACCCCATTGGGCGCCCCATTCGCATGGGTGAATTGACATTCACAGTGATCGGAGTTTTTCGCGAGCGGGTAGCCACCTTTGGACTATCTGAAATTCAAAAAGAGTCGGTAATAATCCCGCTGGGCCTAATGAAGTATTACACCGGCGAAGATGTTTTGCGCGTGTTGTATGCACAGGCCGTGAGTCCCGAAGCGGTGGCTGGCGTCGAACGCGAAATGACGCAGTTGTTAAAAAGCAGGCACCCCTTGGACGCGGAATACGATGTGCAAACCCTGGTAGCTATATTGGGCGCGGCCAGGACCATTTCTCTCGCACTAACCGTAGTCCTGTTAGTAATTGCAGCTATCGCGCTGTTGATCAGCGGCATTGGCATCATGAACATCATGCTCGTAACCGTGAAAGAGCGCACCCGCGAAATCGGTATACGTAAGGCCATCGGTGCGGCCTACAAAGAAATTCTCTACCAATTCTTAATTGAAGCTTTTTTGATTAGTGGCGGTGGCGCCGTCTTGGGTATTTTGATCGGCTTGGCCATTCCGGTAAGCATTCAGCCTCTGATACCGGGAAATTTGCGAGTGCCTGTTTCGGGAACCAGCGTAATCGTAGCGTTCGTGGTGTCGTGCTCGACGGGACTTTTCTTTGGATATTTGCCGGCCAGCCAGGCCGCCAAACTTCAGCCCATCGAGTCGTTGCGGTATGAGTAACCGTCTGCGATCAAAAAAGGCCCATTAGAAAAACAAGTTGTGCGCAAATGAGGTGCAACCGTGACTCAACTAAACAGTCTGTCAGAGCGTGCTCGAATTGTCAGACCCCCATGCGCGATTTTCGTACTGGGCCTATTTGGTGTCGCTACCTGCTACGCGCAAAATGCGCCCAACGCCAAAATCACATTGGCGATAAGCAATGGCACGCAGCAAACTATGGACGATTCCGCGCGACAATCCCCATCTGCGCAAGATGCGCCCGCGCTCACGCTGCGCCGCGCCATTGAGCTCGCGCTTCAAAACAGCAAGGACCTTCAATTAGCAAGGATCCAATCGCGTTTATCCGATCGTTCCGCGCTCATCACGAGAGCACAGTTCATGCCGAATTTATATATAGGTTCGGGCCTCGGATATACCAACGGAATTCCTGAAACCCCCGGCGGCCGCGCACCGGCTATTTTTGATGTGACCTATACGCAGGAGGTATTGAACGAGCCTTTGCGCGGTCAGGCCAAAGAGCTTCAGGAGCAGGCCAGATCACAGAAAATTGCCCTTGAAGAAGTGCGAGATAACGTAATCGTACGCACCGCGATGGCTTTTCTGGAGCTCGGCAAAGTGCGACACTCACTTGAACTGCTGCGAGCCGAACAGGAAAGCGCTGACAAGATTTTGCAAGTGACCACCGGTAGAGAAAGCGAAGGATTTGAATTGTCCATCGAAGTCACCCGTGCGCAGCTTACTAAAGCGCAAGTAGTACAACGCATTTTGCAGTTGGAGGGGCGGCAGGATGAATTGGAAGTATTTCTGCGCGCGCAAATTGGACTTGCGGCGGATTCTCCGATAGAGGTTTTGCCCGAAGATTTGCCGGGGCAAGCGGAACAAGAGGGTGCCAACCTTGTCGCCATGGCCATGCAGGATAACACCAGCCTCCGCCTGGCCGAGTCGGATGTGCGAGCTAAGGAATTTCGCTTGAAAGGCGAGAAGCGCGGTTATTTTCCGACCTTGGAGTTGGTCAGCATATACAGCTTGCTCGGCAGGTTCAACAATTACGATCAATTTTTCAAGACTTTTCAGAGAAATAATTTCAATGCCGGCATTCAGGTGAACATGCCCATCTTTAGCGCGAAGACCAGAGCTAATATAGGCCTTGCCGACGTGAACTTGGAAGCTTCAAAGGCCAGCTTAAGCAATAAAAAAACCGAGGTCAGCGTGGATGTCCGCCAGAAGACCCGAAGCGTGCGCGAGAAAGACGCGGCAAAAGAAGTGGCCCGGCTGCAATTACAGTTGGCGCAGCAGGATGTCGCGGTTTTTCAATCGCAATACGCCGAAGGCAAATTGAATCTGCGCGAAGTGGAACGGGCGCGGCTCACAGAGAACGAGCGTTGGATGGCTTATCTGGATGCCAACTTCGCCCGGCAACAAGCACAATTGGAGTTGTTGCGAACCGCTGGGCAGCTCAGCAAAGTCTGGCAGTAAGAAAAAAAGTGGCCATAAGAAAAATCAGTGCGCGCAAGGTCTCATCGAGAAAATCCGCGTCCAAATCAGCCGCCGCTCACAAATCGAACACCAAGAAAAAATCGGATCCGCTGAACAGCGAGCACCTTGAATTTCTGTCGAACGCCCTGCTGACGTTGAACAAAGGTTTCGAACATCTGCCTGAATTTAAAAATGAGGTGCCGGGCTCGCAGCGGCTCGGAGACGTTCTCACCGCAGCTGCCGAACGCCTGACAGACAATTACCCCTATTTTCATCCTTTGTACGCCGGCCAGATGTTGAAGCCTCCTCACCCGGTGGCACAACTTGCCTATACCTTGGCGATGACCATCAATCCTAACAATCATGCGCTCGATGGCGGACGCGCCACCTCGGCCATGGAAAAACAGGCCGTCGCGCAAATCGCGGCCATGTTTGGGTGGACAAAATTTCTCGGCCATTTGTGTGGCGGTGGAACGATAGCCAATCTGGAGGCTTTGTGGGTCGCCGGGCAGTCCGCGCCGGGAAAAACAATTTTGGCCAGTTCGCAATCGCACTACACTCACGAGCGCATCAGCAAAGTCTTACAATTATCATTCGAAACAATTTCGTCCGACACCCGCGGGCGCATTGATTTGAAACTTCTTGAAAAACGGTTAACTCGCGGCGACGTTGGGACCGTGGTAGTGACCATGGGAACGACCGCGATCGGCTCCGTCGATCCACTGCACGAAATTCTTGCCCTGCGCACCAAATACAATTTCCGCATTCACGCCGACGCGGCGTACGGCGGATATTTCACCCTGCTGGAAAACTTGGAACCGGATACTCAAAAGGCCTTCGCTGCGATAGGTGAGGCCGACTCCATCGCCATTGATCCCCACAAGCACGGTTTGCAGCCTTATGGATGCGGTTGCATTTTGTTCAAAGATCCCGCGGCCGGCCGCTGGTACAAACACAATTCTCCTTATACCTATTTCACTTCGACCGACTTGCACCTCGGCGAGATTAGTCTGGAGTGCTCCCGTCCCGGTGCAGCCGCGGCGGCTTTGTGGGCTACGCAAAAGCTCTTGCCGCTAACGAAGCGAGGGGAGTTTGCTCAAGGTTTAGCCCAGGGCAGGGAAGCGGCCCGAACGCTGCACGACCGACTACACGCCGACGTGCGCTTCATCACACCTTTCGTGCCACAGTTGGACATAGTGATTTTTGCGTTACGCACCGAAAGCGTGAGCACTACTTCGCTCCTTTCGCGGCAGATTTTCGAGGCTGCTGCCAAGCGAGATCTACATCTGGCGCTGGCTGATCTGCCCATCGATTTGTTTCCGAACCTCCCGCCAAAAATGAAGCGTGACCGCCAGACCATCACCTGTCTCCGCTCTGTTCTGATGAAGCCCGCGCATTTTGACTGGCTAGACCATATTTGGCAGCGAATTTTGCAATCCGTCGCCGCCGTCCAAAATGCAAAAACAACAATTTCAAGCCCTACCAAATAGTCCCTTATCCCTGCGGCGTCTTCACCCGCAAGCCCCACTCACTGCTGTATTTAACCGCTTGATGCGCGATAGCACCCAATGGGAGAAAGTTTTGAGGGGATCAGTCTAATTCAGTTAAACTTATAGCTAGTGTTTGGGCCTGGGTCCGACCAGATTAACCGGGGCTCCGTGACGTTGAAGTTTGCGCAATCTACATCGATATCTGGAAGCTGAGGGTTAAGAATGCCTGATGTAATGAAAACGTTGCTATTAAACCCGCCGAGTTTTGAAAATTTCGACGGCGGCGCAAGCTCTCGTTGGCCCGCAACCCGCGAGATCGAATCCTATTGGTATCCCGTTTGGCTCACCTATCCAGCCGGCATGATTCCTGGAAGTCGTCTGCTCGATGCCTCGCCGCACAAGGTCAACTGGCAGCAGACCGTGCAGATTTGCAAAGACTATGAGTTCCTCATTTTGTTTACCTCCACGGTGGGTTTTGAGAGCGACATCAAGCTCATTCGCAAGATTAAAGATTCCAATCCCAGCATGAAGATTGCCTTCGTCGGGCCGCATGGCCACATCAAGCCCGATGAAACCCTGATGGCCAGCGAAGATATCGATTTCGTGACGCGCGGTGAATTCGACCATTCCGTTGTCGAATACGCACACGGAAAACCGCTCAGCGAAATCATGGGCGTCAGCTATCGAAAAGACGGCAAGATCGTGCACACCCCGCCTCGCGAGCAGTTGCACACCGCGGAACTGGACGCGTTGCCCTTCGCCACAGACATCTACAAGCGCGACCTGCAAATTGAGCGCTACAACGTACCGTTCCTCCTGAATCCTTACGTGTCCTTTTACACCACCCGCGGTTGTCCGGCGTTGTGCACTTTCTGCATGTGGCCGCAAACAATTTCAGGCCATGCCTGGCGCACCCGCTCCACGGAAAACGTGGCCCGCGAAGTAAAACAGGCGATCGAGTATTTCCCGCAGATGAAAGAGATTTTCTTCGATGACGACACCTTCAACATCCGCAAGGACCGCGTCCTCGATCTTTGCACCAAGTTCAAGCCGCTGAAATTTCAGTGGTCCTCCACTGCCCGTGTACACAGCGATTACGACACCCTGAAAGCCATGGCGGATGCCGGCGCGCGATTGTTCATCGTTGGATTCGAATCCGGCGATCCGCAAATTCTAAAAAATATCAAGAAGGGCGCGACCGTAGAAATGGCCCGCACTTTCATGAAAAATTGCCGCAAAGTCGGTATTCGCGTTCACGGCGATTTCATCATCGGGCTGCCCGGCGAAACTCGCGAGACCATTCAGAAGACCATCGATTTCGCCAAGGAACTCGATCCCGAAACCATTCAGGTTTCCATCGCTCACGCCATGCCCGGCACGGAATTGTACGATTCCATGGCCAAAGAAGGTTTCCTCAAGATCGAGGCCTTAGCGGATATGGGCGGACACCAGTTGCCGCATATCGAATATCCGCATCTCTCCAAGGCCGAGATGATGTCGGGCGTAAACCGCTTTTACGACGAATATTATTTCCGTCCGAAAGTGGTGTGGCGCATCGTGAAGGAAGCTCTCTGGGACGGTCACGAGCGCAAGCGCTTGTACCACGAAGCTACCGAGTTTCTGGCACTGCGAGCGGAACGTTTGAAGTGGGCGCGCGAAGGTGGCGACGACGGCGGCAGGGGAAAGCCCTTGGTCGCAGTCCCGCAGGTGCCATCGGCCTCCGGCAACGACTAACCAATAAAAAATGTCTCACGAGCGAAAGCTCCGTTTGAAGACGCTGGTAATGGTCTTCGCCATGATGGTGTGTGCCACCACGGGCGACTCCTTGCTGAAGCGCGGCATGACCGAAATCGGTCCTGTCACCTTGGACCACGCCGGACTCTTCCAGGCCTTTCGTTTGGCCATGACCAGCCCAACGATTTGGCTCGCCATCCTTTTTCTGATCGGCTTCATGCTTTCCAATATGACCGTACTCAGTTGGGCGGACTACAGCTACGTCATGCCTGCGTCAGCGCTTGGCTACGTAGCCGTGACTCTTGTCGGCATGACTCTGCTTGGCGAAACCGTTTCCCCGCGGCGTTGGGTAGGCGTAGCTCTCATTTGTGTCGGCGTTTTTCTGGTGGGGCAAACCAAGCCCAGCACCAGCGCCGTCGCTGAGGCCGCGCAGTGATTCGCACCGCTGCTGCGCTCGCGATTTTTGTGCTGTCCGGTTCCGCAGGTGAGCTGGCCGTAACCTACGGCATGAAAAAAGCTGGCGCTCCGGACCATTTGCGAATCCAACAGGTCATCAGTTTTTTGGGCCGCGCTTTTCGCAACGGATGGTTTTGGGTGGGGGTCCCGCTGATGGCCTTGTCTTTTTATTTGTTGATGGTGTTACTGTCGTGGGAGCCGATCAGTCTCGTGATTCCTGCCTCAGCCTTGAGTTATGTCGTCGGCACGCTCGGCGCAAAATATATTTTAAAGGAAGACGTGAACGGCCTCCGCTGGGCCGGCGTCGTTCTGGTTTGCATCGGCGTGGCTGTCGTGGCTGCCGGGTAATTCCACGATGAGCAAGCGACCATGATTCATCTCTACTACGGATGGGTCGTCGCGGTTCTGGTCATCGCCACTTTTCCCCTGATCTATTACCTGCTGGCCATTTTTGCCGCGTTGGCCTTTTCTCGTAGAGCCAAAGCGCCGGCACCGGCAACCCCAACATTTGAGCCCCCCGTAAGTATCTTGAAGCCTGTGCACGGTGTCGATTTTGGGTCCTACGAGAATTACGCAAGTTTCTGCCAACAGGATTATGCCGAATACGAAATTCTTTTTGCCGTTAACAATAAGAGCGACCGGGCGATAGCCGTTATAACGCAGTTGATTGCTGACTATCCACAGAGACACATCAACCTGTTGATTGGCGCGGAATTCTTCGGTGCCAATCAAAAGGTCAACAACCTCGTGCGCTTGACCCGTGAGGCCAAACATGAAGTTTTGGCGCTGAGTGACGGCGATGTGCGCGTGAGCCCGAACTATCTTCGCAATGTCGTGGCGCCGTTGCGCGATGAGAATGTCGGAGCTGTAACGTCATTTTACCGCAGCATCGCGCAGAATGATCTTTATGCCGGGCTCGAAGCCGTCGGAACCGCGAGCGATTTTTTCGCCGGTGTCTTGATGGCCGCCTGGACCGAAGGCGTCAAATTTACACTCGGCGCCTCGGTCGCGACCACAAAATCCTGGATACGAAAGATTGGCGGCTTCGAAGCCATCGCCCCCTTCCTGGCCGACGATTACGAGATCGGTCGCCGCGTCGCGCAGGCCCACGGACGAGTGGTCCTTTCTCATGAAACCGTCTCGACCATGTACCCGGCGCAAACGCTTCGCAGTTTTTGGCAACATCAGTTGCGTTGGGCCCGCACTGTCCGTTTGTGCCGCCCCGCTTCGTATGCTGCTCTGCTATTTACGCAGGGACTTCCTTGGGTCATCGCCGCCGCTGTGCTAGCGCCCGCGCATTGGATAGCCGCTTCGTACTTGCTCACGTATTTGGTATTGCGATTAACAATGGCCTGGCTCGTGGGAGTGTCGGTGGTTGGTGACGGAGTGGTGCGGCGCCGCTTGTGGCTCGTACCCTTGTGGGATGCAATACATTTTGTAGTGTGGGCCGCGAGTTTCGCGTCCAATCGCGTAGTTTGGGGCAACGTTGAGTATGTGATCGATCGCGGCCGGATGAAACCAACCGAGCCATGAAGCCTTAGGAATGCCTCGTATCTCGACCATCGAGAAATACTGCTGTAGCCTGCATGACCGAATCATCAAGATAACTGTGGACAAAGCCCGCCGATTGGTTGACGCCCTCAGCAATCCCGATTAAATTAGGAAGGATGAATCGTGGCAGCCGGCACAGCCGGATGTGTCACGATTCCTTTTTATTCCTCCCGGCTGGGAGGTCGTCCAATTGGTAGGACTCCAGACTCTGAATCTGGCTATCCTGGTTCGAGTCCAGGCCTCCCAGCCAATCTTTTAGTTTCAATGGCTTAGGCTCCTTCCTAAAAGCAAATCCTAAGAAATCTCCGGTTGCTGAGTATTTAGCTTTCGGAGGATTTGCTATGGCCCAAGCCAAATACACGCTCTACAACTTTACCCTCCGCATAGACTTCGGAAATGTCTTTTGTGGGTTTGTCTTGCGCATCGACAAGTACAAAGCTGAAAAGCAAGGTGCAAAGGAAACACATTGGGTTGGGTCGCATAATCCGATTCATTCTACGACGGACTGGGGCGCATCACTGGCTGACCACAACGAGCGCAGAAATTCGCGGTTGTTTGAACTGCGTGCCCGTTCACACAACGGACTCTTTCGCCGTCTTGGCGTGCTGCTGAATATAGAATGGCGAGCGCCGCAAGATAGAACACCATCCAATGCCCAGAAAATAGGCGCCAGACCATAGCCGGAGGGTTCGCACCGCCATTGCCCTCGGTTGGAGCCTGAAAGAAGATCATAAAATTGACGACTGCGTATCCAAGAAATCCGTAAACCAAGTACTTAATCCAGTCCGGCGAGCCTTTAAGGACGACCTTCCAAAAGTCTTTGCGTTTCAAATTGCCTGCCTGCCGTTGTGCCACCATTACTGCTGGAAACCAAACAACGAAGATACCTATGTGAAGAATCCAAAAAAATTCTGCGGGAGCTACTCGGCGACCCGCTACAGCGCCAAAATGTATCCACAGGCTGAGTACAAATCCCACGGCGGAAAGTCCAATGAAAACCCATACCAACGGTTGGAGCCACTCAGGAACCGCATCCGAGCGTGGGGTCACGCTGAGGTCCCAAGCTAGTCTAGGTGCACGGGTTTGAAGCAGCGTTTCGATGGAGGCTTCAGACAGGGCCGAAGAAGACGGCTTGTTTGGATTGTAATGAACTGCTACGGGCTTTCCTTTCAAGTTTCGGACGAACTCTGAAGCTTCTTCCTCCGTTCCAAATTCTCGCTTGTAGAAACCTGCCTCAGCGGTTCCTCCCATGAAGTAAGAATAATCGAGTTTCGCCACATAGGACGGCAAACTGCCTTTTGAAGAGCCGGAGAAGAAAGATCGCTCGGCCTCGCTCACGGAGATTGTTTCGATTTGTCCTGTCGCAGTGGGCCAACTGCTTGCTCGGTTCCGCTGAAACCAGCGCCAGAGCGGCTTCACCCAACCTACGGCAAACATTGCCAGCCAGACGTAAACAATCCACGGCCAAGTACTCGGGTCAGTCCAGTGGATGGGATTCCCAGAATTCATTTGCTCATCTTATAGGACGCCGCCAGTTGGTAGTGGTCTAGTTTCATTGCTGACAATATCGCAAGCGATCTCGTCTGGTGACTAAGGGAGAATTGGAGTGATCATTGGACTGCGTGAAAAAAGGCATCACAAGACCGTTATCATTAACAGGGTTGGCCCTGATCGGCCGGTCCGTGGTGCTTTACGCATCCTTAGCGCTTGCATCTCGCTGGGAACAGGCCAAGACTCCCGGTGAAAAGAACATGGGAGTTGCCGTACTCTTCATGATATTTGGCATTCCGATTCTGATTTCTGCTGGTGCTGGAGTTCTTTGCTTGCTCGTCGGTGCTTTAGCGTTCGTTCACGTGCGGTTTTTCCAGCGCATTTCAAGCTGAGCCACTATCTGCCACTAGGAAACCCGGAGATTCACCATGGCTTTTCCTAAACTCGAAGACGAACAAGTTGAAT
>DATMOS010000162.1:0-35278 GCA_035568155.1 Verrucomicrobiia bacterium | reverse complement strand
CCCTCATGCCGAAAAATGAAATCGGCGATGGCCGCATCCAGCCCTTTCTGGTCCGGGCATTCCACCAACAAAATCGCGTTGTTCTTCAAAGCTCGATCTCCAATGTGCCTCCTTTATTTTAGATGACTACCTGACTCAACCAACGGTTCTATCAAGTACATGTGCGCAATTGCACCGCGCATGGCCACGAATTGACGATGGGAGAAGCGTCGGTTTATACTGATGATTGAACGCGAGTCTGTCCTTGCTTCTCTAAGCTCAACTGAAAGCCTGGATCACTGGATTGCCCTGGCACCGGGGTGTTTGTGCTCGCCGATAACGTCTTAGCGTTGTAATCTGTATTGATCGCCCTTAGAACTGAAAGGCAACTCGTATGACTGAAGGCACCGAAAAGACCGCCGAAAGCACGCCGGAAAGCGCGAATCAAGCTGATGCTGCCGCTACCTGTCGTCGTGAGCTGGACCTCGAAATCCCTGCCGACGAAGTCTCCAAAGCCATGGAGAAGGTGGCCAAAGAATTTGCCAAAGTCGCGCGTGTACCGGGCTTCCGGCCCGGCAAGGCTCCCATTACCTTGATTCGCCGGCGATTTGCGGACGATATCAAGGGCGAAGTGCTGCAATCGCTGGTGCCCGAGCGCGTGGAGAAGGCGGTTAGCGAGCAAAAACTTACACCGGTATCGCAGCCGAAAGTCGAACAGCTGGACTTCAACGATGGCCAGCCACTTAAATTTCGAGCCGTCTTCGAAGTGCTTCCCGAATTTGAGCTGGGCGATTATAAGAATCTGCAACTCGAGATGCCCGTTATGGATGTCGTGGATGAGGACGTGACCAAAACGCTGGAAGACATGCGCGAACGCGCCGCAGCGTTTGCTCCCGCCGAGGGCCGTGCTGTGCAGGACGGCGATTTCGTGCAGCTAAAGCTCACTGGCGCACCCGAAGGCGAAGGCGAACCTCTGCAAGCCGACAGCGTTCTTTGCCACATCGGCGCAGAAGAGACCATGGCGCCATTCAACGAAAATCTTCGCGGTGTCAATATCGGGGACCACAAGGATTTCGACGTGGCCTATCCGGCCGACTATCCTGATGCCAAGCTGGCGGGCAAGATCTATCATTATTCTGTCGATGTGCTGGGCATCAAAACCAAGAAGCTTCCCGAGCTGAACGATGAATTCGCCAAGGACGTCAGCGACGCCACCACGCTCGACGAGCTAAACAAAAAGATTCGCGAAGGTCTGGAACACCAGCGCGACCACAAACAGAAAGATTTGTTGCGAGAAAAAGTTCTGGGCGAAATCGTGAAGCTGCACGACTTCCCTGTTCCACAGTCGCTAGCCGAGCATCAGATGGACGTGCGCCTGGAACGCGTGGTTCGCTCCCTGGCGCAACAAGGTGTGGATCCGCGCGCGGTAAATATCGACTGGGTGTCGTTGCGTAAGCGCAACGAAGACCGTGCCAAGGAGGATGTAAAGGCAGAGCTCATCGTGGACCGCATCGCCACGGCGGAAAATATTGATGTCACCGAAGAAGAAGTGGAGCACGAGCTGCAACATCTCGCCGGACATAGTAACGAATCGGCGGAAGCAATTCGTGCTCGTTTGACAAAGCAAGGTACGCTCGATAGGATAAAAGCGAAGTTGCGGAGTGATAAAACTCTCGACTGGCTCGCGCAGAATGCTCGGGTAAGCACCGCCAAAGCAGCCGCCGTGGAAGCGAAGTAACTTTCGAACTACGTCGAGCGGTTGGCAGGCGCGGTAGTTGACTGAAGCGTAAGCTGATCATTCGCAACTGCAAACATTCAACCAAGCCAAACAATGAAAAACTTTGACGATCCAGGTTATCGCGCTACCACGCTTGTACCCATGGTGGTCGAACAGACCAGCCGGGGCGAACGCGCCTACGACATTTATTCGCGGCTCCTGAAAGAGCACATCATTTTTATCGGCACGCCGATTGATGACCACGTCGCCAACCTGGCTATCGCGCAAATGCTTTTTCTGCAGGCGGAGGATCCTGAAAAAGACATTCAGATTTACATCAATTCCCCGGGCGGCTCTATCACTGCGGGCTTCGCCATTTACGACACCATGCAGTTCGTCAAGCCTGACGTAGTCACCACTTGTGTGGGTCAGGCGGCTTCCATCGCGGCTGTGTTGCTGGTCGGCGGAGCGCCAAAGAAACGATTCGCGTTGCCCAACGCAAGAATCCTGATTCACCAACCGTGGATGTCCGGCCTAGGCGGTCAAGCCACCGATATCGACCTGCATGCCAAGGAAATCCTGCGCATGCGCATGGTTATCAACAAACTTCTTGCGCAACATAGCGGACAGAACGTTACGCGCATCGAAAAGGATGTAGAGCGCGACTTCATCATGAATCCCGAGCAAGCCAAGGAATACGGGATGATCGACGAGATTATCTACAAGCATCGCTAGCCCGCGCCAGGCTCGCTATCCGGCGCGCGTTACGATGCCAAACTTGTTCTAAAAAGTTAGCAAATTTTCTACCTTTCTATTTTGCTTCGGAGATAAATCGGCCTAGAATGATGGGTAGGGTACTCCGTCGAAGCTTCGCGGAGACGAGGCCTTCACGCCAGTGAAAAAATTCAATCCAGAAGAGCCGCTGCGCTGTTCCTTCTGCCATAAGACCCAGGAACAGGTCGAAAAGCTGATCAGTTCGCCTTCGGACTATCCGCGCGCCTACATATGTAATGAGTGCGTGGGTGTGTGCGAAACGATTCTAGAGGATGAAAAGCGCGAGCAGGCTACTGCTCCGGCCAAGAGGCTACCGCGCCCTCCGGAGATCAAACAATTTCTGGATGGCTATGTAATTGGCCAGGACCGCACCAAAAAGAAACTGGCTGTGGCGGTTTATAACCATTACAAGCGCATTTTCCTGAATAAGCAGCCTGGCGAGGTGGAACTCAGCAAGTCCAATATTCTGCTGATCGGACCAACCGGCACCGGCAAGACGTTATTGGCGCAAACGCTCTCGCGGATGTTGGATGTACCCTTCGCCATCGTGGACGCTACCACGCTCACGGAAGCGGGCTACGTCGGCGAAGACGTGGAAAATATTATTCTCAAGTTGCTGCAGGCCGCTGATGGCGATGTGCAGAAGGCTCAGCAAGGCATCATCTATATAGACGAGATCGACAAGATAGCTAAAAAGGACGAGAACCCTTCTATCACCCGCGATGTGAGCGGCGAAGGCGTGCAACAAGCTTTGCTCAAGATTCTCGAGGGCACAGTAGCTAACGTACCTCCGCAGGGTGGCCGCAAGCATCCGCACCAGGAATTCACACCTGTCGATACCACCAACATTCTGTTTATTTGTGGTGGCGCTTTCGTCGGGTTGGAAAAAGTTATTGAGAAGCGTGCGGGACGCCGTTCCTTGGGTTTCCACACCGACGCTTCTACCGCTGCTCCGCAGCGCCGCAATACCGAGTTGCTTGAGCATGTTCAGCCGGGCGATCTCATCCGCTACGGGCTAATTCCGGAATTCGTCGGGCGACTGCCAGTTGCCGGCGTCATGAATGATCTGGACAAGGCTGCGCTGGTAAAAATTTTGACCGAGCCGAAGAACGCGCTGCTGAAGCAGTACCAGAGGCTTTTTGAATTTGAGAATGTGCGGTTGCGCTTTACCGACGACGCGCTGGAAACCGTTGCCGAGCTTGCCATGCAGCGCAAAGTCGGGGCGCGCGGCCTGCGCATGATCCTTGAGGATCTAATGCTGGAACTTATGTATCACCTGCCCATGCAGCGCAAGGTGCGCGATTTTGTGGTGACCGCGGAGATGGTTCGCACCCGCGAGATCAATTGGAGTTTGCTCGAAAAGGCTGGTTAGTTATTTAGCACCACGCTAAATCCTTTCCCGGTCTGAGAAGTGAATCGCGTTAGAATTTGACGCGACGTTATGTCAGGGGCCCCATGTTCAATCGGGAAAAACAGGAAATGAAACGCGTACCGATGATGCCGGTGCGCGATATGGTCATCTTCCCGCAACAGATGACGCCGTTCATCGTCGGCCGCGAAGCCAGCGTCCGTGCGCTCGAAGAGGCTTTGGCGGGCGACAAGAAGATTTTCCTTTCCACGCAGCACGATGCTTCGGTGGACGATCCCAAGCCGGAAGAGATTTACGCGGTGGGAACGCTCGCGAATATCGTGCAGAGCGTCAAGCTGCCCGACGGAAATATAAAAGTTCTGGTGGAAGGTGTGGAGCGAGCGCGCTCCATCAGCATCACCGCGGAAGAAGGTTTTTTTCGGGCCACCGTTCGCCTGCTGAATGCTCGCGTCGAGCCTTCTCCACAGGTAGAACAGACGGTACAGAAGATTACCGGGCTGTACGAACAGTTCATCAAGCTTTCGCAGAGTCTGAATTACGACACCATGATTGCCGCTGCGCGCGTTGATGATCCTTCGCGGTTGTCGGACACCATTGCGGCCAACTTGCAATTGCCGGTGGACGAAAAACAGGATTTGCTGGAAACAGTCGACCCCGTGGAGCGCCTGAATCGCATCGGCGACATCCTGGAAATCGAACTTGAGAAGTTGAACGTCGATCGCAACATCAACACCCGCGTCAAGCGGCAGATGGAGCGCGCGCAAAAAGAGTACTACCTCAACGAGAAGCTCAAGGCCATTCAGAAAGAACTTGGCCGCGGCGAAAAGAGCGAGATCGACGAGCTAAAGAAAAAAATCGATACCGCCGGCATGTCCAAGGACGTGCACGAAAAGGCTATTCAGGAGCTGAAGCGCCTGGAACTGATGCCGCCGATGTCCGCGGAGTCGACCGTCAGCCGCAACTATCTTGACTGGCTACTGGCGGTGCCTTGGAAGAAAAAATCCAAGGAAATACGAGACATTCTGGCGGCGGAAAAAATCCTCAATGAGGAACATTACGGCCTCGAAAAGATAAAGGATCGCATCCTGGAGTTTCTGGCGGTTCGCCAACTTGTGAAAAATCCCAAGGGCTCGATTCTCTGCTTCGTTGGGCCTCCAGGGGTGGGCAAGACCTCGCTGGCGATGTCCATCGGCCATGCTACCGGTCGCAAATTCGTTCGCGTTTCATTGGGCGGCGTTCGCGACGAGGCTGAAATTCGCGGACACCGGCGCACTTATATCGGCGCCCTGCCTGGCCAGATCATCCAGATGATGAAGAAGGCCGGCACCACCAATCCGATTTTCGTTCTCGATGAAGTGGACAAAATGTCCACCGATTTCCGGGGCGATCCTTCCGCAGCGTTGATGGAGGTACTCGACCCGGAACTGAATCATGCCTTTACTGATCACTATCTGGATGTGGAATACGACCTTTCGAAAGTGATGTTCGTTTGCACCGCCAACGTTCTGCATACCATTCCGCAGCCTTTGCAGGACCGCATGGAAATCCTGCGGATCCCGGGCTACACCGAGCAGGAAAAGCTTCAGATCGCCAAGCGCTTTCTCGTGAAACGGCAGCGCGAAGCCACTGGTCTCCAGGAAAAGAATCTGTCGTTTACCGACGAAGGCCTGCTGCACATTATCCGGCACTACACTCAGGAAGCTGGAGTGCGCAATCTAGAACGCGAGATTCAAAATATTTCCCGCAAGATGGCGCGCAAGGTGGTCACCGAGGGTCCCAAGGCGGAAGTGAAAGCGGAGATCGTGCCCGCCAACATTAATGACTACCTCGGCGTCTTGAAATACCGCGAATTCTGGCTCGAAAAACAGAACGAGATCGGCCTAACTACCGGGCTCGCGTGGACCGAAGTGGGCGGCACGGTTCTCACGACTGAAGCTACGCTGATGGAAGGCAAAGGGCGCCTCACGCTCACTGGCAAACTTGGCGACGTGATGCAGGAATCCGCCCAGGCGGCGATGAGCTACATACGCTCACGGTCGGCTTCTTTTGGACTACCCAAGGATTTTTATCGCAACATCGATATTCACGTACACGTTCCCGAAGGCGCCATTCCCAAGGACGGGCCCTCCGCCGGGATCACTATTTGCAATTCCATCGTAAGCGCTTTGACCCGCATCCCGGTGCGGCGCGATGTCACCATGACCGGTGAAATCACCCTACGTGGAAAAGTTCTTCCCATCGGCGGGGTCAAAGAAAAACTTTTGGCTGCTCATCGAATGGGCTTGCGTACGGTACTGCTTCCGAAGGACAATGAGAAAGACTTGGCGGAAATACCGCAGGAGATCCTCTCCAGTTTGACGATCCGATTTGTTGAAACCATGGATGAAGTTTTGCAAGTCGCTCTTGAACGGCTGATTGTGCCGATTGAGCATCCCGCAGTTGCACCCGTCGCTGAACCGTTCGTGGGCGGTGCTGAGAAAGACACAAGTTTGACCAACTAAAAGCGCCACTGGAACGCGGTCGCGTTCGGGCTTTTCGCGAGCTGTGATCCTGGTTAAGTAGCGCTTCCGGTTGAAGATAGTCTGGTTTGCCTCCCTGGCCGAGTTCGTGCTTTCGCCAGTCTGCGCGCCACCTCGTACACAATCCGGATTTTTCTAGGGTCAATTTTCACCCATAAAAGTTAAGGACATATGAAAGAAACAAGCATCGAAGGAAGCAACCAGATGAGCATTAGCCTTGCCGAGCTCAAAGAAAAAAATATTACCGATCTCGCCAAGATCGCCAAGGAACTCAACATTCCCGGCGCCAGCGGCATGCGCAAGCAAGAGCTGATTTTCCAGATCCTGCGCGCACAAACGGAAAAGAACGGATTGATCTTCTCCGAAGGCGTCCTGGAATGCCTGCCGGACGGGTTCGGGTTCCTGCGCGCGCCGGAATACAACTATCTTCCGGGCCCGGACGATATCTACGTTTCGCCGTCGCAGATTCGCAAGTTCGATCTTCGCACCGGAGACACCGTCTCCGGCCAGGTTCGTCCTCCCAAGGATGGCGAGCGCTATTTCGCATTGATCAAAGTGGAAGCCGTAAATTTCGAGGATCCGGAGGTTGCGCGCAACAAGATATTTTTCGATAACCTCACGCCGCTCTATCCGCAGGGCCGGCTGAAGATGGAAACCACCAAGGAAAACATGACCGGGCGTGTGCTGGACCTGCTGTGCCCGGTAGGTAAGGGCCAGCGCGGTTTGATCGTGGCTCCTCCGCGCACCGGAAAAACCATGATGCTGCAATCCATGGCCAATTCCATCACCGTGAATCACCCGGAAGTCGCGCTTATCGTGCTGCTCATCGATGAGCGCCCCGAAGAAGTCACGGATATGCAGCGCACCGTGAAAGGCGAAGTCATCAGCTCGACCTTCGATGAAGCGCCGCAGCGGCATATTCAAGTTGCGGAAATGGTTTTGGAGAAAGCCAAGCGGCTGGTAGAGCACAAGCGCGATGTTGTAGTTTTGCTCGACAGCGTCACGCGTCTCGCGCGCGCTTACAACGCGGTAACGCCGCCGTCAGGCAAAGTGCTGTCAGGCGGTATTGACGCGAACGCGCTGCAGCGTCCGCGCCGTTTCTTTGCGGCCGCGCGCCACGTGGAAGAGGGCGGGTCGCTCACCATCATCGCCACCGCGTTGATCGACACCGGCAGCCGCATGGATGATGTAATCTTCGAAGAGTTCAAGGGCACCGGTAACATGGAGATCAACCTTGATCGGCGGCTGTCTGACAAGCGCGTCTTCCCTGCCATTGATATTCAGCGCTCCGGCACTCGTAAGGATGAAATCCTGCTTCCGCCAGACGAACTGAGCCGCATCTGGGTGTTGCGCAAAGTGCTTAGCCCGCTATCCACGGTAGAGGCCATGGAGTTGTTGCTGAGCCGCCTGACCAAAACGAAGTCAAACTCTGAATTCCTCGGCTCGATGTCCGCGCCAACGTAGTCACGCACGTAAGTAATCTACAAAACCGATTGCCGCTTTACCGAGCGGTTGCGCCATTCCACCCCAACTTGCGCGATTATTTTGCAGCAGCTGCCATCCAGGTTTCCATGTGTGTGCTTAACACGTTGAGAGGCAGGGCGCCATTTTCCAGCACGGCATCGTGAAACGCGCGCACGTTGAATTTCGGGCCTTGGCGTTGCTCTGCCTGGGTGCGCAGCTCGCGGATTTTTAGCTGGCCGAGCTTGTACGCCAGCGCTTGTCCCGGCCAAACGATGTAGCGATCGACTTCCACGGTAATGTCCTGATCGGTCTTGCCGGTATTGTCTTTAAAAAATTGGATAGCTTGGTCGCGCGTCCAACCCTGCGCATGCATTCCGGTATCCACCACCAGGCGCACGGCACGCCACATTTCATAACTGAGCTGGCCAAATTTTGAATAGGGATCCTTATACATTCCCAGTTCTTCGCCCAGGCTTTCGCAGTACAGCGCCCAGCCCTCCACGAATGCCGAGTAGCCAACGTGCTTGCGAAATTCCGGCGCGTTTTCCATTTCCTGCGCGAGCGAAATCTGCAAATGATGCCCTGGCACGGATTCATGCAGTGAAAGCGCTTCCATCTCCCATTTCGGACGTGCGTGCAGATTGTAAGTGTTCACAAAGTAGTAGCCCGGACGGCCTACACTGGGCGCGCCCGCCTGGTAATATGCGGTGGTTTGCGACGGCGCCTTAAAATCCGGAATGGGTGTCACGCCATAGGGCAAGCGCGGGAGCTTGCCGAATAAGTGTGCCAGCTCCGGATCGATTTTCTTGGCGATGATGCGGTAGCCGTTGACCAAGTCGTCGGGCTTATCAAAGTAAAAGCGCGAATCGTTGCGCAAAAATTCGGTGAACTCGTGAAAGCTACCTTTGAAATTCGTTGAAGCGATTACCTTATCCATCTCTGCTCGAATGCGCTTCACTTCCGACAAGCCAATTTCGTGAATCTGTTGCGGCGTTAAATTTGTCGTCGTTTGCCACCGCACGTGAAAGGCGTAAGCTTCCGCGCCTTTGGGGAGTGCAGTAGCAGCGATCGATTCGCGGCAAGCCGGCAAATAGCTGGATACGATGTAATCGTGCAATTTCTGAAAGGTGGGGACCAGGCTCGTGCCGTAGATTTCTTTCGCGCGGTTGGTCAGCCGGGTGCGATCGTGCTCAGGGATTTCCACGGGGAAATTTTTGAAGGGGTCAAGCAAAGCGCTGGCCAGCGGATCAACGGGGATCAAGTCGGCAATTTGTTTGGGAACATCGCGCAGCATCAGTTTCGGCGGAGTGTACCCGCGCTTCAGACCTTCTTGTAACAAGGCTTGTTGCTGTTCAACGTACGCCGGTAGCGCCTCGAGCCTGATCAAAATATCTTCGTAGTCGGCCACCGACCTGTTCGGCATGCTGGAAATGGTTTCCGCGGCGCCTTGTTGGACGCCGCCCATCTGACTCATGGGCATCCAGTTGTTATGCGGCACTACGTTGCGGAAGGGCAGGGGGTCGTCGCCATACTGCAAGCCTTCTTCGGCGGTGTTGAGCAAATCGGAATACAGATCGAAATTAAGCCGTTCCGCACGAGGCAGAGAGTCACGCGAAAAACCTTTTAACGCGGCCGCACTCTGATGTAGATGTTTCTTACGCGCTTCGATTCCCGCGGGCGAATCGTCGCTCCACCGCCGGTTCTGGCCTGGAAAACCGGCGGCTGTTGCCAGTTCCGGATATTCCAGCATCCAGCGCCTCCAGTCTTCTTCAAGATAAACGCGAAATTTTCGCGTTGCCTCATCGCTCTCGCTCCTCGTTTCAGCGTTGTTTTTCTCGTTCCCCCCGCCTTGTGCCAATAGAACTACCGGCATGACCAGCAATCCGCCACCGATGCTCAGCGCCACCACAGTCAGCATCCGTATCATGCGAGCCTCCCTGCTTTTGCTGCTCTTTCCTCGCGTTCCTTAACCAGCATCACGATGATCCGCGCGGTTTCTTCAATGCCCATAGCGGTATTGTCCACCAACACCGCATCCGCTGCGCGAACCAATGGCGACACTTTTCTCTCACGGTCGCGCCGGTCGCGTTGGCGAACTTCTTCCACTACTTCTTGCAGCGAAATCTTGTCGCCTTTTTCCTGATGCTCCTTCCAGCGCCGTTCTGCGCGCACTTCCGGGGAAGCATCCAGAAAAATCTTCAGTTCGGCGTTAGGGAAAACTACGGTTCCGATGTCGCGTCCTTCCATCACAATACCACCGCCGGCTCCGGCTCGCTGTTGCTCGGCCACCAGGACCTCGCGAACATCCTGGATGGTCGCCAATCGCGATGCAGCCTGAGCAACTTCCTCGGTGCGAATGTCGTCAGTCACTTCGACGCCATCCAGGAACACACAGTTCTTGGCGCCGGCCGTTTCCTGCGCCGGACTCGGCCGTTTCAACTCAACGTGCGTTTCACGCGCGATGGCGCTCAGTGCCTGTTCATCGTGGAGGGACAATCGGCGACGTAGCGCTTTCAGAGCCACGGCGCGATACATCGCTCCACTGTCCATGTACAAATAGCCCAGCATGCTGGCCACGCGGCGCGCCAAGCTGCTCTTGCCGGAGCCTGCTGGGCCATCAATGGCGATGGTTAGTTCTTGCATGTGGTGGGAAACGCGCACACCGCGATGCCGCGTTTCAGATGAGCGCCAATGATTAGGAACATTCGGTCGAGCTCGCAGTTAGAAATGAAGCGTTTTTAAAATCCCATGATGTTATAACCACAATCGACGTAAATTGTCTCGCCAGTAATTCCAGAGCCAGCTTCGGATAGTAAAAACGCGGCTGTCGCTCCGACTTCCCCGGGATCAACATTACGTTTCAAGGGCGCTCGCTCGGCGTGCGACTTCAGCATTTCACCCAAACCCGAAATTCCCCGCGCCGCGAGCGTTTTTATAGGGCCCGCGGAAATCGCATTGACGCGAATGTTTCGCGCTCCCAGATCACTTGCAAGATAGCGCACGCTCGCTTCCAACGCAGCTTTAGCGACGCCCATCACGTTATATTTGGGAACCACTTTTTCCGCACCGTAATAGGTCATGGTTACGATTCCGCCCCCGAGCGTCATCAAGGGAGCCGCCGCGCGCGCAACGGCAATTAGTGAGTACACGCTGACATCGTGTGCAATGCGGAACCCCTCGCGGGTAGTATTCAGAAATTGGCCGCTCAGTTCCGCAGCAGGAGCAAAGGCGACGCTATGCACGACACCCTGCAGCGTCCCGTATTTCTGTTTCAATTCTTCAAAGAGCTTCGCGATCTGCTCGTCGTGCGAGACGTCGCACATGAATCCGGCAGCGCCCGGTAGTTCGTCGATCAGGCCCTTGGCTTCCTGCGCGAGACGCTCGTTTTGGTAGGTGATAGCCAGCCGCCACCCGGCCTGCTGCAATTTCTGGGCGATGGCCCACGCGATACTGCGCTTGTTGGCCACTCCAAAAATCACGGCTGTCTTCTGCGTGTCACTCATGCTTCCCGTTCACCTCGCCTGATCGATGTTTGCCGCTGCCGTCCATCGCACATGAAAACTTGCGTGCAGCAAGCATCTATATTCTTTGAAATGCGCGCTCGATTTCTTTAACCGAGTATCGCAGCACCACTGGGCGTCCGTGCGGACAGCTCATGGGACAATCTGTTTTCGCGAGTTCTGCCAGCAGCCATTCCATTTTCGTTTGATCCAACGGCATGTTTACCTTGATGGCCGCGTGGCAGGCCGTGGAAGCGGCGATCTTGGCCTGCAACGTTTCAATCGAAATGGCCGCGTTTTCCCGTTCAATTCCATCCAGAATCTCTGTGAGAAGTTTGTCGGCATCACTGGCTACGATTCCGGCAGGAACGGCCTGGATGGCCACACTTCTCGGACCCATCGGTTCTACTTCAAATCCATTGGCGGCGAGTTCTTCGGCGATTTTTTCGTAGATGACAATTTGTCTCGGCGCTAGTTCGATGACCATGGGCATAAGCATTCGTTGCGCTTCGATTTTTCCTGCGCGGCGCGCCGATAAGTGCTGTTCGAATAGCACGCGCTCGTGGGCAACGTGCTGATCGACGAGCCACAGGCCGCCACTATTCACAGCCACGATAAAACTGGAGCTTACCTGGCCCAGCGGTTTCAAATCGGAAATCTGATCGGGCCTCGGCAGGCTGGCTGGAGCATCGCCGTTCGGGCCCGCGAGATTCCCTGCCCAATTTCCGACTGTCGATCCTCGCGTCAATCCTGGATCCGTCGAGAAACCCCCTTGTCCGAATGCCAGTCTCTGTTCAATCGGTCTGAGCGGCGCAGAACTTAAATCAAAACCGCCGTCTGAGCCTACGCCGGAACCTAGGCCGAAGTCTTCGGACGCCGGAATGATGGCGCGTGGGATCCCTGAAGGTCCAGCGGCGCCGCCTATTCCCTGCTCTCGCGTAGAAAACTCCGCAGTCGTTGCTGCCCTGGAGATTCCCACACCCGCTCCTGGCGTTCGCATTGGCTGCGGGCCCCCTCCGGCCGCAGTAGCGAAGCTGGCGATCGCGCGTGAACCTGTCAATGTCTGCCGGATGGTGTCGCGCGTAAAATCGTGAACGAACTGCGGCCGCCGGAAGCGCACTTCGATCTTTGCAGGATGCACGTTCACATCTACTTCGTCGTACGGCATATCCAGAAATAACAACGTCGCGGGAAAAACACCGGCTGGCAAAATATTGCGATAGGCTTCATGAATCGCGTGAAGGATCAGCCGGTCACGAACAAGCCGGCGATTCACAAAAACATAAATTCCGTTGCGATTTGCGCGCTGCACTTCAGGACGGGAAGTGAAACCGCTGACCGTCAGCGTAGATTTCTCTTCTTCGGGTTCGAGCGCTGGCTCCGTGATGGCGGAACGAAACCCGGAGGTGGTTGTAGGAATCTCCGCCAGTTCGTCGAGCGCTTGCTTCCCAAAAAGCTGATAGACGCGCTCGGCCAATTTTTCAACGGGAGAGCAATTGATGATTTCCTGAGTCGGGGTGGTCAACACAAAATGTTTGCCGGGATTAGCGAGCGCGTAATGCGTCACCAGTGAAGCGATGTGGCCCAATTCGGTGGTATCCGACTTTAGAAATTTTCGGCGGGCCGGAACGCTGTAAAAAAGATCACCAACGCTGATGGTAGTTCCCGCCGCGAGTCCGGCAGGCTTCACTCCGAGCAATTTACCTCCGGCAAACTCAACGCGAGTGCCTTCTGGTTCCGCGGAGTCACGGGTTTCGAGCGTCAGCCTGGATACCGCGGCAATTGTGGGCAACGCTTCGCCGCGAAATCCCAGGGTGGCGATGGAGAGCAAGTCATCGGCGCTGCGCAATTTGCTTGTGGCGTGCCGTTCGAAGGCTAGTAGCGCGTCGTCGTGCGTCATGCCGTGCCCATCGTCGATGACGCGGATCATGCGCCTGCCGCCCGATTCCGTTTCCACGCGAATGGTGCTGGCGCCAGCGTCTAGCGCGTTTTCAAGCAACTCCTTCACGACCGAGGCGGGCCGCTCCACAACTTCGCCCGCGGCGATTTTATTCGCCACCGCCTCCGCCAATATGCGTATTCTCGACATAAATTGTTTCAGCGGCTCCTAATTACGGCATTTTTCGTGAAGCGCTTTCTATAACGCGAATTCCAAGTTGGTTGAGTTGCTCGTTGTCGACTTCGCTGGGCGATTCGGCCATCAAGTCGACTGCGGCGGTAGTCTTGGCGAAAGCGATGACTTCGCGAATGGACTTTTCACCTGCCAGCAGCATCACCACGCGATCGAGACCGAGAGCGATGCCGCCATGCGGCGGCGTGCCGTACGTGAGTGCGTCGAGAAAAAAACCGAAGCGGCGCCGCGTTTGCTCTTGTGTGAGTCCGAGGGCCTTGAACAGTCGCTCCTGTACGTCCTGACGGTGAATTCGAATGCTCCCCGAACCGAGTTCTACGCCATTCAAAACCAGGTCGTAGCCCTTGGAGCGCACGTCCCACGGCGCGGATTCGAGTTTGTCCAGGTCCTCGTCGACAATTCCTGTGAAGGGATGTTGGGCGCTGACCCAGGTTTTGTCGGAATTGCTCCACTCAAAAAGTGGAAAGCCGGTGAGCCATCGAAATTTCCATTGGGTTTTGTCGATGATGCCAAGCGCTTCGCCAAGCTGCAGGCGCAATTGACCGGCTACCAGCGCGGCTGCTTCCGTGCCTTTGATTTCCTCTTTCGCGGAGACTGCTACGATCAGGTCGCCGGTTTTTGCAGCGCAGAGTTCCGCGATTTTCTTTACGTTTTCGGGGCCGATCAGTTTCTCTACGGTGGAGGTCGTGCCTTCCGCTGCGACCTTTACAAAATAAGCGCCACGCGCGCCGGATGATTTGGCCTTTTCAGCCAGCTCATCCAGTTGTTTGCGCGAATATCCGGCAGCGCCGGGAGCCGCGAACGCAAAAATATTCCCTTCGATCTGCAGCTTCGATTTGGCCTCGGCGGGAAACGCTTCCGTGACTTCATGGAGCTCCATGCCAAAACGCAGGTCGGGTTTGTCGCTGCCATATTTGCGAACGGCATCTTTGTAAAGCATGTGAGGAAATGGTGCCACGGCTTTGATTCCAGCTACCGCGCAAGCGCGCACCATCACGGTTTCGATCACGTTAAAAATATCTTCCTGGCGTGGGAAGGACATTTCCACGTCGAGCTGGGTGAATTCGGGCTGGCGGTCGGCGCGCAAATCCTCGTCGCGAAAACACTTCACGATTTGAAAATAGCGGTCGAGGCCGCCGATCATCAGGATCTGCTTAAAAATTTGCGGCGATTGTGGCAAGGCGTAAAACTGACCGTGATGCACGCGGCTGGGTACCAGATAGTCGCGCGCGCCTTCCGGTGTGGAGCGGGTCAACATGGGCGTTTCGATTTCAAGAAAGCCCAATTCGTCCATGGTGCGGCGAATTTCAAGAAATATTTTGTGGCGGAGCGCCAAATTGCGATGAGGCCGCGGCCGGCGCAGATCGAGATAGCGGTAGCGCAGTCGAGTTTCCTCGGCGGCGTTGATATCGTCTTCGATTTGAAATGGCGGCGTTTTTGCAGTATTTAGAATGTGCAGCCGTGAAGATAGGATTTCAACTTCACCGGTGGCGAGCTCTGGATTGGATTTCTGGCGCTGGATGACTTTGCCTTCGACGGCGACCACAAATTCGGAGCGGGATTGTTCGGCTTTGGCGTGGGCTTCCGGATGCGTTTCTTTATTGAAGACCACCTGCACAATTCCGGAGCGGTCGCGGACGTCGAGAAACAGCAAATTCCCCAGATCGCGGCGGCGCGCGACCCATCCCATCACCACCACATCGTGGCCGGCATCCTTTGCGCGCAGCTCGCCGCAATAGAGTGTTCTCTTCAAATTGCCCAGGAAATCCAGCAAGTCTCTTATCTCCTCAAAGATACTAATTCGTTAGAGCTGTTGTGGCGCGGCGTGTCTACCCTCCCGCAGAAACTCCAGCAAGTCGCTCTCGGTATATTTTTTCTGTGATCCATCGGCCAAAGTCTTCAAGGTCCATTCACCAGAGCTTACTTCGTCCTCGCCCAATATAAGGGCATAGCGGGAACCAAGTTTATCTGCCTGACTGAGGGCCTTACCGAATTTTTGTTCTGTGACGGGCAGTTCCACGCGATAGCCAGCGGCGCGCAAATCTTTCGCCGCGCGAACGGCCGTGGCGAGAGCCTTTTCGCCCATCCACGCGAGGTAGATATCACGTCCCCGTGCCGCCGGGGCTTTGCCACTTTCCTGCAGCGATAAAATCAAGCGATCTTCGCCGATTGCGAATCCAATTCCCTTCGTGGGAGGGCCGCCGAGCAACTCTACCAGGCCGTCGTAGCGGCCGCCGCCGCAAACGGCATTTTGCGAGCCCAAACCTTGCGCGGTAATCTCAAACGTCGTGCGCATGTAATAGTCCAGGCCGCGGACGAGTCGCCAATTTTCGCGATAAATTACCCCGCGCAATTCCAGCTGCCGCTTCACTTCTGCGAAGTGTTCGGCGCAATCGGCACAAAGATGCGCGGCCATGCGTGGCAGGGTAGCGATAATCTCTTGCTCGCTTGGGAGCTTGGAATCCAGTACGCGCAACGGATTAGTTTCGATGCGGCGCTGGCTGTCGGGTCCCAACTGGTCTTTCACTTTTATAAGGGCGACCCGCAGGACTTCTACATATTTTTGACGGCATTCGCGGCACCCTATGGAGTTGATATCCAGCTCCAATCCCTGTAATTGGAGTTTGTCGAAGAAGGTCATCACCATGTCGATGACTTCGGCATCGATGCCAGGAGAATCATTGCCACCCAAAACTTCTGCGCCAATCTGGTAGAACTGGCGATATCGGCCCTTCTGCGGGCGTTCACGTCGAAACATTGGCCCCATGTAATAAAGCTTCACGGGCTGGGGAAGCTGCTGCATGTTGTGCTCAATGTAGGCGCGGCAAACGCTGGCGGTCGCTTCAGGGCGTAGTGTCAATGAATCGCCAAATTTGAGATGACGAACTCTTTCCTTTAACTGATCTACACTCTTGCGATTTTCAGCGTCGCTGTGCGAGCGAATGGAAAGTTGAAATTCCTGCACCTCCCCCTCGAAAAGTCTAAGGAAAGAATCATTTTCGGGGGTGCGAGGGATTATTCCTTTCGCAAAACTCTCCCGACCTAGGGTAAAAAAAATCTGGATTAGGTCGAAGAACAGTTTAAATCGATCCTGAGATCCAATTCCAAGAGGACCCGCCAGCGTCTCTGTCGCAGACCGATCCTGCCACGTGATAATGGCGTTGCGAAAGTCGAGCAGTTGTGACGAATCAAAATCTTCGAAGGTATACATTTCCTTGGAGACCACATCGGTATCGAGGCCGATCGACCGTGCGAACAATTCGGTGGGTTCAAAAATGGGGAGGCGAATTTCGCTGAAGCCGAACGTACCGAAAACGGAGTGCGCGGTTTCCTCGACATGATTCCACAGCGGCGTCTCGGCCGGCAGCAGATCGCGCACGCCCTTTATGGCTTGGAATTTGCGAGGCTTGGCCGCGGGCTTGGGTTGCTGTCCGGTTGCTGAGCTTTCACTCACTCGCGGCTTCCTCACGATAGATATTTTTGTATTCCACGTAGCGCTTGGCGTAATCGGCAATCGAAGCGCGATCCGATTCGGTGAGCGCGCGCTTCACTTTTGCGGGCGCGCCCATCACCAAGCTGCCGGGCGGAATCATGGTGCGCTCGGTAACCAGCGTGCCTGCGGCAATGATAGTTCCTGCTCCGATTCTCGCGCCGTTCAGGATAATGGCACCCATCCCGATCAGGCAGAGCGATTCGATGGTGCAGCCATGCAGCGTCACGGAATGCCCCACGGTCACGTCGTCTCCCAACAAAAGTGGCCACTCATCGCGCATGACATGCAGCACACAACCGTCTTGCACATTGGTACGCGCACCTATGCGAATGTAATGCACGTCGCCGCGAATAATCGTGCCCGGCCACACGCTGGCATCTTCGCCGACGGTTACATCGCCGATAATTATCGCGGCGGGATCGATCCACGCGCTGGCAGCAATTTGCGGCCACTTCCCGCGAAAGGCTCGAATGTCCGGAACTCTGGCCAATATTCCCCGTGGTCAGCAGCATAGACGCAAGGCCGCTTTATCGTGCTTCTATCTTAATGGGGATTGTGTTTCGAGGAAAGAAATCGAAACGATGAATCGCGAAGGCTGCGGGGCTGGCTTCATGAGGTCAATGTGTATTACCGGGCAGAATCAAGAGTCTGAGAAAAGAGCCCACCCTTTGCAGAAACAAAATCGCAAAGGGTAGGCCACCCGAGGTTTCTAGTGATTAGTCGATTTGTACCGATGGGCTCGTCGCGTTGGCGCCCACTTCCTCAAGACGAGCGGTCACTGCGCGCGCCACGTTGAAGAGGCTCGTCGCTCCTGCGCCAGCTTCGCCTGCAGCGGCCACCGGCTTGCCAGTGTCGCCACCGACGCGAATGCGCGGATCAATTTCGATTTCGCCCAGCAACGGCACACCATATTCCCGCGCGGTCGTGGCACCATCACCGTGACCAAAAATGTCGACGGATTTGCCGCAGTGCGGACAAGAGAAGGTGCTCATATTTTCGACCACGCCCAATACTTCCACGTTTACCTGGCGAAACATTTCAATGGCCTTGCGCACATCGGCCAACGCCACTGTCGAAGGCGTGGTGACAATCACGGCGCCCGTTACCGCTACGGTCTGGATCAGCGTCAATTGCACATCGCCCGTGCCGGGCGGCAGATCGATCAACAAATAATCCAGTTCGCCCCAATCGACGCTACGCAAAAATTGGGTGATCACGCTGTGCAGCATGGGGCCGCGCCAGATCATGGGCTTGTCGCCAGGATTCAGGAGGCCCATGGAAATCATCTTGATACCTTGCGCCATCACCGGAATGATGCGCTTGTCCTGGGTGGCTTGCGGTTCGGTATGAGTGCCTAGCATGATCGGCACATTGGGGCCGTATACGTCAGCGTCCATCAATCCGACTTTGTGTCCAAGCTTCGAGAGAGCCAAAGCGAGATTGACTGCGACGGTGGTCTTGCCCACTCCGCCTTTTCCGCTAGCGATCGCCACAAGGTTTTTCACGCCGGGAATTGGCTGACGTACGGGCTGCTGCATGGGACCGGTTCCTGGCGGCATTTTATTTGATCCTTTGATTGTTCTCGCGCTGGGACAAAACTATTTGAATTCAGAACTACTCAAGTCACGATAAATCGACGAGCCGAGCGTCACGATCAGACATTCGCGCCGTGACACTTCTTGTATTTCTTTCCTGATCCGCAAGGACAGGGATCATTGCGCCCGACTTTCGCGGCAGCACGAACAGGCTTTGGAGCTTCGGCTTGCGCCGCCCCGGTTTGATATTGCAAGTCGCGCTGCTGCCTGGACTGCTTGCGTTCAATTTCGCGTGCCACGGAAGGCAAATGCTGCGGCGTCGACTGCTGCGAATCCGGGTCGTTGCCCAAAGAGGCTCGCGCCGCGGCGCTAGCCATGGCGCTTCGCGCATCCTGTCTCGGCGGCCGCGGTGGTTCGGGACGCTGTTCCAATTGCTGCGGTGGCTCTCCCTGCTGCACCTGGATGTGAAATAAATAGCGCACCGTTTCGTTGTCGATGCGCGCCATCATGTCTTCGAAAAGCGTGAACGCTTCCTTTTTGAACTCGACCAACGGATCTTTTTGGCCATATCCGCGTAGCCCGATGCCCTCTTTCAAATGATCGAGCGAAAGAAGGTGGTCTTTCCATTGCGAGTCCACCACGTCGAGAATGATGCGGCGTTCCAGCCAGCGCATCAGGTCAGCGCCAAATTGCGTTTCTTTTTCAGCGTAGCGCGTGTTAACCGCTTCGGCGGCGGCATCGGAAAGCGCGTCGTGGGTCAACGTGCCAGGATCAGCGCCGGTGGCTTTCGCGTCGATGCCAAACTGGGCATTCATTTCCGCCAAAAACTGCGTGGTATTCCACTGATCGGGATGCTGTTCGCGCGGGCAAAACGTATTTACCAGCTCGCGAGCTACATCTTCCGCGATGCCCAGAACGTAATCGCGCTGATCTTTGCCTTCAAGGGCTGAGCGGCGAATACCATAAATGGTTTCGCGCTGCTTGTTCATTACATCGTCGTATTCCAGCAAATGCTTGCGAGCATCAAAGTTTTGCGCTTCCACGGATTTCTGCGCGTTTTCGATGCGCCGCGAAATCAAGCCGGATTCAATGGGCACGCCTTCGGTCATGCCCAGGCGGAACATCAGCGCCTTGACGCGTTCACCGCCAAAGATGCGCATCAAGTCGTCTTCCAGCGAAAGGAAGAAGCGCGACGATCCGGGGTCGCCTTGTCGTCCTGCACGGCCACGCAATTGGTTGTCAATGCGCCGGGCTTCGTGGCGTTCGGTGCCAAGAATGTGCAAGCCGCCGAGCGCTACAACTTCGTCGTGTTCGGCTTTACATTGCTCGGCAAACTGATTGTAAACAGGCTTCCACTGGTCGGCGGGAACCTGGAAAATTTTGCCTTCGTGCTGGAACAACACCATCGGCGCGACTGGCGCCGCGGTGCCGTCGCCGGCTCCATCGACAGCGGCGATTACCGCGGGAGCCGAAGCATACGGCATAGCCATTTTATTTTTGAGGAAATAATCGCGGGTCATTTGCTCGGGATTTCCGCCGAGCAGAATGTCTGTGCCGCGGCCGGCCATGTTGGTGGCTACCGTTACCGCGCCTTTGCGTCCGGCCTGAGCCACGATGCGAGATTCGCGCTCGTGTTGCTTGGCGTTCAAAACCTCGTGAGGAATTTTTGCGGCTTTCAGGAGAGCGGCAATCGTTTCGGACTTTTCGATAGAAATTGTGCCAACGAGTACCGGCTGCCCGCGTTCGTGATAATGGCGAATGCCGTTCGCGAAGGAATCGTCTTCCTGCATAATGCCGTTCACCACTGCGGTGAATTTTTCTTTTTCCGTGCGGTAAACGATGTCGGGATGCTCTTTGCGAATCAAATTGCGATTGGTGGGGATAACCACGACATCGAGGTTGTAAATCTTGCTGAATTCCGCAGCTTCCGTTTCCGCAGTACCGGTCATGCCTGCGAGTTTTTTGTACATGCGGAAATAATTCTGAAAGGTGATGGTGGCGAGCGTCTGGTTCTCGCGCTCGATCTTTACCCCTTCCTTGGCTTCCACGGCCTGGTGCAAACCATCGGACCAGCGGCGTCCGGGCATCTGGCGACCGGTGAATTCGTCGACGATGACAATCTCGCCGTCTTTGTTCACGTAGTCGACATCGATTTTGTAAAGTGAATGTGCCCGCAAGCCCTGGTACACGTGATGCATGATTTCGATGTTCGCCGGATCGGACATATTGGTCAGACCCAATAAACGCTCGCACTTATTGAAGCCTTCTTCAGTAAGTGTGGCTTGGCGGTGCTTTTCATCAACGGTGTAGTCAATGTCTTGAATCAGTTTGGGGATGATTTTATTGATCTTGGCGTATTTGTCGGTGGACTCTTCCGAAGGCCCGGAAATAATCAATGGTGTGCGCGCTTCGTCGATAAGTATGGAGTCCACTTCGTCGACGATGGCAAAGTGATGGCCGCGCTGGACGCAATTGGCGAGGTCATATTTCATGTTGTCGCGAAGATAGTCGAAGCCAAATTCGTTGTTCGTGCCATAGGTGATGTCCGCGTGATAGGCGGCGCGGCGCTGCTGGTCGTCCAGGTCGTGCACGATGACGCCGACGCTCAGGCCTAGGGCGCGGTACAAAGGGCTCATCCACTCGGCGTCGCGGCGCGCCAAATAATCGTTGACGGTGACGATGTGTACGCCACGCCCGGCCAGCGCATTCAAACAGGCTGGCAGAGTGGCCACCAGCGTTTTTCCCTCGCCGGTTTTCATTTCGGCGATTTTTCCTTCGTGCAGCACCATGCCGCCGATCAATTGCACGTCGAAATGGCGCATGTTGAGAAAGCGCCAACCCGCTTCGCGCACCAGCGCAAACGCGGGGATGATTGCGGGCTCCAACGCCTGCTGCATCAATTCGCGAAAAGTGGGTTCCGCGGGATCGGCGTCCTTGAGGCGCTCCTGTACCTGAGCCTTCAGCTCCGCAAAGCGCAGCTTTAAATCCTCATCGGACAGCGCCTTCATCTCGGCTTCGCGCGCGTTAATAGAAGCTATCAGGGGTTGCAGCTTCTTAACGTCGCGCTCGTGTTTGGTGCCGATAAATCGCGCGACAACTCTATCCAGTATTTGTGCTGCTTCCATGTAATGGTTCGCCGTTTCCTGACGGTTTTGTGCGTGTAGGTCGGAACAGAGCTACAGCAATCCGAGTACGATCATCTTATTCTAACTGGTTGGATGCATTCGCGCCAAGAATCGCAACATTCGGCCACCCAAACGGCAAGTTCGTTAAGCGGTGGATCTGCAACGCGTATTGGTCCGATCTAGACACAATGAATCCCAAAAACGACCATACTGACCGCCAGCGCAGAGTTTCACTGGATCGAAGTACTTTGATTTCAGTCGGACTGCGTCAGGCCATACGGCCTACAAGTTGCGTGTAGACCCGTTCGGAGTGTGTGGAGGAGTCAGCCATGCAAAACCTTTGGCAGGACCTGCGGTATGGAATGCGCATGCTGGCGAAGACTCCCGGCTTCACATTGATTGCCGTTCTTACACTGGCACTGGGCATTGGCGCGAACACTGCAATTTTCAGCGTTCTTGATTCCGTTCTGCTGCGCTCCCTACCGGTTCCCCACCCTCAGCAACTGGCTGTTCTGACCGACCCGGATGAACACGGTTCACACTTTGGAAGCCAGACCGGTGGCCGTTCGCTGTTGGCGTATTCGGAATTCGAATACCTAAAAGATCATAGCCAGGTCTTCTCGCAAATGTTCGCGGCGGATAGCAATTTGCCGGAAATAGAGGTGACCATCGCTCCTTCCTCGCATTACGGGCAAAAAGAAACTGCTCGGGTCCGTCTCGCTAGTGGCGATTATTTCGACACGCTCGAGATCAGACCGGCTGCCGGGAAGCTGTTTACCTCGGAAGTGGATCGCGCGCGTGGTGCTTCTCCCATCGCGGTCATCAGTTATCCGTTTTGGAAGCAGCGCTTTGGCCTAAATCCCGCAGCCCTGGGCCAAAACATTCAGATCCACGACACAGCGTTTGAGATTGTGGGCGTTACGCCGCCCGAATTTTTTGGCGAGACCGTTGGTGAAGCTCCGGACATATGGGTTCCGATGATGATGGAGCAGGCCATCTACCCGGGAAAAGATTACCTCTCCCCTTCCACTCAGGGAATTCTGAACCAATACATGTGGCTGCAGGTAATTGGACGTCTGAAGCCGGGAGTCAGCTTTGATCAAGCTAAGGCCAGCGTGAACGTGGCTTTCAAAAACATGCTCGAATCAAAGATCGGAACTCTTTCAGCGGATGACCGCCGTACAGTCCTCGATCAGCGCATTGATTTGCAGCCAGGCGCGCGTGGTTCTTCGGCGCTTCACGGGCGGTTGGGCCAACCTCTGAAGCTTCTGATGGTGCTGGTAGGTTTGGTGTTGCTAATCGCGTGCGCCAACGTCGCCAATCTATTACTGGCGCGCGGTGAGGCGCGTCAGAAAGAATTTGTGATGCGCCTGGCTATGGGTGCGGGCTATTGGCGATTGATCCGGCAGTTGCTCACTGAAACTCTTCTCCTTGCCATGCTAGGCGGGATCGCGGGAGTCGCCTTGGCGCAATGGGCTGAAGTCTTGCTGCTGCGCATGGTTTCAGCTCAAGCGGGAAACGCGGCGATGCAGTTAAACCTGCAACTGGACGCTCGCATGCTGGCTTTTACCGTGGGCCTTACATTACTAACCGCCATACTTTTCGGCCTCGCTCCGTCTTTGCACGTCACGCGACTGAATCTGTCGCGGATTCTGAAATCCACAAACACGGGCTCAACCGGCGGCGGGTTGCGGCGATTGACCGTTGGAAAGCTGTTGGTCATTGCCCAGGTAGCAGTGTCGCTGATTTTACTGGTTGCCGCGGGACTCTCGGTACGCAGCCTCGCAAGATTGAGCGAAGTGCACCTCGGTTATGATCGTGAAAACCTGCTGCTTTTCCGGATTGACCCGATCGCCGGCGGCTACAAGGGGCCGGCTATTACCCATCTGTATCAACAAGTTCTGGGCCGAATATCAGTCGTCCCGGGCGTTCGCGGCGCTACCGTTTCGCATAACGGATTATTCAGCCATTCCGAATCGGGCGATCCCATATCTGTGGAAGGTTTCACTCCAAAGCAGGGCGAGGATATGGATTCGCGATTCGATCATATCGGTCCGGGCTACTTTTCGACCATGGGCATCCCCATCGTGATGGGGCGAGAACTCGGGCCTCAAGACACGAATGGAATTCACACCGCTGTCATTAACCAAACTTTCGAGAAGCGCTTCTTCGGCGGAGCGAACCCCATCGGAAAACATGTCCGCGATACATATCCCGGTAATCCCGTGGATTTGGAAGTTGTGGGTGTGGTGGCCGATGCAAAATACAACAGCCTCCGAGAACAATCTGTTCCACGCATCTACGGAGCACTTTTTAATCCCATGTGGGACCAGAACTCCGCGGTATACGAAGTCCGCACCTATGCGGATCCAGCTGCGGTAAGCGCGGCTCTCCGTCAGGCAGTGCAGGAGACCAGTGCATCCCTTCCGCCGATTACGATTCACACCATGTCTGGCTTGGTGGACGACTCGCTGCAAACCGATCGCTTTATCGAGAAATTATCTGGCGCTTTCGGCGCTCTCGCCCTGGTACTCGCCAGCATCGGCCTATACGGCATCATGGCGTATACCGTGGCGCGGCGCACCCAGGACATCGGTATCCGGCTGGCACTGGGCGCCGAGCCGGGCAATGTTCTACGCCAAGTGTTGGTGGAGACGCTCGCCCTCGTTTTGGTTGGAGTTGCTATCGGCGTGCCGGTAGCGGTTGGCGGGACTTTTTTTGTGCGCAGCATGTTGTACGGGTTGGGGGTCGCCGACCCGGTTGCTTTGACGTTTGCCGCTCTACTGTTGATGTGTGTCGCGGCACTCGCGGGTTTTTTGCCGGCGAGGCGCGCATCCAGGGTGGATCCTATGGTCGCTTTGCGCTACGAATAAATAAACTTCTTACTTCATCAGTTCGTTGACTTCGTGGTAAGGAATGTTGCGATCCAGGAAGGTACTGTAGGTTCCTTTTTGTAACAGCTCGTCCGCCGCATCCCTCGCCAGCGCCAGTGTGGCGCGCATAATTGCTGAACCTACGCTTAGGCGCGCTATTCCGATGCGTTGCAAATCAGCCACCGGCGGCATCCCGGGACCAGCCAAAACATTGAGAGGCCCCTCCACACTCTGAACCAGTCGCGAAAGCGTGGGCATATCCGTGACACCCGGCACAAATAGACAATCTGCACCAGCCAGGTGATATGCATTGAGCCGGCGAACGGTCTCGGCAAATCTAGTGGCAGGCTCACCGACTTTTTCCAGGTAGACATCGGTGCGTGCGTTGATGACCACAGGAACATTGATATTGTCCGCTGCTTCACGCACTGTTCGGATGCGCTCGATTTGCTCTTCTAGTGCAAACAATGGTTGCGAGGTATCTTCGGTGGCATCTTCAAGATTGACACCGATCGCGCCTGCGTTAATGACAGCGCGCATCGATTCCCCGAGCTCTTTCGGCGAGTCCGCGTATCCCGATTCTATGTCGGCGGTTACAGGCACATTTACCGCATTCGCAATACGCGCGATCGCTTGCATCATTAATTCACTTGGTATGTTTTGTCCGTCTGGATAACCGAGCGTCGCACTAATGCCTGCGCTGGTTGTGGCAATGGCTCTCGCGCCGGCTTGCACAAACAATCTCGCGGTTACCGCATCCCAGGCGTTAGGGAGAACCAATAAGGGAGGGGCGTGGTGCATGTTACGAAAAGCATCCGCTTTGGCTTTAAGTGCGACGTCATTGGCTGTCTCGGTATGCTTCATGACTTGTTAAAGCCAGTCCGCGGGAGGGGTGGCCAAAGACCAGAAATTCGGGGAACGCTGCTCAAATTCAATACCTACTCTGGTTAATCCTGCATGAGGAAGTCCGACGTAAACTACCTGGCCCTCGAGTTCGTCCCAGTTTCTTCGATTGAATAACTGCACTTTTTGGCCGAGGGCAACACCAGTTTTGAGCGCCAGCAACACGCCGTGAGCGCTGGCGCTCAAGGTGAACGTTTCTTCGCGAAAATCCTGCCCTGCGCCAGTGCGCCCTTTTACAACCAGCGGCACATCCAGCGGAATTCTTTGGCTGCGTCTTTCTGCAATGGCGGATGGCATGTATTCACCTGCAGCGCGCTCCGATGTTTGGACGAGAATCGTAAGGAGCGGTTTTAGACTACCGAATCCGGCAACCGGAATCTACTGTCCTTTAGTACCTAATAATGCTGGTCATCCGGCTGGTTTGTTGTGGCGACGCCGGATTCCTGAACTAAGAGTTCTCTCAGACTCTGAGGCGCTCGCGTTGACTGTAAATCCCGAAGCACATAACATCTTCGCAGGGCGCACGTTTCCACTTGATCGGCCAAACCATCTCTCATTACCGCATACTGGAAAGTCTCGGCGGCGGCGGCATGGGCGTGGTTTATAAAGCAGAAGACACGCGCCTTAACCGGCTGGTGGCGCTCAAATTTCTGCTCGACGCGGTAAACGCCGATCCACAGGCGTTGGCGCGTTTTCGCAAAGAAGCGCAAGCAGCTTCGGCCTTAAACCACCCAAACATTTGCACAATTTATGATGTGGGCGATGATGCAGGCCGTGTTTTTATCGCCATGGAGTATCTGCAAGGCCAGACGCTGCGGCATTTTATTCAGGGCGGTTCCGTGGATCTGGAGCGCACTCTCGAAATCGCGATTGAAATAGCCGACGCCTTGGACGCCGCGCACGCCGCTGGGATAGTTCATCGTGATATTAAGCCTGCCAACATTTTTATCACCAAGCGCGGTCACGCCAAGATCCTGGATTTTGGTTTGGCCAAGATGTCAGCGAAAGGTGATAGCCCAAAGGTGGACACCCAAGCCACTCTCGAGCAGGAGCAGCTCACCAGCCCGGGCACGACAGTAGGCACGATTGCGTACATGTCTCCAGAACAAGTACGCGGAAAAGAGCTGGACGCGCGCACCGACCTGTTCTCCTTTGCGGTGGTGCTGTATGAAATGGGCACCGGACAATTGCCGTTTCGGGGAGATACCTCCGGAGTGGTTTTTGAGGGAATTCTTAATCGCACTCCCACACCAGCACTACGCATTAACCCCGATCTGCCGCCGAAGTTTGAAGAAATTACCCAAAAGGGCCTCGAGAAAGATCGCAATCTTCGTTACCAGCACGCCGCCGACATGCGTACCGACCTGCAGCGCTTGAAGCGGGATCTCGATTCCAAACGCTCAGCTAGCATTGCAGAAACGGAATATTTACCGGCGGTTGCCTCCTCGAGATCTGCACCAGGCCAAAACACCGCAACACATGCAAGCGGTTCATCCAAGGTGGTGGCGGTGGCCCGCCAACATAAGTTCAGTTTCTCCGCCATAGCATTCATAGTTTTGTTGGTACTCGGAGCCGCAGGGTACGGAGTTTATGCTTTTCTCAATCGCTCCCAGCCGGCTCCGTTCTCAAATTTCGTGGTAACCCAGCTAACCAATACAGGGAAAACTCAGCAAACGGCGATTTCTCCCGACGGCAGGTTTCTGCTGAGCGTCCAAAAGGATAACGGACAAGAGAGCCTGTGGCTTCGCAACATCGCTACCGCCAGTGATACGCAGGTCGTTTCCAGCAGAGGACAAAAATTCACTTCGCCCGTTTTTTCCCCTGACGGTAATTACATTTATTTTCGCGAAACGTCGCCCGGCATGTCCGGGCTTTTTATCCTGCACCGCGCGCCGGTGTTGGGCGGCAAACCAGAGGTAGTTGCTAAAGATGTTGACAGCAACGCCACTTTTTCTCCGGACGGCAAGAATATCGTTTTTATCCGCGTTAACGATCCGGACATCGGAAAATGGCGGCTGATTGAAACCAATGCCGATGGCTCGAACGAAAGAGTCCTGGACATTGAGCCAGAACGAATTAGTCAAAAATCCGTGGCTTGGTCGCCGGACGGACGGCGAGTGGCAGTTGCTATCGCCGACGTTGGAAGCTCTATTGCCGGCTCGATTTCCATGTTCGATTTTGCGAGTTCGCAACTCCGCCCTGTCGTGGAGTTTCATGACAAAGCTCCGACTCAATTAGCGTGGTCTCCAGATGGCCGTTGGCTGTTGGCAACCTATGGGGGGCGGGGAGAAAGCTTTTCGCTCCAGGACCAAATCGGAATATTCTCCTATCCCGGCGGGAAATTTCACACCGTCACAAATGACACCAATAATCATGCGACGCTGACAATTTCAAGCAATGGACACACCCTGGCTACGGTACAAAATCAGGTGACCAGTGAAATTCAACTGCTGCCGGCGTCGGGCACAGGGCCGGTATCGCTTGTTCCGGGGCTTCCAGCCCAGGGATTCATCTCCGCTTTCGATTGGTTGGGGAACGACGAGTTAGTCGTTTCTAAAGGGTTGCGGCTGTTGCGCATGAAAATTGATGGCAGCAGTTCATCGAGCATACTGAATGATCCTGGAGGATTCATCGGCAGCGTTGATACCTGCGGCGGGAAAGGCCCTATCGTGTTCACCTGGTACTTCCACGGCGGTGAAAACGGAGGAAGAATCTGGCGCACCGATGCGGAACGGACGGCTCCGGTGGCTTTGAGTCCCGCCGGAGAGCCCAAGCTGTGGCAGTGTTCAAAGGATGGGAAGTGGCTTTATGAATCGGCGACAAGTGGAAATTCAGATATAAAGCGATTGTCCGTCGTTAATGGTGGAAACGAGGAAAAGTTGCCCAGCACCACCATTGCTAATGTCCTGATGATGGGAACGGCGCTATCGTCGGACGGCAAAACTTACGCGAGGCTGGTGGCCGAGGAAAATCCGGAAGCCCGAAATTACACCCAAAAAATACTGCTGCAGAATCTGGATGACCCTAAGCCATCTACGCGCACGCTCGCTCTCGAGGGCACCCGAAACTTCGTTTTTCACGGTTCGTCACCTGACGCGTCTTTCCAATTTTCACCCGATGGAAAAGCATTAGCTTTTGTGGTGGAGGAAAAAGGCGTCGATAATATCTGGCTTCAACCGCTGGACGGTTCAAGCGGCCACCCGCTTACAAACTTCAAGTCCGAGGAGATTACCGGCTTCCGGTGGTCTCCCGACGCAAAACATCTAGCGGTGGGACGAAATAACAACAGTTCAGACGTTATTCTTTTGCGCGATGCCGCGGTGGCTTCGCAGTAGCGGAATGCTACCTCCATGTGGTTACAGATTGGAAAGGTGAGAAAAATCAACGGGCGACTGCAGCGTTAACTGTCGGGGCCGTGGTGGGGGCGTCTTCTTCAACGGAGGGCATCGGGCGGGTGAGTTTCCCCGCGAGCAGACGGCGATACTTAGTGCGCTCATCAAGATTCATGTCCACAATTTCAAAGGCCATGTCTTGCGCGCGATAATCGCGCATTAGCGCGGTGGCTTGCAAATTGCGCAAACCCAACTGCAGCTTCAGCTGAACCTGCGTGCCAGGGGCAAGATGCCGGCTGATGGTAGCTACACCGCCAGACAGACTCGCGGTTTTTATTTCCAGGCGACAATTCTCTTTCAGGTTGGTACTGACAGCGCTGAGCGGCTTTCTGAGGCGCACGCGGGTATGCCGGCGTTGGCGAACAAACTTCGAGTTGGCCAAAATTGTTAACGGAGCGAGCGTCAGATCTTCATTTTCGATCCCGCTCTTAGGCAAGAACTCCTGAGCCCACGGGAGGTCAAGTTTTTCAAGGGCTTGCAGTGCGGCGATGCGCAGCTCCTGAGAATGCGTCCAGCCAAACACCTTTTTCCCACCGGCGACACGCTTCAGCGCCGCCACCGATTCAGTTGCCGGGATGCGGCCCAGCGCTTCCACCGCTTTCACGCGCAGATACTGACCGGAGCCTACCGGCAAATCGCCGTCAACGATGGTCAACAAGCGGCCCAGAGCTTCGCGATCGGCAGAAATCCCAATTTCATCGATAACCAGTGGCATGACCAACGGATCGACGTAGTCTAAAATGTCCAGCAAAATGCGGCAGCGCCCTGTCGCCCCACTGCCCGAAACCTGCCTCACGATGCGATCCTGAGCACTACGTGAAAAGTCCTTGATGCGCCCCGGCAGAAACACTTCCACAGCTTGTGGATCCAGTTTGCTGAGCAAACCGACCATTTCAACGGCTTCGGTTACCGGCCCGCCGCGTACCGCGCCGCGCAGATATTGCAGGCCTTCTTCACCCAGATCTCCGGCCAGATTCGCGATGTGCTCTGCGTCCTGACGCTGGCTGCACCGATTGAAACGTGCCGAGAGCTGTTCCATGGATGCTTGCGGCAAAAGTTTTAAAACTCCAGTGAGGCCGGCAGCCACCTGGCGGGCGCGCAGCGCTTCATCGACAAAATCCGGCACGCGCTCTTCGATACCCATTTTGCCGCGCAAACTGCGCGCGATTCCTGGACGCTGTATTTCGACGCCATCCAATAATTCGAGCGCTTGCTCCATGGCGGAAAAGGAGCGACTCGATGCCGCTTCCTGGCTCAGACGTACGAACGCGGCGTTGACCATTCCTTGTACATCCGCGTCCTGCTCGATACTCAGGCGAAGGCCAATGTGACGTAGCGCGTCCCCGAGAAGTCTTGGACTGGCTTTGGAATAAAGTTCCGCGAGCTCGGACAAACCGGCAGCGGCTTTTTTGCGCGCGTCGGGCTCTTCGCTCTCGGCACAGGAGGCATAGTTTTCCAGAATCTCAATGGCTTCCGCGACGTTCCCTTTTTCAAGCAGGCCAGCGACATAGGACTGCACGTTGCGCGGTGGAATGCACCACGCATCTTCGGAAAGCAAAACCATTTGCTTGCCACTATCCGGTACGGCGGCCCAGAATTGGCGGTCGAGAATTTCGCGGTGGGATTCCACGAGAATTCCCGCGTCGGTCATCTTATTTTCGTGCGCGCCAAGAATGTTACGGAGGCTTTCAATCTCCTGATTCATGCGATCGAGCATCTGGCGGACGGCGCTGACTTTCACATCACCGTGTTCGAATTGCTCCAATGCGAAGCGGATGGCGAGGTGCTCGGCCAGTTGCACCAGCATGGTTTCATCGGGTTTGGCTTGCGTGGTTTGGGCCGCTAAACCTGCGATGGCTTGACGCAGCGTGGCCTGCGCGGTGCCTGGCAATTGTGCAATTTGCTGTTGAAATGTGCCCGCGCCAGCGATTCCGCCTTGGCCGGAAGCGATCTGGCCAAAATTCGTAAGCGCGCCAAGAATTCTGAGTATTTCAGCTTCACTGGGCGCAACCGCTCTTCCGTCTGAATAGCTTGGGACCAGGCCGTCCGGCACGGCTGCGCCAGCCGGGAGCCAGTAACCGCCCGCATCGCCACCCCGGGAGGAAGATGAAAGTTCGTTACCCGGACCGGTGGCAAATTCGACTTCTGGATTTCCTGTGCCTGGAACCCCGAGGCCAGTTGCGGTTGTGCCGCGTGTGCCTAAGCCGGTGCCACTTGTGCCTGGGCCAACCGGTCCGACAGATCCTGAACCTGTGCTGCCGTCTAGATATGAACCTTGCGCTGCGGTAATCAACTCCAATAACTTTTTGGGATCATTGAGCCACTGCTTGAATTGATCCTGGCCGGCATCGCCGAGCGAGGCAACAGCAAGCTGCGCGGCTATGCTAGCTTCTTTCAGACGTGCATCGGTAGCAATGAAGCAGATCTCGTTGATGCGCACGCCGCGCGCTCCCACGAGCGCGTTTTTGAGTTGCAACACCAACTCGGCAGGCTTGGCTTTGCTAGTGGGAAAGGCGCGCGCGAAGCGCCGCAATTCCTCTTGAGTCACAATAGGAAAGAATTGAACACTGGCAATCCCCGCAGTAGAAAGCAATAGCGCGAACTGCCTCTCCGCGGGAGCACCTTCCAGCGGGACACCATCCAGCAATAACTGTGTGCCGGACGCCCCCAGCAGCAGCCCTGACTCAGACCCGGGGGGTATAGCCGCTTGCAGTTCACGCCAGGCTATATCCAGATGCTCGATAGTGCGGACATGGTCGTAACCGTAAAGCCGTGCGAACTTCAATAGAATATTCAGGCTACGCACGAAAGCGCGTGCTGAGGCTGAGTGTGGATCTATTTTCATGGTGGTCCTGGAGGCCCCCACAATAGGACTTCCTCTCTAGTACCCTAGGTTCCAGCACGGTCCCGTGCAATGGTACATAGGTCCTATGTGTCCAGCGGGTCAAGTAACGGGCAGGTGTCGGGGATTTGAGCGGTAGCGCGTTTTGTCGAAAAGATAATGCGATTGGGACTCAGTTCTTGAGGGCTATCCGTCCGCGGCGCCGGCTGCGATTGATGGGGGCAGCGGATGCAGGCAGCGAGCCGAGTTCAAGCAGCAATTTTCTGAGCCGCGCGCGTTCTTCCAGGTCCATTTCCACGAACTCAAAAGCCAGGGCTTGGGGGCGGGCACCACGAACGATCGCTTGCACTTTAATAGGTCGCACGCCTGAAGATATCTTCAAAACGACGATTGAACCAGGCGGCAAATTACGTTCGCCAGAACCGATGCCGCCGCCAAGATTCAGCTCCGGGATAGACAACCTGAAATTTTCTCTGAGGTTGGTGGTGGTCATAATTACGTTGCGAGAAAGTTTTAGCCGCGCGTAACGACGTTGGCGGATCACGGAAGCGTTAGGCTCGGGATCGGTAGGTCCGAGGGCCAAATCCTTGTGATCAATCCCGCAGTTAGTCATCTTTTGAGTTCCGAGAGGCGGATTGATCAGGATTAAGGCCTGCGCGGCCGCGATGCGTAACTCACTGGGATAGGTCCAGCGCCACAATTGCTTCGCGTCAAGAATGCGCTCCAGGGAATTGCCGGCGCGCGTCGCACGTAATCGCCCCAAGGCCTCAACGGCTTTAACGCGGGCAAAACCTGGGGTTTGGTCGCCGTCGACCAGTTGCATGAGCTTGGTGATGCATTCGGGACGCCCAGACATACCCATTTCGTCGATGGCGAGCGGGCGAATCATGGCGTCGAGGAAATCGTAAAGGGCCACCAGTAAACGAGCGCGTTGCTCGGCGGGAACGGAAGAGAGTTGGCGGACAGTGCGATCATGCGCCGCACGCGGCCACTGTTCCAGACGGGCAGGGAGAAATTTTTCTACCGCGTCCGGATCGAGTTGACTGAGAAGACCGATGACTTCGGCGGCTTCCGGTGCGGGAGCGGTCTGCAACGTTTCAATCAACCGATGAATCGCGTCATCACCCAGGGCGCGCGCCATGTTGCCCAACAGCTCGCAATCCTCGCGGAATCCGCAGTGCCCAAATCTGCTAGTGAGATATTGCAAGGTGGCCTGCGGCATCAAAGCCAAAATTTCGGGCAAGCCATCAGGGAGCTGGCCGCCGCGCAGCGCCTCTTCGACGAATTCCGGGAGACGATCCTCTGCGCCGATGCGGGGGCGTAAGCTTTGCGTGGCGCCCGGACGCTGGATCTCGATACTTTCGAGAGAGGCCAGAGCCTGATGAATCGCCGCGTAACACCGCTTGGCTGCGGCCTCCTGGCTAAGACGAACGAAGGTCGCGCCAACGAGCATTTGCAGTTCCGGCTCGCGTTCCACCGCAAGCTGGTTTCCGGTGCGCCGAATAGCGTCCATAAGCGCACTGCCGTCGCCACTGCCATAAAGCTCGGCAAGATCCGAGATCCCAATCGCGACAGTCCTTCGGGCTTCGGGCGCATCCATAGCGATACAGGTGACGTAATTCAGTAGAACTTCGTTGACGGTTTTGAGTTCGCCGCGACGAAGCATATCTTCGAGATAGACGCGGATATTGCGAGGGGGAACACACCAAGCCTCTTCGGAGATCAAAACTTCCTTTTTGTTTTCTTCCGGGACTTGCTGCCAAAATTCCTGATCCAGGAGGTCGGTGTGGGATTGTACGGAAAGGCCAGCACTGGCCATCATTTCTTCCTGAGCACCGAGTATCTTACGCAAGGCTTCAATCTCCGTATTCATGCGATCGAGGACCTGCTTGACGGCGTTAACGCGCAGTTCACCGCGCTCATAGCTGTCGAGGGCGAAGCGAATTGCCACGTGTTCCGCCAACTTGAGCAGCATTGGCTTGTCTGGGGCCTCGGTGGGCGCCTGGGCGGCCAAACCAGCCAGGGCCTGCTGCAAGGTATACTGTGCGCGAACCGGCAAAGCGCTGAGCCGGGATTGAAATGTGGGCATATCCATACGGGCATCCGGGCTCTTGCGCGACTTTCCAAGCTGCGAGAACAAACTTAAAACCGATCGTATTTCTTCCTCGGCCACGGAGTAAGTAGCACCCAGGGTCATGGTGGTCGAGGGCAGCATCGATTCAGGGGACCCCGACAACTGCGTCCTCAATAATGCCGAGGCGGACTGCCACCGGCCCATTCGGGGCGGCTCTGCTGCGGAGTTTGCGCCCGAACCAGTTCCGCTGCCAGAGCCACGACCCGCCCCAGATCCCGACCCGCTTCCCCTACCCGACCCGCCTCCGTGGCCGGTCCCGGAGCCACTACCCACCCCAAATCCCGAGCTGCTTCCACCGCCCGATGCCGTTCCATCTCCTGTCCCAAAACCGCTACCTGTCCCAAATCCCGCACCAGTTCCAGTCCCATGGCCTGGGGCCGGTCCAAGACCAGATCCAGCGTTATTGCCAGAGCCGGTTCCCCCGGGGGAACCGTTGCCGCGAGACTCCCAGAGATCGTCTCCACCAGAACCGCGGGAGGGCCCGTCTCCTCCGCCGCCCTTTGAACCGGAAGTTCCCGGACCGCCTCCAGCTCCGCCGCGTGAACTCTCCGCAGCCAGAATCATTTGTAACAAGCGACTGGGGTCATTGAATAAATCTTGGAATTTATCACCGGTGGCGCCAAGAACTTTTGCGGCCAGGTTCGCGGCGGTTTTTATACCGGCGACCGAAGAATCCTCAGCAACATAACGAATCTCATTCACCTTGATGCCGGTTTCACCTGCAAGAGCGCCTTTGAGTTGATCCGCAAGGGAAGACGGTTTTGCGTTGCCACTGGGAAAAGCACGAACGAAACGGGCGAACTGTGATTGCGTGAGTGCTGGAGAAAAGTGGATGCTGGCTATACCGGATGTGATCAGCAGCTGCGCAAAATTCTTTTCGCCAGCGGAGGTCCCAAGCGGCACACCATCGAGGAGAATTTGATTTCCGGAAGCGCCGAGTAAGAGACCCGTACCGCTGCTTTCATCAAGCGCGCCACGCAATTCCTTCCATGTAGTTTCAAATTGGGCGGCGGTGCGCACATGCCCGAACTCATAAAGGCGGGCGAGCTTCAACAGAATGTTGAGGCTGCGAACAAAGCTGCGCGAGCCACCGCGCGTGTCGATGCTCATGTGCTTTGGCGAGGCACTGCCCCTCCAGAGTTCTACAGTAGGGTTTGTGGACGCAATAAAACAAGGACTGCGGCAGGCGCTGTAGCTATCTAACTAACCCCGCTCACGAAACACCGGTCAATTTTTAACTAAACCAGGTGGTGCCGGTTTTGGTGTTGCTAACGATACGGACGAGCCGTCAGATCCGTAAAATTGACGACCAAAAAACAAGGCGTCCCAACTTCAGGACGCCTTGTTCAAAGCCTGTCACCCGATAAATCGGGCGAAGGGAATGAGCTTAGAAGAAAATCTTCAGCGCTAATTGTAGGGTCCGCGCGTTGCTGGCGAACACTTGCGAAGGGTGGTTGAAATTTGTGTTCTGGGGCTCCAACATAGTCCGTTCGGTACCAGTAAAGCCCAGCGGGGCGATGTCATTAAG
>DATMOS010000161.1:0-11665 GCA_035568155.1 Verrucomicrobiia bacterium | reverse complement strand
GAAGGGTCTAGGCTCCGCCCAACTGGGGGTCTAGTCCTTTGACAATCAAAACTGGTTCGGTAAGGCATTGGTCCGGCTGCCTAGCAGCGATTATTTTCATATCAAGCATGGTTTTTTCTACTGCAGCCCATGCCCAAGTCGCGGGCGGCACTCTTTCTGGTACCGTCACCGACCCCAATGGCGGAGGTGTACCTAAAGCCAGCGTGGTGATCACCAACGTAGCCACGGGCGTCGACCGCGAGGTCACTACAAACTCAGATGGTTTCTACACGGTGGTAAATCTTGTGCCGGGAACTTATCAACTCAAGGTCACGGCGACGGGATTCAATCCTGAAGAGACCACGGGCATAAACATGACCGTCGGAGCGCAGCAAACGCTGGACGTCACACTACATGTTGGTACGGTTTCGAACCGCGTCGAAGTGACTGCGGAAACGCCTGCGGTGCAACTCACCAGCTCCGACATCAGCGCGGTGGTCAATGCCACGACGGTGCGCGAGCTGCCCCTGAATGGCCGCAGCTGGACGGACCTGGCAGCGCTGCAACCGGGAGTTTCGACCATCGAAACGCAGCCGACTTTTTCGACTGGAGCTGACCGCGGTAACCGCGGCTTCGGGCAACAATTGACCATCTCCGGTGCGCGCCCGCAACAGAACAATTACCGTCTCGACGGTGTGAGCTTGAACGACTATGCCAACGGCGCGCCCGGCAGCGTGCTGGGTGGGAACCTCGGTGTCGACGCGATCCAGGAATTTTCGGTGCTGACCAGCAACTACTCCGCTGAATACGGGAAGACGTCAGGCGGAGTTGTTAATGCCATCACCCGCTCCGGCACTAATGATTTTCATGGCAGTGTGTACGAATTTCTTCGCAATAGCACGCTGGATGCTAAAAACTATTTTGAATCGGCCGGCGCTCCAAAAGCGTCCTTCAAGCGCAACCAATTCGGAGGCGCGCTCGGCGGGCGCATCATCCCCAACCGCACGTTTTTCTTTGTGGATTACGAAGGCATCCGGCAATCCAAAGGAATTGCCAACGTGGACTTCGTGCCGTCGCCCGGAGCGCGGGCTACGGTCACAGATCCCGCGATCCTGAAATATTTGCAACTGTACCCAGTGCCTACCGCCGCGGAGTGCGCGGGCGGCGGGTTGGTGTGCCAACACGTCTTCAACGGGAAACAAGTCGTAACCGAAAACTTTGTGACGACACGCATTGACCATAGGTTTTCAGATAAAGACAGTTTGTTCGGAACGTATCTCTACGATAAGACGCCCTACAATTCCCCTGATAGTTTTGGCAACGTCGGCCTCAACACCTTGTCGGCGAGGCAAATCGTTGCGGCGGAAGAGACCCATAGTTTTACGACCACCCTTGTGAACGCGCTGCGCTTCGGCTACAACCACGAACGCGTCGATAACGACGCCAGCGTGACGGCACTCAACCCAGCGGCAAAAGACACCTCGCTGGGAGCGTTCGCCGGCAGAGACGCATCGGTCGTGAATGTGCCTGGATTTTTGACCACCATGCCAGGAGGGGTGGGCGGCCTACCCACGTACTTATACCGCTGGAACTCTTATCAATGGTACGACGATGCGTTTTACACCGTGGGAAAACATTCCATTAAGTTCGGCGCGGCCTATGAGCTCATGCACTTGAACGTAACGGCCCTCACAGATCCGAATGGAATTTGGTATTTCAATACGTTGACGGATTTCCTTACGAATACTCCCAACAAGTTTCAAGGCGGCGTCGCCAGTTCGCTTACGCCGCGAAATATCAGCCAATCGATCGTTGGCGGCTATGTCCAGGACGATTGGCGCTTGCAACCGAATCTGACCTTGAATCTGGGGCTACGGTACGAAATGGCGACGGTTCCGACCGAGGCCAACGGCAAGTTTGCAAATCTTCGGAATATTTCCGATCCGCTCCCGGTGTGCGGCACTTCGGTGCCGGGTTGTGCAAGCACCGGCCCATTATTTTACAATCCGACTTTGCACAACTTTGAGCCGCGCTTTGGTTTTGCCTGGGACCCGCTGCATAACGGAAAGCTGGCGATACGAGGCGGGGCCGGCCTCTTTGACGTGCTGCCTTTGCCTTACCAATTCATCCTGCTCACCACGCAATCTGCTCCGTTTTTTCAGTACACCGCTCTGAAGGTGGGGTCTACTCCGACGCCGCTAACGTTTCCATTTGTCGACCCGACGCTCATCACTGCCAATAAATTGCGCTCGACGTATATTGAATCACATCCCAATCGCAACTATGTAACTCAGTGGAACCTGAATTTGCAGTACCAGCTCACTCCGTCGCTGGCGGCTTTCGTTGCGTACGTAGGATCTCGCGGCGTTCACCAACCATTCCGTGTGGATGAAGCCGACCTGGTGATACCAACCAAGACTCCTTCGGGATATTTGTGGCCGAAGGTCGACGTATTAGGGAACGTCTTCAGCGCTCAGTGTAATCAGACGGATCCGAATGGGAGCGACCCTGCGCAATGCGCTCCTCCAAATACCATTAATCCAGCATTCGGGTCGATACGCGGAATGTTTTATGAGGGACGCTCTTACTACAATGCCCTCGAACTGCAGTTGGCCAAGCGCCTGAGCCACGGCTTCCAGATGCAGGGCACCTATACCTGGGCCAAGAGCATTGACACCAGTTCAGCTACGCTCGCAGGAGATGCGTTCGGCAACTCTATCTCCAGCCTTGACTGGTTTGATCTGAAGCTCACGCGAGGGCTATCGGATTTCAACGTCGGCCGGACTCTGGTGATCAATGCAACATGGGAGTTGCCAACAGCTAAATCTTTCACGGGGCCGATGGAATGGCTGACCAATGGATGGGAACTCGGAATGATTTTCACCGCGAGTGATGGCGTACCTTTTACTCCTACGTGGGGAACCGGCGCCGATCCGGCCGGCACGCTAAGCAGCGACGACTTCGCATACCCCAATCGTCTGTCTGGTCCGGGCTGTGGCACCGCAGTTAATCCCGGCAATCCCACGGCCTATATAAAAACCCAATGCTTCGGCGTCCCAGTGGCGCCCAATCAGGCGTTTTTCGATGCCAATTGCGACCCTGCTCCTCCGACTTTTGGCGGTCCGTTACCGCCGGGAGATCTGCGATGTTTCAACCTGCGCGGAAACTCCGGCCGCAACGTTCTCACCGGCCCTGGAGTGGAGAGTCTTGATTTCTCTATTTTCAAGAACAACAAGATCAGGCGCATCTCAGAGAATTTCAACGTGCAGTTTCGCGTGGAGATGTTCAATATCATGAATCATCCCAATTTTGCGCCTCCGGGTCCGGGCGATGGGAACACCGACATTTTTGATCCGACCGGAGCCACGGGCGCTCCTCCTGCAGGTACTGCTGGGGCTCTACTGCGGACCACAGTTTCCGAGCGGCAGATTCAATTTGCGATTAAGGTTATTTTTTAGCATAACGTCAAATTTTGCATCTGAGATTCGTTGAGGGATTAGTGGCGGAATTATCGCTTCAAAGCGCCACGGACGTCTGGCCGGAGATAACCGGAACGCGACTTTACATCTCAAAAGCGCCAGAAGTCAGCGTCGTGACCATTTCGGCATATATGTCGACTGCTCGGACCAACTGCTGCTTCAGGATGCACTCCTCGGTGGTGTGGGCGGCGTGAATGCTGCCAGGTCCGATTAGAAACGGCGTTCCCCACGCTGTTCCAAAGCTCGGAATATCAGTGGTGAAGGACACAACAGTAGTGGGCAATCCCGGGAATGGCTCCAGTCGTTGCGCGGGCGTGGTGTATTGTTCGCGCCCCTCGGCGCGTCCGGTCAGCACTTGTGCCAAGGCTTCACGAATGGGTGCGGCGCTCCCCACCAACCGAAACATAATTTCAGCTTGGGCATGATCCGCGATGACATTGGGAGCACGACCGCCATTGACGGTGCCAATATTCAAAGTGGAGCGGCCCAACAATTCGTCCTCTGGCAGCTTGATAGCGCGAATGTCCTGCAGCACATCCAGCAATGTTTCAATCGCGGAATGCCCCAGTTCTGGATATGCGGAATGGGCCGCGCGGCCCTTCGCCTTGATTTCAAAGCGCAACGCGCCTTTTGTGCCCAGCGCGATTTTGTTCTCCGTCGGTTCGCCATTAATAAGGTAGCGGGAGCCGCGAGGATTCCTGGCGGCAACCAACGCCCCGGCGCCATTGACTTCTTCACCTACCACGAAAAGCAAAGCGAAATTTTTCTTCCCGGCGTTCAAAAGTTTCTCGACGGCCGCAATCATGGCGGCAATAATTCCCTTCGCATCACAAGCGCCGCGCCCCCAAATTGCTTCCCCATTTTCGCGAGACGGAAAGAATGGCGGCACGGTGTCCATGTGCGTGGAAAGGGTCACGATTGGCTGGCCCCAATACGCGATGACATTAAATCGATCAGATTCGACTCCCATTCGCTCCGCCCGCCCGGCGTAGCGTCTTGCGAGGTTTGAAAGGTGCGTGAACAGGAATTCGCCGACACGTTTTTCTGAATTCGTTACGGAGTCAATATCGATTAGCTCGCGCGTGAGTTCAAATACCTTCATGGCTTGGGTGGATTCTCAGGTGCGATAGAAAATTAAATTTGGTCACCTTAATTCGCAGACCTCGAGGTTACTTGCGCCAGCGGCCTCGCAGGTCGGCGACCAGTTCGCGCGCAACTTCCTTGGCTCGAGGAATATCATGTGGATCAAAGGATATGGCCGACACGCGGGCGTGGCCGCCACCTCCGAACTTCTCTGCCAGCGAGGCCAGATTAGCGTCTGCGTTCGCGAGATTCCAGGGATTCGTACCCAGGGAAACTTTCGCGCGCACCGCCGATGCGCTTACGCTCACGGAATAGATGCATGCTGGGTATAACAGATACGGGATGAATTTGTTGTAGCCTTCCAGGTCCAGGTCGCTGACGTCAAAAAAAATCACTCCCTCGCGGGCGTCGGCGCGCTCGCGAAGAATCTCGATGGATTTACGATGCCGATCCAATAGCGGCTCAAGGTGTTTGGCCACCATCGGCAGCTTGACCATTTCAGACAGCGGCCGGTAGGCCAATTCCGGAATTATCTTTGCTGGCAACCCATTTTCTGGAGCTGCTTCGATGACCAGCGCCAGTTGTGTGGCGGGTTCCGCGAGGGCCACGGCGGCTTCGGGCGTCGGGTACTGGGCCCCATCAATGATGTCACCCCAATGAATTAAATCGTCGAGCGGAGCGGTATCGAAGCCGAATTTTTCTTCAGAAACATCAGCGATTAATTTGGTACAAGACTTGTATTCCGGCTCGTAAAACATTTTCGGTCCGGGGTGGTTGCGAAAGTTTTCCGCGTCCGCAGGAGTCAGGAAAGCGCTCTGATGATGGTCGAACCACCAGGTAACTTTCGGCGAGTTCGAATATTTGAAGTCCACAATCACATTTTCGTCGCCGTCAAAAAGGCCGTCTGTCCAAGGCTGTACCGCGCGATGGGTCATGCCGGTCAGTTCGAATTGCGCTTGCGCATCGAAGCGCTCGCGGTAAAAACGGTAAAAAAGCGCGGCAGAAGCGGTGCCATCAAAACAGCGATCATGGAAACACAGGCGTACTCGGGTCATAAACCTGGCGGTTGCCTTTCTAGGCTTAGTGCAATGTTAAATGAAGCTTTTTACAATGGTGGGAGCCAACGGGAAAGTCAATAGTAACCACGTTTAAGGATCGTTAAACAGAGTTCAGAGCAGAAAGGAGTCGCATGCGAATGGAGCGAATCCCAAGCGGCGATTTCGTGTCCAATTATTTGCCGGCGATGCCATCAGCAATAGGAGCGGCAATTGGCACACGGAATAGTTCGTGCTGATAGGCCTTGATCATTAACAGGATCCACAAAACTAGTCCGAGAAGACCTAGCACCATGGAAATCATCGCCCAGAGACCGAACCCGACGAAGCCGCCGATGCCCATGACGATGCCCAAGCCGACCTTCAGTATTGTTAGCGCGCCGAATACGACGATCGACTGCGCGGCGTGAAATCTGACGAAGGGCCGTTTATCGATCAATATAAATATGATTCCGGTGAGCCACCCAAGAACGTAGCACAACAGCCCAGCCACATTTTCCGCGAGGCCTTCGCTGCTCGCCGCTGGCGCCGTGGCCATCGGAACTGCAGACGCCGTTTGGCTGGCTCCGCACTTCGGACAGAAAGCTGCGCCGCCTAACTCCGTTCCACACGCTTTACAGAACGCCATTTGCTAGACCTCCGGGAGGGATATAATGCGCCGGAGCGTAACAAATGAGGACCTCTAGCGCAATGACTTATCGTAGCGGCACAGAGCCTTGCGGTGTTGCGCAATTAGCAGCAACGCTAATGTGGGTGAGGGTCGTTTTTGACAAGAGTTATGCCCAATGGCTGACGCACTGACCTCCGCGAGCGTCTCCTCCGCAGATCCGCCCGCATCTTCTCGCCTGTTTAACTGGCCGCGCGACACGACGGCAGCCGAACGCCAGACACTTGTTGCCGGTGGTCTGGGATGGATGCTCGATGCCATGGACGTGATGTTGTACTCCCTGGTGATCGCGTTCCTCATGCGCGAATTCGCGATGGATACGCGCACCGCCGGCTTTCTCAATTCCCTTACGCTTGTGGCCTCAGCCATTGGCGGGTTGGTATTTGGCTGGGTTGCTGATCGAATCGGCCGCACTCGCGCACTGATGGCGTCTATCGGGTTGTACTCGGTGGCCAGCGCGGCGTGCGGATTCTCGCATTCTATTCCGGAGTTGGCGACGTTCAGGTTTTTGTTGGGCATCGGTATGGGCGGCGAATGGACCGCCGCCGCTGCGCTGATAGCTGAAACATGGCGGCCCGAACACCGCGGGAAAGCCCTGGGGCTGATGCAATCTTCTTACGCCATTGGTGAAGCCATCGCGGCATCAGTCGTAGCCGTGGTATTGCCGAACTTTGGCTGGCGAGCGGTATTTTTTGTCGGCGTTCTACCGGCGCTGCTGGTCTTTTGGATTCGCCGCAACGTGCCCGAACCCGCGGTGTGGAAAGACCGTGTGGCAGGAGAGCGATCCGGATTCTTTCGCCTGTTGCTCGGCAAAGGAGTTTTTCGTGTGGGACTGCTGGCCACGGCGATGAACGCCTTCGGGATGTTTGGCTACTGGGGACTGTTCACCTGGATCCCCGCTTACTTGTCACTGCCGGTTTCTCAAGGTGGACGGGACCTGAGTCTGGTCAAGACGACAACATTCTTTCTGGTGTTATGCTTCGGAAAATGGCTTGGTTACGCATCCTTTGGATTTTTTGCCGATGCGTTCGGCCGTCGTAAACCTTACTTTATTTATTTACTGGTTGCGGCGGGGTTAACGCCAATCTATGGGTCTGCCAAGAGCGCGTTCTGGCTGCTGTTGCTAGGCCCATTCGTAGCTCTTTTTGGAACGGGATTTTTTTCGGGCTATGCCGCGATTGCCAGTGAAATTTTTCCAGGCGAAATCCGCGCGGCAGCCATGGGTCTCAGCTACAACATTGGCCGTGGGTTTTCCGCCGCCGCGCCGTTTGCTGTGGGGGCTTTGGCACTGCATTACGGGATCGGCCCGGCGTTCTCGCTGCTGGCTGCGGCATTTTTCGTAGCTGCGCTCCTGGCGTTGCTGCTTCCTGAAACTTTAGGACGCGCTCTGACATGATCGATGGACCGGGACAGATGATTGGATATAGTTGGTGGTGCGGGAAGAGGGATTTGAACCCCCAAGGGCTTGCGCCCGGCAGGTCCTAAGCCTGCTGCGTCTGCCAGTTCCGCCATTCCCGCAATGTGGGTAGGGCAAGTTTATCATGCTAATTTATAGCTAAAGTACAGCGTTCTGGTCTGGAGCCGTTTATGCCGCGAGATGTGCGCAGCCTGCTTGAACTCTACAATCCCGATAATCCGTTGGATCACGCGTCCACTATTCCTTCGCCTTGGTATTTCGATGAAGGTCTCGCAGAACTGGAGAATTCCGCTGTTTTTGGTAAAAGCTGGCAAGCGGTGGGTCGCGCCGAGCAGGTTCAGAAACCGGGACAATTTCTTACTGCCGATATCTGCGGTGATCCGATTGTGGTGGTGCGCGGTGAAGACGCACTATTACGCGCTTTCTATAATGTATGCCGTCATCATGCCGCGGCAGTGGTCACAGAAGCGCAAGGTTGTGCTAAACAATTTCGGTGCCCTTATCATGGCTGGACTTACGGGATCGACGGCGCGTTGAAAGGGATGGTGGAATTCGACGGCGTCTGCGATTTCGAGCGGTCTGCTAACGGGCTGGTGCCGGTGCAAGTAGAGAACTGGGAGAATTTTGTATTCGTGAACCTGCATCCCGATGCCGGTTCGCTGCGCGACTTTCTTGGCAGCATCCCGCCCATTGTCGCCCCACTGCAATTGACAAAAAAACTGCGGTATTTTGACCGCCGCATCTACACTTTGCAGTGCAACTGGAAAGTGTACGTCGATAATTATCTGGATGGCGGCTACCACGTTCCGCACGCGCATAAAGGACTAAGCAGCGTCATCGAGTACACCAAATACAGCATAGAAAACTTTGAGCGCGCTTGTTTGCAGTCCAGTCCGCTGTCTCCCGACGCCGACTCTGAAGCGGGAGTGGCCTCCACACGCCAGGGCCGCGCTTTTTATTTGTGGATCTATCCTAATTTTATGTTGAATGCGTACGAAGGTGTGATGGACACGAACGTCGTGGTCCCTTTAGGCGTGGATAAATGCGCGGTGATCTTCGATTACTACTTCTCGGATATCTCTGCTGCCGCGGAAACGCGGAATCGCGAGAGCATCGCGGTCAGCGAAAAAGTTCAAGATGAAGATATGGGTATCTGCGACGCCGTGCAGCGCGGTCTAGGCTCACGCGCTTATTTAACCGGACGTCTGTCGGTTCGTCGTGAAGCGGGCGAACATCTTTTCCATCGCTTGCTGCACGCTGATTTAACTACCGCCGCCAAGCGCTCCGAAGCGGCTGCGGACTAGAACCCTATTCGATTCCTTGCATGCCTTAAGGTTCGCTAGGAACATCGGAAAAGCAGCTAGGACAAAAAAAGGCAACCCCGTTAGGGGTTGCAAAATGCTTATCTGTCTTGTTTATTATAACGCTCCCACGCGCGGCCATGAATTGACGGTGACAGAAGCGTCGGCTTATACTGATGATTGAACGCGAATCTGTCCTTGCTTCTCTAAGCTCAATTGAAAGCCTGGATCGCTGGAGTCCCCTGGAACCGGGGTGTTTGTGCTCGCCGATGAGTGTCCCAGCGTTGTAACCTGTATTGATCTCCGATTTCTAGGTAATTTGAAAGGCAACTTGTATGACTGAAGGCACCGAAAAGACCGCCGAAAGCACGCCGGAAAGCGCGAATCAAGCTGCCGCTGAAGCGACTTGCCGCCGCGAGCTGGACCTGGAAATTCCTGCGGACGAAGTCTCCAAAGCCATGGAGCGAGTGGCCAAAGAATTCGCGAAGGTCGCGCGAGTGCCGGGCTTTCGTCCTGGCAAAGCTCCGATTACCTTGATTCGGCGGCGTTTTGCAGACGACATCAAGGGTGAAGTGCTGCAGTCGCTGGTTCCCGAGCGCGTGGAGAAGGCTGTCAGCGAGCAGAAGCTTACTCCGGTCTCGCAACCGAAGGTCGAACAGCTGGACTTCAACGATGGCCAGCCACTGAAATTTCGAGCCGTGTTCGAAGTTCTTCCCGAATTTGAGCTTGGCAATTATAAGGATCTGCAACTCGAGATGCCGCTGATGGACGTCGTGGATGAGGATGTCACCAAGACGCTTGAAGACATGCGCGAACGTGCCGCGGCATTTGCTCCTGCGGAGGGGCGAGCTGTGCAGGACGGCGACTTCGTGCAGCTAAAACTGACTGGCACACCCGAGGGTGAAGGCGAACCGCTGCAGGCTGACAGCGTGCTGTGTCACATCGGCGCGGAAGAGACCATGGCGCCATTCAACGAAAATCTTAGCGGCGTGAATGTCGGGGATCACAAGGATTTCGATGTTCCGTATCCTGCGGATTATCCCGATGCGAAGCTCGCGGGCAAGACCTATCATTATTCCGTGGATGTGCTGGGCATCAAAACCAAAAAGCTTCCCGAGTTGAATGATGATTTCGCCAAGGACGTTAGCGACGCGACTACCCTTGACGAGTTAAATAAAAAGATTCGCGAAGGTTTGGAACACCAGCGCGACCACAAGCAGAAGGATTTGTTACGCGAAAAAGTTCTGGGCGAAATCGTGAAGTTGCATGACTTCCCTGTACCGCAGTCGCTCGTGGAGCATCAAATGGATGTGCGCCTGGAACGGGTGGTACGCTCACTGGCGCAACAAGGTGTTGACCCGCGCGCGGTAAATATCGATTGGGTGTCGCTGCGAAAGCGGAATGAAGACCGTGCAAAGGACGATGTAAAGGCTGAGCTGATTGTCGACCGCATCGCCACGGCGGAAAACATCGATGTCACCGAGGAAGAAGTGGAGCACGAGCTGGAACATCTGGCGGGACATAGTAATGAATCGGCGGAAGCAATTCGCGCTCGTTTGACAAAGCAAGGTACGCTCGATAGGATAAAAGCGAAGTTGCGGAGTGATAAAACTCTCGACTGGCTCGCGCAAAATGCTCGAGTTAGCACCACAGCAGCAGCCGCTGGAGCGAAGTAACATTTGAATTGCGAGGCGGCTAACGCAGCAGTTGACTGAAGCCTAGTCTTATCGTTCGCAACCGCAAACACTCAACCAAGCCAAACAATGAAAACCTCTAACGAACCAGAGTATCGCGCCACCACGCTTGTACCCATGGTGGTTGAACAGACCAGCCGAGGCGAGCGCGCCTACGATATTTATTCACGGCTCCTGAAAGAGCACATCATTTTTATAGGCACGCCTATTGACGACCACGTCGCCAATCTGGCTATCGCCCAAATGCTTTTTCTGCAGGCCGAAGATCCTGAAAAAGACATTCAGATATACATCAATTCCCCGGGCGGCTCGATCACCGCGGGGTTCGCCATTTACGACACCATGCAGTTCGTGAAGCCCGACGTGGTCACCACCTGCGTGGGTCAAGCAGCGTCCATCGCGGCTGTGCTGCTGGTTGGCGGAGCGCCGAAAAAACGTTTTGCGTTGCCCAACGCCCGGATTCTGATTCACCAGCCATGGATGTCCGGTCTAGGCGGTCAAGCCACGGATATCGACCTGCATGCCAAGGAAATCCTGCGCATGCGCAGTATGATCAACAAATTGCTCGCGCAACACAGCGGGCAGAGCGTCGAGCGCGTCGAAAAGGATGTGGAGCGCGATTTCATCATGAACCCGGAACAAGCGAAAGAATACGGGATGATCGACGAGATTATTTTCAAGCATCGCTGACGTTGACTGTGGAAAATTCAGGGCGCCAGTCTAGCGCGTCCCTCTTGAGGAACGACGCGGGGGCGTCGCGCAACATTCGACGGCTGGTTCCAATCAGTTAGCCGTCATTCAGGTTTCTCTTTCGCTCAGGGGAAGTTCAGCCTAGAATAGTGAATGATGGCGCTCCGTTGAAGGCCAACGGAGACGAGGGTCCGCATACCAGTGAAAAAATTCAACCCAGATGAGCCGTTACGTTGCTCCTTCTGCCATAAGACTCAGGAGCAAGTGGAGAAGCTCATTAGTTCGCCCTCGGACTATCCG
>DATMOS010000160.1:0-17386 GCA_035568155.1 Verrucomicrobiia bacterium | reverse complement strand
ATACAGCGCGCCAATCACGGTCAGCGCCACAGAAACGGTGAAGGCGTACGCCACCAAGAGCGGTTACTTCGATAGCAACGTAGGCACTGCGGCATACACTATCGGTTCTGGCGGTGGCGGTGGCGTTGGCTTCGGCAGCGGCTTCACAACGGGTTCGATGATTTTGAATGGCAATGCTGCAATCAATCCCCCGAACCTGTCTTTGACCAGTACCAGCCCCACTTTCCAGAAGGGCAGCGCGTGGTTCCCGACGGCTCTGAATATTCAGAAATTCACAACTGACTTCACCTTCCAGTTGTCCCCAGGGTCACCGACCGCCGACGGCTTCACCTTCGCCATTCAAGGTAATTCCACTGCCGCGATAGGAAGCACAGGCGGCAATCTGGGATATGGAACCATTGGCAAGAGCGTCGCCGTGAAGTTCGACCTGTACAGTAACGCCGGAGAAGGCACTGATTCGACGGGGCTATACATGAACGGCGCAGAACCCGCGGTTCCGGCGACCGACATGACGAGTTCGGGCGTGGATCTGCACAGCGGTCACGTTTTCGCGGTGCACGTCGTTTATGACGGCACGAATCTGACCATGACCATTACCGACACGACTAACACTGCTTTGACCTTCACGCAGGCTTGGCCGGTCAATATACCCGGGACTGTCGGCGCCAATACCGCATTTGTAGGTTTCACAGGAGGCACTGGCGGGTATACCGCCAATCAGTCCGTGCTCTCGTGGACCTACACCGTCAATTAGCTTAGTCAATTACCTTAGATCCCGACCGAATGCCGGGCCTCTTTCCACGGTCTAAAAGCTAATCATCCTGCACCATTTTTTGCAGCCCGGACAATCTAAGGTGTGAACACCAGCGGCGTTCCGCTGCTGTGCTATCATCGCGACTCTTCCTCTCGTGAAGCCATGGGTGCGTTCCCTTCGAGCGGCGAGTTGCTTGGAGCCAATATGAACCGTAAAGTCCGGAACATTCTGATCGCCGTTGCAATCGTCATAGTCATCCTGGTGATCGTTCCGTTCCTGATTCCCGTCAATCAATTCAAGCCCACGATTGAAGCAAAAGCGTCGGCCGCCTTGGGACGCCAGGTGCAGTTGGGCGATCTTAGCCTTTCACTTCTGACTGGCTCGCTCTCGGCTGATAATCTGGCGGTCTCCGATGACCCCAAATTCGGCCAGACACCGTTTCTGACCGCTAAGGCCGTTCGCGTCGGAGTGGCCATGATGCCGCTGATCTTTTCGCGAGCCTTGAACATTACCAGCGTGACGATTAAAGACCCGCAGGTCACCTTGCTTCACAATCCGGCGGGCCAGTGGAATTATTCGTCCATCGGCGGCGCAACGGCAAACACCGCCCAAGCGCCCCCGCAAAATACGCAGCAAAATAACAGTTCCTCGGGACTCTCCGTCGAAAAACTGTCACTCGAGAACGGCACTATCATTGTCGGTTACGTCGGCAATCCCAAGCGCACCACCTACGACCACGTGAACGTCGAAGCTTCCAATATTTCAACGAATAGCAAATTTCCGGTCTCGGTTTCGGCCGATCTTCCCGGAGGCGGCAAGTTCAAGTTGGATGGGAACGCGGGGCCTCTCGATGCCACAGACGCTGCGCTGACTCCAGTTGACGCAAAACTCACGGCAAGCTCGCTCAATCTGGGCTCCACTGGATTTATTGAGCCTAACACCGGACTGGGCGGACTCTTGGACTTGGACGCCAGTTTGACTTCAGCCCAGGGTCAGGCGGAAACCAAAGGCAACGCCAAGCTTTCTAAAGCACTCCTCATTAAAGGTGGGTCTCCGTCTTCGGTACCTTTGGTGGTGGACTTCAACACCAAGTACGACCTTGCCAAACAGAGCGGCACGTTAAATGGGACCACGCTGAAAATCAGCGGCGCCACCGCGCAAGTTTCCGGCACTTACAATAATGCTGGCGAAAACACTATCGTGAATGTCAAAGTCGACGCCCAGAACATGCCCGCGAAAGATATAGCAGCTTTTCTGCCGGCCATCGGGATTCAAATGCCCAACGGAGCTACCATTGAAAGTGGGACTGTCAGCGAAAATCTAACCATGGCTGGACCGACAACGAATTTGGTGACCAGCGGCAATGCCGGTATCTTCAGCGTTAAATTGGCGGGATTCGATCTGGGTTCGAAAATGTCCAGCATTTCAGCGATCACTGGATTGAAGAGCGGCAAAGATCTTGATATAGAAAAAATGACCTCTAATTTGCGAATGACTCGCGACGGATTGCGCGCCGATAATTTCATCGCGGTCCTCCCGGCGTTCGGCCAGATCGTGGGAGCCGGCACCATAGACGCCGCGAACCATCTCGATTTCAAAATGGCCGCAACGCTTAAAAGTGGCATTGCCAATGTCGCGAATCCTACCGGCGCACTCACTTCGGTTTTGGGCGGCGGAGGGTCAAGCGGCTGCAAGAATGGTGTAACTGTGCCGTTCAAAATTGAGGGCACGACGGCCGATCCGAAATTCGTTCCGGATGTCGGCGGGGTTGCCGCTGGAATGCTGAAGACTCAATTAGGATGCGCGGGCAGTGGCTTGACGGGCGCGAAGAATCTGAATCCAACGAACCTGAATCCGACGAATCCTGCCAGCGCAATCGGCGGGCTTTTCAAGAAGCCAAAACCGTAAAGGCCTAGTCGTAACGCAGCGCCACCATGGGATCTACGCGCATCGCGCGCCGCGCGGGAATGTAGCAAGCCAGCAACGCTACGGCCGTAAGTAGAAGCGTTACGGCGGCGTACGTCGACGGATCGTAAGCGCGCACATCAAATAGCAGGCTGACCAGGACGCGCATCAGCGCTAAAGCCGCCAGGATTCCCAGGCCTAATCCCACTACTGTTAGCCGTAACCCCTGGCCAAGTATCAGGCGCATGACATCGCCGCGCTGAGCGCCCAGCGCCATGCGCAAACCGATTTCGCGCGTCTGCTGATTCACCGAATAGGACAACACTCCGTACACTCCCACTGCGGATAGCACCAGGGCGAGCGCGCCAAACAACGCCAGCAATAAACCGCCCATGCGTGGTGGCCAAAGCGCCTGAGACAAAACCTGTTCGATGGTGAACACATTGGTTACCGCCAGATTCGGATCCAGTGATTGTAGCGCCGCCCGCGCGGTGGCCACTACGCTTTCTGGATTACTGGTGGTGCGCACATGCAGAGTCGCAGCGGGGACGTAGTCTTGGGTCATCGGTAAAAACACAATGGGCTGTGGTGCTTCTCCAACTTCGCTGATAACTAAATTTGCCGTTACACCGACGATTTCACGCAAAGTTGTATCACCAATGAAATGGAAGCGCTTGCCGATGGCATCCTCGTTAGGCCAATGCAACTTCGCCATGGCTTCGCTGACGATCGCCACGGGGGCGGTTTCCATGCGGTCACCATCATTAAAACTTCGCCCGCGGGTGACCGGGATGCGCAGGCTTTCAAAATGATCTGGAGTCACGTCGTCCACTACCGTCAACGTGCCGCGGTTGCCCGAAGCTTCATCTTGCCCTTCTGGAAATACCGTACGCGAGAAACCTCCGCCAATAGGCGGATTGGAAGCTATGCTCACGGATGCTACGCCGGGCGAATTCTTCACCTTCTCAATCGCCGCACGGTAAAATTGCTGGCCGCGTCCCTCTTCGTAGTGCAGCGCACCGAGATCGAAATTCATGGTCAAAAGATTTTTCGATTCAAACCCCAGCTCGGTCTTTTGCGCGTTCTGCAGGCTATGCAAGAAGAGCCCGGCGCCGACAAGTGTGATTAAGGCCAACGCCATTTCGCCGATGACCAGCAAACTACGCAATGGGTCGCGTCGCCAGCCCATGGTGCCGCCCCGTCCTCCGGACTTTAGCGTTTCCATGAGATCCGGGCGCGAAGCTTTCACCGCCGGAACCAGGCCAAAAATAAATCCGGTAAGAATAGCCACGGCCAACGTAAAGAGCAGCACGTGCGAATCGAGAGACAAGTCAATGCCGCTCTGATCGATGAACGGCGGCCGCAAAGACCACAGAATACTGCGGCCTGCATAAGCGAACCCCAGGCCGACGACCCCTCCCGCCAGAGACAACAACAGACTTTCTGTAAGCATCTGGCGAACAATGCGCGTGCGACCCGCGCCAAGCGCCGCGCGCAGGCTGATTTCTTTCTGGCGTCGTGCGCCTTGTGCCAGCAGAAGGTTCGCCAGATTGACGCACGCGATCAAAAGCACCAAACCCACCACGCCCATCATCATCGCCCCAGCCAAAGCGATCCGTTTATGGTCGTTCACCCCCACTGCGGCATCCGATAGCGGGCTGAGCGCCACGCTGCGACCGGCATTATCTTTGGGGAACTCCGTCTCCAGGTGGGTGGCCATGGTCTTGAGGGACGCCTCCGCAGCGCTCATTTCCAGCCCAGGTTTCAATCTGCCAACGGTGCCGACGCCCAAAAACCGCCGTTCGTTGAAAAAATCTTTAGCCTTCCCGCCCAGCACTTGATCTTTCATGCTGGTCGGGATCCACACCTGTTCGGCGCTGAAGAATGTAATCGTTCCTCGAAATCCCCGTGGGGCAATCCCGATGACGGTATACGGGCGAGCGTTGAATATCAGTGGTTTCCCGACGATTCCGGGGTCAGAGCCCAATTTATTGGCCCACAGCGAATAGCTAAGTACCGCCACATCGTTGCCGTTGGGTTTAGTATCTTCATCGGGCATAAAAAAGCGACCATGAGTGGGCCGTAGTCCAAGGACGTCGAAATAGTTTGCGCTGACAAGTTCACCTTGGATTTCGCGCGGTTCCGCGCCGCCGCTCCAGGTCACAGTAGCGGGCATAAACGCCGCAAGATCCGTGAACACCTGGTTATCGCGGCGATAGTCTTGGAAATTTGGGAAGGACATACCGAGCTTTTCGGACCGGGCTTGTGTGACCAGCAACTTGCTGTCGACCGTGTCCATCTCCACCAGTCGTGGAAGGTCGCGCACCGGAAGCGCGTTCAGCAGTATCGCGTTGACCACCGTAAAGATGGTGGTGTTGGCGCCGATGCCCAACGCCAGCGACAGCACCGCTACCGCTGTGAACCCCGGATTTTTTCGCAGCATGCGCAAGCCATAGCGCAGGTCCTGCATAAAAACTTCCAGGACTGGCAGGGTCTGGCGATCATGGTAGAGCTCTTTCGTCTGCTCAATTCCCCCCAGCTTCATCACTGCGTCCCTGCGTGCTTCCGTGGCGCTCATCCCTTTGCGTACATTATCGTCGGTGTGCATTTGTAGATGTCCTTCCAGTTCTTCTGCAAAACTGTCCCGCGTTTCACCATGGACCGTCCCTGCCAACCGCCGCCAGAACGCTCGCAACGCCTTCATGCTAATTCCTTCATGACGACACCTTCATGCCGATTCCCTACCGGGCGCCAGGAATCGTGCAAGGATCGCGGTGGTCTGTTCCCAATCGCGTTCTTCGCGGCCTAGGAATTTACGCCCGGCGCGCGTCAATTTGTAATATTTGGCTTTGCGATTGTTGTCGGACTGGCCCCACTCCGACGCGATGTGCCCTTCCTGCTCGAGTTTCAGCAGCGCGGGATACAGCGTGCCGTAGTTCACCGCCAGGAGATCACCGCTGGTTTGCTCGATGCGGCGGGCAATCCCGTAACCATGCAATGGGCCTAGCACCTCAAGCGTTTTCAAAATCATCAGCGCCAGCGTGCCTTGCCATACATCCACTTTTTCAGCCATTTGTTCGCGCCTGCCTCTTTGAGGTCCGCCCCTCTTGATCCTATGGGATGCCCATACTAAACCCGCCGCGCTCCTATGGGAAGCCAATAGTAAAGACGCTCAAGATCGCTGTTTGTTTCTGCCACGGACTCGTTATTTTGATATTTTCAGCGCGGTCCAATCCGAACTTTTCTTGACTCTTCTGCAACTTACCGTTAGCCTCGTGCGTTCAATTAACAGACGGCGACGGCTATCTTTCTCTATCGAAAAATCTTCCCTCATGGCAAGGAGCATTTCATGCGCACCCGTGTGTTTGCAGAATGCTGCACCGTAGTATTCGCTGCGCTGATCGTGGCGTTATGCCTGGCGCCACAAGCCCGCGGCCAGGGAGGGGAACCGCCTTACTTCGCCATTCGCGGAGCGAAAATCGTTACGGTGTCAGGACGAATCGCGGAAAATTCCACCATCATCATTTCGCGCGGAATTATTACCGCCATCGCAGCTGACGCCAAGATCCCCGATGAAGCGTGGATCATCGATGGGAAGGGACTGACCGTCTATCCGGGGCTGATCGATTCCTTCACTGATGTGGGACTGATCGCGCCGCCTGCACCTGGTTCACCCGCTGTTGGCACACCCGGCGCGACAGAATCGGCCCCGCGACCTCCTCAAACGCAAACGGCCGCGCGCGGTCCTGAGGACCGGCCCGGCACAACACCTTGGCGCAATGCCGCGGATGAAGTGAACCTCGCCGACAAGCGTATTGAAACCTGGCGCAATGGCGGCTTCACAACCGTAGTCGCCGCGCCTAAAGGCGGTTTTTTCCCCGGTCAAGCCGCGGTCCTTGATCTCGCGGGAGATCGCCCGGGAGATTTCGTCGTGAAATCACCGGTGGCAATCCCTCTGAATCTGGCCGTGACCGGCGGATTCGGCAGCGGCTTTCCCAGCTCGCAAATGGGCGTGCTCGCCTATGTGCGTCAGGTGTTTCTGGACACTGACTGGAGTACTCGCGCGCAAGCGGCTTACGAACATAATGGGCATGTCGAGCGCCCGCCATACGACCGCAGCGATGCATCCCTCGCCGCGGCGCTCCAAAAGCATGTTGTGGTGCTCATCCCGGCCAACAATAGCGTGCAGATTCAACGTTCGTTGGAGCTCACGGATCGCTGGAAGGTCAGTGGCGTGATTTATGGTGCCCAAATGGCTTATGAAAATGCCGCCGACATTGCCGCCAGAAAACTTCCTGTGTTGGTGAACGCCAAATGGCCGGAAGCGGAAAAAGATGCCGATCCCGAAGACAAGCCGACTTTGCGCGAGTTGCGTTTTCGCGATCGCGCTCCATCCGCGCCGGCGGCGCTGGCCAAGGCTAACGTAAAGTTCGCGTTTTATTCCGGAGGTTTGACTACGCCGAAAGATGTTTTGAAAGCGGTGAAAAAATCGATCGACGCGGGACTGCCGGCCGATGCGGCGCTGCGCGCGTTGACTCTTTCTGCTGCGGAAATTTACGGTGTGTCGGATCGCATGGGTTCGATAGAAGTCGGGAAAATCGCGAATCTGGTGGTTACGGACGGCGATCTCTTCGACGAAAAAACCAAAATCAGGATGGTCTTTGTGGATGGGCACAGATTCGAAACGCACGAGCCTGAAAAGCCAAAAGATCCGCCGAAAGGCGACATCAGTGGCAAATGGAAGCTGGCCTTCAACACCCCACACGGCCCGGAAGAAGCCACCGCCGATTTGAACATGGAAAAAGATGGCACCATTTCCGGCACGGTCACCAGCAGCCGCGGAACGGGATCAATTCTGAATGGCTACGCCAGCGCCGATAAATTCAGCTTCAGCATAAATATTCCCATCGAAGGGAACCCCTTGGACGTGACTTTTTCCGGAACATTTGACGCTACCTCCATGAAGGGCTTGGTGAGCGTCACCGGATTTTCCACGGATTTCACCGGCACAAAACCTGGAGCACGCTCCAGTGCGTCTGCAACCGGAGGTGCACTGTGAAAGGCGCTCGTGTGGGTAACGCGCTCCTAAAAACTTTAGCAGTTATTGTGGCACTGCATTTCCTCGTGTCGTCGGGCGCGCTCGCAGCCAATTCTGCCGACGCGAAGGCTCCCGCGATTCTGCTGATCCAAAACGCCACCATCCTCACCGTCTCCCGCGGAACCATTGAGCATGGCTCGATCTTAATCCGCGACGGCAAAATCGCCGAGGTCGGCCAATCCATTGCCAAGCCTCAAGGCGCCGAAGTAATCGACGCCAACGGGCAATTCGTGATGCCCGGCATCGTCGATTGTCATTCTCACATCGCGGTGGACGGCTCTGTGAACGAAGGCAGCGTTTCCGTTTCCTCCATGGTGAATATCGCGGACGTACTCAATCCCGATGACATCGACATTTATCGCGATCTGGCAGGTGGTGTGACTGTCGCCAATGTGCTGCACGGTTCTGCTAACTCCATCGGCGGACAAACGGTGGTGATAAAGCTGCGCTGGGGCGCACCGGCATCGCGGTTGCCGTTTGAAGGCGCACTTCCCGGTATTAAATTTGCTCTCGGCGAAAATCCCAAGCGTTCCAATTTCAGCATCCGTGGCCAGGAAAAGCGCTATCCCGCGACGCGCATGGGCGTGGAAGAAACCATTCGCGCCGCCTTTACCGAAGCGCGTGATTACAAAAGCAAATGGGATGACTACAACAAGAAAACATCGGTGGGAGAAAAGAATCTCATCCCTCCGCGCCGGGACTTGCGCTTGGATCCGCTGGTCGAAGTATTGGAAGGGAAGCGATACGTGCACGCGCATTGCTATCGCGAAGACGAAATTTTAATGTTGCTGCGGGTAGCCAAGGAATTCGGTTTCAAGGTGCGAACTCTCCAGCACGTTCTCGAAGGCTACAAAGTCGCCGACGAAATCGCCGCCGCTGGGGCGGGCGCCTCCACATTTTCGGATTGGTGGGCCTACAAAGTGGAAGCCTACGACGCCACACCTTACAACGCGGCGATCATGACCCGTCGCGGCGTGCTGGTTTCCATCAATTCCGACGACGCCGAAGAAGCCACGCATCTGAATCAGGAAGCCGCCAAGAGCATCCGCTACGGTGGGCTTTCGCGTGAAGAAGCGTTGAAGATGGTCACTATTAATCCCGCCATTCAGCTGGGTATCGACAAGCGCGTCGGATCGATTGATGTGGGCAAAGACGCCGATTTGGTCATCTACAATCACGACCCGTTAAGCGCCTACGCAGTTGTGCAGAAAACTTTGATCGACGGGCGAGTTTACTTTGATCGGACGCGGGACATTGCCGAGCGCGCCGATCGTGAAAAAGAAAAGAAAGCTTTAATCGAGAAAGAAAAGAAAGCTGACGCTGAGAAAAAGCCCGAAGAGAAAAGACAAAACGAGAAGAAACCGGACGACAAGCCTAAGCCATCTCAATCAGGGCGGGGAAGTGCCGCAGATGAAAGTGACGGGGTTGGTAGCGCCGCAGACAGCGACAGAGGTGCACTGTGAACCGCTTGCGTGCGACAACATTGTTCCGCGACGGCCTGATCCTCGCTGCGGTTTTGGCGTTTCCCGCGTTGCTCGCGGCCCAACAGCCAGCGCCAAGAGCGGAGGCTCCGAAAGCCTACGCCTTAGTGCACGCTAAAATTTTCACCCTCGCTGGAGCGCCCATCGAAAATGGCACCTTGATTATTCGTGACGGCAAGATTGCCGCCGTTGGTGCGCAAGTCGAGGTTCCGCAAGACGCCCAGGTCATCAACGCCGAAGGCCTGCAGGTTTACCCGGGAATGTTCGATCCCATTACCCAAATGGGCCTGCGTGAAATCGGCGCTGTCGCGTCGACCGTGGACTCCACGGAAACTGGAAACTATAACCCCGACGTGGTGGCGTTAACGGCGGTATCGCCATCGAGCGAACACATCCCGGTAACGCGAGTTGCAGGCATCACCGAAGTTCTGGCTGTGCCAGCGAGCGGAGGCATGGATTCTTTCGGGCCGAACGGTGTCATCGGAGGCCAGGCCTCCGCGATTTATCTGGCCGGCTGGACTGTTGACGACATGCAATTCAAAAGAAGCGTCGCCATGGTGGTGAACTGGCCTGAAATCCAGACCAAAACGTTCGACTTCGCAACCTTTCAAAGAAAGGAAAAGCCTTACACCGAAGCAAAGCAGGAATATGACAAGCAGGTGACCGAGTTAACCGATTGGATTGAGCGAGCGCGTCATTACGCGCAAGCCATGGGGCACGCCGGACCTGCGGATTATGAACGCGATCTAAAACTCGAAGCACTCGTGCCCGTGGTGCGCGGCCAGTTGCCGCTGCTGATCTTTGCCGACCGTTCTCGCGAAATTCGCAACGCCATCGAATTTTGCGACAAGCAAAATCTGAAAATGATTTTGGCGGGCGGTTCCGAAGCTTACAAACTGAAAGACCTGTTGCGATCAAGAAGTATCCCAGTGATTTTGCGCCCCATGCTTACTTTGCCTTTATATGAAGACGATCCTTACGATCGCCTGCTATCGCAGCCCGCGGAACTGTCCGCCGCCGGCGTCAAATTTGCTTTTGGCAGCTTTGATAATTCCTTTGCGCGCAGGCTGGGGCAAAATGCCGCTAACGCAGTGGCCTACGGCCTGCCTTACGATGATGCGCTGAAGGCGGTCACTCTATATCCGGCGCAAATCTTCGGTCTGTCCGATCAAGTCGGCACACTCGAGAGCGGAAAGATCGCCAACGTTATCGTTACCAACGGCGATCCATTGGAGCTCACCAACGAGGTGCGCTACCTTTTTATTCGTGGACAGCTCACTTCGCTGGACAACCGTCAAAAAAGGCTATTCGACAAGTATTCCGCGCGTCCGAGACCCTAAAATCAAATCGCTAAATTCAACGGCAGGGCTCTTCGGGCGGAGAGTCGCAATTTACTTCCTACAGCCGAGCCGCGTCCCTTTTACGTAGATTCCCCGAGCTTCCCTGACGCACGGAGATGGCATACTGCGGCGAGGCAAACTTAAGGAAGAATGACCGTCGCGACACAAGAACCTGTCCAGGCAACGCCGAGAACCACCGGCGCTAGACGCTGGTTACTCCCACTCGCCATCGTAATTTTATTGGCGCTATGCATCGGCGGAATTATTTTGGCTTTTCACTGGCCGTTTTCTTCGCAGAAAGTTACGCAATCTGTCCAGGAAAGTTGGCCCGGCAAAATAGCCGTGCAGCACTTCCACCGGACGTATTTTCCGCATCCCGGTTGCGTGCTGGAAAATGTTGCACTCACGCGCGGTTCTGACAACTCGGGCCCGCCGTTGGTTGCCATTCAAAGAGTCACGATCCAGGCCAATTACCACGATCTTTTATTGCGGCCTGGCTACGTATCCAGAATTATTCTCGAAGGCTTAAAAATTTCGGTTCTTGCCGAGCAAGAGACCTCGGGATCCCAAACAACATCGGCCAAATCTTCCACGCGCATTGGCGAAGTTTTTACCAAAGACGCAACGCTGGAGGTGGCGCGAAAAGACGACGGCCCTCTGAAATTCGAGATTCATCAACTCAGCTTAAAATCCATCAGCAATAGTTCGCCCATGTTTTACGACCTCGCGATGCGCAACGCTGAGCCCCCAGGAGAAATTCGGTCGCGCGGAAAACTCGGTCCCTGGGACAGTCAACACCTCAACGACATCCCGCTCTCAGGCACGTATACATTCGATGATGTCGATTTAGGAGTATTTGAAGGGATTGGCGGAATCCTGGCCAGCAAGGGAGATTTTAACGGCGTCCTGGGCCGTATAGAAACTCAGGGAACCACGGATACGCCGAAATTTGAAGTTAGCCGGACTCACCACCCTGTCGCGCTCAAGGCAAGATTCAACGCCACCGTTGACGGTATAAGCGGCGACACGATTCTGCATTCCGTCGACGGAGCGTTTCTGAAAACGCCCGTGCATATCGAAGGCTCCGTGGCCGGCAAACCGGGCCAGCCCGGCAAGATCACTTCGCTCAATTTGAATGTGCGCAGCGGCCGCATCGACGATGTCCTGTGGCTTTTCGTTAAGGAGAGCAAAGCCCCTATGGAGGGGGCAACCAATTTTCGCGGGCACGTCGTCTGGCCTTCCGGGCACCAGCCGTTTTTAAAGCGTGTGGTGTTTCAGGCCGATTTTGAAATCGAGCACGCGCAATGGACCAATCCAGAACGCCAAATGAGCGTGAACATGTTAAGTAAAAAGGCCAGCGGCAAGAAAAAAGATCCAGAGACTCCCAACGTGGCCGCGGATTTGAAAGGTAGCGTGTTGTTGAGCAACGAAGTCGCCAAATTTCATGACACTACCTTTAAGGTGCCAGGTGCGGAAGCCGCTCTGCAAGGAACTTATGACTTGGAAAACACCAAGATCGATTTTCACGGAGATTTGAAAACGGAAGCGTCGCTGTCGGACGACAGTAGCGGCGTAAGAGCTGTGCTGTTAAAACCGCTAGATCCGCTGTTTAAGAAAAAACATGCCGGAGCAGAAGTACCTGTGGAGATGACCGGCACATATCACGATCCGCACTTTGGCGTATCACTCCAGCCAAAAAAATAGCAGCAGCGAACGCCGCCCCAGAGTTATTTGCCCTCGAACGGATAGCGGTCTTGCGACTGCACCGCCTTGGCTACATTGCGCCGCAACGCGATGGTATCGACCGGCGCGCGCTTCGCGAAACGCTTCAGCACCGACATCTGCGTGGTGAGCATGTCTCCTTCGTGAAGAGCGGCAATGGCACGCTTGGCTTCATGCTCCACACGCTCGGCAGCATCGGAAATAAACACTTTCGCGGCGTCGATCATCGCTTGCGCTGCTGCCTGGCCTTTAGCGTTTGCGGCTTTTTGCGCGCGCAGCAGCGAAGATTCCATGGCGTAGATTTCCATGACGATATTGGAAAGCGCGGCAACCAACTCCTGCTCGTCGGCCAGCTTCTCGCGATATTTCTGAACGGCTCCGCCGGCCGATTGCAGAAACATTTTTTTGCAGTTGGCGACTACCGTGGTCTCGGCCGCCAGCACGCCTTCATCCGTCTCCTCAAACGACGGCCCGGCAAGAATCTCGTCCGCCAGTTTCATGGCCGCCGGTATCAACGCCAACTGCCCGCCCATGGCCCGCTTCATCAGCATCTGGATGATCAGCATGCGGTTGATTTCGTTGGTACCTTCAAAAATACGATTGATGCGCGAATCGCGGTAGGCGCGACACACTGGATAGTCTTCGTGAAAACCGTAGCCGCCAAAAATCTGCACCGCTTCGTCGACGACGAAATCAAGCATCTCGCTGCCATACACTTTGGCGATGGAGCTTTCGATGGCATATTCCTCCAGAACTTGCATGGTGTTCTGGATTTTCTCGCTGGCGTTTTCCGAGCCATTGTTCGACGCCGAGGCCATGGCCGTTTCCATGTTGCCCGCCGAGCGGTAAATCATCGATTCCACCGCAAAAAGCTGGATCGCCATTTCCGCCAGTTTTTCCCGCATCAGCCCAAAGTCGCCGATCGCTTTACCGAAAGCTTTGCGCTCCCTGGCATATTTCGCGGCGGTTGCCAGTACGTATTTCGAGCCGCCCACCGCGGAAGCCCCTAAAGTGAAGCGCCCGGCGTTGAGAATATTAAATGCCACGATGTGGCCGCGACCAACGTCGTGCAAAAGATTTTCTTTGGGAACCTTGCAGTTTTCCAGGAACACTGGCGTCGTGGAACTCCCGTGGATGCCCATCTTGTGCTCTTCGTTTCCTGGTTTAATTCCGGGGAAGGTGCGCTCCACGATGAACGCGCTCAATTTCTCGCCGCCAATCTTGGCGAACACAATATAAATGTCCGCGAAGCCGCCGTTGGTAATCCACATTTTCTGTCCGTTCAAAATGTAGTGTTTGCCATCGGGAGTTAGTTCCGCGCGCGTCAAGGAATTCTGCGCGTCCGAGCCGGCTTGCGGCTCGGAAAGGCAGTAAGCTCCAATCCACTCGCCGGTGGCCAGTTTAGGAAGATATTTTTTCTTTTGTTCTTCCGTCCCGAAATATACGATGGGCAGTGTGCCGATGCCGGCATGCGCCCCATGGGTTACGGCGAAACCACCGTAGATGGAAAGTTTCTCCGTCAGAACCGTGGTGGCGACTTTGTCGAGTCCCGCCCCGCCATATTGCTCCGGGATTCCGGCGCTCAAGAGCCCAAGCTCGCCAGCCTTTTTCACCAGTTCCGGCAGCAAACCCGGCTTCTTGGCCTCCAGATTCTTGACGTGCGGAATTACTTCCTTGATCACAAATTCTTCCGCGGATTGCCCGATCAGTCTCTGATCGTCGTTTAAGTCCGCCGGAGTAAACACATCCTCCGGTCGCGGCGATTCCAGCAAAAAGCTGCCGCCTTTGGTTCCTTGGGGCGTGGTGGTTGCGGTGGCCATGGTCAGGGGCTCCTCGTGAGGGACTAACTGTGCTCAGCTCCAATTATCTCATTTTTGCCGAAATGAAGGGGGACTGGCGATTTACGCCGTTAGATTGCATGCCACGGCCTTACAAATACCCGGGCAGCTAGCTACAACCCTCCGCCTCCAATCAAGCTGTAACACAACAGGGCCAGCACAATCATGGTGATGGCCACATACGTCCAATCCTTTTCATATACAAAAGCAAGAACGGAGAAAAGCACCCTAGCCACCGGTGTGGCGATTAATACCAGTAGGCCTAATTGAATTAATCCTCGCCCGTGAAATGTTGCAGCCTCACGGAGAATGCCGCTGACGGTGCGCAACTCCTGCGGCTCTCCCTGAAACACGCGATAATTTATAGCGGGCAAATCGTGCCGCGAGAGATAAACGATCCCGCCAATAAATACCAGGCCAGCCGCTAGCGAGACTCCGCTACGCAATAGGACCGCCATGATCTGGTCCATGCGCTGGTCTTGTCGTAGGTCGGGAGTCGTCATCACATCTTCCCCGCAAAGCCGTTATAAATCATTTCCACCGCGAGAAATCCGATCACCACGCCGAACACCAGTCGCAGGGTTCGCACCGTCGCGCCTGCGAGAATCCGTGCACCCACAAGCGATCCGCCCAACACCCCGAGCATCACCGGCATCGCGATACCCGGATCAATATATCCGCGGCTCAGATAAATTCCCGCGCTGGCCGCGGCCGTCACGCCGATCATGAAATTGCTGGTGGTGGTCGATACTTTAAACGGCAGCTTCATGGCCTGGTCCATGGCCAAAACCTTTACCGCTCCCGATCCAATTCCCAGTAAGCCGGACAAAACGCCCGCTCCAAACATTAACGCGAAGCCGAGTGGGACGCCGCGGACGTGATATGGCGTTATGCCCTCGGGCGTTGGATAGCTGCTATCCATACGCAGCCAAGTGGCAATCCAGTCGGGTGCGACGTTGATCTTGTGTTCCGATTTTTCGCGGAGACTGGAGAACGCGGAGTAAATCAACGCCAGCCCAAAAATAATGGCAATCACTGACACGTGAAGATGCAGTGCCACTGCCGCGCCTACCAGCGCTCCCACGGTGGTAGCGATTTCCAGAAACATTCCTACGCGCACGTTCGAGTAGCCTTCCTTCACATACGCAGCGGCCGCTCCCGAAGAAGTAGCGATCACCGAAACCAGCGCGGCGCCAATCGCGTAACGAATGTCCACGTGAAACAGCAGCGTAAGCATCGGCACAATTACCACGCCGCCGCCCAGCCCGGTCAACGAACCCAGAAAGCCGGCTAGCAGCGAGCCCATGCCCACCAGCAGCGTGAATTCCAGCGTGTTCAAGCGTTTCTCCGGGAAGCGCTGATCCGTTAAATGCAGCGCGAACAGTTTACCGGTGGCAGACGAAGTTAAGACGCTTACAACGGTTGAGATGCAAAAATATTTAGGACTGGCTCAACAAATTCATGAGAGTAACTCAAAAATTCCCGCGGCGCCCATTCCGCCCCCCACGCACATGGTGACCATGCCGTAGCGGCCTTTGCGTCGTTGCAGATCGCGGATGATCGTCGCCGTAAGTTTCGCTCCGGTGCATCCCAACGGATGGCCCAGCGCGATCGCGCCGCCGTTAGGATTCAAACGCGCCGGGTCCAACCCCGCCTGCTGAATGACGCACAGCGACTGCGCGGCGAATGCTTCATTCAGTTCGATTACGTCGATGTCCGCAAGGGACAAACCCGCAAGCTTCAGCGCTTTTGGAATAGCGAACACTGGCCCGATGCCAAATTCCTCGGGTGGGCAACCAGCTGTAGCGTACGCCACAAATCGAGCCAGCGGCTTCAACCCCAGCTCTTTTGCGCGCGCGTCCGACATGACAATCGTTGCCGCCGCGCCGTCGCTCATCGGAGAGCTATTGCCCGCTGTGACCGTTCCTTTCGCGTGAAAAGCAGGCTTCAGTTTTGCAAGCGCTTCCATCGAGGTATCCGCGCGCGGCAATTCGTCGGTTGCAAACTGAAAAGTTTGCGTGACGGTCTTTGCAGCGGTCTTGGTAGCCGTGCCGCCGCCACCGCCCGCTCCATTCGTACTCACTAGCGCCGTAATCTTCACTTCGACAGGCACCGTTTCATCCTTGAAGTTTCCCGCGGCAATGGCCGCCAGCGCCTTTTTGTGCGACTCCGCGGAAAATTTGTCCGCTTGTTCGCGGGTAATTCCAAATTTGCGCGCAATATTTTCCGTGCCCAGCCCCATGTTGATATACGTATCGGGATAATGATCGACCAGCCAGGGATTCGGCGAAATTTTATTTCCGCCCATGGGTACTAGGGACATAGATTCTGTCCCACCGGCGACAATCACCTTCACGGCTCCGGCACGAATGCGCTCCGCACCAAGCGCGATGGCCTGCAAGCCCGAGGAGCAAAACCGGTTGATGGTCATCGCCGAGGTTTCTACAGGCAAGCCGGCCCGTAGAGCGGCGATGCGCGCCACGTTCATCCCTTGTTCGCCTTCGGGCATGGCGCAGCCCAGAATCACATCATCAATTTCTTTGGGGTCGAGACCGGCAACGCGTGCCAGCGCTTCCTTGATGACTACTGCCGCCAAGTCGTCGGGGCGGGTGGCGCGCAGTGATCCTTTAAATGCACGTCCGACCGCGGTGCGAACCGCCGACACGATTACAGCTTCGGGCATGAGGAGTCTCCGTTGACGCCGCGGCAAATCCACGGCATCCCATCGATTGTTTGCCCGCCAGCCGCAAAATGCAAATCCGCGATGAATAGAACGACGCCTCGAGTCAGAGAAAAAGCCAGTATCACTGTTTTGTTTTGGGCGACGTGGCCGAACCTTTGCGAGCAATAAAAATTTTAACCGGAAGGGCAACATTGAATTTTGTGGCGTAATTTCCTTGATTTACAGCGATACCTACTCGGCCACGCGAGTCGATGTACAACAAAGCTTCGCCCACCGGAACGCCCATAAAGGTTTTTACAAAAGGCACCACAACAAACTTCCCGGCAATTTGCAAGGTAACTTTGTCCCCTAAGCTGTAACCGAGTCTCTTAAAATCATCGCCCGGCACGTCAGTAATTAACGAACCGTAAGGGTCGTCGAGACCGATTACCTCACCATCGATCCCGCGCTCATTCATTACCGAAGTCTTCGGCTCCAATTGCACCAGTTCCTTTACCTCAGGCCCGGCTTGATTGAAATCCCAACCAGCGGCTAGGTGCGCAGCGGTCGGCGAAAAAATATCGCG
>DATMOS010000159.1:0-20068 GCA_035568155.1 Verrucomicrobiia bacterium | reverse complement strand
GGAGCGCCTGACACGGGAACGCCGTTAGCGTCCGTAGTCGGGCCGAGATAAATGATGTTCCCCGCAGGATCGACTTTTCCAGCGATGACTTGCGCGATGGCGGCATCGATATTGGGATTCGGGGTCGCTTGCAAATTGGAGAACTGAGACAAATTCGCAACTGTTGTGGTACCGGCGGTGGTGCAGGTTGCAGTGTCAATCAAGCCGGGCTGTATGATGGCATCCCCCACCGTGGCACCGTCGCTGCGTGCCAGGATGTGGTTGGCACTCAAAATATATTGCACCCCGCCGCGAGTAACCAGCGAGCCAAGCGTTCCGCCGCAGCACGTGATGGTGTTTTTCGACGTGTTATTTATGAAGTCATGCGAGTTACCCCCGCTACTGCCCAACTCGACGGGAACGGCTTGAGCATTGGCATTGTCGGGAACGATGGTTACGGTGGAAGTCCCGCTGGCGGTAGTGTCCGCTTGAGACACGGCCGTAATCGTAAGCGTGGTCGTGACAGTGTTCTGCTGGCTATCAATCTTTGTGGGTACGGCGCTGGGCGCCACATAAAGCCCGGCGCTCGAAATAAAGCCGAATTTCTGGCTTCCGCCTGCGGTCTTATTCACTTCCCACGTCACGGCAGTATTGGAACTGCCTGAAACGGTAGCCGTGAATTGCTGGGTACGAAAATTCGAGACACTTACACTAGCAGGCTGCACAGTAACTCGTACCGAGGATTGCGTGACGGTCGTGGTGTTCGTACTGCTGCCACCGCCGCAACCAGTGTTAAATAAAATGATGGATAAAAAAAATAGCCCTATGGTTGCTCGGGTCATATGTTCCTTGGTGGGGACTAACCTCTCTAAACTAGCATGGCCAGGGCTGGCATTGCGGCGCACGTCGTACTCGTGTCCAAAAAGTGTCGCCGCGTCTAGCAATCATGATCAGGGTCAAAAAAAGCGTGTCCGCTACCTCAGGTAGTGCGCGCACACGCCACCGATACTAAGAACCCTCAGGCAAGGAAAAGGTTGCAGAAAAATGTATCGGGAGAGGCTGGAAAGCTCAATCCAGGTCGCGCCAATTCGGGCCTGAACATACCTCGACCAGCAACGGAACGGCAATTTGGTGGACGCCTTCCATCTCTTCTTTTACCAATTTTGAGACTGCCTCCAGTTCATTTTTCGGCACCTCGAAAACCAGTTCGTCGTGCACCTGCAAAATCATTTTGGTTTGCAGGTTCTCATCGGCTAGCCGCCGGTCGATGCTGATCATGGCCAGCTTGATAAAGTCTGCAGCGGTGCCTTGCAGAGGCGAGTTGAGCGCGGTGCGCTCCGCGAAATTACGCAGCTGAAATTGCGCGGAATTAATTTCGGGGATAGGACGAATTCTACCGAATAACGTTTTGGCGACGCCGGTGGCGCGAGTGTCTGCTAACGTGTCGTCGAGATATTGTTTCACGCCGCGATAACGGGTGAAGTAGGCATTTATAAACTGCGCCGCTTCGCGGTTCTCGATATTCAATTGTTGCGCGAGACCGAACGGCGAAAGCCCGTAAATAATTCCAAAGTTGATGACCTTGGCGGCGCGGCGGTGTTCCGCTGTTTGCGCCATTTGGCCCACGCCAAAGACTTCTTGCGCGGTGCGCGCGTGAACGTCTTCCCCACTGTTGAAAGCTTCCAGCAAAACTGGGTCGCGCGAAAAGTGCGCCATGATGCGCAGTTCGATTTGCGAGTAGTCGGCGGACAGCAATACTTTGCCTTCGTCGGCCACAAAAGCGGCGCGAATCTGGCGTCCCAGTTCCGTTCGAATCGGAATGTTTTGCAGGTTGGGGTCGGAAGAGCTCAGGCGGCCAGTGGCTGTGCCGGTCTGCGAGTAACTGGTGTGCAGCCTGCCCGTTTCGCGGTTCACTAATTTTGGCAAGGAATCGACGTAGGTCGATTTGAGCTTGGCAATTTCGCGGTACTCGATAATTTTTCGTGGCAACGGATGCTTGGCCGATAATTCTTCCAGAATATCCACTGCTGTTGAGCGGCCCTTTACTCGCCCGCGGCGCTGCGAGGGCTGCAGGTTCAACTTGTCGAATAGAACCTCGGCCAACTGCGTCGGCGAATTGACATTGAATTCCATACCGGCAAGTTCCCAAACTTCTTTTTCCAGGCGGCGTATTTCTGTTTCCATGACCTGAGACATGGCATCGAGCGCTTTAGGGTCAACGCGAATCCCGGTGCGTTCCATGTCCGCCAGCACTGGCGCAAGAGGCAAATCGATTTTTTCGTATACGTTGGCGAGTTGTTCGGGGCCGATTTGCGCTTGTAAGGCTGGAGCGATCCGCTGCAGGTAATCAGCGCGCTCTCCTGGACCGCCTCCCATCAGGGCGTTGAATTGGCGCATGACCACGTCGGTAAAATTGTGATTGGCGGTGGTGGGCCGCAACAGATAGGAATAAATTTGCGTGGCGTGCAACACGTTGGTCATTCGGCCGGTGAGCAAATGGAACAGTTTTGGATCATGGACAATTTTGGGGCGTTTTGGATCTTCCAACAGCGGTCGCAACGCCGCCAGCGCTTCGCCCTTTTCATCCATCCACACAGCTCGACCTTCGCCGGACTTGGAGGACACCTCGATGGAAGTAATGCGTGTGCCGAAGCCTTCGGACTCGCGATCGCCGGGTTCCAAATTCAGCCAGATTGCGATTGGTTGATCGACTGGTATGCCCGACAGATAGTCACGAAGTTCGCCAGCATTGATGAGCTGCAAGTAATCAGTCTTCAGCACCGGGCCGGCGCTAACAGGCGCGGTAGAGGCAACGGTTTCCGATCCCAATTCTTTTAGCAGCGAGTTGAATCCCAACTCACGATACAGCGCTGCCAGCAATGGCAGATCCGGTTCGCGCCGTTGCAGGTTGTCCAGGTCCAGAGTGATGGGGACATCGCTGTCGATCTTCGAAAGCTTTTTGCTCAACAGCACATACTTGCCATTTTTTTGCAGCGCTTCGCGATAGCTGGTTCGCTTTACTTCAGCGGCGCGGCGCAGCGCTTCTTCCGCCGAGCCAAATTGCAAAATTATTTCGCGCGCGCCGACTTCTCCGATGCCAGGCTTGCGGCGTTCCCCGGGGGCAGGCTTGTCGTTCGGATCACGCGCGCCGGGAATATTGTCAATGCTGTCGCCCATCAGCGCCATCACGTCGGTGACTTTGTTGGGCGGCACGCCGAGGATCTCTTCGACTTTTTTTTGGTCGACGATGACGTCACTTTTCGCGGCGCCAGAGCCGGTGCGTAGCACCTTCACGCCGTCGTGAACCAGCTGCAGCATGTCTTTATCGTTGGTGACCAGCATCACGTCCACATTTGCCTTGGTCGCTTGTTTTGCCAGCGCGCCGAGGACGTCGTCGGCTTCGAAACCGTCCCATTCGAGGATCGGCAAACGCATGGCTTCGCACAGGCGCCTGACGAAGGGCAGTTGGATGGACAATTCGTCCGGCATTTTGGGGCGGTGCGCTTTATATTCTTCGAAAAGTTTATCGCGGAAGGTGGGCTTGCTGGTGTCGAAAACGATGCCAACATAATCCGGCTGATAATCTTTTAATATGCGCCGCAAAATATTATTGAACAGAAACGGAACGGTGGTGGGGACGCCCGCGCTGGTGTTCATGCGCACCATCGGCGCGTAGAAAGCCCGGTAGATATGGGCCATGGCGTCCACCAAAAATAATTTTTTCTTGGTTAAAGGCATCTGCGCGAGTATAGCAAACGCTCCGAAGCGAGCAGGCAAAGGGCCGGCACTGGAAGTTGGTGCAGAAATAGTACGAAATCGGCTAGCCAGGAGTCAGGAATAGCCGGAACGCAAATTAATTGTTTAATCGCAAAACTAGTTGCCGAGTTTTTGAGCTACTTCTTGTTACTGCAGACTAGGATCAACTTCAGGTGGAGGTTGAATCACCAGCAAGAGTTTCGTTCCTGCCTCCAGGCGTACGTTCTTTCCGGCTGACAATAACACGGTGCCGTCCGAACCTTCCGACAGCGGCGTATACACTTTCAAATCGGATCCACCCAAAGCTCCCTGGCTGTCATTCGTCAGCATGCCCTGCTTGTTCACGCCACCCTGCGTGGCGGGAAGTCCCGACGTCGACTGTGCGCGGGATGCCGATTCGGTGCTGGCCGGAACAACGGTCGCGTTCGAAACGTCTCTGGAACCAAAATCCTCAGCCGAAGGATATCCCTGGCCGCGTTCTTCCGCCGCGGGCGCCACTCGGTTGGAGACTGAACCTCGGCCGGTCACCAGCGCTTGGATACCGGCGTTCATCATAACTTCCTGGCCATTTTTCAAGACCGCTTTGTCGAATCGGACAAATAGCGCCGAACCCTTGCCTGTGCGCGCGGAAGAGGCACGCACCAGGTGGCCATGAATTTTTGTGCCGCGAGGAAAGATCACCGAGCGCTCATAGGTGACTGTCTCGGCGGTCTCGGCGGTTACCGCATCGCCGGCTTTATTGCGGCTGGCGTCCAGCGGCGTGAGCAAAATGGCATTGAATGCCGTTCCCACACAAAACGGCGCGATAACTGGATCCGGAACTGAATTTAATTTTCTAGCGTCTGCGGCTGTGTCCGGCGGGGTTTGGGCGAATCCCAGAGGAACGATAAGAGCGGCAGCGACGAGTAGAACGACGAATAGCTTCGTCATCGCATCCCCCTCACTACACTATTAGCCTACCAGAACGTGGGGATTTTTAACATACATGGCCCTGTGCAAATACGGCACGCCAATCGGACTGAAGTCTCGGCGGGGAGAAGTTAATCCTAGTGAGCAGCCACGTTGCCGGTGACTAGTAGCAGCCTGGTCCCGCCGTCGAGTTTTACGTTTTTGCCCGTCGATTTGATGATCGAGCCTTGCCCCTCGCCTGCGGCATTCAGGCTCAGATTGCGCATACCCACTACGCCACGGGTGTTGGCGTCCCATTGGCCAGCTGCGTTGCTACTTGTTGTATCGGCGGAATTTGCGTCGACGGACGGATCGCCAATCCCATTCGGGGTTGAAGACGCGCCGTTTATACTGCCGCCCCGAGACGCGGTGCTACCACTCTGTACACCACCCCCAGGTGCTGCCGGACGCGCTCCTGACAGTGGCTCGGCGGCCGGAGCCTGATTGGAAAATGAGCTCGATGGCGGAGCTCCGACGGCTTGAACAGCGGCGTTCAAGGGGATCTCCTGGCCGCTTTTCAAAATGGCTTTATCGAATACCAGACCGAGCGCCGATTCAGGCTGCCCTGCACCTCGTGCCGAGGCTTGCGTCACGTGACCGATAATCTTGGTGCCTTTGGGCAATACGATTCTGCCGTCGTTGGTCTTGAGATCGGTCGCCGTGTGCGCGTTTACTGCGTCACCTGATTTCAGCTTTTTGGAATCCAGCGAGCCGTTTAATTCTGCGTTGATGATCGTTCCGGTTACGAATGTGGTTAGTTCGGTTGGTGATGTTTCAGTGGTTTTCTGCGTATTGGCGCCCTGTGCTTGCTTGCCTGCGAGCGCGGATTGTTCTCCGAGCTGCGCCCCCGCCTGCGAATCGGGTTGTGATTGCGCAGGTGAGCCGATGGCGCACATGGCTGAGAAACTCAGCGAGATAATAAAATTTGCGATCAGTTTTAGTCTATACATTTCGTCTCCCCGCGTAAGTCCAGCGTAAACCCAAAATTTTCTTCAGAAGCCGAATGCTTTTGGCCCTCATAAGTTTGATGTGTTTAACGCGTGGAAAGTTTTCGACAAGATTTTTGGCTCGAGTTGATTTTGCGAGTACCAATTGTGTTAACTTGCGACGTTCGAATCGAAATACATTCAAGTCAAAAAATAAGTCATTCGAATCACAATTCGCTGATCGCTCGAATGATTTATCGAAAATGTCGAGGCGCCGACATTTTTGTCTCAGACAAAGCACTTAGCGCGTCGATTCTCGAGTCGTACTAGGCCTCGCTCTCCAGGTCAGGGTACCTCAATTCGGGCACCCGCTATTGCCTAGCAAATAACAACTACACGACACCCAGCGCCTTGCCGACTTCAGCCAGTGTATCCGCAGCGCGCAGCAACTGCTCGCGCTTGTGCGTGGCGCTGACGATGGCGCGCAAGCGGGCTTTACCTTCCGCAACCGTCGGGTAGCCGACGGCTGGAGCGAACACGCCGGCGTCGAAAAGCTTACGGGAAAACTCGAAGGCTTTTGCGGCTTCGCCGACATGAATCGGAATGATGGGCGTCTCACTGACCTTGAATTGGAATCCACGGTTTTTCAATTCGCGTTTGAAGAATTTAGTATTGGCCCATAATTTTTTAACCAGCCGCTCGCCTTCCGGCGAATCGAGCAGCGTGAAAGCAGCCTGGCAGGCCGCCGCCGTGGCCGGCGGATGCGAAGTGGAAAACAGAAACGGCCGCGCGCGCAGGTAAAGATAATCGATCAAGTCGCGGGACCCGCAGACATAGCCCCCCATCGCGCCGATGGCTTTGCTCAAGGTGCCTACCTGAACGTGAACGCGCCCGTGGCAATTGAGATGATCCACCGTGCCACGGCCATTGCGCCCCAGGACACCCGAGGAATGAGCATCGTCAATCATCATGATGCAGTTGTATTTTTCCGCCAGGGTGCACAACTCCGGTAGCGGAGCAATGTCGCCATCCATGGAAAAAACGCCGTCCGTGATGATTAGTTTGTGGCCGTTCCAGTTGGCGGTTTCCTGCAGGATGCGTTCGCAATCCTGCACATCTTTATGCTTGAAGACTTTGATGGTGGCTTTCGATAGGCGAGCGCCATCGATAATCGAGGCGTGATTCAGCTCGTCGGAAATAATCAAATCTTCCTTACCCAGCACGGCGGAAACCGTTCCGGCATTGGCAGTGAAACCCGACTGGAACACCACGCAGGCTTCCACGTTTTTGAAGCGCGCGATCTGCTCTTCGAGTTCCATGTGTAGTTTCATGGTGCCCGCGATGGTGCGCACCGCGCCCGCGCCCACGCCATATTTGCGGGTGGCTTCCAGCGAGGCTTTGCGCAAGGCTTTGTGGGTGGTCAATCCCAGATAATTATTGGAAGCCAGATTGATAATTTCCTTGCCGTCAAAAACGGCGATAGGTTTCTGCTCGCCGTCCAACACGCGAAGCTTGGGAGCTGTGCTTTTATTGCGCAAGTCCTGGAGATGCTCGGAAATATAATGAAGGGGAGATGGTTTGCTGGCGGTAGCCGCGGCGTCTGACATGGAATAACTCCTTGCTGGTTACACTCGATACGTGAGATTCGCCTTTGTGGCGGAGATATTAGTGCGGCACTCCATCCGGATACATCAAAATTTTACCCGCCAGGCCGCTGCGCAAAAGTTTGAATGCGTCTTCGAATTTTTCCAGCGAGGTGCGCTCTCCAAACAGCGGCTCCAGATTCAATCGTCCGGCTTTGAGCAGCGCGGTCATTTGCACCCACGTGGCGTACATGCGCCGGCCATAGATGCCTTGCACAGTGGCGCCTTTGAAAATTACGTCGTTCACCAGGTCGAGCGGAACCGACTCGGTGGGTATCCCAAGTAACGAAGCCCGGCCGCCAGCGCGCAAAGCTGCAAATCCCTGTTGAATCGCGGTGGGGTTGCCGGACATTTCCAGCAAAACATCCACGCCGGTGTTGGAGGTATCGGCCAATATCTGCTTCACCCCATTTCCCGACGATGGGTCGAGAACCACGTCGGCGCCCATCTTTCTGGCCATGGCGCGGCGCTGCGGATTGGTCTCGGTGGCAAATACCGTTGAACTCCCGCAAGCTTTGGCAACCGCGATGGACATCAGCCCAATCGGACCGCAACCGGTAACCAGCACGGTCTTGCCCGCAATTTCTCCGGCGAGTACGGTGTGCACGGCGTTCCCAAGCGGATCGAGAATCGCGCCGTAATGTTCGGGGATGGCAGGGTCGAGCTTCCATATGTTCGACGCGGGAATTTTTACGAATTCAGCGAACGCACCATCGCGATCAATGCCAATGATGCGCAGGTTCTGGCAGATGTGCGCTTCGCCGAGGCGGCACTGGTGGCAATGGCCGCAATTTAAATGCATCTCGGCGCTTACCTTGTCACCGGCTTTTACAGCAGTTACCTCTTCGCCCACACTCTCGACGACGCCGCTGAACTCGTGTCCAAGCGTTACCGGAGGTTTAATGCGTCCCTGCGACCAACGATCCCATCCATATATATGCAGGTCCGTGCCGCAGATCGAAGCAGCCGTTACGCGTACGAGGACGTCGGTGGGGCCAATTTTGGGCACCGGCGCGGACTCAAATGACAATCCCGCCCCGGCTCGCATTTTGCGCAAAGCATTCATTTGCCCAGACTTAGTCACGGACATTTATCGCAGCTCCTTCGTACAACGTAACTTTTGGATGGTAGCACACTACATTAGATGACTCTTTACGCGAACGGTGCCACACCAGCCCATTGCACGCTATTCATTAATTTTAGAATACACCCTCGTCACTAAGCGCTTTAAGCGCGATAGGGGGACGTGTTATTCTCTCCCCGCTATGATAGCCATCGCTACGAAGCGGATCGCGCGAATTACCACCGTCACGTCGACTACGACGCCGACTATTTGCGCGTCGGGCGAGTGGAGAAACCGCTAGATCAATAGCAAAACTTTCCAACCCACCGCCGGAAGCCCTGGCGGTGGGTTTTTTCTTTAAGCCCGCATCCAGAACGTTCCGGCGAAAATTTAGGAGCCGTGACATGAGTCTCGATAGTGCGCAGCAGCACTCGAATGACAATATGCCTCTGAGAGAGAACGTCGCGGATAAAAGCTTGCCCCTTCGTTCCGTGCAACCGGTGGATAAAAAATGGCGTGCAGGAGTGCTAGGCGCTACCGGGCTGGTCGGCCAGCGCATCATCAAGCTGCTAGCCGATCATCCGTGGTTCGAGCTCACCGAGGTGGCCGCATCGGAACGCTCCTCGGGTAAACGATATGCCGAAGCGGTGCGCTGGCATCTCGACGGGCCGATCCCAGAAAACGCTCGCGATCTGGTGGTGAAAGATCTGGAGCCTACGCTGGATTGCGATTTTGTCTTTTCGGCGCTGGATTCCTCGGTCGCCGGTGGCGCGGAAGAAGATTTTGCGCGGGCTGGTTATCCGGTGGTGAGCAATGCCAAAAACCACCGCATGGATGCGTATGTTCCATTGCTGATTCCGGAAGTAAACGCCGCGCATCTGGAAGCCATTGCGACGCAGCAAAAGAAATGCGGTTACGAGCGGGGGTTCATCGTTACCAATCCTAATTGCTCAACGGCGGGATTGGTTCTGGTGCTGAAGCCGCTGGCCGACGCGTTTGGACTGGAGAAAGTTTTTGTGGTCACGCTGCAGGCGGTGTCTGGCGCGGGTTATCCAGGCGTGGCCACTATGGACATTCAAGGGAATGTCATCCCGTTTATCAGCGGCGAAGAAGAAAAAATGGAAACCGAGCCGCAAAAGCTGCTCGGCAAATGGGATGGCTCGCGCTTCGTGGACGCCGGCGTGGGCCTGACCGCGCATTGCAACCGCGTGCCGGTGCTGGATGGGCATCTTGAGTGCGTCAGCATCGGACTAAAAAAAATTGCGTCGCTACGCGAAGTGCAGGAAGCGCTGCGCACTTTTGAAGTGAACGCCGAACTCGCGGCGCTGCCTTCGGCGTTGCGCCATCCCATCATCGTGCTCGACGAAGAAAATCGTCCGCAGCCTCGCCGTGACGTGGACGCCGGAGCCGGCATGGCCGCCGTAGTCGGTCGCGTGCGCGAATGCCCGCTGCTCGATGTGAAACTTACGCTGCTATCACACAATCTCGTACGCGGAGCGGCCGGTGCGGCGGTGATGAATGCTGAACTACTGGCTGCCCGCGGATTTTTCAAATCGCGCGTAAACCAGAGCCAAAGCGTTGAGGAATCCGTCTCGAAATAGGAGCGCGAAAATTTTCAGGAAATTACGCTGGACTCGCAATTCTGTGCCGCGGCGTAAAGGGTAAGCAATTCACACATGCGTTGCGTCCAGCGCGGGAGATCCGCCGCGCCGCCAAAGGAGACGATCAACGCGATGATATTTTTGGTGGACTCCGTAACCATGGTGCGTTCCGAATCGCTGGTGGCGCTGCCGTGCGGGCCGATCGCGTCGGCAAACAGCGGAAGGCCTTCCAGATTTAAATCATATTTGCCGATGCCTTTGTAAGTCTCGCCTGCACGCCCCGCTCGAAACACAATGTCGCCACTGACCGCCGCTAAATCATAAAGTCCAACCGGAAGGCGACTCTCCACTGAAACAAGGTTGATCACGTCTACCACCGCATTAATCCGGGGCAAACATTTGTTGGCGATGACGCGCCGCAGCAAAGCTTCCGCCGAGCCGCGGTAACGCGCGGGATCTTTTCCCAGCACCTTGTAGGCTGCGCGCGTCGTCAATACTGCGGGAGATTCCAATACCGCGCGCGGCTCCGGCAATCGTAAAATCTGTTCCTCGCGCGATTTTAATTCTTCAGAAAGCGCCGCGGGCGCCTCACCGGCCTCGACTGTCGCCGTAACGCAGCCTAGCGCCACGCGCGGGCACTTCTTTTTTAATTCATCGTCAATCGCCACAAGCACAGTCGGCATTTGCAAAGTATCGCACAGGCTCGACGCGATAGCCGTGAGCGTGCGAATTAACATTCCGTTGACGACGCGCCATTTCCGCTTACACCAAGCAAGATTCTTGACATCGGAGCCGTCCGCAACCATCCTTCCTTCCCTATGCACATAGCCAAAAAATCAGTGACACACGAAATCTCTCGACGTAATTTTCTGTACTCAACCGCCGCTGCTTCGGCGATTACACTTGCTGTGCCGCCGGGATCGATAGCCGATACGCAGACGCCTGCAAGTTTTTCTTCACTGCAGCCGCTGGGTGACCGCGTGCATCCCATCACGCCAGATGAATTCCACGGGCGACTGCTGCGCGCGCAGGAATTGATGGGCCAGCTGAATCCGAAATTCGACGCGCTGTTCATCGGGCCGGGCACGTCGCTTTACTACTTCACAGGCATTCGCTGGCATCTGAGCGAAAGACTTCTTGCCGTGATTGTGCCGCGCTCGGACCAGCCAATTCTGGTCTCCCCGGCGTTTGAAGAAGGACGGATGCGCGAATCTTTGCGCTATCCGATGGAAGTGCGCGTCTGGCAGGAAAACGAAAGCCCTACCAAAATCATCGCAGGCGGACTTGCGGACCGCGGAGTGCGCTCCGGCCGCGTGGGCATTGAAGAGACGCTGCCGTTCACTTTTTACGATCATTTCCACGCAGCCGGGCCTGCGTATGAAGCGGTCTCGGCCGATCCTGTAACCATCGCCTGTCGCGCGCAAAAATCTGCGCACGAACTGGAACTGATGCGCCTGGCCTGCTCTGCTACCTGCGAGGTTTATCGCGAGGTCTTTGCAAATCTCAAGGAAGGAATGTCGGAAAAGGTGATCAGCGATCTGGTCATCTCAGGATTCGCAAAAATGAATCTGCACGGCGAGGCGCTGGTTTTGCTGGGCGCCGCGGCGGCGTTGCCGCACGGCAGCAAGCAGCCGCAATCACTAAAGGACGGAGAAGTGGTGCTCATCGATGGCGGCTGCACCGTGGACGGCTATCAATCGGACATTACTCGCACGGGCGTGCTTGGAAAACCGTCAGCTAAAGTTCAAACGGTATTCGAGATTGTTCGCAAAGCTCAAGACGCCGCACTGGATGCAGCCCGCGCGAAAAAACTTTCAGGCTCGGTGGATGACGCCGCCCGCTCGGTGATCACCAACGCAGGATACGGGCCCGGTTACAAATACTTCACGCACCGTCTCGGTCACGGCATCGGGTTGGATGGCCACGAGCATCCGTACCTGGTGCGCGGCAGCACGACGGTGCTTGAACCTGGGATGACTTTTTCCAATGAGCCCGGCATCTATATCCCCGGCGAATTCGGTTTACGCTGTGAAGACGATATGGTCATTTCCGCGGAAGGCCCCGCGCAGCTCCTCAGTCCAGGGTTTCAAGTGTCACTCGAGAAGCCCTTGGGTTGAGTTGTGAAGAGAACGCCTCAAATCCATGACGCAGAAAGTCGGCTACGTTGCTGTCGTCGTTCGTGACTATGACGAAGCATTGACCTATTTCATCAACGTTCTAGGCTTCGAATTGATCGAAGACACTTTTCTTGAAGGGGAAAAACGTTGGGTATTGGTCGCTCCGCCCGGTTCGCAAGGAACCTGCTTGCTCTTGGCGCGGGCCGTCACTGATGAACAGGCTAGCCGCGTCGGGAACCAAACCGGAGGCCGCGTCTTTCTTTTCCTGCACACAGACGACTTTTGGCGCGACTACCACGCCATGAAGGAACGCGGAGTGAATTTTCAGGAGGTCCCACGCGAAGAGCCATACGGCACGGTTGCGGTCTTTCAAGACATTTACGGGAATCGGTGGGACCTGCTGCAAATGAACAACACAGGTAGGGAGTCACAGGCAGAAAATCAGGGGACGACTTGACGTGGTAGGCCCGTGGGGACTCGAACCCCAGACCTCGTCCGTGTCAAGGACGCGCTCTAACCAACTGAGCTACGGGCCTGAATTGGGATTAGATTAACACGACGTACAGGATTATGAGCGTGCGCAGGGCGGGACTCAGCGAAGGACGGAGCGGCCAAGGAAAGATGAGGACCGGGTGGATCATTGCAACCGGCGCGAGAAGGAAGAATCGAAAATGAGTACTGGACAACAAAATAGGGCGGCTCCTCGCGAGGAGCGCTGAGCGCGCCCTAATTTAGCCGCATGGTATGGCCGAAACTAAACGGCAGCTCTACCGCGGAAGAAGTGGAACAAAATGGAAATTACGGCAAGAATCAGCAGAATGTGGATAAATCCGCTGGTGACGTGAAAAGCAGTGAAACCCAACAACCACAATATCAAGAGAACCCCGGCGATAATCGCTAGCATTTAACTCACCTCGACTTGAAATTTCAAAGGCACGCGATGGTCCATGCGGTGCGATTTAGAGTTTTAGCATCCGGTACTGAAACAGTCGATAAGGAGCAATGCGTAAAGGGAGATCGAAATTACTGTAGAGCGGGTGGGTATTTGCCCAATCTAAGTGGCTTGTTTGCTTTTTGCGGTACGCTTCTTAGATTTTTTCCCGTCAAACGTCGCTCGTGCGCTGGCGATCATCTTGTCCATATCCTCGCTTGCTTTGGAGAACACCGCGTCCACACCCGCGGCGCGCGCGGCGCGATCCACTTCCGGGCCGCCATGCGCGGTAAGAATGAAAATGGGCGTGGACGGCGAGTTCAATTTCAGCGACTCAGCCGCTTCCAGCCCGTTCATGATGGGCATGGATAAATCCAGCACGATCAGATCGGGCGCCAATTCGTCAGCCTGGTGAATGGCGTCCATCCCGTTTACGGCTTCACCCACCACGCTGAATCCCGGCTCGGCTTCAAACAAGGCACGAACGGCGATGCGCACACTATCGGAATCATCGACGATCAGGACGGTAGGCATGGGTTTGGTTGATGATTCGAGTATCGATTCCGGTGAGAAGCGTTGCAAAGCGTCGTCATATACCAGTTAGATGACACCTCATTCCTTTTTGTTGGACGGAGTGTAGGTCAAACACTCGTGGATTAGACATAAGGTATTCCCTGCATGCCCGGCTCTATCCTGGGACTCTTAGTCTGGCGCCGCGACATCCAGGCTGAACTCCTTGTGAGTGGCGATCAGGGCCTTCTTGACGGCTTGATCTTCAATCACGAAGGAGATATTGCTCTCCGAGGAACCCTGCGCGATGGCGATAAGGTTGATGTTTTCCCGCCCCATGGCGGCGAATGTACGTCCCGCCACGCCCGGCGTTCCGCGCATGTTTTCTCCCACAACCGCCACGATGGCGATGTTATTGACTACGGTGACGTGCTCGACCTTGTGATGCGCGAGGTCGTGCGCGAATTCCTTACGAAGAGCCTCCACAGTGCGCTCTGCATCGCCGGCCGAAACGATGAAGCAAATATCGTTTTGCGACGACGACTGGGAAATCAGGAGGACGTTGGCACGCAAATCCGCGGTGGTTGAAAAGGTGCGGCCCACCACATCGGGCAATCCCACGATGCCCGGCCCGCCCACAGCGATTAACGTGACATCGCGAATAGCCGTCAGGGCTTTCACGCCACCGCCGATGCTGCGGCCCTCAGGCGTAATTTTTGTTCCAGGCTTGTCGGGAGCGAAGCTGTTGCGAATCCAGACGGTGATGCCGGCCTCCATTACGGGATTGAGGGTTTTTGGATGGAGTACTTTCGCGCCAAAATAGGCCAGCTCCGCAGCCTCGCGGTAAGAGATGACTGGAATGGTGCGGGCCTCGGGTACTAGCCTGGGGTCAGCGGTCAGCACGCCATCGACATCGGTCCAGATCACTACCTCGCCGGCATCCAGTGCCGCGCCCAGAATGGTGGCGGAGTAATCTGATCCGCCGCGGCCCAGGGTGGTCAACTTTCCTTCAGAGGTTGCGCCAATAAAACCAGTCACGACCGGCACGACGCCCTGTGCAAGTAATGGACGTAACCGTGCTTGGGCTTTGTCGCGGGTCAGCTCGATGTGCGGCTCTGCCCCACCATGAAAGGCGTCCGTAACGATCAGCTCGGTAGCGTCTATAGATTCCGAGCGCAAACCGAGCGTAACTAACGCGGCAGCTACGATCGGCGCGGACAAGCGCTCGCCCAGGCTGGAGACTTCATCCAGGGTGCGGGGCGACAATTCACGCAACAGCGCAGTCCCGTCGCACAAGCGCCTGGCTTCAGCGAGCACGCCATCGAGTTTCTGCATCACGCTTTGGCGTTCTTTGGGTTCCGCAATCAAGGCTTCCACTGCGGCCGCGTGTTGACTTCGCAAAACGTTGGTAAGATGCACTCCTTCGGTCGCATCACCGTTGGCGGCTTTTCTTGCGGTCTCAATGAGGCGATTGGTGACGCCGCTCATGGCCGACACCACCACGACGCAGGGATTTTTCCCGGCGGCCTTAGCCACGATTTGCGCGGTGCGAGCAATACACGTCGCGTCACCGACGGACGTGCCGCCAAATTTCATTACTTGTAGCGCTGAATTCATTCCTGCTAGTCCACCTTTTCGACTTGGTTTAAGTTGTGGATGCCATCCCGACTATCGCGCCTGAATTTTCAGCGCGCTGGCACTTTATTCGAGTATACGAGAATCGCGTTCCGCTCCAACGTCTAAGGATTCAGGCGGTTGAGGCACCCGCAACCGGATGCTATCCTGACTGTTATGGCGGACCCTGCTGTTTCGCCCCCGGAAATCGCGCAAATACAGCCTCTGGACCACTCCCGGCGCCAGTTGGAGGCGTTGCTGGAGGTCAGTGAGGCAATCGCGCAGCAGCGCGATTTGTCCGCACTCTTTCATGAGCTCTCCGAGCGACTTCACTGGGTGGTGGAGTTCGACTTCCTGACGCTGGTGCTGCACGACCCGATCCGCAACGTGATGCGGCTGCACATTCTGGAGTCACGCATTTTCACCGACAAAGTGGCAGGCAAAGAAATGCCCATCGAAGGACATCCTGCCGGATGGGTGTGGCAGTCGCAGCAGCCATTCGTAGTAAACGAAGAAGACACCCGCTACCCGCTGTTCCTGCAGCAACTGCGGGAAGCAGGGGTGCATTCCATTGCTATGGTTCCGTTGACCACCGCGCAGCGGAGGGTGGGCGCTCTCGGATTCGGCACGCTGCTGCCCCAGAAAATAACCGATTCGGAATTGGCGTTCATGCAGCGGGTGGCCAGCCAGGTCGCGGTGGCCGTCGACAACGCCTTGAATCTGGAGACTTCGCAAGCGTATCAAGCGCAGTTGGCCGAGGAGCGCGATCGCCTGCGGGTGCTGCTGGAAGTCAACAATGTGCTGGTCAGCACCCGCGAGTTGCCGGAAGTTTTTCGTGGCATTGTTTCGACTCTCGAGCGTGTGATCCATCATGATTACACCAGTCTTGCGCTGCTGGATCCCTTCACCGGGTTGCTGAAGATTTATGCTCTCGACTTTCCCGGACGCCAGGAACTGATCAAGCCGGAAGTCACCGTGCTTCGCGATATGTCTCCGTCCGGCGAGGCCATTGCCACCGGCAAGTCGGTATGTGTGCGCGGCGCTGAGCTTGATCGTTATCCCAGCGAAGTAATGAAGATTCTTCGCAAAGACGGGATACAAACAATTTGCTGCATTCCGCTGGTCACCCAGGGCCGGACATTCGGGACGCTGAACGTGGCCAGCCGCCGTCTGGAAGCCTTTCCTGATCGTGAAATTTCGCTGCTGCAACAAGTGGGAGCGCAAATTGCCATCGCGGTGGAAAATGCGCTGGCGTTCAAGGAAATTGACGCTTTAAAAGACAAGCTGGCCGAAGAAAAACTGTATCTGGAAGAAGAAATTCGCAGCGAATTTAATTTTGAGGAAATTATTGGCGATGCTCCATCGCTGAAGCGGGCGCTGTCACAGGTAGAAGTGGTGGCTCCGACCGATACTGCCGCGCTGATTCTGGGTGAGACGGGCACCGGCAAGGAGTTGATCGCCCGCGCGATTCACAACCTCAGTCCTCGCCGCGAGCGCACCTTCGTTAAGATAAATTGCGCGGCCATTCCCAGCGGGCTTCTGGAGTCCGAACTCTTTGGACACGAGCGCGGCGCTTTTACCGGGGCCTTGAATCAGAAAATCGGGCGTTTTGAACTGGCAGATCACGGCACGTTGTTTCTTGATGAAGTGGGCGACCTGCCGATGGAGCTTCAGCCCAAGCTGCTGCGCGTTTTGCAGGAACACGAGTTCGAGCGGCTGGGAAGCAACCGCACCATAAAAGTGGATGTCCGGGTGGTGGCTGCGACGAATCAGGATTTGGCCAAGCAAGTCGCCGATCGCACTTTTCGCAGCGATCTTTATTACCGCTTGAATGTTTTTCCCATCCAGATACCGGCGTTGCGAGAACGGCGCGAAGATGTTCCACTGCTGGTACGCTATTTCGTTCAAAAATTCAGCCGCAGATTAAATAAGGTGGTCGAGTATGTGCCGGCGGACGCGATGACCGCGCTGGCAAATTACTCCTGGCCGGGAAATATACGCGAACTTGAAAATTTTATTGAGCGCGCCGTGTTGCTGTCGCCGGGTAAAGAATTGCGTATCCCGATTTCCGAGCTATTAAACGAGACGGGGGCGCCTTCAACGGCAATTTCTTCGCCTCGCAGCAGTACCGCCCATGGCGGTAACAACAGTGACGAGGTATCGGCTCCCGCTTCCATACCTACACTTGAACAAGCAGAACGCGAGCATATCTTGCGGGCCCTGCAGCAAACTCAATGGCGCATTGGGGGGCCGAAAGGAGCTGCCGCTCTCTTGGACATGAAACGCACCACGCTCCAGGCGCGCATGAGAAAATTGAATATTCGCCGTCCAGTATAAAAGTTTCGGGCCGAGTACATTCTTCTGGGTACACGACAATCGCGGAAGCGCAGGCTACAATTGTGCGGATACATGGAGCTGACGAGCACCAGGCTGCTGACGTTCAGGAGACCTTGAGAATATGAAGCGCGCGTTAATCACCGGCATTACCGGTCAGGACGGCTCCTATCTCGCCGAGCTGTTGCTTTCAAAAGGCTACGAAGTACACGGCATCATCCGCCGCTCCAGCACCTTTAATACCCAGCGCATCGATCACATTTATCAGGATCCCAACGATCCCAACGCGCGGTTATTTTTGCATCACGGGGATTTGTCGAGCACGGAATGGATTCTAAGCCTGATTTATAGCCTGGCCCCGGATGAGCTTTACCATCTGGCGGCGCAGAGTCACGTGCGCGTGAGTTTTGATGTTCCTGAATATACCGGCGATATCACCGGGCTGGGCACCATGAGATTGCTTGAGGCGGTGCGCCGCAGCGGATGCAAGACCCGTTTCTATCAAGCCTCCAGCTCGGAAATGTTTGGCTCGGCACCCGCTCCGCAAAACGAGAACACTGTGTTTCAACCGCGCAGTCCCTACGCAGCGGCGAAGGTTTACGCCTATTGGATGACCAAAATTTATCGCGAAGGTTACGGCTTGCACGCCGCCAATGGCATCCTCTTCAATCATGAGAGTCCCCGGCGAGGCGAAACTTTCGTTACGCGAAAAATTACGCGGGGGGTCGCCAATATTCTGGCCGGCAAAGAAAATACTTTGTATCTCGGCAATCTGGAATCGCACCGCGATTGGGGTTACGCGCCAGAATATGTGGAAGCGATGTGGCAGGTCGTGCAGCACGATACGGCAGATGATTTTGTTATCGGCACGGGTGAAGCGCATTCGGTAAAAGAATTTGTGGAAGGGGCTTTCTCCTACGCGGGACTGGAATGGCAAAAGCACGTGAAGATTTCCGAACGGTACTTTCGTCCCTTGGAAGTCGATGCTCTGATTGCCGACACTACAAAATGCCGCGCTGCACTGGGTTGGGAAGCGCGCATTAAATTCCATGACCTGGTGGCCATTATGGTGGATGCCGACGTCGAGGCTCTCGGGTTGAAGTCGCCTGGCCGCGGCAAGGCGATCCTGGAAGAAAAGATCGGGTCGTGGAATCGCTGGCACAATTCCGTCACTCGGGTGGCTCAAGCGTTGCAAGGGCAGGCGTCGCACTAGAAATTCCGTTCCCATCATTTAGAAATCAACGGCAATTGAGGGCACATGGGCTTTTGGGAGACTCGTCGCGTTGTAGTTACAGGGGGGCATGGCTTTCTTGGTTCTTTCGTGGTGGATAAGCTGCACGCCGCAGGAGCCAAAGAAGTCGTGGCTCCACGCAGCGACAAGCACGATCTACGGATTCAAACCGAAGCCCTCCGGCTGTATACCGATACTCGTCCCGACATTGTGATTCATCTCGCGGCCGTCGTAGGGGGGATTGGCGCCAACCGCAAATATCCCGGGCGCTTTTTTCACGACAACGCAATTATGGGTCTGAATGTCATCGAAGCCGCGCGCACCACCGGCATCGAGAAGTTTGTGTGCGCCGGAACCATCTGCTCTTATCCCAAATTTACTCCCGTGCCTTTTCGTGAAAAGGACTTTTGGAATGGATATCCGGAAGAAACCAACGCGCCGTACGGCCTGGCCAAAAAAATGTTGCTGGTGCAGTTGCAAGCATACCGCGAAGAATATGGCTTTAACGGCATTTACTTGACGCCGGTAAATTTATACGGGCCGCGCGACAATTTCGATCTGGAAAGCTCGCACGTTATTCCGGCTTTGATTCGCAAATGCATTGAAGCAAAACAAGCCGATGCTCCCGAAATTGTGGCCTGGGGAACGGGTAACGCCACGCGAGAATTTTTGTACGTAGAGGATGCCGCGGAAGCCATCGTACTTGCCGCTGAAAAATATTCGAAACCTGATCTGGTTAACTTGGGATCGGGCCAAGAAATCAGCGTGCGCGATTTACTGGAGATGATCCGCACCATGGTTGGGGCGCGGGCCGCAGTTCGATGGGATCACAGCAAGCCTGATGGGCAGCCGCGGCGTTCGTTGGATACTTCGCGAGCTGCGCAGGAATTTGGGTGGCGCGCAAAGACTTCGTTGCACACCGGTTTAAAAGAAACCATAGAGTGGTTCACCGCCAGTCGCGCGGCAGCGGCCGTCTGAGCCAAACCTAACTTTTTTCCTACATGGACAAAAACAGCCCCGGTGCGCGACGGAGCCCGCTTCATTGAGGAAACCATCCGCTCCATTGTTTATCAGGGATATCCGAATCTCGAGTATATCGTCGTGGATGGCGGGTCTTCGGACGGAACCGTGGAGATCATTCGCAAATACGAAAAGCACATTTACTGGTGGGTGAGCCGTCACGACAAAGGGGTGTACGACGCTCTCAACTCACTCTACCGGGGATATCATGGGATGGCTGAATGCCAGCGATCTTTTGCATACCAACGGCTTAGTTGTGGTTGGCAGCGTTTTCGCGTCGTTGCACGCGGTGGAGTGGCTGACCGGAAGGCCCACGCGCTTCAACCCGAACGGCATGACCGTAGATATTCGCAATCTGCCCAGCTGGTCGCGCTACCGGTTCCTGGCCGGCGCCA
>DATMOS010000158.1:0-5335 GCA_035568155.1 Verrucomicrobiia bacterium | reverse complement strand
TTTTGAACAGACGCAGGAATGAGGAGCGGGTAACTTTCTCGCAGATGTTGGTGGTATGCATACGATGCCGGAGCAAAAGCGCTTCCGGGGACGCCATCGCGTGTAGACCCCTCGCGGCGGCCAGTGCTTAAGACTTAGCACTCCGGCCGCCGCGTTCATTTTACCGGCATCCCGAGCCCGAAATCCTCCACCCGCGCCGTTTCCTGGAAATTCCAAAGCCCACGCTGACGACCAGATTCTTCATTGAATTGTTGGTTGCTGAACCTGGGTTGTGTTTATTTTTCAGGCTCTGTGATTGAAGACAGCCGCGCATCGTGTGCCTGCGCGATCTTCCATACCGCTTTGCAAGCACTGGCGCGAAATCAGAATCATTGCAACTTGAATTGAATCGTTACTTTCATGTGCATTGGCACAGGTTTGCCATGCAGTTGCGCTGGTGCGTACTTCCAGTGACTCAGCGCGTCTTTTGCGGATTCCTGCAAAAGCGCTGGGCCGGAAACAATGGCCATGCTGGCAACGTGTCCATTGGCATCAATCAGGGCGTCAATCGTCACTGCGCCGGTTATTCGCTGCGTTTTTGCCATTTGCGGATATACAGGAGGCACAGAAGAAATTAACGTTGCGGATTTTATGTCTGAGCCGCTACTGGGCGCGACCGGCTGTTTGGAAGCGGAGCCCACGAAACCGGATGCCAATCCTGCTTCAGGCTGAATTGGCTCAAGATTCAAAGCTTCTTCAGTAGCAACTGCACCGGCAGGTTTATTAACGATCGGCGCTGACAGTTTAACGGATCCGAGGTTTTGTTTTTTCGGCGGTGGCGGCGCGGCTACGTCTGCAGTCTCAGCGACATCTGGAGGTGCGTTCACGTCTGATGCGGAATCCACCGTGGCGATGCTCTTCTTGGCGTTCGGGCTTGGCCTATTGGCGCCCACGAATTTGGGCGACTTCGATCCTGACGACCCACTCGGTTCCACTGCTGCGGGTGTGGAAACGGCGGTGAATTTGGCGGAGGATTTCTCGGGCACCGAGGCCCGTATCTGCGGCTGTGATTGCGTACGCTCATTGTTGCTGCCGCTGGTGTTGGCGACATTCGCTGGCGTGCTGACGGCTGCTGTATTGGTTGCGGTATTGGTTGCGGCATCGGTCGCCGTAGCGTTGTCAGAAGTTTGGCGAGCGTACCAGCCTCCGGCGCCGATCAACAACAGAGCACCAGCTGCGATGGTCCCAAACAAGAACTTCTTGCCGGACCTCCCTGACGAGGCAGCTGCCTCTGACAAGCCTTCCTGCTCATCCGCCAGGAAGTGGGTCCCAAAAGATGAGGCAGGCACCCCGCGGTTGGCGCGCTCTGGCGTATCAGTAATTTCGGTAACTGACAGATCCTCTACTACTGGAATATCACCAAAGTTCTCGACTGCATCACGACTGCCGATTTCAGGCAACGCTGCCGAAGCGGCTGCTGCGTTGCGCGCCAAAGGTTCCAGCCAGGAAGGTATCTTGATTTCGTCTGAATCCAGGATGGATTTCGACGGTGGAGTAGAAGTCTTAGACGTGAGGACCGGCGCCGACGGCATCGTCTTTATCGTCTTTGCGGTTTCAGGAACTTCAACGCTTGCGACGCCCGGCGAAGATGATGGCGTGGCGTCCAGCGGAGCGGTTGGCGAATTTGTTGAACCGGATTGCGGTGCTGACATCTGGTTCGGAGCAACAGCTGGGCTTGATGGGACAGATTGGGAGACGCGCGGGGAACTCGGAATCGTAGATTTCGTGTCCGGCTGAATTGCGGGAGCCGTTACCGGAGCTTTTGATTCAGCGCCCGAAGCGCCCGTGAAATTCCGCGTTGCTGCGGAAGATCCTGGTGTGCTTTCTGAACTATGAGCCTGTGGCGCTGCAGGAAAGCGCATTCCCCAGAAGCCCGAGACTGGCTCGGTGAACTCCAACTCCACGTAGCCGCTCATGCCGCGATAATTTTTTGAACTTACTACCTGGCAGACAACTTCTTTTTTTGTTTTCTCGTTGGTCAGGAACAACAATTGGCCGGGAGACACCGAAGAAGACAAGCGCACGACCGCACCGTGCCCGAATATCAAAACTGTCTTTGTGGATTCAGAAAAAGGCTCGCGCTTTTCGCTACCTGCAACCGCTCGGGCACCGTTCACCGTGACGGGAACTTCCAGTGCCACAGGTTGGGTACGCGATGTTGAGTCCGCAGCCGCGGTCCCATTAGAAGCGGCGACCGGGCGGCCCGTGGTGGCCGTGGCGTTTTCCGGAATAGACGTTAATATTTCGTTATCCTTTGTAGTCGGGGACATGGGCACACTCGCGAGAACAGTTTCTCCAGCACAAACGAACGGAGTGTTCGCGCGGAATCACCCTATGGTCTAGGCCGCGCGGGGGACTAGCTATAGTACGGAGGTACTATGTTGGAAAAATTTGTACAGATAGATACCCCGGTCACAGGGTAGAAACGACCTGTACTAACGGACAGGTGGGGCGAGTGGGCCTTTGAATTGTTCGTCGAGCTCTACTTGGTAGCCGGTAACCATTTTGTTGGTTTCGTTGGCCATCCCGATCACCGCTTGCAACTCGTGGAACATTTGGTCGGTCATACCTTTTTTGCGTGCCGATGCGGTATGCGACGCGATGCAGTACTGACAATTGTTCGTGACGCTCACTGCCACGTACAGCAATTCCTTCGTCAAGGGGTCCAGGGCGCCGGGCGCCATAATTTGCTTCAGCGATTCCCAGGTACGCTTCAAAGTGGCGGGGTCGTGCGCGATGGCCTTCCAGAAATTATTGATCCAGTCGATCTTTCGCGTGGCCATGATGTCGTCGTACACGGCGCGAACTTCCGGGCTGGCGTCTTTGTATTCAATCAGTGCGAAGGTGGCCATGATTTCTCCAGGGAATATTCAACAAATCGGTTCGCAAAAAACTTAGCAGGAACGTTACGCAATTTGAAACTTGGAAATAGCCCGGCTGGAAATGACACGTTTTGAATGTTTGGGAGTGGGGCAGCAGAATTTGTCGAGTAGCAACTTCGCCAGCCGTTTGTGATTGTGGCGAATGACGTCGCGCTCATCCAGCAAATTATCCAGGACCACGCGACAGCCCAATTTCTGAAGCTCCGGCAAATCGATGACCACAGGTTCCGCGCCTCGCGCACGATAGCGCCGCGCAACTTTCGGGGACACGGGCTGGCGATTGGCAACTACGTAGTCTACCAATTTGCGCGAGGCGTGGGCTTGAATGGCGCAAAGATGATCAGCCAGCGCGTATCCGGCGGTTTCGCCAGGCTGGGTCATGAGATTGGCGATGTAAACCCGCTGAGACCTGGACTTCGCGATAGCGGAGGCGACTTCAGGAATCAGGAGATTGGGCAGAACGCTGGTGTACAGCGAGCCAGGGCCGAGAAGAATTAGGTCCGCTTTGCGAATCGCTTCGATGGCTAGAGGAAGCGGGCGCACATTTTTCGGCGACAGCTCTAATTTTTTTATGGGCACCCGGCTGGCGGTGATGCGCGTTTCCCCGCGCACACGGCGGCCATTCGTGAGCGTGGCGACAAGATGTACATTCGCCAGCGTGGATGGAAAAATTCGGCCACGGATGGCCAAGACTTTGCTGCTTTCGCGAATCGCTTCGGTGAAGTCTCCGGTAATATGCGTGAGTGCCGCGAGGAAAAGATTTCCAAAGTTGTGGCCGATCAGTCCGCGGCCGGCATGAAAACGGTATTGGAAAAGACGGCCGAGAAGCGCTTCGTCCTTGGAAAGCGCGACCATGCAATTGCGAATATCGCCAGGTGGCAGAATGCGATTTTCACGGCGCAGTCGGCCGGAGCTGCCTCCATCGTCGGTCACTGTGACGATGGCAGCGAGATCAGAAATGGGGCGCTCGGCATTGGGATTTTTGTCGTCTCCGCGAACGACGTGCTGTTTCAAGCCGCGGAGCAACGCGGAAAGGCCGGTGCCGCCGCCGAGTGCGACGATGCGAAATCCGCGCGAAATTTTTTTTGGGTTGGCGGTGTTTTTTTTCACGTGCGGGCGCTGCGAATTAATTTTCGATCAAATAGCGGGCGATCAAACTGCGGGCAGGTTTTTCAAGCGATCAGCCGGCGGTGCCGTCTTTCTCAGGATACAGCAGTTCGGTGAAGCGCGGATCTTCCTGGAGGAAGGCGAAGTCTTCATCGTTACGCGCGTGATAGCGATTTTCCGATTTGAGCTGAATGGCCACTTTCAGATTGGCCATCGCGGAGTCCGCTTCGCCGGTGAGGCAATCGAGGGCGGCGAGGGCGTAATGAATGTGATCGGCTTTGGGGGCGGCGCGCCGGGCTTTATCCAAGCTTTCGCGGGCGTCATCCCAACGGCCCACGTTCATCATAGCGACGCCGCGTTGATAATGTTCGTCGGCGGTACGCGGATTCTGATCGTGAAGCGGCTTCATGCGCTGCTCGGCAATTTTTACGTGCATGCGGGCGCGATCGGCGAGTTCTTTGCTGGGGCCTTCTACAACTTTTTCAAGTTCTTGCTTGGCGCGCGCAAATTTCTGCTGCCGAAATAATGCCAGGGCCTCGTCATAGATTTTCAATTGAGCCTGGACGCGTGGATCGACAAGTTCGACGCCGCCGCGTTGGTGAGGATGCGCCGGAGGTAAGTTCTTTTTCTTCTGCAATTTGGCGCGAGAAGGGGACGTGCTCTTGGCGTGAGAGGAAGATGCCCGAGTTGGCTTACGTACTTTTGCCATGAATCGCATGCTAACAGAGGTGATATGGCGCGTCAATGTTCACGCCATTCGTAACCCGCAAAATCCAGTGGTTTATGCCCATTATCAGCATAATGGTGCCTTCCTTAGGGCCGAGTCTGCCGGAATTTTGGCAGTCAGAGGTACCCCACCCCCCGGTATTTCTGCAAAAGAGTCTGTAAGATAATGAAAACAAAGGATCGAGGCTGCCAAAAGAGCGTCAAAAAGTGCAAAGAGTCCACAAGTTATTCAAAACAAGGAAGTAACTAGTTAACCATAATAATAGAGAGCCGCACAGAAGGGTGCTTGTCGACTCTAGGTCGGTGCGGGAAGCTGTCCATCCTCGTGACAGCGGATGCATGGTCCTATTTTACCATTTAGATATATACAAAACAACGAACTAAATTTCAGCCACGACAAGGACCGGGCGAAAATTCTTGCGTTGATTGCCGCAGGCGGAGTGGAGATCTATTCGGGATTGGGCAGCAATTCTGGGGGTGACTCTTATCGGTGACGTTACCTACCGGAGGCATGGGTAGAAAATACAGTATGAGAATCGAGGGAAATTCGCAGACACTGTATTTACTAGACGTTGGAGGTT
>DATMOS010000157.1:0-8102 GCA_035568155.1 Verrucomicrobiia bacterium | reverse complement strand
AGATTCCAATTCTCATTTGGCCTCTCCTGAATGCCGATTACGTCGTCGGGCTTATCTTCGATCTAAAGTGCCCTCAACGTTGCACGCCAGTACAAGATTCTTTTCCACGTATCGCGACAAAAACTTTTTCTAGAATCAAGCAGGATCGGGAATCGGTTCGATCCGGCCGAGCAAAAAAACATAACCGGCGATGCCGATCAATAGAAATAATGTTGCCGCCGCGAAGGCCCACGCAAATGAGCTTGTAACGGACGCAACATAGCCGGTGATAATCGGGGCCGCGATCGCCGACAACTGATTCCCAAAATTGAGAATTCCTCCCAGCCTTCCAACGCTGCCCGGCGGCGCAATCAACGACGGGATAGACCAACCGACTGGCGCAGCCGCCGCCAGGCCGCCGATGGAAATGCTAATCCAGAATATTGCTGCCGTCGGAGTGCGCGCGAGCGCCGCGCCTAAAATACCGAGCCCAAGCGCCGTCCCGAGCACCAGGACAATCCGGCGCACTCGCGACGAGTCAAACCCACGCCGAATTAATTCATTCACCATCCAGCCGCCGATTATGAAATCGGTAAGCGCCGCGAAAATCCACGGAACGCTCGAGTACAACACTGAATCGCGCAGGTTCACATGCTGCGCGGTCGACAAATAGCTCGGCAGCCAGGTCAACAGTAAATAAAAAGTGTAATTGTAGGCCGCGGAGCCCAACACCAAGCCGACTACTTTACGCTGACTTAACAAATATAAAATTGAAGCTCCTTTGCCACCCTTGCCTGGATTTTCAGGTTGCGCGCCTCCTCGCACGATGAACTGACGCTCAGCGTGAGAAAGTTTTCTGTCTTCGCTGGGATTTCTGTACAGCCAGTAAAACAACGCCAAATAAACGAGACTCGTCAGCGCCGTGGCGGCAAAACTCCAGCGCCAGCCAAAGTGCAATAGAAAAATCCCCACGATGGGCACCCCGAGCGCAGGCCCCAGCTTGGCCGCGGAGTCAAAAAAAGCTGTAGCCAAACTTCGCTCACGATCCGGAAACCAATAGCCGACTGCTTTGGAATTTCCCGGGAACGTCGGCGCTTCGCCAATTCCCAGGAGCAGCCGCGCGACAAAAAAACTGGCAATGCCGGAGGCCGCCGCCGAGCAGAACGAAGCTACGCTCCACAAGAGTGTGCTAATACAGCCAACTTTGCGCACTCCAAAGCGATCAAGCAATATTCCGGACGGTAGCTGCATGGCCGCATAGGTCCAGCTGTAAGCGCTCGATAAATATCCAAACGTGATGGCGCTTACGCCAAAGGCACCGTGCAACGCCTGCTGCGAGACTGAAATATTGACGCGATCGAGATAATTCACGAACACGCCAAGACCCAGCAACGAAGCGATCAGCCAGCGCCGCCGAGGAACCGGTAAGTGGTCCGCATTTTGATTCAGATGTGATTGATCTATGGTCAAATCGTTTTTCGAGTTCAGGTGAACCGCAGTACAAAACAATCAGCCAAGGGCCGGCACTTCAAATGGGGCGCGATAGATTCTCCTTAAATATTGATCGGCTCTGCTGTCGCTGACGAACTTCTCGCTGGGCCCGTCGAACTGTAATTCCCTGCCCTCGCGGTAGGCAATGTTGCACAAGTGGCAGAGCGCCGTCGACAGATGCCCCTCTTCTATATCGGCATTCAATTCCGACTGTTTACGCGAACGCAAAACTTTAATGAAGTTCTCGAAGTGATTTTGATCTCCGGTTCCAGTGGTATTCGAAGGATCGGCGGCGTCTTTCCCACCCATGGATGGACCGGGTTCGTTTTTCCGGCCGAAATAAGTTTTCCAATCGGAGCCGTCCAGGTGCATCCATCCTTTCGTTCCATAAAAAAGATTACCTATTTTGATTTGGTCTTCGCCGTTGGTGTACAAGCCGCGCACTTCAAATTGAATGATTTTGCCGTCGCGATATTTCAGCGTGGCGTCTTGCATGTTGGGGGTTTCCTGATCGTCGTCAAAGGCATATTTCCCGCCGCCGCAAAAAATTTTCTCGGGATACTCAGATTTGTTCAGTCCCCACCGTGCGATGTCCATCTGATGAGGCCCCTGATTACCGAGATCGGTGCAGCCGTAGTCCCAAAACCAATGCCAGTTGTAGTGAAAACGATTCTCATTGAAGGGCCTGAGCGGCGCGGGTCCAAGCCACAAATCGTAATGCACGCCGGCAGGCGCGGTGCTATCCGCTTTATGGCCGATGGTGTCGCGCGGCTTGAAGCAAAGCCCCTTGGCCATGTAAACCTCGCCGATACCTCCATCATGCAAAAACTTCATCGCCGCCTGCACAGAAGGATTGCTACGGTTTTGCGTGCCGGCTTCGACTAGCCGGTTATATTTTCTTGCGGCATTGACAATCTGCCGGCCCTCCCAAATCTCGTGCGAGACTGGTTTTTCTACGTAGACATCCTTGCCCGCCTGGCAAGCCCAAACGGCCGCGAGCGCATGCCAGTGATCCGGGGTGGCAATCGTGACTGCATCGATATTCTTATCGTCCAGCACGCGGCGAAGATCGGTTTCCGTCGCAGGTTTTTGCTGGGTAACTTTGCCCAGCTTAGCCAGCGCCTCTGGAAACAATCGCTCGTCGACATCGCAGAATGTCGCGATCCTCACGCCCGGAATTTTGCCGAAGCCCTGGTAATGCGCCTGTCCCCGGCTCCTCAATCCAATCACTGCGAGGTTAATCGTATCGTTCGGACTATGCGCCCGCCCCAGAGCGCTGATAAAGGGCGCCGCGATAGCAGCTCCCGCGGTAGTTTTGACGAACTCCCGGCGATTAATCGTTTCCATTTCGATTCACTCCCTTTGGCAAAAAATCCTGCAGCATCCTAATCCATACTTTACGTAGTCAACGTTCAACGACCTTGGCCGTGAGCGACACCATAATACAGTTTGAAACGAAGTCTGACCGAAACAAAAGGAATCGTGAGCGGACGGGGTCGATGAAAACGAGCAGGACCTGTTCCGCAGCTAAACAGGAAATTGCCTATCCAAAAATATTTTTATTGAGGAAGTCGTTCCGGAATTTGCCATGTGGATCATACTTTTTGCTCAGTTCAATAAAGTCCGGCAATTTTTCATAGCTCGCCTTCAATCTTTCTGGGGAGACGGTGAAAAGCTTTCCCCAATGGGGGCGGGCGTGAAATGGCGCGAGCTCGCGTTCGATGACCGGCAGCAGCTGGCTGACCGCAGGCCAATCGGGTTTGAGGGTGAAATGGATGGTAACGGATGGCTGCTGGTAGCAGGGGCTCATCCAAAGGTCATCGGCGGCGATGGTTCTGATCTCCGAAATCAGTAAATGAGGAGTCACCTGGTCGCGCAGCCGTTCGATCGCGAGAATGGCTTCGACGGCATGACGCCGAGGGACGAAATATTCAGCCTGGAGTTCGTTCCCAGCGCTGGGCGTAAAGCCCATGCGGAAGTGCGGCAAACGCTCATACCAGGGACCCGGAACGCCCATTTGTTCGGTGCAGTTTTCCGCGGAAAGTTCGGCGATGGGGTGAAGATTCCTGGTCGCCAACTTGGCCCCAAAAAATTCGGGCGTAGCATTAAACGATTGCCCGGCTTCCACGCGGCTCTTGATCCAGACCTCATTGACGCGCTTCTTTTGCCAGTCGGTAAAAAGACTGACGCTGTAACCGCTTGCTTCAATCGCGTCGAAGTGCTCTTGCAACTCGCTGAGCGGAAGGTTTTCGTACACGTATTGCTTAACCACGAAGGTGGGCAGAAGATCCAGCGTGATTTTAGTGATCACACCAAGAGCTCCCAATCCAACGACAGCGCCTGAAAATCCTTCGCCATCTTGTTTGCGCGAGAGCTTCACGATGTCCCCTGAAGCGGTGATCATTTCTAGAGCCGACACAGACGTAGCCAGGTTGCCGTTTTTCTCACCGGATCCGTGAGTAGCGGTAGCGCACGCGCCAGCAACGGAGATGTGCGGCAGAGACGCCAGGTTGTGCAAGGCAAACCCTTTTTCATGGAGGTAAGGAGAGAGCTGGCCATAGCTCATGTTCGCTGGAATCGTTACCGTTTTCGCCTGAGCATCGAGCGATAGCACCTTGTCCATGGGGCGCAGCGAGAGAAATTCATCTGTGCTATCTGCGATGTGATTGAAGCAGTGGCGCGTGCCGAGCACTTTCAGGCGCACGCGCTTTTTGACAAATTCCTGAGCCTGCTCCACGGAGGTTGCAGAGTAGAGGCGGTCGGTGCCGTACTCGACGTTTCCTGCCCAATTTTTTAATTTGTCCCCGGCGGCCCACGCCAGAAGAGGAGAGATGCCTGGCATCGATATGGCTGCGGACATAAATTTTAGGAAAGATCTCTTATTCATCGTGGCAGGAACTCCTAAACGGTGATGGAGTCATGATTCCCGTTTCGTTCAGATTATAAGCTCCGACGTCCGCTTAGCGCGCGGGGGCAGTACCGACACCGATGTATTTGTCTGCGCCTCCGTAGTAAAACAGCCAGCGCTTGCCGTCGCGAACCGCTCCTTCCACGAATACCACGTTCGGAACCTGACCCACTTTTTCCCATTCCTGCTCCGGCCCAAATACGGGCTGATCAGAGCGCGCTAGAACTTTAGTGGGATCCTTCTTGTCAAAAAGCGCCCAGCCAGTGGAATAAACCAGATTGTCAGCCGCACCGTTGTAAATCAAAAATATGCCGTCCTTTGTGATTACCGGCGGCGGCCCCGGCTCCACGACTTGCGAATCGAACGATCCGGGACGGCTGGCCAGGATGGGATGGTCCAACGCTTCCGTCCAGTGCAGCAAATCTTCAGAGGACGCCACGCCCATCTGGCTGTCCTTACCTTTGGCGTCGGCCAAATAATACATCCAATACTTGCCGTTGATTTTTTCTGGAACCATGGCGCCAGACTTGGTCCACTTCACATTCCACTTTCCCTTGTATGCGGGAATGATGATTCCATGGCGCTCCCAATGAAGCAGATCCTTGGAAGTTGCGAGGCAGAGCTGCGCGTCTTTCTTGTCGGCAGCCACGCCGTCGACGTTGTTGTACCCCGTATAGGTCAAATAATAGGTATCGCCAAATTTTTGCAGCCGGGGATCTTCCACGCCACCGCCCTTTTCATAGGGCGCTTCTGCAGTCAGGACCGGAGTTGGCCGGCGGTTGAAATGAATTCCGTCTTCGCTGGTGGCGTATCCCAGCGAGGAGGTGCCTTGATGATCCTGCGCGCGATACAGCATCACGAAGTGGCCATCCGTTTTTACCACCGAGGGGTTAAACGTACCGGCCGATTCGAATCCGTCGCCCTGCGGCGAAAGGATGGGTTCCGAAACAACGCGAGTCCATTTTCCAAATGGCGGGACGAAGGCGACCGCTGCGCCAATTGCAAGCACAATCAGGGTTACGCCGGCGACAATCGACGTTCGTAGCGAGTTGGCTGCAAAGTATCTAAGTTTCACCATTTAGTAGAATTCCTTTCCTTACGAGTCCGGAAATTCCGGAACTCTGTCTTGCGCACCAAAGAAAAAGCGTGTATCAGAATTCAGCCTCTAGCCGCAGGAAGGACCGTCCCGCAATCTGAAAAGTCCCGCCGATAGACTTGCCATCGGCAGTCAAGCGTGCGGTTCGCTCGCGCGCGGCTGGAATCGTGATAGTCGCGGACCGGCCGCTAGGCGTAGGATTGAACAAGATGAAATTCAATTTTTGTGACGGTAGAGTCTTGGCATCTGTAATGTCCAGCAAATCGAGATTCACGAGCATCAATTCGCGGTCATCCACTTTTCCTAATGCTTCAAACATCAGGTACATCCAGAGCGACTCGCCGGCGCCGTAAATTTCCTTGCCTACATTGCCGGTTTGACCGCCAAGCTCGAGAGTGCCCAGATTTTCAAATGGGATAAAAGGCGTCGATGCTGTTTCGCGGGCGGCAGAGCAATTTTGAAAAAAATAAAAATTGTTGCGGCGCTGTTGATCCATAAAGCGCAAGAGCCCTTCGAACACGATCCCGCGTTTCATAATGCCGCTCCAAGGAAGGATGGCTTCGACGTTTTCCTTGAACGCGGGATAGAGAATGGAGGCCGCGGCCTGTACCATTCCACGTATTTCGTGCGATTTCTGGCTGGGATCCGAAAACCAATAAAACATGCGCAGCTGCTCGTACAGCAGGTACTTGCACTCTGTCTGCATGCCCAGTTCGGCGGCTGCCAGCGCACCGTAGGCCAGCTCCTGCGGCTCGTGAAAGAGCCTGTCGGCGGGCACGGTGTACAAAACGCGCACCGCGCGCCTCGCTTCTTCTAAGTAATGATCGTCACCGGTCAATTTGTGCGCCAGAATTGCTGCCCATGCATATAAGCCGCCGATGGCGTAGTTAGTGCCAGCGCCTTCGGCATGAAGAGTGGCGACCTGGTAATAAATAGGGAAGAGATAGTTGTACTGTTGGGCCATTTTCTGCGCGGTCCCGAAGGCCGCGAGAAAATGATCGGTGAGTTCTTTAGAGCCCGAGAGCGAACCGATCATCGGATACTTGACGAGTGCGTTTTCGAACGGATACCAGGAGTCGGCTCGCTCATCGGCCGGGCGCTTGAAGTCATTGCTGATGCTGCGAGTCGCCGGATTATAGAAACCGGGGAGATCGCTCAGAAGGTCGTTGCATTCGAGTTCAAAGCTCGGAAAAGGATGCAGCCGCAAGTAAAGCAGCGAGGGCCACAGCACATCCGCAAGAGTAATCAATTCAAAGTTGTCGCCGGCTTGTTTCCAGACCTGCGAGCTTTCCTTGACGTAGGCACGCAAACCGCGATGGCCGGCGGCTTCCGCTATCGTGGCGTCTTTGTCCTGCAAATCACGAACTGTGCCGACGGCAAACTCCGACCAGTTCGTCGCGCATTGCGGCCAGGAGAGTTTCTCTTCGAAGAGAGGGAGAAGCGCTTCCATCCAGCGACTGACCGCTTCCTGTTCGGTGATGAGCCTGGTGAGCGACCGCTGTAGCAACCAGTAACTGAAATTAATCTCCCCAGGGGGTAGAACATTTCCGGTGGCCTGATCGGCTAGCAACCCAATGCCCTGCCGCTGGGTGCCGTCTTTTTCGAATCGAGAAGTGCTGGAGCAGCGGTACACCAGGAAGCGCGGCAAATTTTCAGCAGACATCCAGGCCATGTCGTCCATATCGAAAAACATCATGGTCTCAATGCCGAGATTCTGGTCGAGCAGGTACACGGCGGGAAGATCGTTGCCAGTAGTTCCCAGGGAATTCCGCGTGGGCTGGCTAAGCAGCACGCGTCTCCAGCTGCCGGATTGGCCCTCCATCAGAGTGGAATTCGAACTCAACCAGGTAATTATTTGAGGTTCGACTCCGCTTTTTTGCTGGAGCTTAAGTGGCGTTGGTAGTTTCAGCGTTGTTCGAATCCGCATCCAGGGAAATTGTTCATTGGCTAAAGCGCCGACCTCGGCATTCCACTCGTAGCGCAGAGTTTTTCCGTCAAGGGCTTCAGCTTGGGCGCTTCCTTCGCATCGGATGCTGGATCCGTTGCGGCTTATGCGTTCGGTGATCAGCGGAAACGACGGACCGGTAACAAATGGCACAGCGGCCAGGGTTGCGGGCTTCCACTCGGAACCAACACGAAGAAAATTCTGGAAGGAAAGTGGGGAGCCAACGGGCGAGATGCGTAGCTGCTGAGTCCCAGCGTCAATATTTATTGATGCAGAATCGCCTGCGGATTGAAAATGATCGTCGTCGCTGGGCGTCACAGGAAAAGCAACGCGCTTGTGAATGGCGGCGCAAGCTGGCGTGGCGCTTGCAGCGCTGGCCAGAAGGGTCTTGACAAAGAATCGCCGATTGAGGGCACTCATGTGGGAAAAGATATTGTCCAGGCCCGACTAAATGCCGAGCCTGAACGATGCAGTTTTCAATATTGAATCTTCAGAGCAAACTGAATATTTCGTGGCCCGCTCGCGTTGGTAATGGCGCCGAATCCGCAGGCGAAGTGTTGGCCAGCTTGATTGCAGCCTTTCGCGCCTAGAGGAATGAACGGGTTGTTTAACTGGGGCCCGCCAGAATTCGCTTGATAAATATGGCGGTTAAATATATTGAAAAACTCCGCACGAAAATCGAC
>DATMOS010000156.1:0-7588 GCA_035568155.1 Verrucomicrobiia bacterium | reverse complement strand
CTGAATACCCGCACACTGTTGACGGAAGTGGACGTTCCAAACAAGTCGGGTCAATTGTTGCCAGGGGGATACGCGCAAGTGCATGTGGAAGTAAAAGTGAACGGGTCGAGGCTGGCAGTTCCGGTGAACGCGTTATTGTTTCGTTCCGAGGGTTTGCGCGCAGTGGTCATCGATGACAATCACAAAACTCACTTGCAACCGCTGATGATTGGCCGTGATTATGGAACCACGCTGGAAGTCTTGCAGGGGTTAAAGCCCACAGACTGGATCGTGATCAACCCTGCTGATTCACTCGACGAGGGTGTGCAGGTAAACGTAAAGCAAATCGCGCAGCCTGCCGCAACTGCACCGGCGAGTACGGGGACTGGCGGATCCAACGGGCAGGGTAACCCCACAAATAATGGAACGCGGCCTCCCAGTGGAACGCCTGCAGCAAATCCGAATGGCAATAATAACGGCCAGCCCGCGCCTAAAAATCAATAATCTCGACTGATGGCTTTTCTATCCATTTATGAGTAGTTGGAACTTCAAACGAGATTATTTAGCCGCCCGCGCGATGGTGGTTGGCAGTTTGTTCGTGGCTGCGTGCCTCGCAGGCTGCACGGTGGGCCCGAATTATCACCGCCCAAGCGCGCCGGTCCCGGCCACCTGGGATGTGCAGGAACCGTGGCGCGAAAGCGCACCAAAGGATCTGATTCCAAAAGGCGAGTGGTGGACGGTTTTTCATGACGATGAGCTGAACGGGCTGGAAAAGCAGGCCATCGATGCCGACCAAACCATCAAAGTGTCCATCGCACGGCTGGAGCAAGCCCGGGCTACAGCGGCCGTCCAAATCTCCACGCTCTTCCCAACTCTTGGTTTGACGCCCGGCACCACCACCCCCACGGCTGAACGCCAGGGGCTTTCCGGCAACCGTCCCAATTCTGGCTTTCCCGTTAATGGAGGGGTGCAACAGAATTCATTCTCGCTTCCGTTTGTAGCCGGTTATGAGGTCGATCTGTTTGGACGACGGCGGCGCAGCATTGAATCGGCGGAAGCGGCATATCAAGCCAGCGCGGCGGATCTGGAGAACGTGCGGCTAGTGGTCACTGCCGAGCTGGCAGGAGATTACTTTTCGCTCCGCGAGCTCGACAGTGAGATTGGCATTTTGAATCGCACGGTGCAGGCGCTGCAAAAAGGACTGGATCTGGTGAATTCGCGGCACGACGGCGGCGTAGCCTCTGGTCTCGACGTCGCACAAGAAGAAACGTTGTTGCGCACAACACAAACGCAGGCGCAGCTGCGATTACAACAAAGAAAAAGTTTTGAGGATGCCATCGCGGTTTTAATCGGTAAGCCCGCGCCGGATTTTCATTTGCCGTCGAATGAGTTGAACGCCGTCGCTCCCCCGCCGATAAACGCGGGGTTGCCCTCGGATTTGCTGGAACGGCGGCCCGACGTCGCGACAGCGGAGCGGCAAATGGCTTCAGCAAACGCACAGATTGGAGTAGCGAAGGCGGCCTACTATCCGACTATTGATTTATTCGCGACCGCAGGTCCGCAAGTGACGGATCTCGCGAAGCTCGCGAATTTATCAAGTATGTTTTGGGCGGTTGGCGCCAACGTATCGGAAAGCATTTTTACTGGTGGAGCGCGGCGCGCGCAGGTGCAATTTGCTCAAGCGGGGTTCGATGCCAATGTCGCGAACTACCGGGAGACGGTGTTGAATGCGTTTCGCGAAGTGCAGGACGATTTGACGGCCTTAAACGTCTTCATTCAAGCGCAGCAGACGCAGCAGCAGGCAGTTGATGCGGCCCAGCGCACACTGGACATATCCACAAATCGATACACGGGCGGCTTGGTGAGTTACCTGGATGTGGTGACCGCGCAGCAGAATCTCTTAACCAACCAGCAAGAACTGGTGAACATTCAGGGCCAGCGGCTTACTACCAGTGTGCTGCTGGTCAAAGCGTTGGGCGGCGGATGGGATGCGTCAAGCCTGGCAGCCATTCAGGTGAAAGCAAAGCTAAGGGACATCATCGCTCCGTAACAACAGTCGATTGTCCGTGGATTTTTTTTGCCACGCGGGTGTTTCACACTCAAATATATAATTAGCCTTTGATCGCCGCGCGAATCTTTGGCGAGCCAACCACCGCAGCTTGCACCTCCGGGTTACTTTGAATCACCTCCAACACCCTGCGCGTGACTTGCTCGTCGGTAACCGATTCATTGCGAATTTCAACCGGGTAGCGCACCAGTAATTCCAAGCCGGTATCGCCGAATTGCAGTCGCGTTTCGGGGCTTGGAGTTTTCAATTGCACTTCAACGCCCCGTTCAATAAATCCGCGCTGCCGTTCGAGTGGTTCGCGGTACTGATCGTGGACGGCATTAACCGCTTGAAACAATTTTTCTTGAGCGAGCTTGTGATTGCCTCCCGGAACCAGATTGAAAGCGACCTCGTGCCACGCGTATTCAGTACCGGGAATTTGTTTAAACAGCGGAGTGGTGGCTTGAAAGAGCACCGAATTTGAAAACATCACTACTCTGCCTGTAGGAAATAGATCGATGCCGGTGCCCGCCAACTCCATAAGGTAAAGTCGAACCAGGCTGATGTCGATCACATCGCCGGTGACACCGGAAACGCTCACGCGATCGCCCACGTGAATTCCATAACGGCCCACGACAAAGAAATAAGCAGCCACGGATAGCAACACAGTCTGCAGTCCTACCGCGATACCAGCAGTGACGAATCCCGCAAAAGTCGCTAGCGAGGCGAACTGGCTCACGAATCCCAGGATTAGCACGAGGCCGACTAGAAATCCCATTACAAACCGGCGCATCAAAAGAAATTGGCGCCTGCGCCGGGCGTCCTGAATATATTTGTAGGTGAGACGGCGCCATGCCTCCGACAAAGCCAGAACGATGCCCAGGGCTAGAAGGATCATGGCCGCGCGCACAAACAAGGCGCGCGCATCGTATTTTGACTCGCGAAGAATCGCGGTTCGCCATTCCACAAGATTGGCGCTGGCTTGATCCAGCACCACGATTTCCTGGCTCAGGGGCAGCACTACTGCCGACAACCGTTTGAACTGATCGGTCAACTCCTGGAATTGTTCCGGCGACGCTGGAGGACTTTTGCCCGATACCGTTTGATCAGTAAGATCGCGGCCTTTTTTGATGTCCGCGACGAGCGCATCGCGCAAGGGCTGGCGCAGATCATTCGCCGTCTGCCGCACACCAGCGGTCTGTTCGTTTAATTGGTCGATCTGGTGAACACTGGTGATGGCTCCATACAGTGCGAGCGCTTGCGACACCAGACCCGACGGAGTCTGCTTATTGGCATCCGATTGTGTGGTTGGTTTGGGTTGCGTTACAGACTTCTGGTCATTGGCAGCCGCGAAGACGCCAGGCACCGAGTGAGCTAATTGATTGATGCGTCCATCCAGCCCCTCCGCGCCAGTATCGCCGCCGTTTTCCATGAAAGCAGCTCTTTTTTGAATGACATCTTGCACGGCATTGTCGAGATTCAATTCGCCTTCGAGAGCTTGCTTTTGGGCAACCAGCGCGTCGCGTTTGCTTTTGGGAGCGGAAGCAATCTGTTTATCAAGAGCGTCGATTTTTGACTGCACATCAGCGATACGCGCTTTGTTACGGGCCTCCCCCTGAGCTGAACTTTGAGCTGAGCTGGTGGACGCTCCGTTTTTCTGGGTGGCACGGATCGCTGCAGCTTCAGCTCTGGCCGCTTGAAATGCCAACTGCACAACTTGCGTTGTATAGTCCTTTTCACTGTCCTGGTAAATAACATCACTGGGCGCGCCGCCGGCTTGCAGTTCGGCGGAGGCGTTGCGATACAACTTAATGACCGCATTCAGATGATTGATTACCGCTTCACTGTCCAACGGTTGCTGTTGTTGCGTGAAGCCGCCCGGCACACAAAGAAGCAGTGCCACACCAAAGCCCACGACAAATCGAACCACCTGGCGCTTTGCGCCGAATAAAACCGCCCGACTTGCAATGCAAAGATGCATTCAGTGTTTAGCTCCCAAGGATTTATTCCACGACGGCAACTTTCTTTTTCCGGCTAAAACATCGGCCGCCCAGCGCCCCAGATAAACGGAAAGCGCGACACCGTGTCCGCTATACCCTCCAAGGATAATTATGTTTTTGCTTTTTGGATGATGCTTGAACACCGGGGTCATTTCGCCGGCGATTAGAATCGGGCCGCCCCATCGATTCGTAAATTCGACATTTTTGAGAGCTGGATGCAAGGAACGCACTCGCGACTCCAGCAGCCTCATCAGTCCCGCGGCCTCGCCACTGGCAATGTTCAGATTGAGCAGCTCGCTCCAGTGCTCAAGGTGTACCAGACCGCTGCCAAATATCAGTTGGTTGCGATGAAGAGGGCGTCCCCAAAGATAAGGCATGTCCACGGTGTAAAACGGTTTGAGCGTGGAGAAACCGACGTCATTTAGTTGCGCGTCCGTCAAAGGCTCGATCGCTAGCGCCAAAGTAAATTTTGGCTCAGCGCCGCCTGACAAATCGCTGAGCTCCAGGGATTCCGCGTTCGTAGCAACCAAGACCTGTCCGGCGCGGACACGCTTTCCGGCGACTTCAAGTTCCAGCGGGTGCTGATAGGAAATATCCTCCACACGCGCGTTCTCAAAAATGGCGGCGCCTGTTTGCTGTGCCGCTTGCGCCAGGCCGCCCACTAATTTACCCGGATCGACGCTGCCTCCGGGAACATCGCTGACAACGCCAAGCGTTCCGGAATCGTTCCAGGAAATAGGCGAATCTTTTTTTATCTTCTTGCGGCCCAGCTCCCAGACGCCCGGCAAATTAAAATCGCACTCGATTCTTAATTCTCGCTGGATCTCCGCGAAGCCCTCAAGGACATCGCCCAGGCCCGGTAAATCGCCGGCGGCAGATTCCGCAAGGGTCATCCCCCCGGTGTGCCCACTGGAGCCCGCACCGATGCAATCGGCTTCAAATACCGCGGTTGTTTTGTCAGGCTGAACTTGTCGGAGTCTCGCCGCGGCGGATAAACCACTGAAACCGCCGCCCACAATGGCGAAGTCCACTTCGGAAGGGAGCTCGCGAGCGGGCGAGCGAAAATCGATTGTCCACGGCGGATTGCCCCAACCGGCATTACCTGACGATTTGTCGTTGCCCGACTGCAACACGAATCCTCTCCTCGTTCGCAAAGTACAAATAGATGTGGCTGCGTGAATTGAAACCACGGACCTGATTCAGGTGACTAACGTTGGATGCCGCAGAGCGCAGGGCGGTTTGCGTGTTTTCGCGCGAGATTCTTGCGACTGCTGGGGCTGCCCAGGGAGTACCAAGTCTTTTTACAAATTATCGAGAAAAAAGCGGGTTACCCGCTCCATCAGTAGCCGCCGGGCAGGGCTGTCACTGACCCCGTGACCCCGTCCCGGAAAGGGCATCACTTCGACATATTTTCCGTTCTCTATCAGTTCGTTGATCAGTGCAAGGGTATTTGCGAAATGCACGTTGTCATCACCCGTGCCATGCGCGATCAACAATTTTCCACGAAATTGTTTGACCTTGTCGATCGGAGAGGATTCCTTATAGTAATCTTCGTTCTGCGGTAGCAGTCCCAAGTAGCGTTCGGTGTAAATCGAATCGTAATAATGCCAGTCGGTCACCGGGCCGCCCGCGAAACCAGCCTTGAAATCGGCCCAGTCTTCAAACATGGCGTGCAGCGTCATGTGCCCGCCATAACTCCAGCCCCAAATGCCCATGCGAATAGCATCGACATAAGGCAGCGACTTCAAATACGCGGCGCCGTCGCGCTGGTCAGACAACTCCTGCGCACCGAGCCGGAAATGAATGGGCTCTTCAAAAACGTGGCCACGCCCCGCCGAGCCGCGATTATCGAGCGCAAAAATAATGTAGCCCTTCTGGGCCATCAGTTGATGCCACAGAAAAGTGGACCGCTCCCATTCATTCATCACCACCTGCACGTGGGGGCCGCCGTAGGTATAGACCAGCACGGGGTATTTGCGGTGAGGGTCAAAATCCGGGGGCTTGATCATCCAGGCGTTGAGCATCACTCCGTCATGGGTTTTAACCTGGAGAAATTCCACCGGGGAAAACTGATAGTTCGCGAGTTCCGCAACTTTATTTTCGTTGAGGACCGCGATGCGTGAACCGTCAGGCCGCAGTAAATCCTGACGCGGAGGATTCATGGTGTTCGAATAGGTATCAATGAACGCGCTTACGAACGCATTTGAGTTACTCGCCATATTGAGGCCAGCCGGGCTACCCGGGCTGGGCGCGAAATTCACGGCATGTGTTCCCGCTTCTTTCGTAATGCGCGCAAATCCGGAGCCATCGAGACCGACGCGATAAAGATGGCGCTCCATGGGAGATTTTTCGGTGGCCGTGAAATAGATCAAACCGGCTTTTTCGTCCACGGCATCGATAGCCGAGACTTCCCAGTCGCCTTTGGTCAGCTGCGCAAGCTCCTTCCCTTCCAGATTGTAGAGATAGATGTGACGAAATCCGGATCGTTCGCTCGACCACAGAAAGCGCTGTCCATCCTGCAAAAATCTAAGATCATCGCTGACATTTATCCAATACTGATCTTTTTCAGTCAGCGCCACACGAGACACGCTCGTCGTCGTGTCCGCAATCAGCAGGTCCAAATTTGTCTGTGCACGATTCAAGCGTTGTATGGCCACATGCTTCGAATCTGGAAGCCAATTCACTCGCGGAATGTACTGATCGGTTTCCGAGCCGGTGTCCATCTGTTTCGCCTGGCCTCCATTCACAGAAGCCACGAACACTCGTACGGCCGGATTGGCGCCGCCGGCCGGAGGGTAACGCTCCATTTCTGCCTTGCCGTCGAACGACGCGAAATCCACCAGCGGATACTGCGCCACTTTGCGCTCATCCATTTCCAGATACGCGATAGCTGAAGAATCCGGAGCCCACCAGTAAGCGGTCTTGACGTCCAACTCTTCCGGATACACCCAGTCCAGTTCACCTTTGCGGATTTCTTCGATCCCGTCGCGTGTTACGGGCAGCTCTTTGCCGTCGGCAATATTTACGAGCCAGAGATTGTGATCGCGAACGAAACTGACAAACTTGCCGTCCGGCGAAATTTTGGGATCGGCCAAATTTGCTTTGCCAGAAACCAAGGTACGCGGTGTTTTTGATTTTAATGCAAACCACACCAGCGCGTTTGGCCCCTGAAATAAAAGCGCCGTTCCGTCAGGAGCCCATTGATAATCAGCGGGCGCGTGCCGGCCAAGGCCGGTCGCCTGCGTGGGAGCAGAAGAATTTTCCGGCAACATGGACGCCAGCAGCTCGCCGGATACGAGCACTTTGCGGTCTCCGGATGTGGCGTCCACGATCCAGAGATCCGCATTTTTTTCTTTCTTGTGCTTGCCTTGCCGCTCATTTTCAACGCCGTCTCCGGCGCCATCTTCCGCTCTTTTTGCTTCGAGGAAAGTGATCTGTTTCCCATCCGGCGTCCACGTTATTCCGCGAAGGGTATGGCCGCTCAGGTTCGGTTCGGAATAAATGCGCTCCACGGTCAGCTTTTTAGCGGGCTGGGACGTATCGTTAGTCTGGGCACGCGTGG
>DATMOS010000155.1:0-23788 GCA_035568155.1 Verrucomicrobiia bacterium | reverse complement strand
TCCCCATATAATTACTGAGTACTCTCCAAAACAAAAGGCCGCTAACCTTCTAGGGGCCCTTCATTCGCGGGTTCTTGCTTCCGCGTCATAGCTTGCGTACCTTGCCGTACCGTAAAAGGAGATTGTAGGCGCTGAAGCTTTTCGCAGTCAACCGCGTTGTGGTATCCCGATAAAATTGAGAACGTCAAGTCTGTCCCTGCGTCTCCGCGAAACGAAAAACTTGCGAAGATGGAGCCTCTCCGGGCTTGGTTTAGCTCCAGGAAATCGAGAGCTCGGAAAATGCCTTGCCCTCCTCGATCGGTACGGTGAAGCAGAGGACCACGTCCTTGGCTCCGGAAATCTCCAGTGCTTTGTTGAAAAATCCCATAATCGCGAAGCCCATAATACGGTGCTGCTTTTCCAATCCTGTGTATCTGACCACTGCTTTGCCATGTCCCTGCAACTGCACCTCAATCGGAACACCCTGAAAGTAGGTTGCGTGAACGGCGGCGATTCGTTTGATCACGAATTCAGGGGACCCAAGTTTCACAAAAGCCTTGTAGATTCCACGAAGCTGCCTTTCGATTACCGCTTCGGAGCCGCGCATGACCATTTCTTCGTTTCCGTCGGCGAGCACCCGGATCTCAACTTCGAGGAAGCGGGTGAAAAGATCCAACGGGTACCAAGTGGAGGAAAAGACTTCATTCTGGCAAATCGTTCGCGTTTCTTGGTCCAGAAGGCCAAGGATTTTCTGGAAGGCTTCCTCGCCGGAGCGGGACTTGATCTGGTTAATTGTCTCCTTGATAGCGGATCCTTTAATCTGCACCATGCGCACGCCCCTCGGAGGGCGGTCTTTGCCACCTGCTCCGCTTTCAACGTTACTCTGTTTCCGCGGGTGTCAAATCCAGGCTTTCCCTAATCAGAACTGATACGCAGGCGCGAATTGGATTTTCGCCGCCGAAATCAATGGGAGCTGGATTCGCCTTTTGTAATGGCTACGACTCTAGCGTTGACGGCACGAATGTAGTCTTGAGGAGCCAGCAAAATTTGCAGGCCCCTCATCCCTGCGGATACTGAGATTACATCGCAGATTTCCGCCAGTTCGTCGATATATACCGGATAATCTTTTTTGCAGGCCAGAGCGGTAACTCCGCCACGAATGTAACCGGTCGCGGAATGCACTTCCTTCAAAGCAAGCAGGTCGACTTTGCGATCCCCGGTCTGATGTGAGAGGGCCTTGAAGTCCAGTTCTTCGGTTGCTGGAATTACTGCTAAATAAATTCCGTTGCGGTCGCCCTGCACTGCAAGAGTCTTAAAGAGCTGCTGAGGTGGTACGCCGATCTTTGCCGCCACCGTAGTCGCGGACAAGTCGTCGGGATCCACTTCGTACTCGCGCAATTCGTAGCTGATCCCAAGTCTATCCAGGACCCGCACTGCGTTGGTCTTGATCACTCAATTACGACCTCATCTCTTAAGTTTAGGCTCCGTGATGCCAGTGAGTTGGATGTTCCACGGCGCCGATTGTTAGGTTGGCGGGTACACCGTGATTCTCTCGGATACCATTCCCGGCAACTTTGATGACAGCGATCTGCAGCTCGTTGTTTCAATCATTGACAGGCCTAATCCCTGGTCGGTATAAGAGTGCGGTAGTGTGCGTCGTCGATAGTGGAAGGAGACAAAAAATGAAAAAACGAATGGTCGTGTGCGCCCTCGGTTTAGCGGTCGCTTCCTCGCTATTTGCCCAGAAGAAAGAAGAAACCCGAATTTCCAACTCGGCTGATGTGCTGCGGCAGCTGCTTGCTGGGGACTTGCCCAAGAATATCCTTGACCAAGCCGATTGTGTGGTCATCTTCCCCAGCGTCAAGAAAGTAGCCGTTGGCATCGGCGGCAGCTATGGACGTGGAGTCATGGTTTGCCGCAAGGGTCCGGAAATGAATGGAGAGTGGGGTGCCCCGGCGATGTACAAACTCGATCAAGGGAGCATCGGGATCCAACTGGGGTCTACAGCCACCGATTTTGTGCTTGCGGTGATGAATAAAAAAGGCGCAGAGCAAATCTTGAATGGAAAGACAAAACTCGGAACAAATGCCGCCGCGGCAGCCGGTCCCACAGGTGCGCAGGCAACGGCTTACAATGCCAGCGCTATGAATGTCGATGTACTGACGTATTCACGTTCCAAGGGATTGTTTGCTGGGGTTTCGCTGGAAGGTGCGTCAATGGACAGCGATAACGATGCGAACAAATCTCTGTATAGCAAGGATCTTAGTGCCAAGGACATCGTGGAAGGTGGGCAAGCTCCGCCTGCGGCGGCCAAACCGTTAGATGAAGTACTCACCAAGGCGTCACCAGCTCGCAAGTAGGATGTCGGCTAGTGTTAAGGGACAGCGGAACGTAACAAAGGACAGATCGCCGCGTCCATAATAGCGCTTCAGATCCTTCGACATGACCGAGCCAACCCAAGAGCCCACGTGTAAACCCGACACGTGGGGCACCCAACTGGGGCCCGAACTGGGTACGATACGATCTAAAATCGTCCTCTTAGGTGTACTGTCGTATTCAGACAAATAGAAATGTTCCGTCGGTTCCTCTGTTTTCGGATGACATTCACTCACGTTGGCTTTGAGACACATGGCTCGCGTGAGTGAATGCCAGTCTACTTTGTTAATCGCCAGCTTGGGCAGTTTCGTTGGCTACGATTGTTTGCCGCCGGGCTTGGGCTAGTTGTTGTTCTTCTTGTTTGGGATAGACGAGTTCATGACCGCTGGTATCGCCGGGATAAAACCACTTCACGAGCGTTTCGGCCCTTGCCTCTGATTGGTCCGCCAAAACAACGACAGCTTCTCCCGTGGGCTTGGCGCGTTCGGCTGTGATGGTCTGAAGAGTTGCATACAAGCGAGTGCCCTGAGAATTGAAGATACGGACCACATCCAGGTCGTTGGGGTCCGCCAATTTGAACAGATAGGTTCCGGCCGGCAAGACCTGCCCCGGAATTTCTATCGGCTGGTTGAACGTGATTTTGATGGACTGGTCCGCTTCATCGGCCCGAGCCGCAACTTCCAGGAACAATACCGATGCAATGGCAAAAGCAATTAGTAAAGCAAGTTTGTTGATTTTCATTTTCTTATCTCCATTTTATTTTTCGATTCGAATTCACTGTTGAAGAACGCTAGATCAAGTGTTTCAGAACCTTGCCGGTTCCCTTAACCGTAGCCTTCGTCACTTTGTAAGTGCCCTTCCCTGCGACTTTCGCGGAATGGGTAACCACGTGTTCGGCTCCGAATGACGCACCCCCGACAGCTAAACAAAATGCGAGTACGGTAATCAGTTTTTTCATGACATCTCCTTTATGGGTGGTGCGGCTGAGTGGTGTGGAATGGGAGTAGTTCGTGTTCCACAACCAGGCTTGCGTGCTGCTCACCGTCATCGCGCCCTAGTTTTTTTTCACGCCATGGATAAAGGCAGCCTAGATGCCAAACTCAGAAGCGACGGCATTCTTCGTGTAAGCGATTTATTTTGGAGAGGTTAGGAGCAGCCTATAGCAGGAACGGGGAGTGTATGGAGTGTGGAAAGTGTCGATATGTTGGTGTCGGTGTCAGTTTTAGCGGGTGCGACCCGTGCGGGAATGCTTCAGCGTAGGGGACACCCGCCAGCTAATATTACGTGCTTGATCAGCGGGTATTCCAGACCTCGCGACCGATCGCTGCTAATTTGCGGTGGGGCGCGGAGAAGCGTGAAGAAGTGGGGCGTGCGCCGGGTCGGGTTGTGAAAGCATAGCGGCGGGACGGTTTTTGTGGCGTTTGTGGTCGATGGCTGCGCCAATGAAGGCGGCGAAGAGCGGATGCGGCTCGAGAGGCTTGGATTTGAATTCGGGGTGGAACTGGCAGCCGAGGAACCAAGGGTGATCGGGAGCTTCGATAATCTCGACGTAGTTTTCGTCGGGTGTGCGGCCGGTGATTCGCAGGCCGGCGCCGAGTAAAGTTTTTTCGTAGTCGCGATTGAATTCGTAGCGATGGCGATGACGCTCGCTGATTTCTGTTTTGCCGTACGCCTGGTGAGCTAGTGAACCAGGCTCGAGTTTGCAGGGCCAAGCGCCCAGACGCATGGTGCCGCCCATTTCGTCGACGCCGAGGAGTTCGCGCAATTTGTAAATTACGCGGTGCGGAGTTTGCGGGTCGAACTCGGTGCTGTCGGCTTGCTTGAGGCCGGCCATGTCGCGTGCGTATTCGATGGTGGCGCATTGCATGCCGAGACAAATGCCGAAGAAGGGGACTTTGTTTTCGCGGGCGTATTGAATGGTGTGTACCATTCCCTGAATCCCACGCTTGCCGAATCCGCCGGGCACCAGTATGCCGTCGTACCCTCGCAGTCGCGCAGCGGCTGTTTCGGGTGAATCGATTTCCTCCGCTTCAATCCATTCGAGCACGGTCTTCTGCTGGTGTGCTAACCCGCCGTGAAGTAACGCTTCGCGCAAACTTTTGTAGGCGTCTTCCAGCTGCACATATTTTCCAACCACCGCGATGCGCACTTCGCCGGCGGGATGATGCAAGCGGTGAACGAGTTCGAGCCACGGCTGCATGTTAGCCGGTTTTTCCACGAGCTTGAGGTGGCGAAGAATTTGCGTGTCCAGGCCTTCTCTGGCTAATTCCACGGGGACCGCATAAATGGTGTCGACGTCCTGCATGGAAATTACGCAGGATTCCGCGACGTTGCAGAAGAGTGCGATTTTCTTCTTTAACTCTTCAGGAATGTGGCGATCACTGCGGCACAGCAAAACGTCTGGCTGAATTCCAATGCCGAGCATTTCCTTGACGCTGTGCTGAGTGGGTTTGGTTTTCAGTTCACCGGCGGCGGCGATGTAGGGAACCAGAGTTACGTGAACAAATAAAGTATTTTCTGCGCCGAGCTCCAGGCGCATCTGACGAATGGCTTCGAGGAAGGGAAGCGACTCGATATCGCCAACGGTGCCGCCAATTTCGACGATGACCACGTCAACGCCTTCGGAAACTTTTCTGATGGTGGCTTTGATTTCGTCGGTAACGTGGGGGATGACCTGCACAGTTTTACCGAGATAATCCCCGCGGCGTTCCTTGGTGAGAATGGTTTCGTAGATGCGGCCGGTGGTCCAGTTATTGTCGCGAGAAAGCTTGGCGTGGGTGAAGCGCTCGTAGTGGCCGAGATCGAGATCGGTTTCGGCGCCATCTTCGGTGACGAAGACTTCGCCGTGCTGGAAGGGACTCATAGTGCCGGGATCGACGTTGAGGTACGGATCGCACTTTTGCAGGGTGACTTTAAAACCGCGACTCTCGAGGAGACAGCCGATGGAGGAGGCAGCTACGCCTTTTCCCAGTGAGGAAACAACACCGCCGGTAACAAAAATATATTTTGGCGCCATCCGTGATGGACCGCGAAATGAATCGCGGACTTATTCGCCCTCCGCAGGTGACGTACAAGGAATTATGGATGCTGGGGGAAAAACTGTCAAACGGGAAAGTGCCCTGGAATGGAATTGGCGCAAGAACGGTTTTAATTTTTGAGTGGAACTTTTGCGGCATCGTCCCGGAAGTATGTGATGTGTGGCTAAAAAGCGTCGCGCGACGGTGGGTCGCGGCGGGTGGCTGGTGAATTGAATGCGGGTAATGAATTTCATCTGCAACTTTATTTTTTCTGCAGTGTTTTTCTCGCTAGGGCTGGGTGTGTATCAGGTGTGGTTTGCGTCCTGCGTGACGGCCTGGCCTGAGTTGCGGCGTTTGTTTGCAAAAAGTTAACTCAATTCGTAGATCGCTCACAGCCATTCTGGTGGGAGGGACATCTAACGGGTCAATGTGTCCTGGCGACTTCTTCAAGGGTGAGGAATGAAAATACATAAGTGGGTGCGAAGCGCCTGCGCGATTGGTGCGGTGATCGCGTTAGTCTGGGGTGTTGAGGCGCGGGGGCAACAGATTCCGCTGAGCGCTGGTCATCGCCCAGGGGCTGCCTACGATGTGGCGCGGGAGAGCGTGATCAGCGGGAAAATTGTGCAGTACAGTGCATCGTCGACGACTCCGCCGCTTGGTGCACACATTTCTTTGCAAACTTCTTCGGGCACGATCGACGTGCATGCCGGCAACGCGAAACTTATCCAGGCGAACAACATTTCTTTGCAGGCTGGGGATTCCGTCAGCATTACCGGCGAAACGGTGCAATTCGGCAACAGCAATGTTTTTGTGGCGCGGCTTATACAGAAGGGTTCGCAATCGGTGGCGGTGCGCTCGAAAAACGGTGTGCCGCTATTGCCGACTGCGGTTAACGCGAATGGAAAGATCGTCGCACCGGCGGGTGCACGATGAGAACGCACGCAGTGAAGCGGATTTTTCTCGCGGGTAGTCTGGCGCTGGGGTTATATGCGGCGGCCTGCGGCGGTGGAAATAGCACGTTCACTCCCACGCCGACACCCACACCAACGCCACAGGGCAGTTACTCACTCGCAAGTTTGAACGGCACCTACGCCTTCTCGATGAGCGGCACCGATAACACCCAAGGTCTATCGATTTCGCGCATTGGCAGCTTTCACGCAGATGGCCAGGGCAACATCACCATGGCGATTGAAGATGTAAATGATGGCGGCTCGTTCAGCACATTTAACTTCACGGCCGCCCCTGCTTCAAACTATACGATGAGTTCGAATGGGCGAGGCGTGCTCACCTTAAGCCATCCGGACGTAGTGAATCCCAGTCTGGCGGATAATTTTATTTTCAGCATCGCGTTGGATTCCACTTCTGGCGGCTTGATGATTGAGACGGACGGCTCCTCAACCATGAGTGGAAACTTCCGGCTGCAAACCATCAGCAGCACGTTCGCGACGGCTTATGCATTTGATGTTAGCGGCGTGGATTTGGGGAATTCGACTTCCGCATCCTTCATAGGCCAATTCGATACCAACGGCGTTAGTGGTGTCACTGGCGGGGAAATGGATGTGAATGACGGCGCTTCTCCCACCGGAACGATTACGCTGCAACCCGGAACGATCACGTTGGATGCAACCAACTTCAACAACTTTGGGCGTGGAACAATGACGCTCAACACCACGCTGAATAGCCAACTGCTTAATCTGAGTTACGTTTTCTATGTCGTGGATGGCAGTCATCTGGTGCTGGTGGAAAACGACACGGTGGCGGCAACTTCGGGTTCGGCAACGGCGCAAACCGCGGTGCCCACCACCGTCGCGGCGTTCCCGGGCAGCTTTGTGTTTGCGGTTGGCGGTGCGGCGATCAGCCAGGGCGTGTTTGGAGGGTTGGCGCGGGCAGGAAGAATTACTTCGGATGCCAATGGAAACATCACGAATCTGAGCCTCGATGAAGATTTCAGTGGCGGAGTAAACGCTTTTCCGAAGGCCGGCGGATTCAGCAACGTCGCGTTTACCATCGATGCGGCGGGCACCGGGCGTGGCACGTTGAATTTCACGGACGTGACCAGAAATCAACCCTTTCAATATGTTTTCTATATGGCTTCCGCTACCCAGGGATTTATTCAGGACGACTCCCCCAATGTGGTTGCCGATGGATCCATCACCGCGCAAAGCGGGACGTTCACCGCGGCTTCCATAGCGGGGAGCTACGCCATCAACTGGAGTGGCGTCAATTTGGCCAATGGCTTTGAAGAGGATTTTGTCGGCGTAATTCCAGTGTCCAGCGCAAGCTCCAACAACATATCTGGCGGCGTGCTGGATTTTACCGAATTGGGCGACGGTAAGATTTTCACGGGCATTCCAGTGAATGGCCTGCTGACGCTGCAAGGAGACGGAACGCTCGGCGGGGCGCAAGGAAATGCGTTGCAGTTGACAACTGCGCAGACGCCATCGACGACCTTTAATTTCCGCGCTTACGTGGTCAACGCCAACACTATAATCCTGGTAGGCGTGGATAGCGGACGAGTAGTGATTGGCACCGCCGTACGGCAGCAATAATTAGCGCATCAGCACGCATCATTTGACGCCCGCCGGAGTCTACCGGCGGGCGGTTTTCATTGTGTGCATCTATGCTCACGTTCTGATGTTTGGCAAGGGCGGGCACCTACTAGAAAGACTCATCGCTTGTCTAACGGTTCCGTTCTATTCTGCAACTGTTATGGCCGTGTTTATGATCTGGCCGTCGCGAACCTAAAAAATATCGAGAACGAAATCCAATCGCCGAGCGTCAAACTCCTATTGATGGAGAATTGACTTTGCTATTCGCGGACATTCGCCACGCCCTCCGAATGATGCGCCGTGCACCGCTGTTCACTGCGGCGGTCATCCTGACAGTCATGCTGGCAATTGGAGCCAACACCACGATTTTCAGCGTGGTGAACGCGGTGTTGCTGCGGCCACTGCCGTTCAAGCAACCGAGCCGGTTGGTGCAGGTTGCCGAAAAAAACGACAAGCTGAACCTGCCAACCTTTAGTTCTTCGATCCTGAACTTCGTGTCCTGGCGCGAGCAATCACAATCGTTTCAAGAGCTGGGCGCGATTGGTTTCAATAATTACACGCTAACCGGAACGGGAGAGCCTGAGCAGTTGTCCGGCAATCGCATCAGCCCAGCGTTGACGCGGGTCCTCGGGATTTCCGCGCTGATCGGGCGGACGTTTAGCGATGCGGAGGAAAAGCCGGGCGCTCCCGCAGTTGCGATGATCGGGGAAGGCCTGTGGAAACGGCGATTCGGTGGGGATCGAGGTCTAGTCGGCGGTACCGTCATTCTCGATGGCGCTCCGACGACGGTCGTGGGCGTTGCTCCCGCCGCGCTCAATCTATTTTCGGGAGCGGACATTTACACTCCGCTGACCATCGATCGGGCGAAGGAACTACGCCTCAACCATCTGACACTGGTGATCGGCAGGCTGAAAGATGGCGTATCAATCGAGCAGGCTCAAGCGGAGATGAATATCGTCTCATCGCTGATGGGCCAGCAATATCCAGAAATACGGGACTGGGGCATTCGGCTTATCAGCATATTCGACACCTTCGTAAGTCCGGAGCTCAAGACTGGGCTGTTGGTGCTTCTGTGGGCGGTGGGTTTCGTGCTGCTGATCGCTTGCGCAAACATAGCGAATCTGCTGCTGGCTCGGGCGGCCGTCCGGCAGAACGAAATGATGGTGCGAGCCGCCATTGGCGCGAGCCGCGGCCGGCTGGTGATTCAATTGTTGGTCGAAAGTGTCGTGCTATCGATCGCCGGTGGCGCCGCGGGCCTGCTGGTGGCGGTCTGGGCGTTGCACGCAGTCAATCAAATGTTGCCGCCGAACACTCTCCCTGTGCCTGCGGTGGAAATGGATTCCCCTGTGGTGTTGTTTGCACTCGGGTCGACAATCGTTACGGGATTGCTGTTTGGGATCGCGCCCGCGTGGCGAACGGCGAAAGTCGAGCTGAACGCCGTTCTCAAGCAAGGCGGGCGAGGATCATCCAGCCGAATGTCTGCGGGCCTCCGCAAAGGCCTCATTGCGATTGAATTGGCACTGGCGACCGTCCTTTTGATTGGGGCTGGCTTGTTCCTTGAGAGCCTTGGGAATCTTCAGCGAGTGCACCTCGGCTTTGAGCCGCGCGGGTTGATCAGCTTCCAGCTTTCCCCGCCGAAAGAAAAGTACCCGCTGAACAGCAAGGCCCCGCAGTTTTATCGCGTTCTGCTCGATTCCTTGCAATCGATACCTGGCGTTCGCGGCGCATCCGTTTCAAGCGGCATCCCCTTCGGTGCGGGAACCTACAGCAGGCACCCGATGATCACTACTGAAAAATCCATGTTGCCGCCAGGGACCGCCGTGCCAATTGATTGGCGCATCGTCAGCCCCGGATATTTCAAGACCATGGGCATACCGCTGCTGCACGGCCGCGACTTCACCGACGCGGACGGCCCCGATGCGCTGCCCATTATGATCGTCAGCGCTGCCACCGCAAAGAAATTCTGGGGCGATGCTGATCCCTTAGGGCGGACCATGCGTCGCACAGCTGATCCTCGTATTCCGTTCACCATAGTCGGAGTGGTTGGCGATGTGCGGAGCACCTCGCTGACAGACGAATTTCCGTCACTTTATTATCCGATGGCCTCGCGCGTGTGGCCCCTGATGGATATCGTAGTGCGGACCGACGGATTGCCGGCCCCGGAAGCATTGCTGCCCGCCATTCGGGAAAAGGTTCACGAACTCGATTCGGAATTGGCACTCGCGAATGTGCGCACCATGGAGCAGTGGCTTTCGAACAGCGCGGCTCAACCTCGACTGAATACCGTAATGCTAAGCGTATTCGCGTTTGTAGCGCTGCTGATCGCCTCGGTAGGTATTTATGGCGTGCTAGCGTACTCCGTGAGCCAACGCACCGGCGAGATCGGTGTGCGCATGGCCTTTGGGCGCCACGCCTCGCGACGCTTGGCACCTCATAATTCGCGAAGGAATGATTGTGGTGTTGATTGGGATTGGAGCAGGATTGCTGGGAGGCCTGGCGCTGAGCCGCGCTGTTTCGAGCTTAGTCTTCGGCGTGCCGGTTCGAGACCCGGTGATATTCATCGGCGTGGCAGCTACACTGGCAACGGTAGCGTTTGCGGCGTGTGTGATTCCTGCGCTGCGGGCGTCGCGAGTAGACCCCATCGTGGCGCTGCGCTACGAATGAGGCCTGAGGCGTTTCACCAGCGAAATACAGTGACGCGCGGTGGCGTTAATTTGGAAATTTTCTCGACGCGGATGCTGCAGTTGCATGAAAGCGACGAGATGTTTATGGAATGATGGCTTGAACGGCCGCCGAAGGAGCGCTCTCCTGATATGAGGAGCTTACGGACGTGATGCGGAAATAATAAGTGTCGCCGGCCAGCACGTTCGTGTCTACGTAGCTAGTGCTTGGCACAGGCGAGGAGTTCAATAGAGAGTACGGCCCGGCTGAAGAGGGACTGACGTAAACATTGTAACCAGCTACGGACGAACTGCTGGCAGTCCAGGTCAGTGCCACCGAATGCGCAGAGGACGACACGCCGGTGCCGGACAGCGCAACGGTTATGGGCGAATTTTTGGCGTTGCTAGTGATGGTGAGACTTCCCGCCAAGCTTCCCAAAGTGAAGGGTGAGAACGTGGCGCTCACAGTGGCGGTCTGATTGGGACTTACGGTAAGACCTGAAGCGCTGCCGCCGGCAGTAAATCCAGCTCCGGAAACAGAGACGCCTGAAATCGTAACGCTGGAACTCCCGGTGTTCGTCAATGTCACGCTTCGTTGGGCACTACCGGCTAGTCCGGTGCTGCCAAAATTTAAACTGCTGACGTTGGCGGCCAGCGTCGATGGAGATCCCGCGATGGTAGTCGGCGAGGATGAAAGAGTGATATTGCAAATGCTGAGGCCACCCGAAGAGCTCATCACGCCCACGGTATTAAGTAAGGGGACAGAGCTCTGCGTGGAACGAAATGCCACATTTGACCCTAAAGTGATCTGCCGCGACAGGATTACCACATAGGCGCTGTAAGTGTGGCTTGAAACGTTTACGTCCAAAATGAAATGGTAGGTGACGCCCGCTTGGTAGCCGATATTGGCGGCCGCCGTGAACCCCGAACCATTTCTAACGTCAATCGTTCCGCTGGGATTAAATCGCACTCCCGTGGCAAGGTTGTCATACTGCCACGCGGAGCCGTCCGACAGCCCGCTGATAGAGTTCGCTGATGAACTCGAAGGTGTCCCGTCGTAGGTGACGCGGAATGTGGATCCTTGTCCCTGTGACAAGGCGGTGTTGGCCCACGAGCCGGAAGAATATTCACAGCTCACAGCCTGTGCCGAAGCCGCATTGGTAATCACCGCGGCCAGCAAAATGACAAAAATTAAAAGCGCTTTCCAAATTTTCCAATCGCCGTGATTTTCGGGCCCGTATTGCATGTCAACGTTCAAAGTTTTTATCCCAGGGTTTTATTACTTCGGGAAATCGGAGAGGCACCGTTTCCCGTAGCATGTGCAGGCTACGGGTTGCTGCCACAGCGCCGCTACTGTACTGGGGTGCAAATCTTGAACAAGGTGCAACCTGCACCAGGACAGGTGATAACGACTTGGGCAAATCTTTCGAAGAATTTAAAAAGAACGAAAGGGGCGAGTACTAGAACGGCAAACGCAAGCGGGCCTCGCACCCTCGAGCGTCAATTCGATTTTCGAGAGTCAGCTGTCCACCATGGGCTTCCGCAATTTGTCTGCTGAGAACCAGGCCTATTCCGGAGCCAGCTGGTTTGGTGGTGAAAAACGGCACGAACAGATTTGCGGTATTAGCAATACCGGGACCATCATCGATCACCCAGACTTCCACTTGCGAGCCTTGCGTTATCCAACCAACTTGCACGCCGCCATTCGTTTCGAGCGCCGCGTCGGCCGCATTGCGAATCAAGTTGATTAGCAGTTGCTCCAATTGATCGACGTCCGCGGAGATAACGGCTTGAGGTCCTTCCTTTATGCAGACTTTGACGCGGGTTTCCAGCTTGGCGGTCCGATGCACCCAATCCCCAACCGACACGGGCAGATGCTTAGGTTTAGGAAGCTTCGCCAGCCGGGAATAAGCGGCCATGAATCGTCCGAGAGCTTCCGTACGAGAACGAATGATGGCTAGGCCCTCTTGTAGATCCTGGAGGATCGGTGCTGCGGGCCCAGCTTGCAGTTCTGGCAATTGATTGGCGGCATTCAGCCCGCTTTCCAATCCCTGAGCTACGGATTGGATAGGGGCAAGCGAGTTATTGAGCTCGTGGCCGAGCACGCGAATAAGGCGCTGCCATGCTTGGCGTTCTTCGTCCCGCAGCGTGCGGCTAAGGTCGCTGAGGACTACAAGTTGATGAGGCAGGCCGCCCTGCCGGAACGACCCTCGACGCATACTCCAGCGTCCCGACGCGCCGGGAAAGGCGAGGTCCATGGTTCGCGCGGATTCTCCTGCCAGGCATCCTCCCAGGCCCAGTTCCACGGCCGTGGAACCGAGAAGGCGTTCCAGTGGGCGCCCCAGCAAGCGTTCACCGGCGCGGTTGACCAATCGAAGCTTGGCTTGATGATCGAAGGTAAAGATAGCCAAGTCAATCTCTTCGATGATGGTACGGAGCAGGCCCGTAGCTTCCAACGCACCTAAGCGCTGCTCTCGCAACATGGTGCTCAGAGCATTGACCTCGATCATCACTTCGCCCATGGCGTCATCAGGGCGCGCGCCGCGAGCGCGGATGGAGAAGTCCTCTTCGCGCATGGCCGCCAGGAGGTTGGACAAAGTCTGTAAAGAGAAGACCACCCGGTGTCGCAGAGAAAGCGCGAAGCCGAGCCAAAGACTAAGGATGAGAAATGTGAGTGTCCACGCGGACCCTGACGAAAACGAGCCTGTCCACAGCAAAATTAGCGCAATAAAGGAACCGGGAAGGCCAGCAGCGAGCGCCAGAAGCTGAATGCGGCGTTCGTAAGAGAGGCGCCTCATCCTAATTCGTGTTTCTGTAAACGACGGTACAACGCGCTGCGACTTAGGCCCAGCGCCTTGGCCGCCTGGCTAACGTTGCCCTCGTGGCGCGCCAGCGTGCGCCGGATAAGATGGCGTTCCACTTCATCGAGCGGCATTTCTTCGAGGCGCGCCGCCGCCGTCGATGCTTGGGCTCGCAGTCCAAGATCGGCCGCGCGAACCAGCGGTCCGGCGGAAAGCAGTACGCCGCGTTCCACGGCGTGGTCGAGCTCGCGTACATTCCCGGGCCAGAGGTGTTCATGCAGCGCGGCGGTGGCGGCGGTGTCGAAGCCGGCTATATTTTTGCGATAACGCTGAGAATATCCGTGAACAAAGTGGTGCGCGAGCAGGTCAATGTCTTCGCGGCGTTCGCGCAGCGGCGGGATAAAGATTTCGATAGTGTTCAAGCGGAAGAGCAGGTCCTGCCTGAAGCGCCCCGCGGCGGCTTCGGAGTTTACGTCCACGTTGGTAGCCGCGAGCACACGCACATCGACGCGGCGGGTGGACGACGAACCTACCCGTTCGAGTTCTCCAGTTTCGAGAACGCGCAGCAACTTGGCTTGAAGATTTAACGGCACGTTGGCAATTTCGTCCAGGAAAAGGGTGCCGCCGTCAGCAAGTTCGAAACGCCCTACGCGATCGGATCGCGCATCTGTAAAAGCGCCTTTCACGTGACCAAAAAGCTCGCTTTCGAACACTCCCTCGGAAAGGCCTCCGGCGTTCACGGTAACCATGGGTTTCGAGGCACGGTTAGAAAGTGCATGCAGTGTTCGCGCCACAACTTCCTTGCCGGTGCCGTGCTCGCCGGTGATCAACACATTAGCGTCCGATGGACCGATGCGCGCGACCAGGTCGAGCACGGGGGTCATCGCTGGAGACTTGGCAAGAAAAGTTGGACGCGATTCGGCGCGCAACAGCCGGTTTTCGGCTTCCAGGCGCGAAGCTTGCCGCAACGCCTGGCGCAAATCAATTTGCGTGCGAATAATCGAGAGCAGTCGAATATTCTCCCAGGGCTTTTGCACGAAGTCGCGCGCGCCGCGTCGCATGGCCTCCACCGCGATCTCCACGCTGCTCCACGCGGTCATCACAATGACCGGGAGCGTGCTGTCCAGCATTTGTATGCGCGTGAGCAGGTCCAGGCCTTCCTGCCCGGAAGTGGTGTCCCGCGCGTAATTCAAATCCATCAGCACGGCATCAAATTCGCGCGATTCGATGGCCGCGAGCGCGTCGGCAGGCGAAGCTACGCCGTGCGTTTCGTATCCTTCGCGCTTCAGCAACAAACGCAGAGCGTCGCGAATATCGGATTGATCGTCGGCCAGCAAGACGCGATAGGACTGGTTGGCGGCAGCTTTCATTTGATGAAGGAGTCTATTCCAGTTTCGTTATTGGGAACCAAGAACGCGAGCACTGATATTGCCGGTGCTCCGCATCGCACGTGAAAGCTCTTTCAAAGCTATGCGGATTGAACCGTCGCGGCGGCGCTTTCGTTTACCACCCAGCCGTCTTTGAGCTGGATGATGCGATTGCCGTAAGCGGCGTTGCGCTCCGAGTGCGTGACCTGAATGATGGTGGTGCCTGCATCATTCAATTTTTTGAAAAGCTGCATGATTTCGTCGCCCTGCGCGGAATGCAGATTGCCTGTAGGCTCGTCGGCGAGCAGCAACTTGGGATGCAGAATAACCGCGCGAGCCACACCTACCAGTTGCTGCTGGCCGCCGGAAAGCTGATTGGGAAACAAATCCTTTTTTCCTACGATATGAAAGCGGTCCAGCGCATCGCACACCAGGCTCACCCGTTCCTTGTGAGGAACATTTTTGTACGAGAGCGGCACCTCCAGATTTTCAAAAACCGTTAAATTGTCGATCAGGTGATAGCTCTGGAAGACAAACCCGATGTTAGCCTTGTGAAGTTCATTGCGCTTTTTGGTGTTTAGTTGGTGGACAGCTTCGCCAAGGAAGTAATATTGGCCCGTCCAGGCACTATCCAGCATCCCAATAATGCTAAGCAATGTGGATTTTCCCGCGCCCGAAGGGCCCATGATGGTTACAAATTCGCCCTGTTGAATTGCCAGGTTGATGCGTCGCAAGACAAAAAATTTGCTGCCGCCAGCGTCGTAAGACTTTTCGAGACTCGTGAACTGGATTAAAGGTTCCACATCGCTCCTCTTATCGACCTTTCACGATCGTGGTTAGCAGTACAGCGCATGCGCGTTGCAGTAAAAACAAATTGTTTCACTCATAGCGAAGAGCCGTCAATGGATCGATGCGCACAGCGCGGCGAGCGGGGAGATAAGAAGCTAAAAACGCGACAGCGCCAAGAATCAGCGGCAGGCCTATGAAAGCAAAAGGGTCGCTCGCTGTTACGCCGAAAAGCAGGCTGGATAGCGCGCGGGCCAGTGCGAACGCCACGGGCAGACCAATGGCAATGCCGATAACGGTTAGTAGCATTCCATTACCTACCACAAGTCGGTTGATGGCGCCCTGTGATGCGCCCATGGCCATTCGAATCCCCATCTCGTGCGTCCGCTCGCTCACCGAGTAAGACATTACTCCGTACACGCCAACCGACGCCAATACCAGTGCAATGATCCCAATGCCCGCCATCATTGCCGCCACGTACGATATGCCGACAATAGATTCGGTAATGACTTGGCTAAGCGGCTTGACTTCGTAGATCGGCAGGTCCGGATCTATAGCCGCGATTTTGCTGCGCACTGCCAACGTAAACTTTGCTGGGGAGTCGTCGGTGCGTAAAACAACGGTGGTGTAGTAAGTGGGATTCTGACGATAAGGCCGGTAAAGGGTGGGCAAAGCGTCCTTCTGGATCCAGTTGTAACGCACATCCTCCACAATGCCGACCACCGTTAGCCACACTTCCGGCTTTGAGCCCGCCACCTGAACTTTTTTACCTAACGGATTTTCGCCCGCAAAATAACGGCTCGCGAGGCTTCGGCTGATGACTGCGACTGGTGGAGTGCCGTCACCGTCCGAATCCGTGAATACCCGGCCGTCTCTCAAGCCGATGCTCATCACCGCAAAATAATTTGGCGAAACGGTCTCCATGATGGCGGTCCGCGATTCTTCGCGCTGCTCTACTGGTCGACCTTCTACCAAGAAGCGATCCGCGTCGGTGCCGCCGCCATTGCCATATGGAACTGTAGTGGCCAGCGCGGCAGATTGCACTTGCGGAATATTAGAAAGACTTTGCAGCAGCCGGTCGTGAAACGTGACGCGCGCAGACCTCTGCGGGTATTGCAATTCGGGCAAATTCAGATTCAGGGTTAACAGCGTTTCCGGATGATACTGCTGGTTCACCGTGAGCAGGGCATTAAAGCCTTTTACCAGCAGGCCCGCGCCGACAAGCAAAACCAGGGACAAGGAAACTTCGGCAACCACCAAAGCGCTGCGCAAGCGATGCCGCGCGCGTCCGGAGGAAGCGCCCCGTCCGCTCTCCTTCAGAGTTTCGGATATATTTGTGCGCGAACTCATGAGAGATGGTGCGATGCCTGAAAGCAGCCCGCTAGCCAGCGCCACGCCAAACGTGAAAAGGAAAGCGCCAAAATCGAGGCGAATGGACTTCCAGCCCGCGATGTAGCGCGCGATGTCCGGCGGCATATGCGAAAGAATGACGCTAAGTATCCACTGCGCCAGGAAAATCCCGAGCGCCGCGCCAAATAGCGACAGCATCACGCTCTCAATCAACAGTTGGCGAACGATGCGCCCGCGAGTCGCACCCATAGCGGCGCGCACCGCGAGTTCCTTCTGCCGTCCAGACACGCGCGCAAATTGCACGTTGGCGACATCCGCGCAAGCGATCAACAACACGAACCCCACCGCGCCAAGCAGCAGCAAAGTGTACTGACGCGTGAGATCGCCGGTGGCGAATTCACCGAGCGGTTGGACCCGCAACTGCCAATCTTTGTACGCGTCCGGATACGCTGCCGCCTGGTGCTGTGCGATGGTGGATATTTCTGCCTGGGCTTGCTTGAAGGAAACCCCGGGCTTCAGGTGCCCGATCACCCATAACGGACGACTATCCCGGTCGACGCGTTGTTTAGCGTCGAACGCCATGGGCAGCCACGCCTCCGCGCTCATAGGGAAGTCGAAACCCTTTCCCATGACGCCGACTATCGTGAACGGTTTTCCGTCGACCTTCACGACCTTGCCCAGAATTTTGGGATCTGCGGCGTAGCGGCGTTCCCAGAGTCCGTAACTCAGGATCAGTTCGCGATTTTTTCCAGGTTTCCCTTCTTCCGGAAGAAAATCGCGGCCGAGATGTGGCTGCACGCCAAGCGTCGAGAAAAAATTCGGAGTTACCAGGAAGTCTTGAATTTTCTGCGCTGCGCCGTCGCCGGTGAAATTGACGCCATCCCAGGAATAAGCGCCGAGCCGGTCAAACGAACGGGCTTGTTCCTGCCATTCAAGGTAAGTGGCGGTTGCGATGGCGGTCTTTTCGATATTTTGGCGCGGTTTCGAATCCACCACAGCTACGAGGCGATTGACTTCATCCAGCGGAACGGGATGCAGCAGGAAGGCTTCCGCCATGCTGAAGATCGCGGTGTTGGCGCCGATACCCAGCGCCAGCGCTCCAGCGCAAACGAAGGTCGCGAAGCGGTGTTTCCAAAGCATGCGTAAGGCAAAACGAATATCCTGCCGGATGGTGTCCATCAACAAAGGCCTCAGTGGCTAAGAATGGCTGGCCTAAAAAATGTCTAGCCTAAAAATTTACGCGCCGACGCTGACTTCTCTGGTTTCATCCACGATGCGTCCGTCAAACAAATGTATATTGCGTTCGGCGAAGTTGGCATAACGCTCGTCGTGGGTAACCATGCAGATGGTCGCGCCGTTGCGATGCAGATCGCGCAACAGCTCCATCACCGCTTCGCCGTTCTTGGAATCCAGGTTTCCGGTAGGCTCATCCGCCATCAAGATCAAGGGATCGCCAACCAGCGCGCGCGCCACGGCGACACGCTGCTGCTGACCTCCAGAGAGCTGGGAAGGGTAGTGACGCAGGCGGTGCGCCATGCCCACGCGTTCCAGTGCGCGCTGGACTTTCTGCTTGCGTTCGGCCGTGCCCGTGCCCCGATACGTCAGCGGCAGCTCGACGTTCTCATAGACAGTGAGGTCGCCGATAAGATTGAAGGCCTGGAAAATGAATCCGATTTCGCGGTTGCGAATGCGCGTCCGTTCGCTGATAGTCAGCTTCGAAACCGGCTGACCGTTGAGCCAATATTGTCCATCGGTAGGCGAATCCAGCAGACCCAAAATGGAGAGCAGCGTCGACTTGCCGCAGCCAGATGGTCCGGCGATGGAAATGTACTGACCCTTCTGGATCTCCAGGTGAATTTCCGACAGCGCGTGAGTCTCTACTTCATCGGTGTAGAACACCTTCTTCACGCCTTCCATCTTGATCAGGGTGTCGTTTGATTCCATCACGTTTTCTCCTCGAAACTTCTATGCGCACCAGTTGATACGAAACAGGCCCGATTTAGTTCCGCCGCTACTCATAACGCAAGGCCACCATGGGGTCGACTTGCGTAGCCCGCCGCACCGGTAGGTAGCAGGCTGCGGCGGCAATCACGGCGATCACAGTTAAAGCCACTGCATAAATCCCAATGTTGTTGGCGCGCACTCCATAGAGCAAGGATTCGCTCAATCGCGCCAGCGCATAGGCCACCGGCAATCCCACCAGCGCGCCCGCGACGACCATGAACCCCATTTCCTTATAAATTAGCGTGCGTACCTGTCCGGTGGCGGCGCCCAGCGCCATGCGAATGCCAATCTCACGGGTGCGTTGAATGACCAGGTAGGCGAGCACGCCATAAATACCCATGGCGGCTAGCAACGCGGCCAAAATGCCAAAGCTGGCCGATAATCCGGCAATAAGGCGCTCGGCGAGAAGGTCCTCATCCACCACTTTTTGAAAGGTCTTGAGATCGTAGACCGGCAAATTGGGGTCCAGATCGCGGACGCTACCGCGCAATTCGTCAGCGATGAGCAGCGGATCTTGCTGGGTGCGCACGTAAAAGGTCATGCCACTCAATTTTTCCCGCTGCGCATATGGCAGGAAGATGTAGGGCGCGATTTCGCTGCGAACGTGATCCTGCTTGTTGTCCTTTACGACTCCGACGATCAGTGTGTCCGGTTTGACGGCATCCCCAGAGCCAAACCCGAAGCGTGACCCCACCGGATCGCGCTTGGGAAAAAAGCGCCTGACCGTGGCTTCGTTGACAATCGCAACTTTGGCGCGCGAATTCGTATCCCCAGCATCAAATTCGCGCCCGGCCACCAGCGGCACTCCGATAGTAGAAAAGTATGCCGGGCTCACCGGGTCATACAGGACATGTTCCTGATCCTCTGGAAGCTGTGGGCCACCTTCGACAGTGATGTTCGCACCCATGTCCGTGCCGGTTAGACTGGAAATCTCCGAGGAACCTACCGCTTTCACTCCAGGAAGGGCCGCGAAATGCTCGCGCATCCGGTCGATCAGCGCGATGCTGCGAGCGGTGTCGTAGCCATTCAGCGCGGGAGAAATCGAAAACGTAATTACATTCGTAGTGTCCAGACCAAGGCTCTGGCTGCGCAGATTCCAAAGCGTTTTGGTGAAAAGGCAGGCTCCCGCCAGCAGCAATAACGTAAATGCCACCTGACCGGCAACCAGAAACTTGCGAAAGCGTACGTGAGAGAGGGCTACAGAACCGGTGGAGCCCTGGTCTTTAAGAGTCTGGGTAACACTGCTGCGTGTGACGCGCCAAGCGGGAATCAATCCGAAAAGAAGTCCGGCCAAAAGGGTAGTGCCGCTGGCGAACGCCAGAACTGTCCCGTTAAGCTTCGCCGACAGCCCCGAAACACCGGACGCGACGACTTCAGGCGTCAGAATATTCATCAACCACAGACCAACGACCAATCCTAGTGTGCCGCCGGCTGTGGCGCAGAGCAAACTTTCGATCACTAATTGCCGAATCATGCGGCCACGGCTTGCGCCCATGGCGGTTCGAATAGCGAACTCCCGCTGGCGCGACGCACCTTGCGCCAACAAAAGATTTGCGACATTGGTGCAAGCAATCAGCAAAACCAAACCAACCAGCGCGAATAAAGTAAGCAGCGCAGGTCCTGAATCGGTTTGCACCGTTCGCCTGCCACTGGCACCGGGAAGCAGAAGGACTTTCTTCTCGAGAAAGAGCGCACGCTTCTTTTGGTCCCAGCCCTTTATCGTTGCAAGTTGCTGTTCCAGCAATGGATGATACGCCGCGGTCAGAGCCGCTTCCGTTTGTGTCCACGAAAGTCCGGACTTCCGTCGCGCGAGAATCGCCAGCCAGGCATCGTTCCAATCATCCAGGCCGTTCCGGTTGGGGGTCATCTGCGGCTTCATCATCATGGGCACGAAGATGTTCGGAGTCTGCCCAACCTGGATGCCATCAAATCCTTTTTGCGCCACACCGATTACCGTCAGTGGGGTGTTATTGACGAGCAAGGTCTGGTTCAAAATTCCGGGATCCCCGCCGAAATGCTGCGTCCAATAAGCGTGACTCAAGATTACGTAGGGATGACCGCCCTGTACGCGATCATCGTCGGCGGTGAATAGGCGCCCAAAAGCAGGGTGCACGCCTAGAACGTCAAAATAATTTCCAGAGACAAGTTCTCCAAGCCCGCGTTCCGCCGTTTCCCCTCGGCTAGCGATGCTGGCATCAAAGGCAAAACGCGCCAGCATTCCATTCACCGCGGGGCAATCACGCAGCCCTTTATAAGCTGGGTAGGAAAACGACTGCGCGCCGTCGCCGTCACTCCAGACATGGCCCTCTCCGCGGCCCGGAGAACGCAAAATGACCAGCTCGTCGGGACTCTTCACCGGCAAGCGTCGCAGCATAATCTGGTCCATCAGAGAAAAAATCGCGGTATTGGCGCCGATACCCAGTGCCAACGTAAGGATCGCAACGCTAGCAAAACCCGGATTTTTCCCGAGCATCCGCAGGCCGTATCGCACATCCTGCCAGAACGTTTGCACCGTCAGCGCTCCCGAACGAACCAACTCACTATTTCAAACGAATGCGATCGAAGTTGTCCCACGCAGACATGTCGGAGAGAATTACTTTGTCCCCGACTTTTAAACCCGAAACGATTTCGATGGTATTCACCGAACTGCGACCCAACTTTACATTGACGCGGGTAGCATCCGATCCGTCTTCATCTAACTTAAAAATTCCCACGGTGCTGTCGGACTGCCCGTGAACCGGCCGGCCGACATACAGAATGTCTTTGAGATTTTCAATTTCGATGGTGCCATCGACGCTCAGGTCCGGGCGCGCGCCCTGGGGCAGCGGCTGGTCGAACACCACATCCACGGTCACTGTTCCGTTCTGCACCGACGGATCGATGCGCGAAACATGCCCGGTGACGACCCCGTTACGCGTATCGACAGTTGCTTTTTGCCCGATCACCGCATCTTTGGCCTGAGTTTCCGCGATCTTAATTTCCGCTTTCAGTTTCTTGGGATCGGCTACGCGCGCCAGGTTCGTTCCGGGCGTCACGTGTTGGCCAACATCCACCGGCAGCAGTTGCAACACTCCATCGATGCCTGCGCGCACATGCAAGGCATCCAATTCGCTGCGACGCAGTTGATACAGCGCGCGCTGCTGATCGACGTGTGCGCGTTGTGCCGCAAGTCTTGCCACCGCTGAGTCGCTCGCGATCAGTGTGCGCTGATCTTCGAGCTGTGCGCGAATGGCCAATTGCTCGTCTTTTACTTTGGAGAGCTTTGCGGTCACGTCGGCGCCCAGACCCTCCTGGTGGAGTTTGTCGTCCACGTCATGTTGCAAATGGGCTTGTTCGTACTCACTGCGCACCGAGGCGGCCTGGGCCTTCTGATTAAGCAGTTCGCTATTTACCTGCACTTTCAAATTTTCGTAATCGGCCTCCGCTCCCTTGAGCTGATATTCAGCATCAAGAGCGTCGCGCTGCAGCGAGGGATTGCTCAGTTCAAGAATGATGGTGTCGGGCTTCACGATGGCGCCCGGGCGAACCACGATACGGTCCACGCGCGATTCCGTTTGTGCCGGAATCCAGCGAATCTCTTCGGGAACCAGGGTGCCCAGGCCGCGCATTTCGCGAAGCATGGGGCCGCGCTTAACTTCATCGGTCCACACCGTGGCGCGGTCGACAGAAGGTGCAGCGGGCTTCAGACGGGAAAGACCGAAGGTCACACCGGCAATGAGCAGAATCGCGATCGTGGCATACAAGATGCGGCGAATCTTTTTAGCGCGAGCGTTAGAAGGACGTTGAATATCCATAGATTTGATATCTTTAGAAACGCAACTACCCCGCCTTTGTTCCAACTACTAAAGGCAATGAAATCAGTTGGCTAACAACCTATCATTTCGGCAGAGGATGGAAACACGACGAAAATGGGATTTGCCGTCCCACCAGCGGACAGGGCCTCCATCAGCAACGCCCAATCTTCCCTCCAGGTTTATGTCTTCACTTTTGGAGCGGTTCTGGTTGCGGCTCCCTGAAGAGCTCCATAACTCTGGTCGCTTCATCACCGATAGCCTTGGGGCTAACTGGTTTTACCACGTAGCCGTCCATGCCCGCCTCAAAGCATTTCCGCCGGTCGTCGTCAAAAGCGTTGGCGGTAATCGCGATAATTGGCAGATGACGCGCTGTGCCTAATTCGCTTAGGCGAATTTTTTGTGTAGCTTCGAGCCCATCCATAACTGGCATTTGCATATCCATGGCTACTAGATCGAATTGCTGTTGCGACAACGCGGTAAGCGCTGCGGCACATCATTCGCCACTACAACGGTATGTCCCATCTTTTCGAGGATTCGCGAGATAAGACGCTGGTTCACGATGTTGTCTTCCGCGAGCAAATGCGAAGTCTGCTGGCACCGGCGGTCTTATATATAGCTGTGGAAGACGCGGCTGCACTCGAGGTGGCTAGAAGCCCTGCGTTTTGGCTATGCAAAACCTCCCACAATGGAAGGCGGCGCAGCGGTTTTAAGATGGTACGAATTCCTAGACGCTTGCACTCTTTTGCGCGTTCGCCGTCCAGCGGCGAACGAATCATCGCGATAATCTGAGTGCCGCCCGGTGAAGCGGAGATTAACTCCGCCAACTGCAGGCAATCAAAATCCCGCATATCTATATCCAGCAAGGCGGCGGAGAAATCGAGATTCTTTAGCGAGTGCCCACGAAAAATATCTAAAGCTTGCGATCCGCCCAACGCCGTAACCGACGGAATGCCCCACTCCAGCAGCACGCGTTTTAGCATCTTGAGATTCATTGGATTGTCGTCCGCTACCAGCACGAGATGTTGCTCGGGGATGGCACGAAGATCGGAATCGGAACGTAGGCTTTGACGATCTGCCGGCAGGAAAGTCACTTCAAAATGAAACT
>DATMOS010000154.1:0-5876 GCA_035568155.1 Verrucomicrobiia bacterium | reverse complement strand
CATGCTGCCGTCTTCATTCATGATCTCGCAGATCACGCCCGAAGGGTTCAACCCTGCGATGCGCGAAAGATCGACCGACGCCTCCGTCTGTCCCGCGCGCACCAGCACTCCGCCATTCCGCGCGCGCAGCGGAAACATGTGCCCGGGCCGAGCCAGGTCCTGCGGCTTCGTTTTCGGATCAATCGCGGTAAGCACCGTGATGGCTCGGTCCGATGCGCTGATCCCGGTAGTCACACCCACGCGCGCGTCAATCGCTTCGGTGAATGCCGTGCCATGCACTGAGGTATTGATCGGCGACATTAGCGGCAGATGCAATTCGTCGCAGCGCTGCTCCGTCAGCGTCAGGCAGATCAATCCACGTCCATACTTGGACATGAAGTTGATGGCTTCCGGAGAAATTTTCTCCGCTGCCATGGTCAGGTCGCCTTCGTTCTCGCGGTCCTCGTCATCCACTAGCACAATCATGCGCCCCTGGCGAATTTCTTCGACCGCTTCCTCCACCGTCGCAAAATGTGATCTGTTTTCAGCCATGCTCAAATCCCGTCACCAAAGTTACAGCGATACGCACTCCATTCCGATTTTATAGCCTTAAACTTCACTTCAACCAAAGCTGTATCCCGTGAAATACCGCCGCTCCCACCACTGCCGCGCCGGGTATCGTCAGAACCCACGCGATAACAATCCGTCTCGTCACTCCCCAGCGCACTGCAGAAAGCCTTCGCGTAGCGCCCACTCCCACAATCGCCCCGGTAATCGTATGAGTAGTGCTTACCGGAATACCGAAGTGCGCCGTACCCATCAGCGTCAGGGCTCCCGCCGATTCCGCCGCAAATCCGCCAAACGGGGTCAACTTGGTAATGCGTTGCCCCATGGTCTTAATGATGCGCCAGCCCCCCGCCATGGTACCGCCGGCCATGGCCAGGTGGCAGCAAAGAATCACCCAATATGGCACCGCGTACGTGCTCAGCGCGCCTCCCGCCACCAGCGCGGTGGTAATAATTCCCATGCCTTTTTGCGCGTCATTCGTGCCGTGCCCCAGGCTATACCCCGCCGCCGAAAGAAGTTGCAATCGCCTGAACCATTTGTCCACGCGCCGCGGCCGCTGCTTCCGCACAATCCAACTGGTCACAATTGTTACCGCCGCGCCCACAAATAACCCAATCACCGGAGCCAAAAAAATAAACATCACCGGCATCGTCCAGCCGCTCAAAATCAACGCCCCAAAACCAGACTTGGCCACCGCCGCCCCGCCGTATCCGCCCATCAGCGCATGCGACGAACTGGTCGGCAATCCCAGGACCAGGGTGATTAGGTTCCACGTGATCGCCCCAAGAAGCCCCGCTAAAAGCACCTTCTGGTTCACCATCTCAATGTGGACCATCCCTTTTCCAATGGTCTTCGCCACCGCCGTGCCAAACACAAAAGCCGCCACAAAATTCCAGAACGCCGCCCACGCTACCGCCCGAAAGGGAGTCAGCACGCGCGTTGAAACCACCGTCGCGATGGAATTCGCTGCGTCATGCCAGCCATTGGAAAATTCAAATATTAGGGTGAGTCCGACGACCATCAACAGCAGGTTAAAGCTATCCACAGCTGCAACTCTTTGTCACATAATCCGGCGCATAAGCATGGCCGTAGCCCGCCACATCACCACACACATTCACGTTAGCAACGCACATCGCTAAAAATTCCATCGGTGGGTTACGCGCTTTTGAGGATTACGCCTTCGATCACGTTGGCGACGTCTTCACACTTGTCGACGGCGGTCTCGATTACTTCGAAGATTTCTTTCCACTTGATGATCTGCACCGGGTCCCGTTCTTCGTCGAATAATTGCGCGATCAACGTGCGGCACAACCGGTCGCTCTCATTCTCATAGCGATTGATATCGATGCAATGTTTCAGCGCCTTTTCCGGTGATTCCAGGTCCCGCACCGCCGCCGCCACCTCCGCTGTGGTGGACACCAGCACCTTTACCAGCTCAATCGTCCCCGGGCGCACCACATCCACGCGATACAGCACAAAGCGGCTTGCCGCCGCGTCGATCAAATCGATAACGTCATCCAGTTGGCTGCACAACTCGTGGATATCTTCGCGGTCAAACGGCGTGATGAACGTCTGGTTCAGCTTGGTCAGAATACTGTGCGTGATGTCGTCGCCATCGTGCTCGATGGCCTTGATGCTTTGCACCTGCTCCGGCACTCCGGTGTAGTGCGAAAGCATCTCCAGGAGCGCCTTTGCGCCCACAAAAATATTGTCCGCCTGCTTTACGAAGAGGTGATAAAACCCCTCCTCACGCGGCAATAACCGCTGCAACACGCCTGTCATGAAATGGCTCCCCTGGAAGCCGTTCTCGACGCTTCAAAAGCTGTCAGACATTACCAGACCCAGCGAAGCCTAGGCAAGCCGCCTCGCACATCGGCGGCACGGTACTCGCCCACACGAACAAAAAAGGGCGCCCGGTCTCCCGGGCGCCCCTCTTCACATCAATTGTTTCCGTTCTCTTAGTACATGCCGCCCATACCGCCGGGGCCGCCTGGACCACCGCCGGCCGCAGCCGACTTCTTATCGTCTTCCTTGATCTCCGCGACGAGCGCTTCCGTCGTGAGCATCAGGCCGGCAATCGAAGCCGCGTTCTGCAACGCGAGCCGGGTAACCTTGGCGGGGTCAATAACGCCCATCTTCACCATGTCGCCGTACTCGCCGGTTTCCGCGTTGAAACCGTAGTTCTCTTCCTTCGACTCGCGGACCTTGCCGATCACCACAGCGCCTTCAGCTCCGGCGTTGTGTGCGATCTGGCGGGCTGGCTCTTCAAGAGCGCGCCGCACGATGCCGACGCCAACCGCTTCGTCATCCTGCAGCTTCAGCTTGTCGATCGCCGAGATGCAGCGCAGCAGCGCCGTGCCTCCGCCGGGAACAATGCCTTCCTCGACGGCTGCGCGGGTCGCGTGCATGGCATCCTCAACGCGAGCCTTCTTTTCCTTCAGCTCGGTTTCGGTTGCGGCGCCCACCTTGATGACCGCCACTCCGCCGACCAACTTGGCAAGCCGCTCTTGCAGCTTTTCCTTGTCGTAGTCGGAAGTAGTGTTCTCCACCTGCGAACGGATCTGCTTGACGCGTCCCTCGATGTCTGCGGACTTGCCATAGCCTTCCACGATCGTGGTGTTGTCCTTGTCGATGGTAATTTTCTTGGCCCGGCCCAGATCCTCAAGCTTCACATTTTCCAGCTTAAGACCCAGGTCCTCGGTAATCGCCTTGCCGCCCGTGAGCGTCGCGATATCTTCCAACATGGCCTTGCGGCGGTCGCCAAAGCCAGGAGCCTTGACGGCAGCGCATTGCAGCGTGCCACGCAGCTTATTCACGACCAAAGTGGCCAGCGCTTCGCCTTCCACGTCCTCAGCAATGATCAAGAGGGGCTTGCCCATCTTGGCGGTCTGCTCCAGCAAAGGCAGCAAATCCTTCATCGAGCTGATTTTCTTTTCGTGGATCAGGATGCGGCAGTCTTCCAGAATGCACTCCATGCGCTCCGGATCGGTAATGAAGTAAGGAGACAGGTAGCCGCGGTCGAATTGCATACCTTCGACCACTTCCAGCGTCGTTTCCATGGTCTTCGATTCTTCCACGGTGATGACGCCGTCCTTGCCAACCTTCTTCATCGCTTCGGCAATGATGCCGCCGATTTGCTTGTCGTTGTTGGCGGAAATGGTGCCAACCTGCGCGATCATGTCCCCCTTCACATCCTTGTGTAGCCGCTTGATCTCTTCCACGGCAACTTCCACCGCGCGTTCGATGCCGCGCTTTAGAGCTGTCGGGCTGGATCCAGCCGCTACGGTCTTCACGCCTTCGCGGAAGATCGCCTGCGCCAGTACCGTCGCTGTAGTGGTTCCGTCGCCGGCTACGTCGCTGGTTTTCGAAGCCACTTCGCGAACCATCTGCGCGCCCATGTTCTCGAGCGGATCGCGCAGTTCGATTTCTTTCGCTACCGTTACGCCGTCCTTGGTGATGATCGGCGCGCCGAACTTCTTTTCGATTACCGCGTTGCGGCCCTTGGGGCCGAGCGTAATCTTCACTGCGTCGGCAAGAGCGTTCACGCCGCGCAAAATCGCCTGGCGGGACGCCTCACCTGTTACTATCTGCTTCGCCATACTGGTAATTCCTCCTAATTGATTGACTCAATTTTCTTTAATTGCCTGGATATCTGCGTTACTGCTGCTACCCCAATTATCCGGTTTATCCGAACGCTTCGAAAAACCGGCGACTCTTTCCTTAAATCTTAGAGAAACGTTACTTCTTTGCGGCTTTGGCCTGGCCACCCAGTTTTGCGAGAATCTCTTCTTCGCGCAGGATGAGCAAGTCTTCGTCTTCGATCTTGATTTCTGTTCCGCCGTATTTGCCGAACAGCACGCGATCTCCAACTTTTACGTCCAACGGGTGAACTCCATCCTTTTCCCGTTTGCCTGGTCCCACGGCAATCACTTCGCCCTCTTGCTGCTTCTCTTTGGCGGAGTCCGGGATGATGATGCCACCCTTCACACTTTCTTTTTCTTCAATGCGCCGCACGATCACACGGTCGTGGAGCGGTGTAAGATTCACTGCCATCTTGAGAAAACCTCCGTAGGTAAATGTAGCGGTTTGTACCGGAGAAGAGGGAATTAGCACTCCTCGCGGTCGACTGCTAATATAACAGAGTCCGAGGTGAAGTCAACGTTTTTCCGGGATAAACCTTAGTATGTCACGCTCATATTCATTCAACTGAAAACACATGGCTTATAATGGCCCAATCCCTTCGATGCTGCGATGTTCCTCAACCTTTTTATTCCGGCCAAACTTGTTGTCTGGCTGTCGACACTTTCCCTTAGTAGTTTGCCCAAGGCGTAATCGCGAATATGATCGAACCCTAATCACGGAAATCATGTCTCCACCTTCCAACTCAAATGTGCGCGGGTATGTTCTCGCTGGTGGCGGGAGTTCGCGGTTTGGCCGCGACAAGGCTCTCGTCTGCTTTGACGCAACTCCGTTGCTGCTGCAAATCGTTCAACTGGCGCAAACCTGCGCCTCAGACGTTACAGTTGTCGCCAGTGCTCAGAAATACCGCGATCTCGACGCTAATCTCGAAATCATTGAAGATCAGTGGCCCGGCGAAGGCCCCCTCGGTGGCATCATCACCGCGCTGCAACATACCGCCGCCACCGATCGCTCCGCCGAATGGAATCTCATCCTAAGCTGCGACATGCCCTTCCTCACCGCTGGGTGGCTCCAATTTCTAGTTACCCATGCGCGCGAATCGAACAAAGAGATTCAAGTCATACTCCCGCATTCCGCGCATGGTCCTGAACCACTCTGCGCCTGCTATCGCACCAGTGCAGCGGATGCCCTAAAAAACGTCTTTGATCGCGCCGTCCGCAAAGTGACGCAAGCCTTGAAAGAAGTGCGCACGGAAGTCCTTGACGAGTCGGTCTGGAAACGATTTGATAGCGCAGGGCGCTTATTCTGGAATATGAATACGCCCGCTGACTTTGAAGAAGCTCAGCGCTTGTGGGAGAGAAAAAATAATGAGTGACGAGAAGTCATCTGAGGCAAAGCCGGAGATTGACCTTCCTCCCATTCCCGAGCCCATTCTTCCGGCGGACACCACTCCCGAGCTTCAAACCATTAACACCACCACGGAAAACGACGCGCCCAATTACTTTGAGTTCAAGCATGTCAGCAAAGGTTTCGACGGCCGCCCCGTTCTCGATGACGTCAGTTTTTTCGTGAAGCGCGGTGAAACCTGCGTCATCATGGGCCGCAGCGGTGTGGGCAAATCCGTTTCCTTGAAACATATTCTGGGATTCCTCAAGCCCGATTCCGGCCAGATTTTTATCGATGGTCAGGAT